>DATJMA010000034.1:0-37017 GCA_035509055.1 Bryobacteraceae bacterium | reverse complement strand
GCTGTATCTCAATCGCGAGTGGTCCCGGTTACTGAAGGCCGGCGGCCACAGCCGAAAGAAGAAAGAGCCGCGCCCGATGTCCGCGAAGACCGTCCGCCACATTGCCGGGATAATATCGAGCGCCTACTCGCGCGCGATCCGGTGGGGACTCGCCACAGTCAACCCAGTGAAGATGAGCGAGCCCCCAATACCACAAAAGTACGAGGGAGCCGCACTCACCCCCGCGCAGCAGAAGCTTGTATTTGACAGTGCGTCGGGTCCGTGGTGTATGCGCACTTTTCTGGAAGTAGCCGCTGTGCTCGGGTGCCGGCGTGGCGAGCTGCTGGCACTGCGCTGGTCCGACATCGTCGACGGGCGCGCTGTCATCACCCGATCGCTGACCCAGACGAAGGCCGGCGGCCTTCAATTCAAAACCCCGAAGAGCCGAAAGAATCGCAACCTCGGCCTTCTGGACGAGACCATACAAGTGCTGGCGGAGCACCGCAAGCGCCAGGACGAGTACAGGCTAAAGTTTGGTCCGGACTACCAGGCCGGTGACCTGATCTTCGCTGCGGAGAACGGTGCGCCATTGCGGCCGGACAGCGTGTCCGCCGCGGTCAGCTTGTTATTCCGCCGGCTGAAGCTACCGGCCGGCACCAGCCTTCACTCATTGCGCCATACGCACGCGTCGGAAATGCTCGATAGCGGCACGCCAGCGACCGCGGTAAGTGCGCGCCTGGGCCACGGGTCAGTACGGACGACCCTGGAAATCTACGCGCATATGATCCACGGACAGGACGACGCCGCGGTCAGGCGCCTGCAGGAATACCGCAAGCAGAACGCGCCCGCCGAGCCGGCCGAGCCTGCCGCGCCTGCCGCGCCAGCGGAAAAAGAGAGTTAGCGGTATTTTTCTGCGGCCGAGCGCGTGCAAACTCGTGCAAACCTGGACCGGGTGAATTCGCTGTAAGTTGCTGAAAAATAAAGGGGAAGTGGTAGCGCTAACGGGAATCGAACCCGTATTTAAGCCTTGAGAGGGCTCCGTCCTAACCGTTAGACGATAGCGCCACGGGTGTTCCCATTCTACCAAAACCCGCCTCCGCAATCCGCGCCATAATAAAAGCTGGCATGCGCCGCGCCCTCGTCTTCGCCTGGATCTCCCTTTCCCCTACCCTCCTCGCGGCCGAACACTGGGTCCGCTACACCTCCGGCCCGTTCGAAGTCCTCACCGACGCCGGCGAGAAGGCCGGACAGGAAACCCTGGTCCGCTTCGAGGAGTTCCGCCACTCCCTCGGCACCCTCGTCGGAGAGCCCGACCTCGAAACGCCGCAGCCCGTGCGCATCGTCGTGTTCAAGAATTCCCATGGCTGGACCTCGTCCGCGCCAATCACCATGGGCCGCGACCGGTACGCCATCGCGCTCGGCGAGAAACAGCCGGTCGGATCCTCCATCTATACCGAGTTGACCAAGCTCCTGCTCAACTCCAACGTCAATCGCATGCCTCCCGCCTTCGAGCACGGACTCGTCGAGTTCCTCTCCACATTCGACGTGACCGGCATCCACATCACCGTCGGCGCGCCGCCCCCCGAACCCGATCTCGATTGGGCGCGCATCCATATGCTCGCCGTCGATCCCCAATATTTCGCCAAAATCCGCATCCTGCTCTTCAACCTGCGCAAGGGCGTCGACGAGGACGCCGCCTGCCAGAATGCCTTTGGAAAACCGGCCGCCGAAATCGAAGCGCTCGCCAGGCGGCATTTCGCCGCCGGCAATTTCCAGACGACTTCGATCTCGAGCCTGCCGATGGCGCCCAGCGATTTCCACGAACGGCCGATCTCCGACACCGATGTGCGCCTGGCGCGGGCCGATCTGCTGGCCGGTGAGCAATCGGCCGCCGAATACCGCGGCCTGCTCAACGATCATCTGAAGGTTCCGGAGTCCGAAGAAGGGCTCGGCCTGTTGGCGCTGCGGGATCACCGCAATGACGATGCGCGCGGCTATTTCGCCGCCGCCATGGAGGCCGGCTCTACCAGCGCGCGCTGCTATATCGAATACGCGCGCCTGGAACGCGACGACGAAAAGGCCGACAAGGCCCTCCTGCGCGCCGCCGGCATCAACCCCAAGCTCGACGAGCCTTTCGCCCTGATGGCCGAGCGCGATACGGACCCGCAAAAACGGCTGGCGCATTGGAAGGCCGCCGCGGAGCGCAATCCGCGCAACGCATCCTACTGGCAGGCGCTGGCGGAATGCTATCTCGCCGAACACAATTGGACCGAAGCCGGCAAAGCGTGGCACGAAGGCGAGCAGGCGGCCACCGATCCGGCCCAGCGCGAGCGCCTGCGGCAGGCGCGGGCGGCCGTGGAAGGACAGCGCCTGGATTACGAAGAGGCGGAGAAGCGGCGCCAGGCCGAGGAGGAAGCTCGCGAGTTACAGAAGCTGAAAGAGCAGGCGCAGGCGCACGTCCATGAGCTCGAAGCCAAGTACAACGGCAATTCCAAACCGGCCGCGGACGCCGTGCCGTGGTCCGATTTTCCGCACCCGGATGGCAGGGTGGCCGGCAATCTCAAGCAGGTGGATTGTCTCGGCAAGGAGGCGCGCCTGCTGGTCGAGAGCGACGATCATAAGCTCGTGAAGCTGCTGGTCACGGACCCGGGCAAGATCGCCGTCTCGGGTTCCAACCACGCGCAATTGGGATGCGGCGCGCAGAAGCCGCGCCACGTGACTATCGAGTATTACCCCAAGGCCAACACCCGCCTGGCCACCGCGGGTGAAGTGGCAACCATCGAGTTCCGGTGAAGCCAACCACGGCCGCGGACCGCTACCGCTGGTGGATTCTCACCATTTTCGTTCTCTCTTCGGCCATCAACTACCTCGACCGCCAGTCGCTCGCGACGCTCGCGCCGCTCATCCGCGCCGATTTCCAACTCTCGCGCGAGCAGTACGGTTGGATCCTCGGCGTCTTCTCGATCACCTATGCGTCGAGCGCGCCGTTCGCGGGGGCCATCATCGACGGGATCGGCCTCAATCGCGGCATCAGCCTCGCCGTCGGTCTGTGGTCGGCCGCCGGAATCGCCACCGGTTTCACGCGCGGACTCAGCGGCTTAATGGGCTGCCGCGCGGTCCTCGGCATCGCCGAGGCGGGAGGAGTTCCCGCAGTTGGTAAAGCGGTACACACATACCTGAGGCCGCCCGAACGGGCCATGGGCAATGCCATGAACCAGGCGGGGATCAGCCTGGGGATGATCCTCGCGCCGCCCCTCGCCACGTGGATCGCGGTGCGCTACGGATGGCGCATGGCGTTCGTGCTTACGGGTGTCCTGGGACTCCTGTGGATTCCCGTCTGGAACTGGATGGCGCGCCATTCCGCGCCGGCGGCGAAGCCGGGGCTGGCGCTCCGGCACAGCGAACTCCTCCGCGATCGACGCTTATGGGGATTCGTTGCCGCGAACGGGCTCAGCATGGTGGGGTATTCGCTGTGGAGCAACTGGACCACGCAATACCTGGTTGACTCGCATGGACTGACGGTGGCGCAGGCTGCCTGGTACGCGTGGATTCCGCCGCTGGTCGCCATGGGCGGCGGATTTGCGGGTGGCTGGTTTTCGCTGCGGCTGATGGACCGCGGCATGGCGGCAGCGGATTCGCGCTTTCGCGTGTGCCTGGCGGCGGCCGTGCTCTCGCTGGTCACCGCGGCGATTCCGCTGGCGCCCACCGCCGCCTGGTCGACAGCAGGCATCTCGATGAGCATCTTCGCGGTATCGGCGTTCGCCGTGAACACCTACACGCTGCCGCTGGATGTGTTCGGCGGTGAGCGCGCGGCGTTCGCGGTCTCCATGCTGGTGGCCTCCTATGGCGCCATCCAACTGGCGATCTCACCGTGGTTCGGCCACATTATCGACCGGCACGGCTACGGCCCCGTCACGGCCATCGCGGCGGTTACCCCGATGGCGGCCTGCGTGGCGCTGCGGGCGGCGAGGTCCTCCGGGTGAAGGAGCGGCTCAAGCGGTGGATCTTCCGGCTGCTCGGCAAAGATCCAGAGGCCGTGGTGGTAACGTTCGCGAGCGGCGATCGCGAGTTGTGCCGGCGGATGGAGGAAGAAGTCCGCGGCCTGGTACCGGACCGGCGCCACTTCGCCGCCACGGAAGAAAACTGGCCGAAACTGCGCCGGGAGCTGCGGAAGTTTCGGATCGGCCTGGCGCCGGTGATGCTCGGCGCCGGAGGCAACCGGCTGCGCCGCGCCGCGTACCGGCTGGCGCCGCGAAAGATCCTGGCCTACAACTCCCGGCTCGAGCGGCATCATCTCCGTTTCGATCTGGCGTCCTTCCTTTTTTGGCGCGGAGTCCCGCTCGACCGCATTTATCTCCGGCCTGGCTGGTGGCCCTGGCCGAAGCGCGAGCACAGCACGGTGCCGGAAGGGCACCGCGTCATCGAGGGCCGCGCCTGCTCGCCGGAGCGGCCGCGCATTGCCGTGCTGTCGCCGTATTTTCCGTTCCCTCTGTCGCACGGCGGCGCGGTCCGCATTTTCCACCTCCTGCGCGAAATGGCGCGCGAATTCGACGTCGAGCTGTTTGCCTTCACGGATAGCGAAGACGAGCCCGACTCTGCACCCATCCGGGAAATCTGCGCGCGCATCGTGCTGGTGCGCAAGCCGCGGTATCGCGAGCCGCTCTGGTCGAGCCTGGCGCCTCCCGAAGTACACGAGTTCCGCTCGCCGGCCATGGAGAAAGCCATCGCGGAAGAGCGGCGCATATTCGGATTCCGGGCGCTCGAAGTGGAGTACACCCAACTGGCATCGTATGGCGGCGATATCCTCGTGGAGCACGACGTCACCTTCGATCTCTTCGGCCAGATTGCGCGCCGCGAGCGCTCGTTCGGCGCGTGGTGGGATTACTACCGCTGGCGCCGCTACGAAACGCGGGCGGTTCACCAGTTTCGCCGGGTGATCGTCATGTCGCCCAAAGACGCCGCGCTGCTCAGCCCCGGCGTAACGGCCACCACCGTCGAAAACGGAGTGGACCTGGACCGCTTCCAGCCGCAGCCCGAACAGCCCGGCCAGCGCCTGCTGTTCATTGGCTCCTTTCGCCACTTCCCCAACATCGCGGCCTACCGATTTTTCAGCGAACGCATCTGGCCGCTCCTGCGGGAAAAATTCCCGCGCATGGCGCTGACAGTCGTCTGCGGCCCCGACCATCTGGCTTATTGGAGGGCGTTCACCAATTCGCCGGAGCCCGCTCCGGACGATCGCATCCGCATGCTCGGTTTCGTGCGGGACGTGCGCCCGCTGTACGAGGAGACGAACCTGGTGCTGGTGCCCACCACAGTCTCCGCCGGCACGAATGTAAAAGTTCTCGAAGCCATGGCCAGCGAGCGCGCGGTGGTGTCCACCTCCTCCGGTTGCGCCGGACTCGGACTGACGCACGGGCACAGCGTGTGGATCGGAGATACGCCCGAGGCATTTGCCGCGGGCATCGCGACGCTGATTGCCGATCGCGAGCGCCGCGCGCAGATCGCGCAGGCGGCACGCGAGCACGCCCTGCGAAACTTCGACTGGCGCGCCATCGGCGAAAAACAGCGAGCCCTTCTGCGCGAGGTGCTGGAGGCGCTCACTTGTAAACATCGCGAAATTTCGCCGGCGGTAAATCCGCCGGCCCTCCCGCACTCGTAGGAGGGTGTGAGGAGAACATTCCTCCACCACCACCGAAAAGGAGAATTGTGCATGAGCACTCTAACGCCCAAGCTGTGTCCAGCCGTGGCGATCGTGGCATCGTTGCTGGCGATTCAGCCGGCAAGCGCCTCCAGCCATCGCGAAGCGCCGATTACCGCGTTGGACCAAAAGGCGGACATCACCGACTGGTTTGCTTTCGTCAGTCCCGAGCATCCCGACCGCGTGATCTTCATCCTGAACGTCGACCCCTTTCTGGAGCCTTCGAACGGACCGAATTACTTCCCGTTCGACCCGGGCATCCTCTATGAAATGAAGATCGACAACAACCACGACGGCAAGGCCGACATCACGTTCCAGTTCCGGTTTCAGACCCAGATTACGAATCCCGGAATTTTCACGGGCTTCGTCGGCAACCTCGCCGGCATTCCTCCCATCACCGCCCTCAGCGGCGATGGCGCACAGGGGTTGGGCATACAGCAGACCTACAGCGTCACCATGGTGACAGCCAGCGGCAGCATGCCCATTTCCGACGACATGGTGCTGCGCGCCGTGCCCACCAACGTAGGACCGCGGACCATGCCGAACTACGCTTCCCTGGTTCAACAGGGCATTTACACGCTCGATAGCGGCATCCGGGTATTCGCCGGCACGGTGGCCGATCCCTTCTTTATCGACCTCGGCGGCGTCTTCGATTCCCTGAATCTGCGCGCTTCCGTGGCGCCGGTACTCAGCGCCGCTGTCGATGGAGACGACCACAACAACTACGCGCCCAATGCCGTCTCGGGGTTCAACGTCAACTCCATCGTGCTGGAAGTTCCCATCGCGATGCTGACCAGCGACGGCCAGATGCACGCCGCCAGCGACGCGGCCGCGGTGATCGGAACCTGGGCCACCACGTCCCGCCAGAAAATCACCGTGCTGGGTGAAGAAGGGCGGGGCGGCTGGACGCAGGTGCAGCGCCTCGGCAATCCGCTCATCAACGAGGCCATCATAGGCACGGGCGCCAAGGACCGGTTCAGCATGTCCGACCCGATCCAAGACATTCAGTTCGCCAATTTCCTGCTGAATCCGCTGGTGCCGCAGATTCTTTCCACTCTCGGCCTGCCGGTTCCGCCGGCGCCGCGCACGGACCTGCTCCCACTGGTGCAATACATGGCGCCCATCTGCCCCGGCTGCACGGCGGCAGAAGCCGGCCCGGTCGCCGATCTGCTCCGCCTCAATACGGGCATTCCTCCGACGAGCACGGCGCTCGCCAAGCGGCTCGGTTTCATCGCGGGGGATTCCGCCGGCTGGCCCAACGGCCGGCGCCTCACCGACGACGTGCTCGACATCGCCCTGCGAGCGCTCGAAGGCATTCTGGTCAACAGCACGACGTACGGCGCGCCGCTCGGCGATGGAGTCAATGTGTCGAGTTCGTCGCTCGGCGTGGTGTTCCCGTTCGAAGGGCCGGCCTACAGCGGGCGCAACAGCGTTCACCAGGGACCGGGCCAGGCGGGATGCGCGCAGCAACCCAATGGCATCTGTCCGGCAAACTAACGGCAACAACGGGGCGGGCTCCCGCAGCCTGCCCCCTTTCGCGAGGGAATTATGCGCTCGACACTTCCGATTACGCTGGCGCTCGCCGCGGCTTCCGCGTTCGCCGCATCTCGCGCGGAATTGGCGGTCCTGCAAGCCAATGCCGATATCGAGAAACAGCCAGACTACTATGGCAATTACAACGCTCTCGCCAGGGCCTACGCGGGCCGCGCGCGGGAGACGTGCGACCGGCGATATTATGCGCGGGCCGAGGAAGCTCTAAAGAAATCGCTGGCCATCGCGCCGGCCAATTTCGAGGGCGAGAAATTACTGACGTTTCTTCAGTTGGAACGCCACGAGTACGCCCGCGCTCTCGAAAGCGCGACGCAGTTGAACCACAGGGTACCGGACGATATTTCGGTATACGGCTACCTGGTGGAAGCCAATGCCGGCTTAGGGAATTACCAGGAAGCCATTGAGCCGGCCCAGTGGATGCTCAATCTCCGCCCCGGCAACACCGGCGGCCTGCTCCACGCCGCCACCCTCCGCGAACTGCACGGGAATCTCAACGGCGCGCTGGAACTGGTGCAGATGGCGTACAACGCGACGTCGCCAGGCGAGGCCGACGACCGGGCTTCGATGCTCGCGCAAGCCTCGAGCCTGGAATTCCTGATGGGCGGCCTGGCGAAGGCCGAAAGCTACGCCAAAGAAGCCCTCGCGATTTTTCCCGATCATCGCGACGCTCTGGCGGCGCTGGCGCAAGTCCGGCAGGCGCAGGGCCGCGATCGCGAGGCGGTCACTCTTCTGAAGGCGCGGTATGCAGCCGCACCTCGCACCGGATACCTCTACGCCCTGGCCGAAGCTCAGGACCGCGCGGGCCAACACGGCGATGCCCAAGCTTCCTATCGGGAATTCGAGGAGTTGGCACAATCCGAGTCCCAGTTGCCCGACAACTGCAACCGCGAGCTGATCCTGTACTACGTCGATCACGCCGGCGAGCCCAAGAAAGCGCTGGCCATCGCCCGCGGCGAGATCGCGCAGCGCCACGATGTGGCGACCGTGGATGCCTACGCCTGGGCGCTGGCGGCCAACGGCGATTATGCGGAAGCCAATCGCCAGATTCAGGCAGCGATCCAGATCGGTGTGAAAGATCCAACCGTACTCGCCCACGCGCGGCGGATTGCCGGTGGTCTGGATGCGAACGGCGGCAAGTAGCACAAATCTGTCATTCGTGCTGCGGTACGGAGTGAAGCGAGAAGTTCTTCGCGCATCAGGACGCGCTGGGCGGGGTCGGGATTCTCGATAGCCAGGTCGCTGACATCGGCGGTTGCGGTGACGGTGTCGGAATGCGGGGCGACGCGGGTAAACTGCACGTTGACTGCCTGGTTCGTGCCGGCGACGGTCAACGGCTGCATGGCGTCCACGAATTCCGCGTCGTGCGCCACCAGCCGGTAGGCGCCGCCAGGCAATTCCGCACCGGCCAGACCACCGAGGTGCTCGCGCTTCCCGGCGCGACGGACGCGTTCGAACGCGTGGTGGGCGCGTTTATACCCTCCTACGCATCGGCATCTGTCAGCTACCACTTCGGGAAGTAGCGGCGGCGCGGGACCGGCACTTTGGCCGCCGTTAAGGAATCCGTGCCGCCAGCGCCTGAGCCAGCGCGACTCCATCGGCGCCCGCGGCCAGATTGCCGTAACCGGCCACATAGCGGCCCTTGCGGAAGATGCAAAGCCTGCCGAGATACTGGTCGGCCGCCTGAAAGCCATCGTCGCCGGCCGCGGCCGCAGTGTTCCCGGCGAAGCGGGCGCGCAATTTCGCCATCAGCGCCATCGCGGACGCGGCCGATTCCTCCTCCACCACGAACGCCTTCCCGGCATCGTACTGCGCCACATATCCGCGCTCGAGCAGCGCGATTCCCAGCACGCTCTCCGGAACCAAGCGTAAACTCTGCTGTTTCTCCGGTGGAAACCACGCGATCGCGGCCGGCATCTGGCTGCTGCCGTCGAGCGTTTTCTCGATCGCCGCGATCCATTGGCGCAGGGTTTCGGTATAGTCGCCCTCGGGATTGGCGGCGATTTCCGCGTAGTATTTGCCCTTTACGAGCAGCGCGCGCCGCGGCACAATCTGTCCGCTCATGCCGAGCTTCAGCACAGGTTGGCCGGGATCGTGCGTGGCGCTGAACATTCCCCAGGCCGATTCGGCATCCCCGAAATCGGAGATATCGATCACCAGGGTGACGCCGTCTTTTTCGCACGTCACTCCCTGCATGGACTGGAATCCGTAGAGCAGATAGCCTTCGGAGTTTCCGTCCATGTACTCGAAGAGATTTTCCTGCGTATAGCCGCGGACCTTTCCTTGCGCGGTCCAGCCCGCCACCAGATTGCAGGCCGGCGCGGCGGCGCTCGCCGCCAAACAGGACACCAACAGGCATGCGAGCGCCGCGGCGCCGGCGCGCATCATGCGAACAACTCCTGCGCGCGCGCCATTTCCCGCGCCACCTTCACACCATAGGGGCACATCACCGTGCAGTTCGGGCAATCGCCGCACTTCGCCTGGGCGTGCGACGCATCGAGCGCCAGATACCGCTCGCGACCCAGCGCGAACTGGCCGTAGCCTTCGGCATAAGTCGCGAACCGCAGCACATCCTGCACCGGCAGACCTTGCCGGCACTGTCCGGCGCACTCGCCGCACAGGCGGCAATAGAACGGCTGGATGCGCTCCAGGTGCATGGCCAGGATCTTTTCGTCGGCCCCGCCGAACGGCTGCGACATCGCCTTCAGGTTGGCGTCGAGTTGATCCATGTCCGTCATGCTGGGCACGGTGGTTCCGATGTCCGGATTGCGCAGCACCCATTTCAGGGCGGAAGTCAGGGCGCCCTCGCGGTGCAGTTTCTCGCCGATCGCGGGAGAAGCGCCGCGCCCGCGCGTCCCGCCAGCCATGACCTTCATGCAGACGATGCCCTTACCGGCCTTGGCGCACTCCGCAATGACGTCGTTCATGAACGGCTCCATGGTGAAGTTGTAGGTGGTCAGGACGACGTCCACGTTGGGATTTTTCGCCAGCCACGGCATCAGTTCCTTCTGCCCGGAATGCGTGCTCACACCCGCGAAGCGGATCTTGCCGGCCTTTTTGGCGATCTGCTGTGCCTCAATCAGATCGTCGGTGACATCCTCAGGCTTGCTCTTGGCGTGCAGGTACCAGATATCCACGTGGTCGGTGCCCAATTCGGAAAGACTCTTGTCGAGCTGCTCGAGCGCTTCCTGCCTGGTCTTGCCTTCGGTTTTCGTAGACAGAGTGATCTGGTTGCGCTTGCCTTTGAGCGCCGCGCCTACCATCCGCTCGTTGTTTCCGCCCGAGTAGTTGCGCGCCGTGTCGAAATAGGTAATGCCCAGATCGGCGGCCCGGGTGATCACGCTTCCATCGGAGGTGATCATGCAGCCGAATCCGAGGCTGGTGACTTTGAGCCCCGTCTTTCCCAGCGTCCGGTACTGGAACGCGGGAGCGGTGGAACCGGCTTGAGGAGCCGGATGGCCCGATGGCGTGGCTGCCTGCGGGGAGTCCCCGGAGGTGCGCGACGCGGAAGCGACGGCGGGCAACACCAGCCCGGCCGCCAGGAAGTTGCGGCGAGACGATTCGCGATTCACGAAAGCTACCTCACATTCCCAGCAATTTCAGAGTACAAGTGCTGAAAATCCATTCTAACAGCAGATCGCTCGGGATGTCGAAAAGTGGCGTGATATAGTAGCGTGCATCGACGTGACGCCCCATAAGAAGACCTTCCCGATGGTTGCGGCCGCGCTCGCGGCGTCCTTGTTGCGCGCTGCCGGGCCGCCGCAAGCCTCGATTTCCAATGGCGTGATCCAGGCCAGGCTCTACCTGCCCGACGCCGCCAACGGCTACTACCGCGCCACTCGCTTCGATTGGTCGGGCGTCATCGCCAGCCTGGAATTTCAAGGCCACAACTACTTCGGGGTGTGGTTCCCGCGCTACGACCCGAAATTGCACGATTCCATCACCGGTCCCGTGGAAGAATATCGCACCGGCGAGAGCGGGCTCGGGTACGACGAGGCCAAGGCCGGAGGCACATTCATCCGCATCGGCGTGGGATTGTTGAAAAAGCCGGAGGAGGCGCATTTCGGGCAGTTCGAGACTTACGAAATCGTCGATAACGGCAAGTGGACGGTGAAAACTTCGCCCGACGCGGTGGAATTCACCCACCAACTGGCCGACCCCTCGTCCGGGTACGCCTACCTATATAAGAAGACGGTCCGGTTGGCCAAAAATCAGGCTCGCCTGATCATCGAGCACAGCCTCAAAAATACCGGCACGAAAACCATCGAGACCAACGTCTACAACCATGGATTTTTCACCATCGACGGCACACCGTCCGGGCCCGATTTCACGGTGAAATTTCCTTTCGACGTGAAGGCGCTCGCCGATTTGCATGGCTTGGCGGAAGTCCGGGGGAAGGAACTCGACTACCTCCGTGAACTGCAGCCGGGAGGCGAAAGCGTCTTCACGCAACTGACCGGGTTTGGCGACTCCGCCCGCGACTTCGATTTCCGCGTGGAGAATCGCAAAACCGGCGCCGGCGTCCACGTGACAGGAGACCATCCGCTGTGGAAGATCAACTTCTGGTCGATCCGCACCACGGTCTGCCCGGAGGATTTTGTGGAGATGAAAATCGCGCCCGGCAAAGAATCCCACTGGACGATCGCGTACGATTTCTACGTAATGCGCTAGCTCACTTGGCCGCCGGAATCGCCTTCAAGTCCACGTGCTGTTTATCCCGCGCGGTGATGGTCACCTTCACGGCGCTGTTGGCCGCGGCTTTCAAAAGTGCCGGATCGAACCAATCGCCATAGTCTATCTTTTCCCACGCGAACACCAAATAATTCCCCGGCCGCACATCCTGGAACGCCACGTGCCCCACGCCATCGGTCGATGCCGAACGCGCCGTCTCGCTGTTTCGATGGCCGGCGTCCTCGGGAAGCAAGACCACCGCCGCGTCTTCCACCGGCTTATCGTCCCGCGTGACTTTGGCATCGAACGCGGCGCCCTCCGTGCCCAGAATCACCTGCAAGTCGCCGCCGACGCCCGCCGAAAAATCACATGCTTCACCCAGTTTTTCGCGCCCGTTCCAGAGCACCGATTTCACGTAAGCTCCCGCCGGCACGCCGATCACTTTCAGATCGTAACTGGCGGGCGCCACCTTCTTCAAAACGAAAGCCCCGGAATCGTCCGCCCTCGCCGAGAGCGGCATCATCTGAGCGCCATCGCCCTCCAGGTTGATGACGATTCCCTTCAGCGCAACTTTGCCGCCGTCGCCGACTGTCACGCGGCCGGGCAAACTGGCTTCCGGCACGCTTCCGAGGTTCACATCCGATAGACCCTCGCCCGGCACAACCAGCGTTTGCATGGTGATGGAGGGCGACCCTCCGGACGCACCGAAGATCTGCATGGTCATGGCCGTGTAAACGCCGGGTGCGACGTTGGCGATCTCGAACTTTCCCGCGGCGTCGGTCGATGCCATCCGCATGGAACCGGCATTCGCGCCGGCCATCAGCATGACTTGAGCTTGCTTCAGCGGTTTACCGTCCGCTCCCAGAGCGGTGCCTTTCACGCGCACCACGCGCGATTTCTGCAGGTGAATGACGAATCCCGGAAGATCCGCGCCGGCCGCCACGTCGATGGCTTCGGCTTCCTCTACATCCAGGTAGCGGGGGAAGTAAGTTGAGACATAGCCTGTCTCCGGAGACCCGTCCTTCGGCGGTGGAGGTACGCCACCCATGAAATTCATCGGCGCCACCGCTTGTGCCACGAGATAATAGCGGCCCGGCGCCAGCTTGCCCAACCGGAACTCGCCGCGGTCGTTGGTTTGACTGCCGTCGCCCGGAAACAGAGAACGGTGTCCGCTGGCATAGCTGGGTTTCATCGCGATGACCATGGCGTCGCCAATCGGGTCGCCATCTTCGTCGACGACCTTCCCGGAGACGGCGCCTTGCGGCACAAGGCGAAGCGCAATGTCCGCCAGTTCCTGCCCGGCCGTCAAATGGAGGCGGCCATCAGGCGCGAGCGCGCCGGCAGGTTTGTAAGTCTGCTCCACGAACCCGGCTCGTTTTACTTTCAGGTAGTAAGCGCCGGCATCCACTCCCTCGAAGCGAAACTTACCGGACGCGTCCGACGTCGCGGCATAAGTCTTCTTCGGCTCTTTCGGCTTTGGCGGCTGTTCCGGCAGCTTGAAATCGTCACCGAGGGCCGCGAGATCGAACCCAACACCCGCATCATCGGGCATCAAGCTGGTGGTTAGCGTCAACTCCGCTTTGCGTATCGGTTCGCCCGTGAGCGAACTCACCACCTTGCCTTCCACCGCAGCCGGTTTCACTTCAGGGGGCGTCTGGGCCAACGCGACGGCGGCCAACCACACGGCGCACGCGAGTTTCATACCTCCTTATAGTTTAATTCGGCGCAATTACCAGTAATGGTGCCCGCTCGGAATCGCGCCGGGAAAAACGTACGCGAACAGTAACACGATGAGGCCCACGAGCATCGCCAGCCCCAGGCTGTGCTTCAGCACGGCGCGGAAAATCGTGCCTTCCTGACCTTCCCTGCCCGTCACGGTAGCGGCGATCACCAGCGATTGCGCCGCAATCATTTTGCCCATTACGCCGCCGCAGCTATTGGCCGCGCCCATCAGAATGGGACTCAGTCCCAGCCGATTGGCGGTAATCGCCTGGAAGCTGCCGAAAAGCGCATTGGACCCCGCATCCGTCCCGCTCAAAGCCACGCCGACCCACCCGATGAGCGTGCCGAAGAACGGAAACAGCACGCCGGTGTGCGACATCGCCATGCCGAGCGTCGCGTCCATGCCGCAGTAGCGCGTCAGGTATCCGAGCCCGAGCATGCACAGGATCGCCGCCACGCTGAGGCGAATCCGCCAGCAGGTGCCCAGGAAAACCTGAACGGTCCGCTTGAGCGACAAGCCCAAAAGCGGTCCGCTGATCAGTCCCGCGAGGAACGCCGCCGTCCCGGGCGTGGCGATCCACGAAAAATCGAAGATGGCGGGCTCGGCAAACGGCTTCGCCGTTACCGGCGGCATGCGCACCACCTTCAGATGCAGCCCCGGCACCGGCGGCCGCCACGACGTCCGTTCCAGGAGTTTCGTCACCGGCGGCGCGCCCCACACCACCACCAGCAAGCTCACGATCAGGAAGGGCGACCATGCGCGGAGAATGCGTCCCCACGAGAGTTTCCCACCGGTGGGCGGCGCCGGCGCCGCCTCGCCGGCATAACGCCAGCTCTCTTTCGGATGCCACACCTTCCCGAAAAAGAAGGCCAGCACCAGGAGCGTGCCAATGCCCGAAATAATGTTCACCAGCGAGGCATCCATGTAGTTCGACCAGAGAAACTGGATGCCCGCCGAAGTCACCGCCGCTACCGCCAGAGCCGGCCAGATCGACATTGTCTCGCGAACCTTGCAGAGAATGCGCACCAGCAGAAACGGCAGAATCAGAATCACGATCCCCAGAATGCGCCCGATCATGGCGCTGAAATCGGCCTCCGGCAAACCCGTCACCGCGACCAGGGTTCGCACCGGATTGCCCAATCCGCCGAACGCCACCGGCGCCGAGTTGGCTACCAGGCAAACCAGCGCGGTCTGCAGCGGAGGAAACCCCAGCCCGACGAGCATCGCGCCGGTGACCGCCACCGGCGCGCCGCCGCCGCCCGCGCCCTCGAGCAGCGCGCCGAAAGCAAACGCGATCAGCAGCACCTGCAATCGCCGGTCAGCCGAGATTCCACCGATGGATTGCTTGATGATTTCGAACTGTTTGGTCTCCACCGCGATGTCGTAAACGAAAACCGCGGCCACCAGGATCCACGCGATGCGCAGCCATCCATACACCAAGCCATCCGCCACGGCGCCCGCCGCCATGTGCACGGGCATATGGAACACGGCAAGCGCCACCACGATTCCGATGCCGAACGAATAGATGGCCGCCAGCCAGGCGGCCGTCCGCCGCACCGCCAGAAAATAAAACAGCGCGCAAACCGGGATGGCAGCCGCGATGGTAGACAGCACCGGGTTGCCCAACGGATCGAAATTCTGATGCCAGATCTCGTTCATGAGGAAGCCGGAGACGAAAGAGAATTGTAAAACGCGTAGGGCTGGATGGGGAAGGAAGGCAGCCCTGGAGAAGCGCCCAGCCGCGGGGGGATCCGGTCCTTCAAGACAGGCTGTCTCGAAAAAAGAGCGCGCTCCACGTAAAATCAGCGGATTACGGAAAATGTTCAAGACAGCCTGTCTTAAGAACGGCTCGCCAAAGGCGGGCTCAACAGCCTCACGTTGCGCCGCCGCCCACCGGATGATAACGTAGCGGCCAAATCCATGAAACCGTCACCAAACCTCACCCGAAGATCGTTCCTTGCCGCCAGCGCAATCGCGCCCATCGCCTGGTCCGCCGCCGAAAGCAAGATCCCCGTGGGACTCGAGCTTTTTTCGGTGCGCAACGAAATGGCCAAAGATCTCCCCGCTACCGTCACTGCGGTCGCCAAAATGGGCTATCAGGTCGTGGAGTTCTTCGCGCCGTATTACGATTGGACGGAAGATTACACCAAACAGGTCCGGAAGCTGCTCGACGACCTCGGCGTCCGCTGCAACTCCACCCACAACGGACCGCAATCCTTCGCGCCGGAGGGCGTTGCGAAAGCGATCGACCGGAACCATATTCTGGGAGCCAAATTCATCGTGAACGCCAGCGCCGGCAACCCCAAAACGCTGGACGGCTGGAAGCATGTCGCGGAAACACTCACCGCGGCGAGCGAGAAATTCCGCGCGGCGGGATTGCGCGGCGGCTATCACAATCACCAGACCGAGTTCCAAATGCTCGAAGGCAAGCGGCCGATCGAAGTCATCGCGGCCAACACGCCCCGGGACTTCATGCTGCAACTCGACGTCGGCACCTGCGTGGAGGTGGGTTCCGACCCGGTGGCGTGGATCAAATCCAATCCCGGGCGCATCAACAGCCTCCATTTGAAAGACTGGGCACCCGGTTCTCGCGCCTATACCGTGCTCTTCGGAGAAGGCGTTTGCCCGTGGCCGCAGATTTTCGCGGCGGCCGAAAGCGCCGGCGGCGTGGAATATTATCTGATTGAACAGGAAGGCAGCCGGTTCCCGGAACTCGAGACGGCGCAGCGCTGCCTGGAAGCCTACAAGAAATTGCGATCCCTATGAGAAACCCAATTGCATGCGCCGCTCTGGTCGCAGGGCTGGCGCTGCCGGCCATGAACGCACAGACGGGAATTTTCGAATCCAGCGGCGATATCGGCACTGTCCTGCACAAGGGCTCGGTGGCGTACGATCCCGCCACGGGGAGCTATCGCGTCACGGCCAGCGGCGAAAACGTCTGGGGTACGGCCGACGCGTTTTTCTTCGTCTGGAAAAAGATGTCGGGCGACGTCTCCATCTCCGCCGACATCTCCTTCGCCACCAAAACCGGCGAAGAGCACAAGAAAGCCATGCTCATGATTCGCCAGAGCCTGGACGCCGATTCGGCGTATGGCGACGTCGCCGCGCACGTCGCCGGCTTGACGTCGCTGCAATCGCGAGAATCAAAGGGCGCCGCGACCCACGAGGTGCAGGCTAACGTCAGCGCGGTTCCCAAGCACCTGGAACTCACTAAGCGCGGCGATGATTTCTATCTCTCCCTGGCCGATGAGGGCGAAGCGCCGCATTTCGCCGGTCCTGCCATGAAGGTCGCGCTCGATGGTCCGTTCTATATCGGAATCGGAGTCAGCGCGCACAACAAGGACAACATCGAGACCGCCATCTTCTCCAACGTCCGGATCACGCCGCTCGCGCCCACAACGGCGAAAGGCACGCTCTACAGCACGATGGAGACTATCACGGTAGCGTCCACCGATCGCCGCGCCGTCTACAGCGCCACCGGGCGTTTCGAAGCGCCCAACTGGCTCAAAGACAACACGCTCCTCTTCAACGCCGGAGGCCATCTTTTGCGCATTCCGGCGGACGGCAGCGCCAAGCCCGTCACCATCGACACCGGCGCGATTGTCCGCATCAATAACGATCATGTCCCTGCGCCGGATGGAACCATGGCCGGGATCAGCGACAACACCGAGCCCGGCGGATCGCGCATCTACCTCGTGCCGATGGCCGGCGGCACACCGCGTAAGATCACGCCGAAGGCGCCATCCTACTTGCACGGCATCTCGCCCGATGGCAAAACGCTCGCCTACTGCGCGCAGCGCAACGGCAATTTCGACGTGTACACGATCCCAGCCGCGGGCGGTGAGGAAACGCGCCTCACCACCGCCGAGGGGCTCGACGACGGTCCGGAATTTTCGCCCGACGGCCGGTACATTTATTTCAACTCCGTGCGCTCCGGCAGCATGCAGATCTGGCGCATGAAGCCCGATGGCAGCGAACAGGAGCAGGTCACTCCCGACGACGGCTTCCACAACTGGTTCGCGCACGTCTCGCCGGACGGCACGCGCATCGCGTTCGTCACCTTCAGTAAAGATGTGCCGGCCGATCAGCATCCGCCCGACAAGGAGGTGATGGTCCGAATGATGAACCTCGCCGACAGGAAAATCACCGTCCTGGCCAAGCTTTTCGGCGGACAGGGAACCATGAATGTGAACTCCTGGTCGCCCGACAGCCGGAAACTGGCGTTTGTGACTTACCAGTACATACAATGATCCGTATGCGCTTCGGGGTGCTCCTGGTAGTGGGACTGGCGGCCGCCTGTCAATTGGCGGCGCAGGGACAAGGCCAATCGCAGCCTCGGCCGGCAACCGCGGTCCTCGGGCGGAAGGTTTTCGAAACACGCTGCGCCCGCTGCCACGGAGGCGATGGCAAGGGCGGCGAAATGGGACCCAACATTGTCGAGCGTCTGGCCGCGCTCGGCTCCGACGCGCAGCTTACTACGCTCATTCACAAGGGTGTGCCGGAAGCCGGCATGCCGCCCAACGCCGTGGAGGGCCTGGAACTGGCGGGCTTGCTGCGTTTCCTGCATTCCATTACGCCGCGCGCGGACGCGCCCGTTCTGCCGCGTGCTTCCGTCGATATCGCCGGCGGCGCCAGGCTCAATGGGGCGGTGCTCGCCGAAGGCTTCGACGACCTGCAAATGCGCAGCGATGACGGCAAGGTGCACCTTCTGCGCAAAGCCGACGGCAAATATCGGGAAGTCACCAGCCAGGTGGATTGGCCGCAATACAACGGCGATCCGCGCGGCAATCGCTACACCACCATGGCGCAGATCACCAGGGAGAACGTCGGCCGTCTCGCGCCCCGCTGGGAAGTGGCGTTTCCGCCGGCGAATTTCAACTCCGCGCCGCCCACCCACCTGGAAGCCACGCCCGTGGTGGTGGAAGGCCTGATGTACGTCACCGACGCCAATCAGTGCCTCGCGCTCGATGCCGGCACTGGGCGCCAGGTTTGGCGGTTCGTTCGCCCCAGAACGCCGAAGCTGTACAACGACACGGGGGTGAATCGCGGCGTGGCCGCCGCCGGCGACAAGGTTTTTCTGGAAACCGATAACGCCCACATCGTGGCGCTCAATCGCTTCACGGGCGAACTGGTCTGGGATTCACCCATTGCCGATCCCGCGCAGAACTACGGCGCCAGTTCCGCTCCCCTGGCGGCCGGCGATCTGGTGGTCACCGGCGTAGCCGGCGGCGAGCACGGCGCCAACGGGCTGGTAGTCGCGTTCCACCAGGCGACGGGCAAGGAAGCCTGGCGCTTCCACGTGATTCCCCGGCGAGGCGAGAAAGGATCGGAAACCTGGAAAGGCAGCGAACTCGCCCATGGCGGCGGGCCCACGTGGTTCACCGGCAGCTACGATCCGGAGCTCGACATCGTCTACTGGCCCACCGGCAATCCCAGCGAAGAATACAATGGCGACGCGCGCCCGGGTGACAATCTGTACACCGATTGCATCCTGGCGCTCGACCGCCGGACGGGCCAGCTCAAGTGGTATTACCAGTTCACGCCGCACGATCTGTGGGACTGGGATTCCACCGAAACTTCCGTCTTGGTCGATGCCCCCTGGCAGGGCGAGCAGCGCAAGCTGATGCTGCACGCCGATCGCAACGGCTTCTATTACGTTTTCGACCGGGCCGATGGCACGCTCCTTCTGGCCAGGCAGTTCCTCCGTCACGTCACCTGGGCCAGCGGCATCGGCAAAGATGGGCGCCCCATGAAGCTTCCCAATCAGGAACCGGCCGAAAAGGGCACCCACGTCTGCCCGTCGCAGGATGGCGCCACGAATTGGTATTCGCCCTCATTCAATCCCGTTACCGGGATGTATTACTTCCAGACTAACGAACGGTGCAGTATTTATAGCAAGCGCAATCAACCCGCTTGGGAGCCGGGGAAAACTTACCTCGGGGGAACCGAATCGAGCACCGAAAGTCCCAAGCCGCAGCGCATTCTGCGAGCCATCGATTACCAGACCGGCGAGGATAAATGGGAGATCGTTCAGCCGGGCGGCGATTGGTCATGGGGCGGCGTGATCTCCACCGCGACGGGACTGGTCTTCTTCGAAGAGGAGGCGGGATCGTTCGTGGCTGCCGATGCGGCCACGGGCAAAGCGCTGTGGAGTTTCCAGGCCAACACGCCCAACTGGCACGCCTCGCCCATGGCCTACGAGTTCGACGGCAAGGAATATATCGCGTTCGTATCGGGCGGTAACATTATCGCCATGAGTCTTCCGGATTAAAACCATGAAAATCGTTACCCGCATCGCCACGCTGTTGATGACGGTCTTCGCCGTGATCAGCTTCGCCCAGGATTGGACCGTCTATGTCGGAACTTACACCCGGGGACCGAGTAAAGGCATCTATGCTTATAACTTCGACCGGTCCAGCGGTAAGTTGAAATCCATTGGCCTCGCCGCCGAGACATCCAACCCGTCTTTCCTCGCCGTACACCCCAGCCAGCGCTTTCTTTACGCCGTCAATGAGAACGACAACGGCACCGTGAGCTCCTTCGCGGTCGAGCCGGGCGGCAAGTTGAAAGCCATCAACCAGGTATCGTCCAAGGGGTCGGGGCCGTGCCATTTATCAGTCGACCACACCGGCAAATGGCTGTTTGTCGCCAACTACAACAATGGCAGCGTGGCGGCCATCCCGATCCATGCCGATGGCTCGCTCGGCGAGGCCGCCGCAACGTTTCAGGATTCCGGAAAGAGCGTGAATCCGGACCGCCAGGCCGGACCGCATGCGCACAATGCCGCCATCTCGCCCGATAATCGCTTCGTGTGGATTTGCGACCTGGGGCTCGATGAGATTCTCTCCTACCACATCGATGCCGCCAAGGGCATGACGCCGAACTATCCGCCGTTCGCGAGAGTCCAACCGGGTTCCGGCCCCCGCCATATCGTGTTCCGAGCCGATTCCAAGTTCGCCTATGTCGAATCCGAGATGGCAGCCAACGTGACCGTATTCAGCTACAACGCCGACAAGGGAACCATGCGCGCGATCCAGGTGATTTCCGCGCTGCCACAGGATTACACCGGTCCGAAATCGGGCGCCGAGATCGCGCTGCATCCCAATTCCCGGTTCCTCTATACCTCTAACCGGGTACACGATTCCATCGCCATGTTCAAGGTGGATGCCGCCAAGGGGACGCTACTGTTTGCCGGCACGGTTCCATCCGGGGGCAAGACGCCGCGCAATTTCGCCATCGATCCGTCGGGCCATTATCTGTTCGCCGCCAACCAGGATTCCAGCAACATCGTGACGTTCAAAATCGACCCGCAGAGCGGCAACCTGACGCCCACCGCCGATCCGTACGAAGTGGGCTTTCCAGTATGCATCGTATTCCTGTCGACCGCGCGCGCCTCCGCCGGGCATTAGCGGGTGCCGGTGCTTTTCATTGTCCCGGTGGGGCACTGGCACAGCCTGGGCTTGGCGGCGCGCGGCCGCAAAGGAGCGGCGCCCTGGCTTCCGCCTTCCGCCGCTCCACACTCTGCCGGTCCTCTTTTCCTCACCTGCTAAAATAGTCGCAGGAATGGGCGCCCCAGTTCCGGTCTCTCCTCTTCGCCAGATGCTCGAAGGCCAACTCTCGCAGTTGTCCGCCGAAGTGGAGCGCCTCTTCGACGACGCCCGCGGGCGGGCGCGGCGCGAACTGGCCGATCAGCTGAACCAATCGGTGCGCCGCATCTGTCAGTCCGCGAGCCTCGAAGAATTGGGCGCCACCCTGCTGGATGCCGCCATCGCGTTCGCCGCCGGAGCGGCCATCCTGCACATTGCCGATGGCGCGGCTCACGGGGACAAGATCCGTGGCGTCGCGGCGGAGGAAGGCGCCGACTTCGCGTCGCTGGAAATTCCCCTCGCCGCCGCTCCGGCACTTGCCGGCGCGGTGGAGACGCGCGATCCGGTAATCGCCGTCACCACCGCCGCCGAGGTCTCCGCGCGCCTGGTCTCGCTGGTATCGCATGCGCCCGATGGCCGCGCCTACGTCTACCCGCTGGTGGTCCGCGGCCGCGTTCCGGCGCTGCTTTACTGCTGGGACGCCGCCCAAGGCGCGACATTGGAAATGCTCTCGCAGGTGGCCGCCGCGGTGTGGGATTCGCTGGTCCCGCCGGAACCGCCCAAACCGGAGGAACCCACGCTGGTGACGATCGCCGCCGCACCGGCACCGGAAACCCAACCCGCTCCAGCGTCGGCGTGGGACGCGCTCACGCCCGAAGATCAGGCCATCCACTTGCGCGCGCAGCGATTCGCGCGCGCTCAAGTCGCGCAAATGCGATTGAACGAGGGGGCGGCGGTTCAAGCGGGCCGCGTCCAACACGATCTGTACGCCGCATTGCACTCGCGCATCGACTCCGCGCGCGCGGCATTTCACCAGAAGTTTTTCGCTCAGTGCCCCAACATGGTGGACTATATCCACGTGGAGCTGGTGCGAACTTTGGCCCACGACGATGCGGACCTGCTCGGCAAAGATTATCCCGGCCCTCTGGTTTAGCCTGCTGGCTCTCGCCGCGCTCACCGCTTCCGGCAGTCCGCAAACCAGAAGTGGGTCTAAAAGGGCGTCGCGGGCCGCGGCCAAGCCGCTGCCATCCACGCTGGCCGGCATGGTCCGGGTCCTGCGCGACACTCCCTCCGCTCCGCACCGCGCCGCGGTCGAATCGTACGCCGCGGCGCACCCGAAAGAAGCGCCGCTGGCCCACCTCGCCCTGGGAGTCGCGGCCTATGAAACTCGAGACTACGCCGACGCCATCGCCGACCTGCGCAAAGCGCAAAACAAGCTGGCGCCCATCGGCGATTACACGGCTTATTTTCTGGCCTCCGCCCGGGTGGAATCGCGAGACTTCGACGGCATTGCGGAGAGCTTGCGGCCGGTTTATTCCGGTGAAGTTACCTCGCCGTTCGCGGGCAGAAGCTGGATTCTTCAGGCGCGCGCCATGAAGGACGCGTCCGCCGGCGATGCCGTCAAGCTCCTGCGCGACCACCATAGTGAGCTCCCCCAGCCGGATGGCGACGTGGCTCTGGCCGACAGCTACCTCGCCGCAGGCGATCAGCCGCACGCCATAGAGATCTATCAGCGGGTGGCCGCGCAGTACCTCACCGGGGAAGCAGCCGCCCACGCCACCGCCGCCCTGTTCAGCCTGAAGGAATCCATGGGCGCCGCCTACCCGCCGCCTTCGCCGCAGCTTTTGCTGCACCACGCCGACCGGCTTCTCGAAACGCGTTCCCTCCACCAGGCACGCGCCGAATACCACGATCTGGCGGTGGAACTCACCGGGCCGGAGCGCGATCAGGCTCGCGTGCGTATCGGCGAAGTGGAATTACTCGATGGCCGCATCGCCACCGCTTATCCTTATCTCCGCGAACTGGAGCTGCCGGAATCGGAAGCCGATGCCGAACGCCTGGCGTACCTGGTGGAAGCCACACGCCACCTCACCGACGACGACGAAATGAAATCCGCCCTCGATCGCATGGCAGAGCACTATCCGCACTCGCCGTGGCGATTGAAAGCCCTGCTCTCGGCGGCCAATCGCTTTCTGCTGGTCAACCGGCCGGACGAATTCGTGCCGCTCTATCGCGCCATCTATCAGGATTTCCCCCACGCGCCCGATGCCGCCCTGGCTCACTGGAAAGTAACCTTCCAGGCATACCTGCACGACGACCCGCAAGCCCAGCAGATGCTGATGGACCATGCGCGCGACTATCCGAACCATCCGACGGCCGGAGCCGCGCTCTACTTCCTGGGCCGCGGGTTCGAACGCCAGGGCGATCCCGGCTCCGCGCTGGCCTGTTACCGCCGCCTCATCAGCGCCTGGGAAAACCACTATTACTCGATGCTCGCGCGCGAGCGCCACCCCGCCGATGTCGCGCCCAGGATGCCGATCGGCGAATTCCTTTCCGTCCTGACGCTGCCGGCGGCATCGCCTCTGCCGCAGGCCCCGTCGCACCTCACGGAACTGCGCATCGAACGGTCCCGCCTGCTGCGCGCCGCGGGTCTCTCCGATCTCGCCGATTCCGAACTGCGCTTCGGTGCGCGCAATGGCGGGCAGTCCGCACTGCTCGGCATGGAAATGGCCGGCGCGGCCGACGCGCCGCACACGGCGATGCACATCATGAAAGGCATGTCGCCGGAGTATCTCAGCCTGCCGTTCAACGCCGCGCCGCGGAAGTATTGGGAAACCCTTTTCCCGCTGCCGTACCGGACCGACCTCGAGCACAGCGCGCACCAGGATGGCCTCGACCCGTTCCTGATGGCCGGATTGATCCGCCAGGAATCGGAATTCGACCCGGCGGCTCTTTCGCCAGCCAAGGCTTATGGGCTGATGCAGGTGCGTCCCGGCACCGGGCGCGAAGTGGCCCGCAAGGCCGGCGTCGGGCGTTTCACCAATCGCATGTTGTTCCAGCCGGCTGTCAATCTCAAGCTCGGCGCGGCGATTCTGCGCGGCATGCTGGACGAAAACAGCGACAAGCTGGAGGAAACGTTAGCCTCCTACAATGCCGGCCCCGCGCAATTAGTGAAATGGCTCTCCTGGAACCAGTATCGCGAGCCCGCCGAGTTCGTGGAATCCATCCCGTTTACGGAGACGCGCGACTATGTGCAGGCCGTCCTGCGCAACGCCGACGTGTACCGCCGCCTGTACCACTAATTTAAATAACGAGGGGATCGTCTGCCAGGTTTTCGTAGGCGCGCGGCTCTAGCGGCGTGGCGGGAAGCCAATCCCGGCCTCGGGCTTTCCAAACCGGGTCCGGTGCGGAGACCGGTTGCCGATTACAATAGAACTTCGATCCCTACCGCATGCCAAAGCGAATCGCCATCGTAGAAGATGAAGCCGAGCTTGCGTCGCTCATCGAATACAACCTGGTGCGTCATGGCTACGAAGCACACATTTTGACCGGCTCCAAGGGCACGCTCAAGCTGCTCGAGCAAGCCAAGCCGGACCTCATCATTCTCGACGTCATGCTTCCCGATGCGGATGGGTTCGAGGTTTGCCGCCAGGTTCGCCAATCGCCCGCGCTGGCGCGAATCCCGGTGTTGTTCCTCACCGCCCGCTCCGACGAAGTCGACCGGGTTCTGGGGCTGGAAATCGGCGGCGACGATTACATGACCAAGCCTTTCAGTCCGCGGGAACTCATCGCGCGGGTGAAGGCCCACCTGCGCCGGGAAGAGATGGATGCCGAGCCGCCGGCGATGGAAATCGGCCCGTTCCGGCTCGACCGCAAAGCGCGCCGCGTTTTTCATGCCGAGACGGAACTCTCGCTCACCTCGACCGAGTTCAATTTGCTGGAGTTCTTCCTGACGCACCCCGGCCGCGCGTACAGCCGCGATCAGCTTTTGGAATCGGTTTGGGGCGAGCAGCGGTTCGTGACTCCGCGAACCGTAGACGTCCACGTGCGCCGATTGCGGGAACAGATCGAAGAGCAGCCGGACAATCCACGCCATCTGACTACGGTTCGCGGTTTCGGCTACCGATTTGAAGAATCGGCCTGATGCGGCCGCGGAACATCCCTTAATCCAGAATTCACTGCGCCTTAACGAATTCGTAACTCTTCCACTGGTAGGTTTGTAGCAGCATCATGAAGAAAATTCTTTTAATCGAAGACGACGCGGACTTATTCTCTCTTCTGAAGTACAACCTCGAAAAAGAGGGCTTTTCCATGACCGGGCTGCAAACCGGCAAAGGCGCCATCGAACTTTGCCGGCAGGTTCGCCCGGACCTGATCCTGCTCGATATCATGTTGCCCGATTCCGACGGTCTGGACATCTGCAAGGGGATCCGTAAAGATGTCGATCTGTCGCCCATCCCCGTCATTTTTCTGACCGCGCGCGCCTCGGAAACCGATCGCATCGTCGGTCTCGAACTGGGCGCCAACGATTACGTCGTGAAGCCGTTCTTCGTGCGCGAACTGATCGCGCGCATCAAGCTCCAGTTCCGCAATCAGTCGTCTCCGCCGCGCGTTCTGGAGGCGGCCGGCCTGGAACTCGACCCCGCCAGCCGGCAGGTCCGTCTCAATCACATTCCGCTGTCGCTGACCGCCACGGAGTTCCGCCTCCTGGAATTCCTGATGAGCCGTCCGGGAGTGGTCTTCAGCCGCGAGCAGTTGCTGAACTCGGTCTGGGGCCAGGACCGCGCCATTACCGACCGCGCGGTAGACGTATACGTTCTGCGTCTCCGCCAAAAGGTGGAAGGCGACCCGGCCAATCCGGTCATGATTCACTCCGTTCGCGGCTTCGGCTATACGTTCGAGCCGCGGCGCGCCATGGCCGTTTAACCGGCCGACATCTCGAACACGCCACTTACCCCGCGGTAAGAATAGGCACATTGAGCGGGGTCTCCGTTCTTATCTTTACATAGTTTCCGATCTGGGGATGCCATAATGATCGAGAAAGTCGGCCTCCATGATCAAACTCGCTACTTATATTAGTTTCTTCCTCTTAGTAGTGCCAGTTTGGGCGGGCGGCGAACACGGTTATACATACCTGGCGCTGGGAGATTCGCTTCCATTCGGCATGAACGTGACTCTGCTGCCGCCCTATTCCGACATAAAGCCTTCTCCTGCGCAGTTCACCGGCTATCCCGAAAGCGTGGCCGATATCGACCGGTTATTGGGCATGAATCAGTTAATCAATGCCTCTTGCCCCGGAGAGACCAGCGGAAGCTTTCTGGTTCCCTCGACACCGGATAACGGATGCAACTCTCCGCATTACCAGCCTCCCGCGCCCACCATTCCGCCGTTTAAAAGCACCTACGGCCTGCATGTGAGTTACACCGGATCGCAAATGGCATTCGCGGCAACCCAACTCGAGACCAACAAAAACATCAAGCTTGTAACTTTAAGTATCGGCGCCGACGATATATTATTGAACCTCACGGCACTGGCGGACTGCACCACCACGGCTTGCGCCGATGGCATTCTTACACCTATCCTGCAGACTTATGGCGCAAACCTGGCAACGATCCTGGGAAATATCCGCGCCTTGTACAGCGGCAAGTTGATTCTCCTGACTTATTACTCGCCTTCCCCTGCCCTGAATCCCGTGGCGCAGGCGCTCAATTCCGCCATGACGGCCGTTGCCGCGCAGTTCCCGAACATCACCATCGCCAACGGCTATGCGCCCTTCCAGACCGCCTCCGCGCCATTTAACGGCGATCCCTGCCAGGCAGGTCTGTTGGTCCGCTTGCCGCCCGGCCCATACACCGTGACCCCCTGCGACGTACACCCGTCGCCGCTCGGCCGCAGCATCCTGTCAATCGCAGTCGAACTCGCCGCCCTGGCAGCGAAATAGACCAGGCTCGTACTGATAGAATAGCGGTCATCCGGGAGGTCTCAGATGAGAGTTCCGACTGCGGTATTCACTTTCCTGTTGGCGCTCGCCGTTCCGGCGGTGCACGCTCAATCCAACCAACCCGAGAAAAAAGCGCCGGAGACTCCGCCCGATGCGAAGGCCTTCCGTGACGCCAACCAGATCACCGACCCCGCGCAGAAGGTGGCTGCGCTGGAAAAGTTCAAAAAGGATTTCCCCAATAGCTCTTCGGTGGAAGCCGCCGACTTCGGCATCCTCTCCGCGCTCGCTTCGGGGATGCCGGACCAGACCGCGCGCATTCAGCAAGTCGCCAAGGGCCTGCTGAAAGGGGCCAAGAACAAGAAGACCAAAGCGTCGCTTGCCAATCAGATCGCGGGCACACTGCTGACTAACAAGGTTCTGCTGAAGGATGCCGAAAACTACGCACAAATCGGCGTAAATGGCTTGAACGAGCGCCAATTCGTGGCCGACCAGAAGGCACAATTCGCAAAATTCGCGAAAACGGCGAAGGACGCCGAGGAGAGGAAGCCTCCCACCGAGGCGGAACTGATCAAGCGGTTTAACCAATCGCGCGCAAGCCGGCTTGCTACGCTCGGCCGCATCCAATTTGAGCTCGGCAATATGCCCGCGGCCATCAAGACTCTCACTGAAGCGCACGCGGAAGACCGCGATCAGCCCGGCGCGCAGGCCACTTTGGGCGAGATTGCCCTTCAGAAGGGAGATTACCCGCAAGCCCTCGAGTACCTGGTCGCGGCGCGCCTGGGAGGCCAGTCGAGTCCATCCACGATCGCGGCGCTTTCTTCGGCGTACAGCAAGACGCACAACGGCGATACTGCGGGACTCGAGGAAATGCTGGATGCCGAGTACCATAAGCGCTTCCCCGAGCCCCTGCACCTGGATGTCTACCAGCCCTCCGCCAAGCGCAGCGACCGCTTGGTTCTTGCCGAGGTTTTCACCGGCGCCGGCTGCCCGCCGTGCGTGGGCGCCGATCTGGCTTTCGATGCCGCCATGCAGCGCTATTCCCGCAAAGATCTGATGGTGCTGATGTATCACCAGCACATTCCGAAACCAGACCCCATGGCGAACTCCGACACCGCGGCACGCCTGAAGTATTACGATGTGCGCGGCGTGCCGACCTACTTCATCGACGGCGGCAGCGTTAAATTCAATGGCGCGGGCCGCGAGGAAACCAAGTCCGTCTGGGAACATATCCAGCAACCGATTGAAAAAGAACTGGAGTCGCCGGCGGAAGCCAAGATCGCCGTGAATGCGTCGGCGGCCGGCAATTCGGTGAAAGTAGCCGCGTCCATCGATGGCGTGAAGAGCCAATCGAAAGACCTGAAAGTGCAGGTCGTTCTGCTCGAAAAAGAACTGACCTACAGCGGCGAAAACGGCATCCGGTTCCATCCCATGGTGGTCCGCGCGATGGGCGGCAAGGATGACGACGGATTCGCGTTCGACCCCACGGCACCCGCGCCGGTGGAGCAGACCTTCGACCTCGATAAGATCAGCGCCGGCCTGAAAACCCAGCTCGACGACTACGAAGCCAAAGGCCATCGAGGCAGCCCGTTCAAATTCGTGGAGAAGAAATACCAGATCGATCGCGGGAATCTGGCCGTGGTGGTCTTCGTGCAGGATGCCAAAACCAAACACATCCTCGACGCCGCTTACGTGGACCTGAACCCCGCGGCTCAACACATCCCCACCAGCAGTTCGGGCGGCGCACGATGAAGCGCATCGCCTGTGCG
This sequence comes from Bryobacteraceae bacterium, assembly GCA_035509055.1. Taxonomy (GTDB): domain Bacteria; phylum Acidobacteriota; class Terriglobia; order Bryobacterales; family Bryobacteraceae; genus PALSA-129. The sequence continues at coordinate 8,324 of DATJMA010000034.1, read as the reverse complement.
GTATTGATGGCGATGGCGTGCGCCGCCGCGCCGCCGAACCCGGTGGCGTGGAAACTTACCGGCGCTCCCGCGAAGGCGATCAAATCCGGCGCCCGCTTCACCCTGACGTTGACGGCCAACATACAGCCGGGCTGGCACATCTACTCTATGAAACCGGTCGAAGATGGCCCGGTACCCACCCGCATCTGGGTCGCGGAAGGGCAGCCATTCCAGTTGACCGGGCCCATCAAAGGCGACGAGCCACAGACCTTGCAGGACCCGACTCTGCACATGGACGTGGAGCTTTACGAAAGTTCCGCCAGGTTCTTGCTGCCCCTGAAGGTCGCGCCGGAAACGGCCGCAGGCGCGCGGAGTCTGGTGGTGAATGTGCAGGCGCAATCCTGTAATAACAGCCTCTGCCTGCCACCCGCCACGGTAAAAGTGGAGATCCCCGTGACGATCGGCCGCTAGCTTCGGCGCGGCGCTTGGGCGGGCGCGGCGCTTGGGCGGGCGGACCGGAGCTGCGCGGAACCGCGACTGCCTGCGCTAAGATGAAAACGACCGCGAGAAGCGACTTTGGCCCAGCGAGACAATTCCCTCAAAATCCTGAGTGAGAACCGGCAAGCCGGCCACAACTATTTCCTGCTCGACCGCTTCGAAGCCGGGATGGTGCTCACCGGCACCGAGGTCAAAGCCGCCAAAGACAACAAAATCCAGCTCAAGGAAGCTTATGGAGCGGTGCTCGGAAACGAAGCCTGGCTGGTGAATGCGCACATCAGCCAATACTCCCATGGCAACCGGGAAAACCACCCGCCCATCCGCAATCGCAAACTGCTGCTGCATCGCCGCGAAATCGATAAGCTCCTCACGCAGACCCGCGACAAAGGGCTTTTGCTCATTCCCACCAAAATCTATCTGAAAAACGGCCGCATCAAGTGCGAACTCGCGCTCGCCAAGGGCAAGAAACTGCACGATAAGCGCGAGACCGAGCGGAAGCGAACCGCCGAAGACGAGGCGCGCGCCGAAATTCGCAGAAGGGCATGACCATGCGAAAACTGCTGCGAACCGGGAACAGTGGCACCCCCGCGATCCTCCGGCTGGTGCTGGGCTTCGTGATTTTCGCTCACGGATCGCAAAAGATGCTGGGATGGTTCGGCGGCCAGGGATTTTCCGCCACCATGCACAGGTTCACTACCTACATGCACATTCCCGCGCCGTTTGCGTTTCTCGCGATTGCCGCGGAGTTCTTCGGCGGCATCGGGCTGGTAATTGGCCTTTTGACGCGAGTCGCGGCTTTCGGGATTTTGGTTAATATGTTGGTGGCGATCTTCAAGGTACACCTTCATTTCGGCCTGTTCGCCAATTGGGCCGGTACGCAGAAAGGCGAGGGCATCGAGTTTCACCTGCTGGTGCTCGCCATTGCCACCTGCCTCATGATCAATGGCGGTGGAGCGTGCTCCATCGACCGGCGGCTCGCGGGCGGCCGCTGATGCTGGCCGCAACCGAGCCGTAATCTAGCGGAATCCGAAACTGCCCACGGGAATTCCCAGCGTCCGCGGATCGCCTGGAGGCTCGAAGGGCGGGGCAACGGTGATGGCGATGTTGGCTGTTCCCGGCGGCGCGGCCGGCAGGTCCCATTGCAGTGTTTGCCAATCGGTCCGGGGGACGCTTTGTGCCGGCAGCGGTTTGCCATCCAGCGACAGCTGCACCGTGACGCGGCCCGTTTTTTGCAGCAGCGGAGCGATGGCCATCACGCGCATCTCAAACCGCGCAGCGCCCGCCGGACGAGCGAGCCGAGCGGTTGCGAAAGGAGCGATCCAGCGGAAGCCGCCCTCCGGGTTCGACCATCCTTCTCCGAGTTGCCACAGCGGAGTGGCGGAATTGGTGTCGATGTACGAAGCGTCGGGCGTATCCGGGGTGTGCGTCGCGAAGTCGAGGCGATGCAGGCCCTGATTCCACGTCAATACCGCGTCCCGGCCGTTATCGAGTGCGATGGGCGGCTTCTGGTAATACCGGATCTTCACGCCGGGTTCGGGGTGAAAACATTTGATAGCCGCCTCGATACCGAAATCCCCAAAGCCGTAAGGCTTTCCGTTCCAAAGGAAGGTGTTGACCGGACCGGGCGGCAGCTTGCGAAATGCGGTCACCCAGGCGCGCGCGTCGTCGTCCTTCGCCAGCTTATCGCGGCGCTCGATTCTGATATCGTGAAGCTCCCAAGGGGCAAACAGGATCAGAGCGGCGACGATCACGGCCGGGTGGAACGCTTCCGCCGCCCCGGCCAGGGCGATCGACAGCCCGATAAAGGGCAAATAACAATAGGCCGTCTCCATCCGCCCGGGCAGGAACAGCATGGGCGTCAGAAACAGGAGCATGGCCGCGGCACCGAACCAGACTTTGCGGTTGGTGCTGAACCATGCGGCCACCGGCACCGCAAACCCGAGATACGGCACCAGAAACACCCGGCCGGCATAGTAGGCGGTGGTCACTGCCAGCGCGCCCAGGGTGAAGTGAAAAACGTAGTCGTTGCCGGGCCCGGAATTTGGGCTGATCACCAAAGCCTGTATCGAAAACCAGGCAGAAACCAGGAAAAAAGGCACGAGAGTTTTCCATTGCTTCTTGCCGAGCCACGTTTCGTAGCAGGCCAGCACGAAAGGCAGCATGACGGCGGTCTCTTTGGCCTTATAGGCCAGCCAAAAGCAAATGAAACTAATCACCCAGCGGCCACGCAGATAGCTCAGCAGGCTGAGCAGGCAAAACGTCGCGCACAGGATGTCGAAGACGTATGACGGTTTCCACACGGCTTCGAAATAGCCGGGGTGAAAAGCGAAAAAGACGCAGGCGGCTGCCGCGGCGAAGGCATTCGAGCCCAACCTGCGCGCCAGCAGCCACAACAGCCAGACATTCAGAAAGTGCAGCACATGGGTCGCGGCCAGGTACTTTCGGAAATCGAATGCGAATAACGCGGCTTCCACATGGTAAAAGAGGTGGCCCACGGGACGGAAGTTGTTGGTTTGAAACTTCGGCGTGATGAGACCGACCACGAACGCGCTGATAGGACTCTGGCTGGTCCAGCTCAGATTATCGAAATCGTCGTCGGTGAAATAGCCTTTATACGCGGGCCGATTGAGGAACAGGAAGAGCGCCGCGAGGGCCAGGAAGAGAATCAATCCATTGCGCCGTGACATGGAAGTCACTATTGTAGCGGCCACGGAACGTGTGCTGGCGGCCGATGGAGCGGGTTGGCGGCGGTCGGAATAATCTGGTTTTGAAATAAGGACTCCCCCGGTGCAAGGCTAATGCGCCGGTGCAAGTACTATCGCCGCCGGCACTCCTGGCGCGGTTGGAGTCGCTCTGGCGATTACCGGAAGGAGTTCGTTCCGGGGATGCAGGTGCCGAAGTTGTTTCATTGAAAATGCGGCACAAACACCCTTCCAACGCAAGGTTTGGCGAGTCGAAAATAGCGGCTATTTCGGAGTCGGATTTACCGGAATTACCTTGGTACCAGATGCAAAACCGATAGTATTTCGAACGCGATTCAGCGGTACCTGAACAGTACAAACGTACGTTTTATACCCAAAATATTTCACTTACAATCGCTGTTGTAAGTGCCGCGGCAAGCGGCAGAGGGAGAAAAGTTGGAGTTCAGAATCGCGTTTTCGGCCCTGTTCACAGTAGCCGTAATCCTAACGCCGGCCCAGGCAACACCCATCCTGTTTAATGCAACCACGACCTTGCCCTCGGCAGGGAACTATGCTCAAGGCGGCACCAGTGCCGGCCTGCAAATCGCGCTGAACGACGCCTACGGAAGCGCTGGATACATCCTGGCCTACGGTGTCGATGGGCTGTTCAACGGCACGCCCAGGTCTGGGCACACCAACCTCGCCCCGACTACGTCCGCTACTCCCAACGTCGGGTTGACGGTTCAGCCGGATCTCGGTGGAAAAGAAGGGCTCGGAGACGACAACAGCAATGCCGGCCAGGACAATGGCTTCATTGCGCCGACGGATGGCGTGGTGCTGGATTTTGCGAACGTTACCAAGACTGTCAACAACTCCTCGGTGAGCGGGGCCACGCCGAATCTGATCACGTTCAACCTCTATCAGGATTACGCCGGCGCAGACTACGAAGTATACGGCTCGAACAACGACAGTAACTGGACGCTGATCCAGTCGGGAGTGATCCACGCCCCTCAATCCCTGACCATCCCGGCGCTGAACGCTTCAGTATCTTCCCTGTACACGTACTACGCCATTGGCGTTACCGACTGCGCGATCGATGTGGAAGGCGTCACGGTGCAGTACAGCGGCACCACGACGCAGGTCGCACCGGTGCCGGAGCCGGGAACGTTCGTGATGGCGGGAGCCGCGATCCTCGGGCTGGGCTTCACAATCCGCAAGCGCGGCAAGTCCGCAGCAAGTTCCGAACGATAGATCCACGAAGCTCTTCTCCTCTAGATAGCCCCCGGTACCAGAAGACCGGTATCGGGGGCTCTTTTTTCGTACGCCTGGTACGGTCCCGGTTCCAGTGGTTTGCCCACCTGGCGGTACCCAACCCAACCGTACAGCCGTTTTTTGCGCTGGAATCCAACCCTACAATCGACGGTGTGAAAACAACGATGAAAAGCAGATTTCTGATGACGATCGCGGGCTTGATGGGGACAATGGCAGCGCAAGCAAGTACGAGGCCCGCCGCTGCCAGCGCCCCGACCACTCCGCCCGCGAACCTGCTCATGGTGGGAAGCGCGCTGATCGCGATCGGAATCGTGATGAAAAAGGCGCAGAGGAAGGCTTAAGCCTTCTTCTGCTTCCAGCGCTCTTCCATGGCTTCCTGAAGTTCCGAAATCTTGCGGCGCAGCGTACTTTCCTTCCGCGAGATGAAGAACAGGTAGCCGAAGATCAGCAGCCAGCCGGCGGCATATCCCCAGAACAGCCAGCTCAAATTAGGATCGACCATTTCAATAACTCCTCACATCTTCCAGTTCGTGCGACCGCCGCGTGAGATCTTCCGCGGCGCGTTCGAGCCGGGCCACGCGGCGCCTCACCAGCAGCACGCACACCCACAGCAGCATCATGGTGAACATGCCGAAGAACAACGTGGCCTTTATGGGGGGCGCCAGGCCGGAATCCGGACCGCCTCCCAGCACCGGCGCGGGATGCTGCGTGCGAAACAGCCGGTTCGACAGGTAAACCAGCGGCACATCCGCCATACCCAGGATGCAGACTACGGCGCAAACCACGCCCCGGCTCTCCACCGGCGCGGCCGGCCGAAGCACCAGGTACGCGCCGTAGAGGAACAGCAGCACGAAAGACGAGGTCAGGCGCGGATCCCACGTCCACCAAATACCCCAAATCGGCTTCGCCCACAGCATTCCCAATCCGACATTGACCAGGCCGAATACCAGCACGGTCTCGTTCGCAGCCAGCGACAGATCGTCGTATTTCGGATCGCGTTTTACCAGGTATAGAACCGCCGCGATGCCGCCCACGAAGCAGGCGGTGAACTGCGCCACCGCAGCCGGCACATGGAAATAGAACAGCCGCTGGACGATCCCCATGGTGGCTTCCGTCGGCACCCACATGAAGACCAGGTAGAGGTGCACGACCATAGCCAGCGCCGCCCCCGCTAACAGCCATAGCGGGATCGCGGGCCTGTCGTCAAACTCTGAGAGCATGTCTCTTATTCTATTGCAAAGTCTGGTTTAGGACCCAGGCAAGGCGGTCGCCGGCTTTTTCGATTTGCTCCCGGATTACGGGATCGGCTTTCTTTTCGTAGCCGGCATCAATCGGCTCCGGAGTGCCGGCCGGTTCCTTGGGAAGCTTGCCGTAGGTAATCTTCTGGGCAATCTTGTGACTCTGCTCGGCCCAATCTTCCACCGTACCCTTGTCCCACTTCCTGGCGTGCTTCTGCGCGTCTTTGGAATAGAGTGCGAACAGGTCGTCTTCCTTGCCCATCTGGCTCAGAAGACCGCTGTCCCAGAGGCTGTGGAGATTGTACGGACGGCCGGAAGACTGGTCGCCGAACTTTACGATCACCTTGTTGCCGCCCTGGTCCTTGTTGTCGGAGCAATGCAGCGGCTGATGCATGTCGCCAATGAAATGGACCAGGAACATGAGAGCCTCGCGGCGCTGAACGGGGGGCGCGGCGGGGTCGCGCAGAACTTTTTCGAAATCCTCGATTTTGGCGATCACGCAGTCGCCCTTGGCGCAATCGCGCGCCATATCGAGGTGCGGCTGGTCGATGGGAATGTCGATATAGTGCCAAGGTCCGGTTTCACGCCGCTGGTTGCGGATGTTATCGGCCCAACTGGCGATGGACTCCATGGTCACGTTCGGCCCGAGGATCCCGGTAACACGCGCTTGCACCGCGGGAGTCAATTGGACCCAGGCGATGCGGGCGATGAGGCTGTGTCCTTCGACTCCCCAGCCGAAGGCGGGCAGAGATCCGCACAGAATGGAAATCAGGAATTTTCGCATGAAAACCTGAGGGTAGCACGGGTACTTCGCGCGGCTACCCTTATGTCTCAGGATTCGAACGTAAAGAGCAGCGTGCCGGCATCGGCTTCGGCGGGAGCGCTGCCGGCGGTGACCGGCGCCTCGCCTTCGGCCGATACCTGGCGGTAGTAGATTCCCGTCTCGCCGAGATAGACTTCGAGATCGGCGGGACGCGGCAGCGAGCCTTGAATCAAGGCCTCCGAAAGCGGATCCTCGATGTATTTCTGCAAGGCGCGGCGCAGCGGGCGGGCGCCATAGCTGCGGTCGCCGCAGGTTTTATCCAGGATGTACTTGGCGGCGTCCGGCGCCAGCTTGATCTTCACCTGCTTGGCGACGAGGTTGCCATTCACCTGGTTGACCAGCAGATCGATGATCTTGATGAGGTCGTCATCGGTGAGCGATGTGAAGAGGATGATTTCATCGAGGCGGTTGAGGAATTCGGGATTGAACGCCTTCTTCACCTCGCTGCGGACCATGTCTTCCACCTTCGCCGAGACTCCCTCGCCCATGGGCGTGGAGAAGCCCAGGTGGCCGCGCTTTTCGAGGAAGCGCGCGCCGAGGTTCGAAGTCATGATGATGATGGTGTTTTTGAAATCCACCTGGTTGCCGAGGCCATCGGTCAACTGGCCGTCTTCGAACACCTGGAGCAGGATGTTGTAGATATCCGGGTGGGCCTTCTCGATTTCATCGAGCAGAATGATGGAGTAGGGATTGCGCTTCACCCGTTCGGTAAGCTGGCCGCCCTCTTCGTAGCCGACGTATCCGGGCGGCGAACCGATCAGTTTGGAGACCGAATGCTTCTCCATGTACTCGGACATGTCGAAGCGGACCAGGCTTTTCTCGCTGCCGAACAGGAAGGACGCCAGCGCGCGGGCGACTTCGGTTTTGCCGACGCCGGTGGGTCCCAGGAAGAGAAAGCTACCGGCCGGGCGGCTGGAGGCCTTTAAGCCGGCGCGGGACCGGCGAATGGCGCGGGCCAGCGCGGAGATGGCTTTTTCCTGGCTGATGATGCGCTTGTGCAGCTCTTCTTCGATACGCAGCAGCTTGGCGATCTCTTCTTCCTTAATGGAAGTCATGGGAACGCCGGTCCAGCGGGCGACCACGTCTTCGATATCGTCCTTGGTGACGATGCCGGTGGAAGAGTCGTCGAGGTTGTATTTTTCGCGGAGCTGGCGCATGTTCTCGCGCTCTTTCCGCTCTTCGTCGGAATAGAAGCGCGCCTTCTCGAACTCGTGGTTGGCGATGGCGTTTTCCATGCGGTGCACGATGAACTTGATGCGCTTCTGGATATCGGCCAGGTCGGCGGGAAGCGTGGTCTGGCGCAGCTTGACGCGGGCGCCGGCTTCGTCGATCAGGTCGATGGCTTTGTCGGGCAGGAAACGGTCGGGGATGTAACGGCTGCTGGTGAAGACCGCGGCTTCGATGGCGTCATCGGTGTAAGCCACCGCGTGGAATTTCTCGTAGCGATCCTTGATGCCGAAGAGAATCTTCACCGCGTCGCCTTCCGATGGCGGCGGAACCTTCACCGCCTGGAAGCGGCGTTCGAGCGAGCGGTCCTTTTCGATGGACTTGCGGAATTCCGCGGGGGTGGTGGCGCCAATGCACTGGATTTCGCCGCGTGAAAGAGCCGGCTTGAGGATATTGGCGGCATCGAGCGAGCCTTCCGCCGATCCGGCGCCCACCAGCGTGTGCAGCTCATCGATGAAGATGATGGCGTTCTGATTCTCCATCAATTCCTTCATGATGGTCTTGAGGCGCTCTTCAAACTGACCGCGGTATTTCGTTCCGGCGACGATCAGGGAAAGATCGAGCGACAGGATTCGCTTGTCGGCGAGAAAGGGCGGCACGTCGCCG
>DATJMA010000033.1:0-30235 GCA_035509055.1 Bryobacteraceae bacterium | reverse complement strand
TCCGGATTCGATGTGGTACCATTCTTTTCGAGATCAATTTCATCCCCGGAGAGGTGGCTGAGTGGTCGAAAGCAGCGGTTTGCTAAACCGTCGTACGGTCTAAAGCTGTACCGGGGGTTCGAATCCCCCCCTCTCCGCCAGTTCTAAAATCAGCCAGCCAAGTCACGCGCCGCCCCGTTAACCGGGCAATGACAAAAACAAAATCGGACGGACCTTTCCCGCAGATCCGCCCGATGATTCGTGAAACTTACTTCTTGAATTTGGTTCGGACAACTAGCGCGGCGCCCGCCAGCAACGCGAGTGCGTTCATACCGGCAGCCGGGCTGATCTCCGGAGCATTCGGCGCCACCTGAGCGGAGGCTAATGCCGAGACACCCATAACCAATAAAGCTAACGACGAAAGGCGCAAAATCGTTTTCAAATTTCCTCCTCACCAGCCGAGATATTTGGCGCGGGATTTATGCCCCCCAAGGATTCGAAAGCGCACCAAGGAAGCTGGTTGGGGCGGATCTGGCACGTTACGTGCCACATTTAAGTGCCCTTGGAATCAGTCGCTCCCCATCACCGTGGAGGAAACCATTTTTCCAGGAGTGCGAAATTCTGGACGCCCTACCGAAGATTCCAATCCCAAGAAAGATGAAGTCCCAAATTGTTTCTTGAGCCGCGCACGAACCGCCATAGCGGCACCCGCCACCAACGCGAGTACGTTCGTGCCCGTTAGCGCTGCACCAGCCGAGTCCCAGTAGTAAATACCCAGGACCGGCAGAGCGATCGATGTAACGCGGGCGATGCGTCTCATTCTCGCCTCCTCAATTCAGCCGCTTGAAGTTTCCGCACGGTAACAGCGCTCCGCACTAATGGGAAACCTCCCCTCGAACAGCTGGATGGGTGAGCGAGAAACGCACGAGGGTCCAAGTTGAGATTCGCAGGCGGACACCTTGCAGCCGTTTTGAACGTCTAAACCGGCATGCGGCTGGTATTCCCCGCACTAGCGCTCGTGTTTTGCGCAGCGGCGCAATCCATTCCAGAGAGCGAGACAGTACGTGCAAGGCACCTCCTTGACTCGCCTGCATGGCGGGACAAAGCGTGGGGTGTGTATGTCGCCGGGAGGCTCAACTCCGAAGAGTACAGGGATCGTCTCGTCGACGCCTTTCGTGAGGCTTCGGGGTTACAAGACGCCCCGTCATTCAGCGAGGAGCACGCTTACCTGGCCGCGCTTTTCGATGCCGCCATCCAGTCGGGAATCCGCGTACCGGCGGAGATATTAGAGCCGTTCGTGGCCGGCTGGCGCGCGCCCGTGATCGTTCTGTTGGCCGGCGACAGCGATAACGAAGAGTCGCTGCTGCGGATGAGCGGCGAAAACTTGCAGGATGTCGAATGGCTCGCCATTGACAATCTCCTGCTGGAACGCCGGTCACAGCGTTTCTTTACCAAGATCTTGAGCCAGGTGGAAATCTCTCACCTCTTCACGTTAACCGACCCCGGCGACACAACCGGCAGGGGCGGCGGAACGGGTGGAATGGTGTGCGGCGATGGCGGTCTGGCGATGCCCAAAGGATTCCCGCCGATTGGCGTCTACTATCTGGTCAATTCACCCCTCAGGGGCGATGTGCTGGCCGCCAGCGGACCGCAAAGCGTGTACTATCGCCGATTCGTCGTGCCTACCGATCATCCGACAGGCGTCGGCGTCTGCGTGGCTGCCGTCGATCGGCGGAAAGCGCGCCTGGCGTACCTCGACGGGCTCGCCATCGTGCCGGCGGGGCAAGAGGCGGAGCGCGTGTTCTCCGGGGAGACGCGGATCGAATATCGGAACGAAGCCAATTTGCGCCAGCAGTGGGACAGCGCTCTCGCCGCCCAGGAGGGCGCCATTCGCGCTTTTGTCGCCAGAGCGCAAGAGCACGGTATGCCCGCCGTCAGCGGTATGACGCTCACAATCGTCCCCAAGCTGGACGACCGCCGAAAGATTACGGCCGGGCCCGTTCCGCCGCTTACCCCCCGCGAATTCGTGCTGGAGTAGCTACCGCGGCGCCAACCGGCCGAGCCGGACCGCGTTTTCCATCAGCTTGAGCCCGTGCCCGTCCTCTGCCGTGAGGATCGACTCCGGGTGAAATTGCACCGCCTCGATCGGCAATTCGCGATGACGCACGCCCATGATGACGCCGTCTTCCGTCTCCGCCGTCACCTCGAGACACCCCGGGAAGGTCTCGCGCCGCGCGAACAGCGAATGGTATCGCCCCACCTGAAATTCCGCCGGCAATCCTTCGAACACGCCCACGCCGTGATGGCGCACGACGGACGGCTTGCCATGCATGGGGTAATCGAGCACGCCCAATTCGCCGCCGAAGGCTTCCACAATTCCTTGCAGGCCCAGGCACACGCCGAAAACCGGGACTCCCAGCCGCACCGCGGTGAGCACCAGTTCGGGGACGCCGAAATCGCGCGGCCGTCCCGGGCCGGGTGAAATCAGGATCAAGTGCGGCGCCACTTGCCGGATCAACTCCGGCGGGAAACCCGCGCGATAGGTCACCACTTCGGCGCCGGTCTGCCGCGCGTAGTTGGCCAGCGTGTGGATGAAGCAGTCGTCGTTGTCGGCCAGCAGCAGCTTCACGCCGGTTCCCGTAGCCTCTCGCGACAGTGCGGCGGGAGCCGGCTCTTCCACTCCCAGCGTGCGGAAAAATGCCGTGGCTTTCATGCGCGTTTCGCGCTCTTCCATCTCCGGGATGGAATCGTAGAGCAACGTCGCGCCCGCGGGATAAGAGGCCACGCCGTCCTTGAGGTAAGTCGTGCGAATCAGAATGCCGGTATTGATATCGCCGTTCAGCGAAATCATGCCGATGGCGCCGCCGTACCAGCCGCGCGCGCTCGTCTCCAACGCCTCGATCGCCTCTGCCGCGGCTTTCTTGGGAGCGCCGATTAAAGTCACGGCCCACATGTGTGTGAGGAACGCGTCCAGCCCGTCGTAGCCTTCCTGGATGCGGCCCTCCACGTGGTCCACGGTGTGGAACACGCCCGCATAGCCTTCGATGAGCCGCCGCCCGATCACGCGCACGCTGCCGGGCTCGCAGACGCGCGACTTGTCGTTGCGATCGACGTCGGTGCACATCGTCAGTTCCGATTCGTCCTTCGTCGATTTCAGCAGCTCGCGGACGCTGTCGGCATCGCGCAGAGGGTCGCCCGTGCGGCGCGCCGTGCCGGCGATCGGGCATGTCTCCACCCTGCTGCCTTCCACGCGAACGAACATCTCGGGCGAAGCGCCGATGAGCTGTTCGTCGCCGAATTGCAGGAAAAATTCGTAGGGGCTGGGGCTGGCGTGCTGCACCTTGCGGAAAAGTTCGGAGGCTTTACCCGCGTACGGCGTTCGAAACACCTGGCGCAGCACCACCTCGTAATAATCGCCGCGCCGCATGCCCTCGCGCACTTTTTCCACCGCGTCCATGTACTCTTCCGGCCGATGGTCGCTCACGATCGGCCCTGGCGGCAGCACGGGTTGGGGCGCAATTTCCTGCGCTTCGCGCGGAACTCCGCGGGTCGTTACCGATTCCCTCGCGAATTCGTACTGGTAACGCTCGATCTGTTCCTTCTTGCGATCCATGAAGCAGATGTCGTCGCAGAAGTAGAGGTGCAGATCTTTGTGGCCGTGGCGCGGGAGCTTTTTGTCGATGGGCTCAAACTGAAAGAGCAGATCGTAGCCGAACGCGCCGATGAATCCCAGGCGCGAATCCTCCAGCCCGCGGAATTCTTGAATCAGCGAGCGCAGAATCGAGAATGCCGAGGGTTGTTTGCTGCGCTCCTCTTCGGGAAAAAGCGCCGGCAGGGGTTTCAGCCTCCCCGCAAGGATTTCCCCTTCGAAACCGATCTCCGCCCAGTGCGGATGGTCCGCCAGCACCCTGTGAAACAGTTCGGCGATCTTGCGGCCGCGCTCGTTCAGGGGGCGGATTTCGACCCGGCGGTCGTAAGAGATGATTTCGAGAGGCGGGCAGGTGGAGGCGACGTCCCAGCGCGAATATCTTCCGGGATATTCATACCCCGAGGAAAGATAAATGCCACGGTGATGGTCGAGCTCGCGGAGAAGATGGGCCAGCCCTTTGCGGTAACTGACTTTCGCAATACTGCGCGTGACCGTAATCCCGTGGGGAGTCGTATAGCTTTGTTCGCGCATGACGGGAGCCCCTTTGGGGAGCTTTCAGAATAGCATGCGGGGGATATATTCTAGGATCACGCGACCATCGTTAACAACCCGGCGCAATTGGATGGCAATGCTGGCGGGAGGCGCGATCGCCTGCCAGCGATCTCGCGGCGAAGGCGAACTGATCGGCACGGTCCCATTCGAAGACGAAGGCCACGCTCCGCTCGATACACCCGTGGGCGAACAACTCGATGGCCGGCTTTATACCGATCTCTCGCGCATCGATAGCCACCGCCTGATTATACCGACGCCGCATTTTTACATCCGCACGCGCGTTTCGCGCTTGCTCGACACCCGCAACCCCTGGTCGATTCTTGCCGGCACCGAGCGCATCTCCATAGACGACCTGAACAAGCAGGCAAATTCCCAGGGAATCCACCTCATGGAATGTGCCGGCAACACCCGCGCCGTATGCTTCGGCATGATCAGCGTGGCGCCATGGGACGGCGTGCCGCTGGCCGCGGTGCTCGATCGCGCCGGATTCGACTCGCACGCTCGTATACTGGTCTCGGGGTTCGATGAGTACTCCGCGCCTCCGCAAACACCTTCGATCCCCGGCGCGAGTTGGATCTTCTCGCGCCAGGATCTCGACGATTCCGGCGCTTTCCTGGCGCTCGCTATGAACGGCCAGCCGCTGACGCCCGACCACGGCGCGCCCGTCCGACTGATTCTTCCGGGCTGGTATGGATGCGCGTGCATCAAATGGGTGAACGAAATCAGACCGGTGGACGACTCGGCGGAAGCCACCTCTCAAATGAGAGAATACGCCGCACGCACCCACCAGCACGGCGTCCCCGCGCGCGCCATCGACTATCAGCCGGCTACCATCGATCCCGCCGCCATGCCGGTGCGCATCGAAAAATGGATGGTCCGCGGCAAGATCCAATATAAAGTCGTGGGGATTGTGTGGGGCGGACCACAACCGGCAGACAAGCTCTTAATTCGTTTTGCACCCGACGAAGCTTATGTGCCAGTCGCGGATGCCGAGCCGGCGCAGGGTTCCTGGGGAATTTGGATGCAGATGTGGACGCCGGACCGGGCGGGAATTTATCGCATCCGGCTCCGTCTTGCCGATCCCTCAGTCCGCACCCGCCGCTTGGACGAGGGCTTCTACGTGCGGCAGGTGCGGATCGCGGAGGTCTAACGGGCTTCGAGTCGAACCGGGCGCGGCGGACCCTTCGGCGGAACGCTGACCTCGGCCCACAACTGCTTGCCGGCGGGCACGTGCGAGGGATCCGCGCCGTGCTCGGGCAGAAAGAACGCCACAGGCTCCATGAGCGTCCACCGGTCGCCGTTGCGTACAACCAGGACGTGAGAGCTGTAGTTCCATGGTGCATGATCGTTCGCCACGTAGAGGCGCCCGTCGCGGATGGTGAGATGACCGGTGCCGGCGTACGTCTGATCGGCGACGGGGTCATGGTCCACTTCCAGCCGGATGCTCAAATACCGGCCGCGAATCGGCAGATTGGGATCGATCGGCGCGGCTTTCGCCCAGACGCGCGGCAGGCGCTGGCGATCGAGTGAGTACTTGGCAGATACCGACCAGGCCATCAGGCATTGCAGCACGGCGACGGCGATTCCACGATATGCGGGTTTCATATGGCCTCCAGAGGATTGATGCGCGCCAGCAGTCCGCGGCGGGTTCGTTCCAGCAGCCAGCCGCCGCCAAGGAAAAGCAGACCCATCAGCATCAGGCTGGCGGAACGGCCGAGTTTATCCAGGACATCCGAAAAATAGAAACAGACAATGGTCAACGCAAACCCGGCGATGGCCAGGTTGATGCGCTCGGGGCGCGACTCGTGGATGCCCCACCAGGCAAGCCCGACCGAGCCAACCGCGCAGCACAGGTAGACCAACGCGCGTTCGCCCGAACCGGTATTGCTCAGCGCCAGAAGCACCGTCCAACCCACCGCGCCGATATTCCAGAGCACGTCGCTGCCGCGCAGCGCGACCGCGGCAAAGATGGGCAGCAAGACCGCGACCGCCCAGCCGACGGCGAGCGTCGACGCATCCGGTAGATGACGGCTCCACCGGTCAAGGCCAAGGAAAAACGCGGAAGGAAGCAGCGCAATTCCGCCGATCCACATAAGCGCCTGGCGCAGCGGAGAATCGTTCGCGGACCGCCTTGCACTGAGATACGTAAGGCTGAGAGCACAAATTCCCGCGGTAACGGTGGCGGCGGAATCGCGGCCTGCATCCGTACACCACGAAGACCACTCCGATGCCAGCCACGCCGGAACCAGAATCGCCGTGAGGGCCGCTTGCGGCCACTGGCGAAGCAGCGCCCATGCGAGCGCGGCACCGAGCGCCCACAGCATGACAGCCGAGGGCCAATGCTCGGACAGATTGTAGATTTGCCCGGCCAGCGCGATGGCCGCGCCGAGCACGATCGTACCCACCGCGTGGAGCGCGACCGAGAGGCTATTGAAGCGGCGCGTGACGGCGGCGCCGCCGGCATGAAAGGTTGCGACCATTGCCGCCGCCAGCGCCATGCGCGAGTTGGGAGAGATCTGGTCCCAATGCGCGGACACGAAGAGCAGCGCGCCCGCGCCAACCAGGATGGCGCCGAATGCCAGAGCGAGCAGCGTCGGCCAGCGCAATCCGGCGCCCGCCGACTGTTCGCGTTCCCAGGTTCGGATGCGCCCGGCAAGTTCAGGAGCGACGAGACCGGCGCTCGTCCATCGTTCCAGGTGGTTCGCCCATTCTTTAGCCATACCGGGAAGAGTGCAGGCCGCCCGCCAGATCGAATCCAAGTGTTTTCAATCGCTTAGAACTGGCAGCAATTCGGACCGTATACATCCAATGAACGGGCTGAGACCAAAAATGTACAGGACCTACTGGGGCGTACAGGCCTTCCGCAATTCCTCTCCCATCGCTGCCTGCTCGCTCGCGGTCAGTTTCCGGCCCTTTACGGTCACGTAAAAAACGTCGATCGCGCGATTGGCTTGCGTATCGATGAGGACCACCTCAATATTGCCGCCGCTCGAGGAAATCGCCGACGCCAGATCGTAGAGCAGGCCCGGACGATCTTCGGCCAGAATCTCGACCAGCGTAGCGGTGGCGCTGGCTTCGTCGTCGAAGCGAATCGCGGCGGGAACCCGGCCCTTGCGGCTGGGCGGCTTCGGCTTGGGACGATTCTTCAGCAGTTCGCGCACGTCGAGCTTGCCCAAAATTACGCGTTCGGCCGTGGCCCGCAGACGGTCCACTTCCGACGGGTTCAATTCCAGAGTGCGCGTCGGGTCGGCGAAGACGAAGGTATCGAGAATCTGGCCGCGGCGATTGGAAAACGCTTCGCCGCGCAGAATGTTCATGCCGAATCCCGCCAGCGTGCCGGCCATGCGGGCGAACAAACCGGTGCGGTCGCTGGTGACGACGGTCAACTGCCAGGCCGACTCCACGCCCCGGATATCGACCGCGACGCCTCGCTTCTCGCTTTGGGCGGCGAGCGCTACGTGCGCGGCGATTTCCTCTTCGCTATGGGTTCGCAGGTACCGCACCGGAAGGCCTTCGAGCAGTTCCGCACCCGGCCGCGAGGTCGAATCGGCGATGCGCTGCTCCGATAGCTCGCGCGTGAGCTCGCGGTACACGGCCATATAAAGCCGCCACAACTGCGAGGACCGCCAGGGAGTCATCACGCTCGGATTTACCGCGCTGATATCGGCATAAGTGAGGACGGTAAGAGCTTTGAGGCGCTCTTCAGTGCCCACCGTCTGCGCGAGGTCCTGGATGGTTTTCGGGTCGGCCGGATCGCGCGACTGCATGGCGAGCGAGAGTTCCATGTGGTTGCGGATCAGAAATGCCACGGCATCCTGCTCCTGCGCCGGCATGCGGATACGCCGCATGGCCGCGGCCGCCGCCGCGAGCGACCCTTCCACATGGCCCGCGTATCCGGCGGCCGCGTCCGACTGTGGCTTGCCGGAATCGTGAAACAGCAGCGCGAAGAGCAACACGCCCTTTTGGGGCAATTCGCGAAGCAACTCGCCATATTTTTCGGGCGCGGCGCAGGCGTTCTGGACGGCTACCAGGGTATGCTCGTCCACGGTATAGCGATGAAAAAAATCGCGCACCACCAGGCACTCGATTTGCTCCAGCCCCGGGAACAGCGCAAATAAAACTCCGGTTTCGTGCATGAAGCGCAGGGCCATGGGCGCGTGCGGTTGCGACAGAATCTGGTTGACGGCCGGCCACAGGTTGCGCGGCGTATCGAAATATTCCCGCAAGCGAGCCAGCCGCGTTTCGAGCTGGATCACGGCCTCGTTCGACAGCGGGAGGCCGTGCCGGGCCACGAATTCGAACAGGCGCAACACCAGGTCGGGATTGCTCTCCAGTTGATGCGGAGCACGGAAGTGGACGCGCTCGCGGTGGACGGCGAAATCGGAATTCGAAAGGCGCGATCGCCATCCCACGAATTGCGCGAACAGCGCGCTCGACTGCGCGTCCCACAATTCCAGCGTCCGCAGCGTGGCGCGGTACACCGCGCGCGCATGGCGGTAATACTCGCGCATCCACACCCCGACGTCTCTCGCGCCGTGGTCGGCCAGCGCATCCTGCGCGTCGAACGTGAGCAGATTCTGGTCGCGGCCGGCCTGGCGGTGGAGCGCGCTGCGCAGCCCAGCCAGGTAGCGGAACGCTTGCCGCAATTCATCGGGAGCTTCCGGGGTGGTAACGCGACTCGCGTCAGCATCGCGCAGTTGCTCCATCCAGCGGATGAACTGGAAATCACGCAGCCCGCCGGGTGTTTCTTTCACGTTAGGCTCGAGGTGGTAGAAGGTCTCGGCGTACTTGGTATGCCGTTCCCGGGTCAATCGGACCAGGTTGCGCATGAGCGCATCCCGGTTGCCCTGCACGAAACGCGGGAATTTCTTGCTCAGGCCTGCGAACAGCGGCCGGTCGCCGGCAAGGAACCGCTGGTCGAGCAGGCTGATGTTGAGCTCGGTATTCTGGTCGTGAACCGTGAGGCATTCCTCGGGAGTGCGCACCGATTGGCTCACGCGCAGGCCGGAATCCCAGAGCCGCTGTAGCAGCGCCGAGATTTCGGGTTTGTGCCGCCGCGGAATATCGTCGTTCGCGCACAAAATCAGCAGGTCGATATCGGAAAAGGGAAAAAGCTGGCGCCGGCCGTATCCGCCGACGCAAATCAGCGCCAGGTCTTCTGGAACATTGGGAAAAACCAGCTCGGCTGCGGCCTGCGATACCAGCCGGTCGACGGAACTCGCCCGTTCGGCGAGAGAGATCAGAACATCCGAGACGCCGCTGGAAGAATCGTGTGCGGGATAAGGATGTAGCCCGGAGGGTTGCATACGAGATCCCGCGGGTTGCCCTATAGGACCGATTCTCCCCGGTCGTCGTTGCGAATGCGAATGGCCTCGATGACGTCCATCACAAAAATTTTGCCGTCCCCGATCTTGCCGGTGCGCGCCGAATCGACGATTGCGCGGGTCACATCGTCCAGCCGGTTGTCGGCGATGACCACCTCGATTTTGACCTTGGGCAGAAGATCGACCGTGTATTCCTGCCCGCGGTATACCTCTTTATGACCCTTCTGGCGTCCATGGCCGCGCACTTCGGAGATCGTCATGCCTTCGATTCCGATGGCTTGCAGCGCCTCTTTCACTTCGTCGAGCTTGAACGGCTGAATGATGGCCTCGATTTTCTTCATGGCGGAATCCTACACGATCTTAGCAACACGCGTCCGCCGCGCGCCGGTGCTTGCAGCCATTTTGCCCCAAAGGCCCCCGATTCCCAAGATGGAAGTTTCTATCGCGCGGATTGCAAATCCCTATCGCGCGCGGGTGCCCCCAGGTCTACGTTTTGATCAGGTTCAATTTAGAAAGCGGATCGTAGCTCTTGCGGAGTTCTCCCGCCGATTCGACCACCATTACTTCAAGAGTAGGTCTGACGTGTGCCTCCAGCAGATGGCCGCCATGGGCGCTGCCATCGGATTTCCCGACGATCACATGGGCGTGGACTTTCGGCATTTCCTGATCTAACGCGATGTCGCCGATGAGGGATAGTACTTCGACTTGCTCGGTTAGGGGAATGCGTGTGTATTCCTTTTTACTCCAGTCGAAATAGCCGAGCGTAACGTCCTCGAAACCGCCAATCGCGGAGAAATGGCTCGCGGTTAAATGGTGTTGTTGGGCGAATGCCGCCAGACCGGCGGCCACTTCGTCTCCGGTTTCGAAAATCACCGCATAGGTGTCCGGTTGGTTATCGATCGTCCGTGCTTGCATCTGGTACTCCTTACCGGCTTATTGCGGAAGCACGGCCAATTTTTCATTCGGGGTTAACTCATACACGGCCGAAGGCTTGTCGCAGTTTCTTCCGCCATTCGGTGGCTTATCGCACCGGAAACAGAACTCCTTTCCACCCATCCGGCCGACCTGCCTGGCTGGTCTGCCCGATAATTTTGCACGTTCCTGACAATTTTGCACCGGCACGGCCCATGGCCGCCCCGTGCGGGATGGCGGTTTCCTCTCCGAAGGAGACCTGCCGAACGCTGGCTACTGGCGTGCCTCCCGATGGCGCATGGCCGTTCAGCGGAACTGGAGGGCACACAAGCCCATAACTCGACAATACCCATCGCGGGGGCTGGCGAGTCTGACATGTGATAATGGTTGGGAATGGCAGCGACGGCCCAGGGAACCTCTCGGTACCAGTTCAAAGCGGCTCCTTTCAGCAGTCACACGCTGCTTCTGGGGGAGTTTCCCGAACGCGGCGAGGGTAAAAGGGTGCTCGATGTGGGCTGCGCCATCGGATATATCTCGGAGATACTGGCGCAACGCGGGTTTGCCGTCACCAGCATCGACTGGCCCAACAGTCCGCACCCGCCCACGGTGGAATTCGCCGGCGCCGATCTCGACGACGGCCTTCCGCCTCTGCGTGGACAGTTCGATTACATCATTTGCGCCGATGTTCTGGAGCACCTGCGCGCTCCGCTCCAACTGCTCAAGGAATGCCGGGCGCGGCTGGCTCCGGGGGGCAAACTAGTGGGTTCGCTACCGAATAGCGGCCATTTCTATTTTCGCTGGAATGTGCTGATGGGCCGGTTTCCGCAGCACCAGCGCGGTCTGTTCGACAGCACGCATCTGCACTTCTACACGTGGGACGGCTGGGAATCGCTGTTGCAGCGGGCCGGATTCCGCGTGGAGCAGGTTCGCTGCTCCGGAGTACCGGTGAGCCTGGCATTTCCGCGATGGCAAGGCTCCGCGGCCGTGCGCTTTCTGGAATGGCAGTCCTTCCAGATGGCGCGAATCTGGAAGACGATGTGTGCCTATCAATTCATCGTGCGCACCCGGAAGGAGGAAACCGAATGACTCCCAGTAAACCCAAAGTCGTGGTGGTGATGCCTGCTTATAACGCCGCCAAGACGCTCCACATGACTTACGCGGATCTGCCGCGCGATATGGTCGACCTCGTGATCCTGGTGGACGACGGAAGCAAGGACGAAACCGCCAAGATTGCGCGCGAGCTCGGGCTGGAGCTCTTCGTTCACGACCGCAATTACGGCTACGGCGCCAACCAGAAGACCTGCTATCGCGAAGCCCTCCGCGCCGGCGCCGATATTGTGGTGATGGTCCACCCCGATTATCAATACGACCCCACACTGTTGCCCGAAATTATCAAGCCCATCCAGGAAGGCACGGCAGACGTGGTGTTCGGGTCGCGCCTGCTGGGCATCAACCCCATGAAGCAGGGCATGCCGTGGTGGAAATATATTTCGAATCGCTTCCTTACGATCGCGGAGAACACGGTTTTCGGACTGAGCCTGTCGGAATATCACACCGGCTATCGCGCCTTCCGCCGGGAAGCCCTGGAATCCGTCAACCTGCAAATGGATTCCGACAAGTTTATTTTCGACCAGGAGATCGTGGCGCAGCTCGTCAACGTCAACATGCGCATCACGGAAGTCCCTGTGCCCACACGGTACTTCGCGCAGGCCTCGTCGGCCTCGTTTCTGGCCAGCTCGCGTTACGGCATTTCGATTCTTTGGCTGCTCGCGCGTTATGTTCTGCACCGGGCCGGAATCGTCCACCAGAATCAGTTCGATAGTCTGGAGCGGCGCTATCGCGGCGTGACGGAAGCTACTACCCACCGGGCACAATAATTGGTCCAATTGCCGAAGTTTTCCCGCAAGACGGAAATCCTGCTGGATTTCTGCCTGGTATTCCTCTACACCGCGATCCTGATTCGCCCCTATTTCCGGGCTGTCTACGAAGACAAGTGGCAGTCTATCGAGAGCACCTTCATTTCCGACGCGCGCTACCTGGCGGAAAATTGGCCGCATCCGCAATGGCAGCCGCTCTGGTACACCGGGACGCGCTTCGACTACATTTATCCCCCCGCGCTGCGCTATGGAACGGCCGCCGTGATCAAGCTGTTCGGTTTCGTGCCGGCACGGGCGTATCACTTCTATGTCGCGCTGTTTTACGCCCTGGGGATCGCGGGCGTATATCTGCTCATGCGCGTGGGAACCAATTCTCGTGCGGCGGCGTGGCTGGGAGCAGTGGCCACATCGCTGATGTCGCCGATATTCCTTTTCATGCCGCGATTTCGCGACGATGCCTGGATGCTCCAACCGCAGCGGCTGGGAGTGCTGGTCAAATACGGCGAAGGTCCGCACATGAGCGCGCTGGCGCTCATCCCTATCGCGCTGGCGTTCTCGTGGCTGGCGCTCGAAAAGCGGCGTCCGTGGGCGATGGCGCTCGCGTCGCTGGCCGGCGCCGGCGTGGTGGCGACTAATTTCTATGGTGCAGTGGCGCTGGCCACGTTCTATCCCCTGTTGGTGTGGAGCTTGTGGATCACGCGCCTGGAGAAGCGAATTCTCGTCCCGGCATTCGCGATTCCGGTGTTCACATACGGGCTGTGCGCGTTCTGGCTGGTGCCATCCTACTTTCGGATCACCCTCCGGAACATGATTTACGTCTCCCAGCACGGCTCGGTGTGGTCCATCTGGCTGGCGGTCGGGGTGGTGGTAGCGTTCGGGCTGGCTTCCGATTGGCTCGCGCGCAGGAAGCCCGGCCGGGCTTGGAGCGTGTTCGTTACCGGATGTGTGGTTTTCTTCTCACTCAACGTCCTCGGCAATTACTATTTCAACTTCCGTATCGCCGGCGAGCCCATCCGCCTGCTGCCGGAACTCGACATGATCTATATCATGGCGGCCGTGCTGGCGCTCCAGTGGATGTGGGACCGGCCGGGGATTGCGCTGCGCGGCGTCGCCATCGCGGTGGTGCTGATGGCACTCTACAGCGCGAAGGGTTACGTGCGCCACGCCTGGCACGTGTTTCCGGCCACGCCGGATTACCAGAGCCGCGTCGAATACCGCATTCCCGACTGGCTCTGGCACAACCTGCCGGACGCGCGCGTGGAGTCTTCCGGATCGGTGCGGTTCTGGTTCGACGCCTGGCACGACCTGGCGGAACTCGGCGGCGGATCCGACCAGGGTCTGCTGAATCGACAAGTCGAACCGGCGCAGTGGGAGGCAAACCTGGGCCGGCAAGGCGAGCCCACCGAACTCTGGATGCAATCGATGGCGGTCGATGCGCTTTTCGTTTCCGATCGGCGCTCGCAGGAGTTCTACAAGGATTTCGAGCACCCCGAAAAAGTCGCCGGCCTGCTATCGGTGATTTTCGACGATGGCCAGGGCGACAGGATCTACCGCGTGCCGCGGCGATATCCGGCGCGCGCCCGCGTGGTCGACACGGCGCAGTTCCAGAGCCTGAAACCGCAGCGCGCGAACGATGACGTAGAACGTCTGGGGGCTTATGTCGATGCCATCGAAAAGGGTCCGGATTCGGTGCCGAGCTTGACTCGCGAGGGGCCGGATGCCATGCTGGTTCACGCCAAAGTGGAACCCGGTCAATCGATCCTGGTGCAGGAAGCATACGATCCGGCGTGGCAGGCGGTCGAGGGCAGCCGTCTCCTCCCGATCCACAAGGATGTAATGGGATTCATGTGGATCGATGCGCCGCCGGGCAACGGCGAAATCCGTCTGGAATTTCGCATGCCGCTCGAGAACACTGTGGGGCGCATCATCACCCTAGCGGCCTTTCTGATCCTGCTTTCGATGGCCATTTTCGAGCGGTTCTGGGAGCCGCTGGTGTGACCCGCCGCCGCGAAATCCTGCTCGATTGCGCCATTCTATTCGTCCTCGCGTCAATCCTCCTGGCGCCTTACTACACGCACAAATACACCGACCAGTGGCCGTCGATCGAGAGCACGTTCATCTCCGACGCGCGCTTCCTGGTGGCACATTGGCCGCATCCGCGATGGCAGCCGCTGTGGTACACCGGCACGCGTTTCGATTATATTTATCCGCCCGCGCTGCGTTACGGCACCGCCCTGCTCTCGATGATTTTCGGCTGGTGGACCGTCAAGGCGTATCACTTTTACACCACTTTCTTCTACTGCGTGGGAATCGCCGCCGTTTACCTGCTGCTGCGCGTGGGCGGACGTTCGCGCGCCGCCGCATATCTCTGCGCCCTGGCCACGGGATTGATGTCCCCGTCTTTTATACTTTTCAAAAATATACGCATAGACGCCGGCAACTGGCACGTGCCCTGGCGATTCAGCGCGCTGATTCGCTATGGCGAGGGTCCGCACATTACGGCGCTGTGCCTTTTGCCCATCGCTCTGGCATTCGCCTGGCGCGCGCTGGAAGCCGGGCGGCCGCGATCGCTGGTGCTGGCGGCGGTTTTCTGCGCGGCCGTGGTATCGAACAATTTTTACGGCGCGACGTCACTCGCCATCTTTTTCCCGCTGCTGGTGTGGAGTTTCTTTATCACACGCGGGGCGCGCGGAACGCTCTTCCCCGCACTGGTAATTCCGCTGGCGGCGTATGGGTTGACGGCGTTCTGGCTTTCGCCCTCCTACTTGCGCGTTACCTTGCACAACATGCAGTACGTCTCCGAAAAGGGCAGCGTGTGGTCGGGCATGGTGGCCGCCGCTACGGTGGCCATCTTCGCCTTCGCAAGCTACCGCCTCGCCCGTTCCCGCAAAGACTTTACCTGGAGCGTATTCGTTACCGGCTCGCTGGTGTTCTTCGGCATAAACGTGGTCGGCAATCATTTTTGGAACTTCCGCGTGATCGGCGAGCCGGGGCGCCTGATTCCGGAACTCGACCTGGTAATGATACTGGCGGCCGCGCTCCTTTGCGAATGGGCGTGGCGGCGGCCAGGACCGTGGTTGAAAATTGCGGTCGCGGCCGTCGTGCTCGTCACGTTCGGCACGGCGCGCCATTATGTCAAGAACGCACGCCACGTGATCCAGCCGTGGCCCGACTATCGGTCGCGCGTAGAGTACCGCGTCACCGATTGGCTCTGGAAAAACATGCCGGACGCGCGCGTGCTGCCATCGGGTACCGTGCGGTTCTGGTTCGACGCCTGGCACGATCTGAACGAAATGGGCGGCGGATCGGAGCAGGGCCTGCTGAATCCCATCGTCCCCAACGCCAATGCCGAACTCCAGATCGGCGCCAATCCGGAGGTGGCGTTGCTGTGGCTGAAAGTGATGGCGGTGGACGCCATGTACATCGCCGGGCCCACCTCCCAAGAGCCGTACAAGGACGGCATCCATCACGACCGCTACTACACGCTCCCCGTGCTCTTCGACGATGGCCAGGGCAACACGCTCTATGCTTCGCAACGACGCTACCCTGCGCGCGCCCGCGTGGTCGACACCGCCAATCTCGCCGCCACCATCGCCCCCCGCACCAATGACGACCTCGGCAGCCTGCGCCCGTACGTGAATGTCATCGAGAACGGTCCGGACTCGCCCGTCACCGTCGAGAGGCCATCGACCGACGTCATGCTGCTGCACGCGAAGATCGCCCCCGGCCAGAGCCTGCTGGTGCAGGAGACCTGGGACCCGGCCTGGCATGCATGGTCGAACGGCAAGCGCCTGCCGGTGCGCAAGGACGTAATGAATTTTATGGTCGTCGATCCGCCTCCGGGCGACTGCACCGTCCGGTTGGAGTTCACCATGCCGCTCGAAAATCGCATCGGCTGGGGATTGACCGCGCTTACCGTGATCGGACTGGCCGCACTCGCGACGCGCAAGGAGAGGCGAATTTTGTAGGATGGCCATTCCTGCCCGCTGAGGCTGATACGCTGGAACTTGGGCTTGGGCTTGGCCTTATGTCGAAAACATTCGGTTTCAACAACGATGAATTGAAGCTCTTGTTGGTGGCCGTGCGCCAGATGCGGCGCACCTTCGCGAAGGCACGCAAGACGGACCCCGATTTGGAAGCGTACGCTTCCCTATACGACGCGCTCTTCGAAAAACTGCGCGATATGGCCGGTCCGCTGCCGGACGCGGTGGAAGATGTAATCGAGTGAAGCGTCTAAACCCGGCCCGGCATTGCCGTCTCTGAATTAGATGAAACTGCCTTTCTGGTTGCGCCCCTCGACCGCCACCGAAATCGCCGCTATCGAGCGCCAGCGCGCGCAATTCGCCGAATGGCCCGACGACAAGTTGCGCGCGCATTTCCACGATTCGACCGGCCTCGCCGAGGCCATCGCCATCGTCGCGGAAGTTGCCGCCCGCAAGTTGCAACTCCGCATGTTCGACGTTCAATTACAAGGGGCTCTGGCGCTGGCGCGCGGCAAGATTGTCGAAATGCAGACCGGCGAAGGTAAGACGCTTGCCTGCACGCCCGCCGTCGCCTGGTACGCCCGTTCGCGCAGCGGCGTCCATGTGATGACCGTCAACGATTACCTGGCCCGCCGCGACGCCCGTTGGATGGGCCCGATTTACGAGATGCTCGGCCTCTCGGTAGCTTGTATTCAGCAGACTATGGGACCGGCCGAGCGCCGTGCCGCTTACCTCTGCGACATCACCTACGCCACAGCCAATGAAATAGGCTTCGATTTTCTGCGCGATCAGATCGCGCTTCAGCCCGCCGAGCAGGTGCAGCGCGCGTTTCACGCCGCGGTCATCGATGAGGCCGACTCCATCCTCATCGACGAAGCGCGCATCCCGTTGGTCCTCGCCGGCGGCGCCCAGGACGAGGAAGCGCTGGCGCGGCGCGTGGATCCGATCGTGCGACGCTTCCGCCGGGATACGCATTTCACCCTGGATGAATTCGGCCGCAATATCGCGCTCGCCGACGAAGGCATCCGCATTCTGGAGCGCGCGCTCCGCTGCGGAAATCTCTACGCCGAAGCCAACCTGGCACTCTACAGTGCGGTGCACAACGCCATCCACGCGCACTTTCTGCTGCGCCGCGATGTGGATTACGTGGTAAAGAATGCGGCCATCGAATCCGTGGACCAGTTCAAAGGACGTATCGCCCCGGACCGCCGTTGGCCCGCCGGCCTGCATACCGCCATCGAGGCCAAGGAGGGCGTGCCGTTTCGCCGCCAGGGCCGCGTGCTCGGCTCCATGACCCTGCAAAATCTCATCGCGTTGTATCCTCACGTCTGCGGCATGACCGGAACCGCAGTGACGCAGGCCCAGGAGTTCCGCCAGTGTTACAACCTCGCCGTCGAGGCGATTCCCACCAACCGCCCGGTAATCCGCATCGACCATCCCGACGTCGTCTTCCGCACCAAAACGGCCAAAGAAGCGGCCGTCGTGGAACTGATCGAGAGCGCCCACGGCACGGGTCAGCCCGTGCTCGTAGGAACGGCAAGCGTGGAGGAATCCGAACGGCTCAGCCGCGCGCTTCGCCACATTCCGCACGCCGTGCTCAATGCGCGCAATGAGGAGGAAGAAGCCGCCATCGTGGCGCGCGCCGGCCAGCCTGGCGCGGTGACGATTTCCACCAACATGGCCGGGCGTGGCGTCGATATCGAACTCGGGCCGGGAGTTGCCGGACTGGGCGGTCTGCTGGTGATAGGAACGAATCGCTACGAAAGCCGCCGCATCGATCATCAGCTCCGCGGGCGCGCCGGCCGCCAGGGCGACCCCGGAGAATCGCGCTTTCTCATTTCGCTCGAAGACGATTTACTGGTGCAGTACGGCATCGAAAATGCGCAGTACCGCGGCGACGTCGAGGGCATCCAGCGGCTGGTGGAGGGGCAGAACCTGGAAATTCGGCGCTTCCTGGAAAAGTACGAATCGGTGATCGAAGGCCAGCGGCAGCGCATCCAGGAACGCCGCCGATCGGTACTCGCTTCCGGGACGCCGGAACCGGAGCGCACCGTGACCCTCACCGTCATCGATGATCTGTGGGCCGACTACCTCGCCGCCGTCTCTGAACTGCGCGCCGGCATCCAGTGGTACTCCTACACCGGGGGCGATCCGCTGCACGAATATCTGACCCGTGTGGATACCTTGTATCGTCAACTGGAGGACGGGCTTGACGCCGAGGTCGCCGCGCGCCTGGAAGACGCGCAGGCAAACGGCCTGGACCGCATCGACCGCGGCGCCACTTGGACCTATCTCACCACCGACCAGCCATTCGGCGATGGGACTCAGCGCATCCTCCACGGATTAATCCGCAAGGTGCAAACTAAGAGCTTATGGGGATGAAACCGCTGGCAGGCCGGACCGCGCTGATAACCGGATCGAGCCGTGGCATCGGGCGTGCCATCGCGGTGGCGCTCGCCGAGGCAGGCGCCGCGGTCGCAGTGAATTATGTACGGCGCAGAGCCGAGGCCGAAGCCGCCGAAAAGGAAATCGCCGCGCTCGGATGCTCGTCCGTAAGCGTGCAGGCCGATGTCTCGCAGGCGGCAGACGTTGAGCGCCTGGTGCGCACGGCCGAAGAACGCCTCGGACCGATCGAGATCCTCGTCAATAATGCCGGCATCGCGCGCGTCCAGCCGGTCGAAGAGATCAGCGAGCGCGATTGGGACGATTTGATCGATGGCAACCTGAAGTCGTGTTTCCTGGTGACGCAAGCCGTCCTTCCCGGCATGCGCGCGCGCCAGTGGGGACGGATCGTAAACCTCTCGTCAGTGGCGGCGCAGGTGGGAGGTGTAGTCGGACCGCATTATGCCGCGTCCAAAGCCGGTATACACGGGCTCACGCACTTTTACGCCCAGCGGTTCGCGAAGGAGGGAATCACCGTCAACGCCATCGCGCCGGCACTCGTCGAGACGGAAATGGTGACCTCCAACCTCAACGCGCGTCCGGAGCGTATTCCCATTGGCCGATTCGGCGCCGTCGCCGAAGTGGCGGACGTGGCTGTCATGTTGGCCACCAATGGCTACATCACCGGCCAAACCATCAACGTGAATGGCGGCTGGTACATGAGTTGATGGGGGGAAGCCCGGTCAGACGTGGGCGCCCGCGGTCGTGTGAACCACGGCTTCGATAGACGGCGCATGGAGGAGCGTGTTGTGAATCAGGCACGCCTTTACGGCGCGCAAAACGCCCTCTTCCTGCCGCGGATCGAGGTCCGGAATCAGGATCTCCAGGCGAAAGTGCCCTAAACGCGCAGGCGGCTTGACCTTTTCCGCGTTCACCAGAACCTGGAGTCCTTCCGCCGATAGATTTCGCGTCTTCAAATACTGGGCGGCGTAAAACGCGGCGCAGGTACCCAGCGAGGTCAGCAAAAACTCGGGCGGCGTCATGCCTTCATTGCCACCGCCTTGATCGGCCGGCTGATCGCAAATCACGCGATGCCCTCGCGCGTTCGCCTCGAACTTCACGTTTCCCAGGTACTTGACGGTGAGTTCCATAGGGGCTTCCGTATTGGATGATGCGCTCGGCGGCGGAAGGTGACAACATAGGCAGTAGGATATGAAAACTCTGATTCTGGGAGCCGCTGTGCTTCTGACTGCCGGTCTGGCCGCTGACCTGTCGCTGATTCAGCCTAATGAGGCCGCCGCGCAACTCGCTTCCAAAGCCAGGCGCACCGTGGTTTTTCAGATTGGTCCGAACGTGCTGTATCGCAGCAAGCACATTCCCGGAGCGGTCTACGCCGGTCCGGCGTCGAGGCCCGAAGGTCTGGCGCTGCTTAAGACCGCCCTCGACAAACTCCCGCGCGATAGCCAGGTCGTGGTGTATTGCGGCTGCTGCCCCTGGGACCATTGCCCCAACGTCAAGCCGGCCTCAGAACTGCTGAAACAGATGGGCTTCACTCACGCGAAAATCCTGTATCTGGAGACCGGCTTCGCTAAAGATTGGATCGAAAAGGGCTACCCCGTGGAATCCGGCACGGCGGCACAATAGTCTCATACCCGCGCTGGCGCCGCGATCGCGGCCAGAACCGCGCTCAATTCATCCACTCGGATGGGCTTCGACAGATAGCCGTCCATGCCCGCGGCCAGGCACCTTTCGCGATCTCCCTTCATGGCGTGGGCCGTCATGGCGATGATCGTGTGGTGCTTGCCGGTGGTGCGCTCCTTCTCGCGTATGGCGGCCGTCGCCTCTAGCCCGTCAAGTTCGGGCATCTGGACGTCCATGAAGATCACGTCGAAATCCTGCTCATCCAGGGCGCGAACCGCCTGGCGCCCATCGCCGGCTACCACTACCGAATGCCCAAATTTCTCGATCAGCCGCCGCCCGACGCGCTGATTCACCACGTTGTCTTCCGCCAGCAGCACCCGCAGCGGCGATCCCATGGCCGGCCGTTCGAACACGCCGGTTCCGGCCTCCGCTTTCACGGCAGGTTGAGCCAGAGCGGTCAGCATCGCGGCCCGCAGGTCCGACGCTCGAGCCGGCTTTTTCAATAGCGCCGCCACGCCGGGCGCCCTGCACCGCTGCTCATCGCCCCCTGGTGTCCCGCCAGACAGCAGGATCACGCGCAAACCGCTCAAGCGGGGCTCCTGGACAATGCGGTCCAACCCCAAACGAGCATCGCACCACAGGAATCGGAACGGCGTGCCGGATTCCGACGCGCCTAAGAGCCTTTCGATGGCTTCCCCTTCCGTGGACGCTACGCCTGGCAAAAGCCCCAATCGCCTGGCAATTGCCGTCAACGACTCGCGCGTCTTGGCGTGCACGTCCGCGATCAGGACTGCCTGTCCGGCGAACGGCGCCGTCTGCGCGCGTTCCTGCCCCGTGCCTTTTTGGAACTTCACCGTGAAGTGGAACCGGCTGCCTTTTCCGGATTCGCTCTCCACCCAGATGCGGCCGCCCATCATGTTCACCAGGCGGGCGGATATCGTCAATCCCAGGCCGGTGCCGCCATACTTGCGAGTGGTGGAGGCGTCCACCTGCGCGAAGGCGCCGAAAATCGCGTGGTGCTTCTCCGCCGGAATTCCGATCCCGGTATCGCTCACCGAAAATTGCAGCACTACTCCGTCCGCCGCGTCGCTTTCGACCGCCACCTCCACCGTGATCTCGCCCTCTTCGGTGAACTTGATGGAATTTACCACCAGATTCAGCACGATTTGGCGCAGGCGCAGCCGGTCGCCGACTACCAATTCGGGCACATCCTCCCGGATCAGGCAGCACATCTCCAGTTGCTTCTCTCGCGCTTTCCACGCGAGCCCCTGGACCGCCTCTTCGACGTTGTCCCGCAGGTTGAACTCCGCATTCTCCAAATCCAGGCGGCGCGCCTCTATTTTCGAAAAATCCAGAATGTCATTGATGAGATTGAGCAACGAATCGGCCGACGAGCGTAGCGTAGTCACGTCGGCGCGCTGCTCCGCGGACAGGTCGCCACGCAGCAACAGGTCCGCCAGGCCCAGAACGCCGTTCATGGGGGTGCGAATCTCGTGGCTCATGTTAGCGAGAAACTCGCTCTTGGCGCGGTTGGCGCTTTCCGCCGCGTCTTTGGCTTCGCGCAATTGCTCCGTGCGGACTTCCAC
Source organism: Bryobacteraceae bacterium (assembly GCA_035509055.1). Classification (GTDB taxonomy): domain Bacteria; phylum Acidobacteriota; class Terriglobia; order Bryobacterales; family Bryobacteraceae; genus PALSA-129. The sequence goes on along the minus strand of DATJMA010000033.1, from coordinate 8,350 downwards.
CAGCTTCGACAGCCGGTCGGCCCTGGTCCGCAGGCCCCGCGTGTACAGCTTCTGTCCGGTGACTCCCGCCAGCAGCAACAGGGCGCCGCAAAGACCATAGAACCACCCGGTCTGGTAGAACCGTGGATCGAGGTGAACCGTCAGCGACGCAGGCGTCGGGTTCCAGACGCCGTCGTCATTCGATCCGTACACTTTGAACGTGTACGTTCCAGGGGGCAGTTTGGTGTAATCCGCCTCCCGCCGCGCGCCGGCATCCACCCAGTCGCCGTCGTAGCGCTCCAGTTTGTATTTAAACCGCACGCGCCCCGGCACTTGCATACTCAGACTCGTGTAGTGGAACTCCAGCCGGTCCGTTCCGGGAGGAATCCGCATGTCCGGCCTCGGAGCACTGCTCCTGCCGTCTACCACAATCTCTTCCAAAAGCACGGGTGGAACCATCTGGTTGGTGGGCCAGCGCTTGGGATCGATCACCACCACGCCTTTTTGGGTGGTGAACCATAACCGTCCATCCGGAGTGCGGCCCCCCGCCGGTTGGGCCAGCGAGCGCGATCCTTCCGCGGTTTTCATGCCGTCATGCGTATCGTACCGGCTGCTCCGGACGCTGGCGATTCGGCCATCCGCAAACGCGTCCAGATCCTTTTTTTCGGCAACCCACAGACCGTTCTCCGTAGTGATCCACAGCTTGCCGGCGCGATCGCTCAATATCGCGCTGGGATAACCATCGAAAAGCCCGTCTTTGCTGGTGTACCGGGTGACCCGGCCATCCGCCATCCGAAAGCGGGTCAGCCCGGGGACCCGTCCGCCAAGCCATAGGCTGCCCTCACCGTCGTCGTAGATGCCGGTCACCGGGAAATTTACTTGTTTCTGCCACGCATCCTCCACCGGATCGCCGTCGTGGAAGCGGTAAAGGCCCTTGACGGCGCCGAACCACAAGGTTCCCTTCGGATCCTTGTAAATCGTGAAGGTATAATTCCCCGGCGTTGATAACGGCGTTGTCTTACCGCGGAATGTCAGGGGCGAGGTTTCTCCGTCGTGGAAGCGCAGCGCCAGTTCTTCCGACGTGGCCACGATCAGACCTTCGCCGTCTTCGCTGATGGCCGAAATGTAGTAACGGGACAGTCTTCCATGGGCCGTGAACAACTGGAACCGGCCGTCTTTCAATCGGGTCAGTCCGGTGTTGGTACCGATCCAGATGCTGCCGTCGTGGCCTTCGAACAGGCCATCGGTGTACAGGCCCGAAAGCCCATCCCTCTTCGTGAAAGCCTGAACCGCGCCGTTCCGAATGTGTGCCAGTCCGCCGCCGGAGCAGAACACCCACACGCTCCCGTCGCGCGCCACCATCAGGTTCTCCGTGGCGTCCGACGGTAAGCCTTCCTGATGCGTGATGGTCAACAGACGCGTATTCCGAAAGCGCTCCAGACCGCTGGCCGTTCCCACCCATATGCTCCCTTCCCGATCCTCAAACAGGGACAGAATGCGGCCGTCGGCAAGCCCGTCCGGCGAATTGTAATTCGCCACTTCCCGCCCGGTCACGCGATACAGCCCGTTTCCTGCGGTTCCCGCCCAGAGATTCCCGTCGCGATCCCGTGCCAGTGCGGAAATCTCCCCCGGAATCTGCCGCGCAGCCGTGTCCTCCAGGAACGCGCCATCCCTGAAAAGCTTCACTCCGTTGATGGTCCCTACCCACCAGCGATTTACGCCGTCGCGTTCGATCGCCGTAGCCTGGAATCCCTCCAGGCTGTTCACGTGGGACGCTCTGCCGGCGTCGAAAAGGTATACGCCGGTGAGAGTTGGAATCCAAACCCGTCCGGCTTCATCCTCCACCGGCTGGAATACCCAGCTCGTGCCTTCGCGCAGAAGCACGACACCGGCATTGGTAATCGCGTAAATGAAATTGTCGGAACCCAGAAGGACTTCATGGGCGCGCGATTCGAAGATGTAGCGGATGTCCCCATCGGGCAGCGCTCCCGGCTTCCGATAGTCGACGAAAATCCCGTTGCGGTACAGCAGCGTTCGCGAAGTCGTGCGGACCAGCAAGTCTCCGTCCGCGCCACGGCAGATGGCTTTTACCGGCTCCCGCAGAATTCGGCCATCCACGCCCGGTTCAAGCTGCTGAAAGCGCACGCCGTCGAAGCGGACCAGGCCCGCCGATGTCCTCAGCCAGAGATATCCGTCTCGAGTTTGCAGAATCTGATAAACCGCTTCGCCCGGCAGTCCGTTCTGCGCCGACCACAGATCGTGGCCATACTGATCGATGTTCCGGGTGCGATCGAGGGCCAGCGCAGTCGATGCAGCGATCAATCCGGCACACAATACTGCGAGTGCTTTCTTCATCAGTTCGTCCGCGATTTTGGTCGCGTCCTAGCGGGCAGAACCGGTCCCGATGAAGCGACCGGCTCGACCTCATCTTCCATATCGACAGAACGGCATCGGATTTTTAGACAATATCAGCCGGCGCGCGCCCGTTATTCCCGTTAGACTCAAGGAGATGCCCCTGGCAATCGATGCTCAAGACGTACGCGCCGCGGCCGGCCGGATCCGTCCCCTGGCGCGCCAGACTCCGGTGATGAGTTCCGAGACTTTCGACGCCGAGTCCGCCACTCGTGCCCTTTTCAAATGCGAGAACCTGCAGACCGGCGGCGCTTTTAAAATTCGCGGCGCTTCCAACCTGATCCTATCCTTGGGTGCCGATACGTTAAAGCGCGGAATCGTGGCCTATTCGTCCGGTAATCACGCCCAGGCCGTCGCCATCGCCGCCCGCCACGTGGGCGCCCAGGCTACCATCGTGATGCCGGAAGACGCTCCCCGCTCTAAGATGGAAGCCACGCGAGCCCGCGGCGCACGCATCGTCACCTACAACCGCTTCACCGAAAGCCGGGAAGAGATTGCGGCGGCCATGTTGAAAGACGGCGCTCCTACCCTCGTCCCGCCCTTCGACCACCCTATGATCATGGCCGGGCAAGGTACCGCCGCGCTCGAGTTGCTGGGCGAATCCGGACCTCTCGATGCGCTCATCACCCCCGTTGGCGGCGGAGGACTGCTCTCCGGCTGCGCCACCATTGCCAAATCCATTCACCCCGAGATGCGCGTATTCGGTGCCGAACCCGAGGCCGCCAACGATACCTTCCTTTCGCTCCTGGCCGGCGAGCGCGTCATGGTACCCAACCCCAACACCATCGCCGACGGCCTGCGCGCGCCGAAGCCCGGAGAACTGACTTTCCCGATCCTGAAAAGCCTGGTGGAACGCGTGTTGCTCGTGAGCGAGGATGAAATCCGGGCCGCGGTCAAGTTCCTGTTGCTGCACCTCAAGATTCTGGTGGAACCCAGCGGAGCGGTGCCCGCGGCCGCGGTGCTGTTCCGCAAACTGCCGCCCGAAATCCGCTCGGTGGGAATCGTTCTCTCCGGCGGCAACGTGGATTTCGAAGAGCTGGCGAAGTACTAGGGGCGCTCTCGCGGGGTGTGGCGGCAAACCGCTCACTTGGATAAGGATGCAGAATTCGAGCCGAGGGAATCCAGCGGCGCCCGCGTCGACTCCGTTGCCGATTCTCTGGTACACGCTTCGTGCCATGCCTTACGGCGCGGCACGCATCACTCGGGACCGGGTGGGTCGCTACACCTTTCTCGTGCGGCTCTTTCATCCGCTACCCTATGCCGGTTTATCCCGGCGCACCCTAAAGCCCTAACTCCTAACTCTTCCCTTTCGGCACGATCAACCCCACCCGCACGGCCTTCGCTCCCGCCGGCGCCTTTCCGGTTCGCACCACGAGTTGGAGCGCGGACACCGCGGAGACCACGCGCGTCATCGCGCGGTTGGCGTCGATGCCGGTGAGGACCGCGACTTGCGGCGATGGCAGGAAAATCTCCATCACCCGGATCTTGTCCTCGCCGTTTTGCAGATGGACGATCAGCTCCTCGTCTTCTTTCAGCGCCTTCTGCATGGCGCCGATTTGATTCAGCATGACGCCGCCGGGATTGTCGGGCGAGGGCGCGGATGGCGCCGGATCCGGGGTGATCGCCGATTGCAGCGCCTGCTGCGCGAGTTGTTTGGTAAGGTCGACGAAGGCCATCTGGCTTGATGCTAGCATGGGGCCATGCGCAGTTTCGACAGTTTATCGGAACAGGAGATTCTGGCGCTTGCCATCACGCTGGAAGAAGAGGACGAGAAGATCTACGCCAATTTCGCCGAGGGTCTGCGCCAGGATTTTCCCGCGACGGGGGCCGTTTTCGATGCCATGCGCACCGAGGAATCGGGCCACCGGCGCAGGCTGATCGAGCTTTCGCAGAAGAAATTCGGCGACTACATTCCGCTCATCCGCCGGCAGGACGTCCGCGGGTTCGTCAATCGCAAACCGGTGTGGATGACGCGCCCTCTGCGTCTCGAAGTGGTTCGGAGCACGGTGGCGTCCATGGAAGCGGAGACGCGCCTATTTTACGAAAGGGCGGCCGCTCGAACCTCCGACGCCCATATCCGGCAGCTATTGGACGATCTCGCACAGGAAGAGCGCTACCACGAGGAGCGCGCCGGAGAGTTGCAGGCCGATAAGCTCGCAAGCGACGTCCGCATGAAGGAAGAGGAAGCCAATCGCCGCCTGTTCGTCCTCCAGATCGTTCAGCCTGGCCTGGCCGGCCTGATGGACGGCTCGGTTTCGACTTTGGCTCCGGTTTTCGCCGCGGCGTTCGCCACGCACAAGCCCTGGGACGCGTTTTTGGTCGGAATGGCGGCGTCGCTGGGCGCCGGCATCAGCATGGGTTTCGCGGAGGCGCTTTCCGATGACGGCAGCCTGACCGGTCGCGGACATCCCTGGCTGCGCGGCCTGATCTGCGGCGCTATGACGACCCTGGGCGGGATCGGGCACACCCTGCCGTTCCTCATCCCGGGCTTCACCGCTGCCATGACAGCGGCGATTTGCGTGGTGATCGCGGAATTGGGCGTGATTTCGTGGATCCGGCAGAAGTACATGGAGACTTCCGCCCTGGCGGCGGTGCTTCAGGTGGGTCTGGGCGGGATATTGGTGTTCGCTACCGGCGTCCTGATCGGGAGCTCCTAAAATCAAAATGATGCCTTATCGCGTGGGGATGGCGGCCCTTCTTGGCGCCGTGTTGCTGGCCGTGTTTGCGCCGGCGCAGACTCCGTCCGAGTTGGAGAAGAACAAGGGAATCGGCGATTCGCCGGACGCCGCGCCGCCGATCGCGACGGATCTACGCCCGGGCTTGAGGCACGATGCCGTCCGCGCCGCCATGCGCGAAGTCGCCGATTGGCAACTGGAGCGCGCGCGGCCGTACTTCAGCACCGATTGGACCTTCGCCGCGCTCTATGACGGTTTCATGGCCGCCTCGGCCACCCTCGGCGACCCGAAGTATGAGCAGGCGATGCGCGAAATGGGCGAGAAATTGCAGTGGCAGCCCGGCCCGCGGCCCGAGCACGCCGACGATGTGGCCGTCGGACAGGCGTATCTCGAGCTGTACCTGAGGAATCCGGATCCGCGCATTCTTCCGCCGCTGGTCGACCGGTTCTCGTATCAGATGGGCCTGAAAGACGACCCCGCCAAGCCGCTCTGGTGGTGGTGCGACGCGCTGTTCATGGCACCGCCCACGCTGGCGCGCCTCTATAAAGCCACCGGCAAAACCGAATACCTGGATTTCATGGATCGCGAGTGGGGGATCACCACCAAGCTGCTCTACGATCCGGAAGAGCACCTATATTTTCGCGATGCCACTTACCTGGGAAAGCACGAAGCCAACGGGCGGAAGCTGTTCTGGTCGCGCGGCAACGGCTGGGTGATGGGCGGGATCGCGCGGGTTTTGGATTACGCGCCGAAGAATTATGCGGCTCGTCCGAAATATGTGGCGCAGCTGCGCGAAATGGCCGCCGCCGTCGTGAAGGTGCAGGGCAAGGACGGCTTGTGGCGCTCAGGGCTACTCGATCCGCAGTCGTATGCGTTACCCGAAGTTTCCGGCTCTGCCTTCCTTGCCTACGCGCTGGCGTGGGGAGTGAATCAGGGCATTCTCGACCGGCAGACCTACGCCCCCGCGGCGCAGAAAGCCTGGGCCGGATTGCTTTCGCACGTGTATGCCGATGGCCGCCTGGGGTGCATTCAGCCAGTCGGCGCGGCGCCCGGCCAGTTCAAGCCGGCGTCCAGCTATGTATATGGCGTCGGCGCGTTCCTGCTCGCAGGTTCGCAGATGGACCGGCTTCATCTCTGAAGCGTGATGGTGCGCCCGGTGCGCGCCGATTCGCGCGCGGCATCCAGAATCTCGATCACGATCACGTTGTTTTCAAGCGAGGACAGGCCGTAAGGCTTGAATTGCCCGCGCGCGACACCGATCAGATAGGAGATGGAATCGGCGGCTTCCGGTTTGAGCGGCGGCGGCGTCTGCGTCTCTTCGGTTTTCGCTCCCGCGAGGCGCACGCGCAGGCGATTGCCGCCGGTGGCGATGGCGTACCCGGTTGAGCCATAGACCTCGAAATCCTTCCGGCTTACCGGCCAGTTCCACGATGCCTCGATCACACCCTGGGCCTTGGGATATTCCAGCAGCACGGTGGCTTCATCGTCCACGTGAGTGTATATTGCAGGCTTATCGGTCTGCGTCAGCGCCGTGACTTTGAGCGGCGGCTGATTGTCCATCATCCACGTCATCAGGTTCGCGCCGTAGCAGCCGAAATCGAACAGCGCGCCCGCGCCATTCTTCACCGGGTCGTTCAGCCAGGCGAAAAATTCCGGCTGCACGTTGATTTCGCGCGGTCCCTGATGGCCATCCATGGCAACCATGCGGCGGATTTCGCCCCCGGCTTTCTGTTCGTGCAGCAGGTTCCACATTTCGCCGTGGCTGGGGTACCAGGTGGTTTCGTAATTGACGAAAACGGGCGTGTGGTACCGTTCCGACGCCTGTTGGATGGCGCGCGCCTGCTTCATGTCCACAGCCAGCGGCTTTTCCATCATCACCGGAATGTGGCGCGGCGTGCACGCCTCCACCACACGGAGGTGCGAGTAGGTGTCGGTGAAAGTGGCGACGGCTTCGGGCTTGACGGCGTCGAGCATCTTGTCGAGATCGGTGTAAAGCTGACCGGCGGCCAGGTTGTTCGGGCCGGCGTACTTCTGGAGCAGGGCGGAATCCGGATCCCACACCGCGACGATGGTGATGTCGGCCGTGCGGCGGCGGGCGTTATTGAAGAATCCCGAGACGTGCCCGTGATTCAATCCAGCGATCGCCACGCGCAGGGGTTTTGCCGGCTGCGAGGGCGCGGCCGCGGAAGCCATGAGGGCGAGTAATAAGAGTCGGCGGGTCATTTCAGTGCAAGTTTACCGCGCCGGCGATGTGTACGTTTCATCTCCTATTTTCAATCGAAATTGCATTATTGTTATTGGCGAGCCCTGTGCAGAACGGGCCGGGAGGAAAAGATGAGTTCGCAAATGCGAGTGGAGTTGAGTGGAAGCCACCGCGAACCGGCCGCCGGCGCCGTGGTAGCGCGATCCGTGGACCCTAACGAAATAATCCAGGCGACAGTGGTCGTGCGGCGCAGGCCGCGCACTCATATGCCGGCGGCGGAAGAATTCGCCTACCGCCAGGCCCACACGAAGGAGTATCACAGCCGCGGCGAATTCGCCGTGCTGCACGGCGCGGACCAGGCAGACATCCGGGCGGTGGAGAAATTCGCCCATGAACACGGCCTGAGCGTCGCCGAGCGCAGCGCCGCGCGCCGGTCGGTGGTGCTGAAGGGGACGGCCGCCAATATGCAGGAGGCGTTTGGAACCACGCTCCAGCACTACACCAGCGCTCGCGGAGAATACCGCGGCCGCACCGGCCCGCTCACCATTCCGGCGAATCTGGAGGGCATGATAACGGCCGTTTTGGGGCTGGACAACCGCCCCATCGCCCGTCCACACTTGCGGCGCGCGACCGCCGCGCAGGTATCCGGCGGGCTTGCTCCCACGCAGGTGGCCGGCGCCTACAGTTTTCCCGCGGGTGCCACCGGGACAGGGCAGACCATCGGGATTATCGAACTGGGCGGTGGCTATAGCACCGGCGATCTCGATACGTACTTTGGCGGCCATGCGCCGGACATCACCTCGGTTTCCGTGGACGGCGGCGCCAACCAGCCCGGGGCCGACCAGGATTCCGATGGCGAAGTCATGCTCGATATCGAGGTGGCGGGTTCAGTCGCGCCGAGTGCCCGCATCGTGGTGTACTTCGCGCCCAATACCGACCAGGGATTTCACGACGCCATCACAACGGCGGTTCACGATACCACCAACAACCCGTCGGTAATCTCCATCAGTTGGGGCGGACCGGAAGATTCCTGGACTTCGCAGTCCTCGAATGCCATGCTCGAAGCTTGCACGGATGCCGC
>DATJMA010000032.1:0-45916 GCA_035509055.1 Bryobacteraceae bacterium | reverse complement strand
TTCCGCACGCTTCTGGTCGTCGATGTCGGTGGTCGTGCCGACGAATTTGAGGACTTTTCCTTCCGCATCGCGCAAGACCACGGCTTGCTGGAGATGCCAGCGATAGGTCCCGTCTTTAGCACGGAGAGACCGGGTTTCGAACGCGAAACCCTGTCCCGAGCGTACGCCCTCCCAAAAGGCCTTCGATGCCGCTTCGCGATCTTCCGGATGGACCGCGGTCATCCATGCCTCGGGATGCGACCGAACGAAACCGAGAGTCTGACCCGAGAATTCGAGCCAAACTGGATTCACGAAATCCGGCGTCCCGTCGGGCTTGAGCGTCCAGGCGGATACAGGAAGTTGCTGCAGAATCCCGACTTGTAGTTGCAGCTCTTCATCGGCCCGCTGCAACTCACGATAAAGGCGCCCGGTCTCCGCCAGTCGTTCATCGCTGGCGCGCAGCTTCTCGCGTTCCAGTTCCGCCTCGCTACGCAGCCGTTCTTCGCGTTCTGCGGTTTCGCGGCGAAGATTGGCCATCTTGACATGCATCGCCACCCGCGCGAGCAACTCCCGCGCAGTAAAAGGCTTTACCAGATAGTCGTCGGCGTCGGCCTGCAGTCCCAGCACGCGCGATTCTTCGCCCGCCCGCGCGGACAATAGGATCACGGGCGTGCCGGCGAGGGCCGAATCGTCGCGAATGGCTCGCAGCAGGCCGAACCCATCCAGGTGCGGCATCATGACGTCGGTCAGCACCAGCGCTGGGCGCAACGCTCGTATCGCTTCGAGCGCCTGGCGGCCGTCTGCGACCGCGCGGACCTCATAGCGGTCGCCTAAAAGGCGCACGAGGTATCGGCGCATGTCCGCATTGTCATCGGCCAGGACGATGAGTTCGCGTTCCGCCCCCGGCGCGGGCGCGGGCTCCACCGCCGCCGCCGACTCTTCTCCGTCCCACTGCTGTGCTTCCTCGATATAAGCTTCAGCCCGAATTTTGGTGGACGCGAGCGATTGTGCGGCCTCAATGCGCTCCGCCGGCAAATGCTCTTTGCCACGTGGAATCGTCACCGTGAATGTGCTGCCGGCGCCGACGGCGCTCTCCACCCGCACACTGCCGCCGTGCAGCTTGACCAGTTCCTGAACCAGTGCCAGTCCGATCCCCGTGCCTTCGTACGTCCTCGCAGCGGCGCCCTCGACGCGATGGAAGCGTTCGAACATCCGCTCGCGATGCTCTTCGGGGATTCCCACGCCCGTGTCCCGGACCCGCAATTCCACTGCGCCGTCCACCGGCTTTAATGTGAGGTCAACCTCTCCCTCGAACGTGAACTTCAAGGCGTTGGAGAGAAGATTCAGGACGATCTTCTCCCACATGTCGCGATCCACGTACACCGGCTCCGCGAGTGGCTGGCATGCGACCGAAAACCGCAGACCCGCGCTGTCCATCGCCGAATCGAACGCGCTGGCTATTTCCGAGGTGAAGCCGGCCAGGTCAGTGGGCTGATAGGATGCCTGCACGCGTCCTGCTTCCATCCGCGAAAAATCCAGGAGGGTATTGACGAGCTTGAGCAATCTCAGCCCGTTGCGCCGCACCGCCATCAACTGTTCGTAATGTTCGGAACTCAGCCGCTCGCGCGCTGCCGGCAGCACTTCCTCAAGGGGACCGAGCATCAGCGTGAGCGGAGTGCGGAACTCGTGGCTGACGTTGCTGAAAAACGTGGTCTTGGCGCGATCGAGCTCAGCTAGGGCCTCTGCCCGCTGGCGTTCCTGCTCATAGGCGCGAGCGCTGGCCAACCCGATCGTGATCTGTTCGGCGATTCGATGGACGAATTGGCGATACGCATCATCAAAGGCCCGGCCGGGGTGGATTCCCGCGACCAGGAAACCCAACGCTTCGCTGTGTTCTCCCAGCCGGATCGGCGCCACGCACGCTTCTTTGGGAGGGAAAGCCCAATTGGGCACCTGCACGCCCGAAGCGCGGTCCCCGAGTTCGACGACTACACCATCCCTCGTCAGTGCGGGGTCGAATCGCCAGAGGTTCTCCTTGTGGCAGTCGATGACCGGCGGACGCAAAGCTTCATCGGTTTCCAGGCTGACGCCTGCCAGGTACGCTTGTTGTTCGGAAGGCCGATATTCATATAGAAATGAGAACGGGAGGCTCAGGCGGTTTTCGCCGAGGGTCTTCGCGCTAACGCGCCAAACTTCTTCTTCGGTTCGCGCTCCCGCCGTTCGCGCCGCCAAATCGCGAAGAACCTGGCGGCGTCGTCCTTCGAGCACCCGCTCCGTCGTCTCCAGCACGATGGTAAGCACGCCGCCTGCGCGGCCGCTGTCATCCGGAACCGGGCTAAACGAGAAAGCGAAGTAGCACTCCTCGAGGTAGTTGTTCCGGTGCATCACAAATAGCTGATCGGCAAGAGTAACGGCAGCCTCACCTTTCGTCATTACTCTGTCGAACAGCGGTCCTACGAAATCCCATGCTTCGGGATAGATCTCGCGGCACCTACGCCCCAGCGTCCACGGATGTTTTGTTCCCACAACCGGCACATTGGCGTCGTTGTACAAGTACGCTAAGTCCGGCCCCCACATGATGGTCATCGGATAGCCGGCGCTCAGCATAAGGCGCACGCAGGTTCGCAGGGCTTGCGGCCATTGTTCGACCGGACCCAGTGCCGTCATCGACCAATCTAGCTCGCGCATACGCGTGGCCATCTCGCCGTCGCCGGCGAACACTGACTCGATCAACTCCCTTTTGCTAGACTCCATCTCCAGATCCTTCGACTCGGCAGCGGCGCTGATAAAGGTTGCGGACCATCGCGAGTTGCGACGGGTATTCCCGTCGTCAGCCTTATTCTCCCAGAGGAAGCCAGGCTTCGACGGGTCTTCCTCCGCTCTTCAGAACGTAAACCGGCCGACCAGTTGAATCTGGCGTGCCGTGCCCGCGGTGGTCAGAATTTGACCTGCGTTATCGGCGAAATTGCCCGCCACATCCTTCAAGACGGCATCCCCGCTTCCCCCGAGGAAAAACGGACTTTGGGTATTACTCGGAACGCCAAAATTCGGATGGTTGAAAAGGTTATAAGCTTCCGCCCCAACCGTGATCTTCAATCGTTCGGCGATCGCGAACTCTTTGTGCAGCGCGGGGTCAAACTCCGCGAACCCAGGCCCCCGCAGGATGTTTCGTCCGGCATTGCCAAACTCGCCGGCCGGCGGAACCGCAAAGGCGCTTGGATTAAACCAGCACGACGGAGTGCCCACTCTGGCCCCATTCGGACAGCTTCCCGCATACGCGTTGCCGACCAGATCCGGCCGCTCCGGAATAAGAAGCGATTGCATATCGGCATTGTCGAAGGCGAGCACTGGAGTAAATGGGGGGCCATTATGAACGTTGGCAACCGCCGAGACTTGCCAGCCGCCCAGAAGACGTCCGCGCCCAGGCAACTGGTAAACGAGGTTTGCCGCGAAATTATGCCGGATGTCAAAATCCGACGGGCCCCGGCTCCCCTTGCGATCGAAAATGTTCTGAGATCCGGGGGGATCATTCACGGATTCCACTTGCAGATCCACGGAAGCATCATCGATGGCATGGGCTAATGTGTAGGAGACCTGCCAGGAAACGTTGTGGGCGTAATGTTTCGAAACGGACGCTTGGAAGGAATTATAGAAAGATTGCGCGTCAGTCAATGCCGTTATCAGGGGAGATGCCAGGTTCGGATTGTAGCGATGGCCCAGCGACGGTTCAAAAGGGTTCCCCTCGCCTTCGCGGGTGAGGTGATTGCCGCGCGTGCCAAAGTACCCCGCACTGAGGATCAAGCCGCGCGCGAGTTCCCGCTGCACGTTGAGGTTATACTCGAGAGCGTACGGAAACTTCGGGTAGTAAGTTGTTGCGAAAGCGTCGAGCGGCTGGCTCAGGGCCGCATTCTGTGGGCTTAGAAACTGCGGGAAAACGAATTCCTCCAGACCGAAGAAAGGTGGGAGGAAACGGGTGATTCCGAACACGATTTCCGGGAGTTGATCGCGATAGATGCCGAATCCGCTCCGCACCACAGTTTTGCCATCGCCGGAGACGCTCCAGGCCAAACCTGCCTGCGGCGAAAATAGATCCAGCGGCGTCGACGCAAATACACTGCCGACAGTTGGAGCGGAATCTGTCGCCGGGTTTGGAAAAGCGGAGAGGCGGTCGAATGCCTCGGTCGGATTGGAGTAGAAATCGTACCGCAATCCGACGTTTACCGTTAAGCGGCTGTTCACGCGCACAAAGTCCTGCGCGAAGCCTGAAGCAAAACTCTCACGGTATCCACGATCGGAATTGGCGTTAGAGGGGTTGACCCCCACGTATGACAGGGGCAGACCTTCAAGAAAGAATTCGAGAGCCGGATTGTTGCTGAAGGCAGGGAACCCGAAGGGGGTCAGGTCCTGGAAGCTATACAATCCGTTGACACCGAAATTCAGCGTTCCATTGAGTTGGAGCCTTCGGAACTCGACACCGAATTTCAAGGTGTGACGGCCCATGGTACGCGACAGTTGGTCTTGAACCTGATAAACGGTCGAAAATTCGCCCAAAGGAAATGCCACGTAGTTGCCGATCAGGCTCAAACCCGTGACATCGATCATTCCGAACGGTTGGCCAGGGACCAAAGAAATAGACAACCCCGGATGCGTATTATCGACCGAAGAAGATGCAGTCGTCCGGTTGACGCCGGCGCGCAACTCGTTGATCCACTCATGTCCGAACGTCATGCGGTCCTGAACAGTGCCATATTGATTCCGCGACAGGTGAATGGCCGGGAACCCCGGCGCGTAAGTTCCCGGCGGCGACCCAACGTATGGAACCAGAGAAGAACTGTCATCTACGGTATAGCGCGCGAAGAGCGAATGGGTGTTGGAAAAATTGTGATCGATGCGCACCATGCCGTGGTCCTCACGGGTGTTGCCTTTGTTCGCGGTGCTCAGTTCGCCGGTTCCATCCCCATTGTCCGGTCCGTTCGCGACAGGCAGCAAATTGAGAAACGGCTGTATCAGAGGATTCATCGGAATGGCGACGCAGCCACTCGGGTTGGTGTTGCTGCAAGCGGACGGATTGACAGCCGATGGTAGCAGACCTTGATGCGCGAGGGCATCGGGTACCGTGGCGATTGCCGTGGAGGCCTGCACCTCGCGAAATCCTTCATAATTGACAAAGAAGAATGTGCGGTCGCGTTTGAGTGGTCCTCCCATTCCAGCGCCGAACTGATTGCGAACGAAAGGCGGAATCGGGTTGGCGGCCAAATCGAAGTAGTTCTTGGCATCGAGCGACGCATCCCGATGCAATTCCCACCAAGATCCGTGAAATTGGTTACTGCCGGACTTGGTTGTCATGTTGATGACCGCGCCGCCATGCCCGCCGTACTCCGCGTTGAAGGTTTGGGTCAAAACCTGGACCCCCTCCAGCTCATTCAGGCCAAGGAAAAAACCCGAAGCGCCAGCGGGCGAATAGCCGAAGACCGGATCCGTCGCATCCATGCCATCGATCAGAACGTTCGTCATGCTCGGACGTATCCCATTAATTGCAACTTGCCCAGCCTTGCCGTTCGAAAGAAAGGAAGGAGCGCTGCTAGGATTAGGAGCGACTCCCGGCTCCAGCGTAACCACGCTAAACAGATCGCGGTTGTTGAGGGGCAGTTCCGCCAGACTCTGCTCTGGAACGACTCCCTCGACAGTCGACGTCGTGTTGTCAATGGCGGCGGCGCTCGCGTTGACCGTGGTTTCCTGCGAAAGGTCGCCGATTGCGAGTTGTGCGTTTATGGTCACATCGGCCGCCGAGGTGAGTTCTACCCCTGCGCGAATCTGCGATTGGAATTCGGGCTTCTCTATGCGGAGAGAATACGTTCCGGTTGGCAAGCCGGCGAAATGGTACTCGCCGGCCGTGTCGGTGAGAATGCTCCGTTTTAATCCAGTGCCCTGGTTGACAACCGTAACGCTCGCGCCGGGTACAACGGCGCCACTTGGATCGGTGATGGCGCCGGAAACAGTCGCAAGCTGGGTTTGGGCCAATGCAGCTATTGAAAAGAGCAACGCCAATACTGCTGCCAGTCGGTACGCCCCAGGCTTCGCGCCTAGGGTCCGGTCAGGCGCAATTCTGGCTGAGGTCAACGTTGGAGATATTGAGGAAATGCCATGTCCCTTCCGACGCGCGGTTTCAACGCCGGAGCGCATGCAGCACGTTGGAGACGAATTTTGAAAGGTGCGAGGCGACACCTTCGTCAAACTCCTTCAGCCAAATCAGCACAAAATCCCCGTGTAGAAGTATTCTACACTGCAATTCGCAAGTTCACCCTCCGCTTGTCCCATTTATGCCAATCGGACGCGCGAGTTCCATAGCAGGCACGTCGTGATCGCATTCGCGTATTTGCTACGCCGCGGCGATCGAATCCAAGGCCGGGGGCAGTTCGCCTGCTCGGCCGGGAACTGTTATTACCTGTCGGTCCGCCGAGTCCGTTGGCCCTTGTGGCGCGTGACCAGCCCGACTTGGTTGGGCAATCACCCTGAACGTCAACTCGACAGCCTACCGACATCGCCATTTCGACACTACCCTTCGCCACGCGAGAACATCGTGGTGGGTCAGTATTTTGGAGATGGTCCCTCATCTGCCGTTCTTGGGCCGAAGCAGGAAGCCTCACTCATCTGGCGTTTCTCGAAATGCACCGCCGAAAGGGACCGCCCAGGCCCACTTTCGAGAATCCCGTTTTCACCAAAATGGTCCGCCTCCACTCATCGGCAAAATGGCGCGGACTGAGCGCTAAGGAATCTCGCCTCTCAAGCCTGTCAGAACGTCGTGCCGTACGACGCGGCCGATCTCGAACTCAGGAAACTCCATACTCGTGAATGCTCGATAAGCCCATCCTTGCGGCGACTGCTCCATCCACGCCGCCGCCGAAAAAGGCTCCTCGGTCAAGCGGCGGTTTTTCCCCTGCAGGTGTATCGATCAAACTGTCCGTATCACCGGCAGAGACATCCCCTTCAGCCAATGGAAAAAGTGCTCCCTGGACGCGTGTTTTATCATGGAGTCATGTGCCGCTTCGGCGCGATTTTCCTGGTGACGGTCTCTTTCCTGGCGGCGCAAACCGTGGCGCCCGATCTGTTGGCCGGCCTGAAGTGGCGCAGCATCGGACCCGCTGCCACCGGCGGGCGGATTGCCGACCTGGCGATCGCCGAAACTCCCGGCCAGCCCACCACCATTTATGTAGCCACGGCAACCGGCGGCGTCTTCAAAAGCGTGAACGACGGCGTATCCTTCGCTCCTGTTTTCGACCACGCCGGCGGCATGATGTCGACCGGCGCCGTCGCCGTGGCGCCATCCGACCCCAGGGTAGTGTGGGTCGGGACGGGCGAGGCGGATAACCGACAAAGCTCGTCGTGGGGCGATGGCGTCTACAAATCGATGAATGGCGGCCTCACCTGGACTAAGATGGGGCTCGCCGAGACGCACCATATCGGCAAGATCGTGATCGACCCGACGGATCCGAACGTGGTCTGGATCGCGGCCGTCGGTCATCTCTGGGGATCGAACCCGGAACGCGGAGTATATAAAACCACCGACGGCGGCGGCACCTGGAAGAAGGTGCTCTTCCGCGACGAGAACACGGGCGCCATCGACCTGGCGATGGACCCGCACGACCATAACGTGGTCTTCGCCGCCATGTACCAGCGGCAGCGGAAAGGTTGGGGCTTCAATGGCGGCGGACCGGGAAGCGGAATCTATCGCACTACCGATGGCGGCGCCACGTGGACCGAACTGACCAGTGGATTGCCGGGCGGCGAAAAGGGGCGCATCGGCATCGCCCTTTCTGCGCGCGACAGCCGCACGGTCTATGCCGTAGTGGAAGCCGACCCTCCCGGCACGGGCGGCGTTTTTCGCAGCCTAAACCGGGGCGATAACTGGGAACACTTAACCAGTTTGAACCCCCGGCCGATGTACTACAGCCGCATCTATCTCGATCCCAAGGACGGCAATCGCGTCTACCTGATGGGCTCCAACCGCGGGCTCTGGGCGTCGGACGACGGCGGGCACAGCTTTCGCGACGTATTCAGCGGCGTCCATGGCGAGGACCACGTGTTGTGGATCGACCCCGAGAATAGCAACCGCCTGATTGCCGGCGGCGATGGCGGCGTGTCCATCTCTTACGACCGCGGACTCTCCTGGCTATTTCGCGGGAATATGCCCATCGGACAGTTTTATAACATCGCGGTAAACCATGGCGACCCGTACCTGATTTGCGGGGGCTTGCAGGATAACGGCAACTGGTGCACTCCCAGCGCGTCCAAAATGGACTACGGCATCTCCTTCCGCGACGCTTTCAACATCGGCGGCGGGGATGGCATGCAGACTGTCTTCGAAGACGACCACACCGTACTGGTGAGTTCGCAGAACGGGTCCACCGCCCGCCTGGACCTGAACAACATGGAGCGCCAGATGATCGGCACGGTGAAGCCGCCGGACCGCTCCCAGGCGCCCTATCGGTGGTATTGGACCGCCCCGCTGATCGCCTCCGCATTCCACGCCAGCACCATTTACACGGGCGCAAATGTACTGCTCCGCTCGGACGATCGCGGCGTGAGCTGGCGCGCCATCAGTCCCGACCTCACGGCGGATATCGACCGCGAAGGACTTCAAATGATGGGCCGGACTGTGCCCATACGAGCGCTATCCCGGCATGACGGCCAGGCGAATTTCTCCGCCCTCACCGCCATTGCCGAATCGCCCCTCGACGGCAACGTGCTCTACACCGGCGCGGACGACGGGACCATCGAAGCAACCCGCGATGGCGGAAAGACATGGGTCAATCTCAGCAGAAACCTCCCCGATCTTCCGGCAGGCTTGAACATTAGCGGGATAGAGCCATCTAAGTACTCACCCGGTCGAGTCTATGTCACGGTGGACGGCCACTTCAACGACGACTATCATGCCTATGTGTTTGTAAGTGAGGACTACGGAACTCACTGGCGGCGGATCACCGAAGGATTGCCGGATGCTTCCGTCCATCGCCTGCGCGAAAATCCGTCGAACCCCGACGTCCTGGCAGCCGGTCTTGAGACGGGCATCTTCGCCTCGTTCGACCGCGGAGAACACTGGGTGAATCTTAACGGCAACATGCCGCCCGTCCCAGTGTACGACCTGGCGTATCAGGATCGCGACAACGCACTGGTCTTGGGCACGCACGGCCGCGGAATCTGGATTTTGGACCATGCCGGACCGCTGGCCGAGATCGCTCCGGCGGTCACCGCCGACCGGGGCTATCTGTTTCCCATTCCGCCGTCACACTACCGCAAGATCTATGCCGGCCAATATTGGTTCGGCGCGGGCGAGTTCTTTGCGCCGAATCCGCCCCTCGGCGCGGAAATTACGTACTTTCTACCGGCGCGCGCCAATGAGGTCGATGTGGCCATCGCCGATTCCGCCGGAAAAACCGTGCGCACCTTGCGGGGGACCTCGCAGCCGGGTGTCAATCGCGTTTGCTGGGATCTTCGCCGCGCCGGTCCGCTGGATAACGGACCGCTGCCCGGCAATTGCGGCGTGGGTACCGGACGGATGGGCCCGCTGGTGCTGCCCGGGAATTATAAAGTCACTATCACCGTCAACGCCGCGGCGGCGCTGTCCGGCACGGCAACCGTTTTGCCCGACCCCGCCTTTCCGATGTCCGACGCCGACCGCAGAACTCGCGATGCGGCGGTGATGAGCGCCTACTCGCTGCAGCAGCAATTGGCGTCGGCCCGGACGGCATACGAGAAGCTGTCCGGACAGATCGCCGGAGCCAGGTCGAACGGGCCGGAAAGGCCGAGTCTGCAGGCGGGGCAGTTGATCGAGGAGATTTCGCACTGCCTGACCGATGCCTACAACGTGGAATCAGCGATCGACGGTTATCAGGGGTTGCCGACCGCCGCGCAGTTGACCGATCTCGATCGTGTTTGGACGGAGGGCATTGCGGCGGTGGCGGGACTGAATCGCGTAATCGAAGACACCGGGTTAGGCACCGTACCGGTTCCGGCGCGCTGAGATGCCTGGCGACGAGCGGATCGTCCTTTTTGACGGCGTCTGCAATCTTTGCAACGGACTGGTGCAATTCGTCCTGAAGCGCGACGCAAGGCGGCGATTCCGCTTCGCATCCTTACAATCGGAAGCCGCCCGGCGAGCGCTCCAAGGCGAGCCCCCCGCGGAGACCATCGTCCTGATCGAGCGCGGAAAGACGCATCTCAAGTCGGCAGCCGCATTGCGAATCGCTCGTGGATTGCGCTTTCCGTGGCCTCTTCTGTATGGCCTCGTAGTGGTCCCCCGGCCGCTGCGGGATATGATTTACGACTGGGTGGCGCGCCACCGCTATGCCTGGTTCGGCAAACGCGAATCGTGCATGCTCCCATCCCCTCAAATGCGGGGACGCTTTTTGGATTAAAAAGGTCCGAAATGCGTGTTAGGCTATAAGCATATGACAGCGTCGCACTTTGGGAATCCTCGCCATGCGCCCCGCGATTACGCCCGGACGCCCGTAAACATCTACTGGGAAATGACGCAAGCCTGCCCGCTGGCGTGCCGGCACTGTCGCGCGTCGGCAGTACCCGAACCGCACCCCGACGAACTGACCACCGCGGAGGGCATCGAGTTTCTGCATCAGATTCCCGGCTTTGGCGACCCCATGCCGCAGTTGATTCTCACCGGCGGCGATCCGTTGGCCCGCAAAGATCTCTACCAGATTATCGATGAGGCGCACCGTCTCGGCATCGGCGTTTCGATCACGCCCGCGGCGAGCGAAGCGCTCACGCGCGATGTCCTGGTGAAATTGAAGGAGCACAACGTGGAGGGATTGGGCTTAAGTCTCGACGGCTCGACTCCCGAGCGGCACGATACCATCCGCGGAATTGCCGGCACGTTCGAACGCACTTTGCGCGCTATGCGCTGGGCGCAGGAATTGGGGATGCCGCTGCAAGTAAATACCCTGGTGGCGGCGGAGACCGCGGACGATATTCCGGCCGTCTACGAATTGCTCAAATCCTACGGTGTTACTCGCTGGAGCCTGTTCTTCCTGATTTCGGTGGGCCGCGGAAAAGTATTGCAGCCGCTCTCGCCCGAGGATGGCGAAAAGCTGATGGCGTGGATCCATCGCACGTCCCTCTCGGCTCCCTTCATCGTGGCCACCACCGAAGCACCCTCTTACCGGCGCGTGGCCCTCGAAATCATGCGCGCCGACGGCATGACAGGGGAGCAAATCAAAAAGACCGGAGTATACCGCGGATTCGGAATTCGAGATGGCAACGGCATCATGTTCGTATCGCACACCGGCGACATCTGCCCCGCCGGATTCCTGCCGCTGGTGGTGGGAAATGTCCGCAACGAGCAGGTTTCCGAGGTGTACCGCGACGCCCGCGTATTCCAATCGCTCCACGATCCCAGTCAGTTCGAGGGGCGCTGCGGCTTCTGTGAGTACAGCGCTTTATGCGGAGGTTCGCGCGCGCGCGCCTATGGAGCCACCGGCAATCCCCTGGCGTCCGATCCGTTCTGCACCTATCAGCCTGTCCCCCGGACGCACTGATCCTGGCGCGTGATTCGCGCCCGGATAACTGAGGAAAGGCGCGATAGTCCGCCACCGCACACTGACGCGGCATCCTGCCTTGCCTTGTGACGAAACACTCACTTATAATCCATTCGAGACCCATTCCCGGCTCGATCGTAGCGATTGCTGTCTTCGCGCTCTTCCGCCCATGCGACATCCCATCGTCATCGCCGCAATTCTCGCCGGCATCGCGCCGATGGCCCAAACGCAGTCGGGCGCCAAAGTCACCATTCCGCCCCATTCCCAGCAGTCCGCGGAGTTTCCGTTCGCCAACATCTGCCCCACCGCGGAAACGTTCAAGGTTAGCGCTGAGCCAGCGGCGGACTGGCTCCGCTTCGAGCCGTCTACCATCGACGTCCAGCCGGGCACGTCGTTCGTGGTTCGGTTGACGGCGAATTCCGGCAATCACGCTGCCGGCACGTACCGCTCCGGCTTGCGAATCATCTGCGCGAGTTGCGCCGCCAGCAATCCGCCCTGCTTCGAGAGCGTCACTGACTTGCCCGTCCAGTTGACCGTCGCCAACGTGTCGTTTCCCGGCTCATTCGAGCCGCTGGCCGGGGCAGCCAATCCGGGCGCAGTCACCCAACATTCCGCCATTTCTCAGCCCGCGCCTTACATCCCGCCGGAAGCGCCGCGGACTTCCCGAAACGTTTGGTTTGCGGTGGTCGCCGGGGGATTGCTCCTGATTGGCGCCGTCGTGCTGATTCTGGCAGTTTATGCCCTGAGATCCGACCGCAAGTTCCGGCCGGCCACGGGCGAATTGAGCGCCGAAAGCGAGCGTCATCAGGTCAGACGATAAGCGTCGCGCCGCCGTGCGTTATACTTGGCCGGAGCGATTGATCGTATGCGTTCCTGCTTTTTTTCGATATGCCTGCTGGCGTCGGCCAACGCCTTCGGGGTGCCCTTCAAGATTGCAACCGTGGATGAGATCGCCGCTAGGGCGCTGGCCGGAAGCGGCACCCCGGGCGTCTCCATCGCCGTGGTCGAATCCGGCAAAATTGCGCTCGAAAAAGCATACGGTTTTGCTCGTCTCGCACCGGCGATCGATGCCCGGCCGGACATGCGCTTCTCGATAGGTTCGGTAAGCAAACAGATGCTCGCCGGAACCACTATGCTATTGGTGCAGGAAGGCAAGTTATCGCTCGACGACCGCGTTTCCAAGTACCTTCCGGATTTGACCCGTGCTTCCGAAGTAACCATCCGGGAATTGCTCACCCACACCTCCGGCTACCGGGATTATTACCCGCAGGACTATGTGGCGCCATTCATGTTACAGCCCGTAACCGCCGCCGCAATCCTGGACAAGTGGGCCCGCAAGCCGCTCGATTTCGATCCCGGCACGCGCTGGCAGTACAGCAACACCAACTACGTCATCGCTGGCCGTATCATCGAACGCGTAACCGGCGAACCATTTTTTCAGTTCCTTTCCGAGCGCATTCTGAAACCGCTGGGCATGACCAGCGCCATCAACCTGGCGGAACAAACCCTGGGACCGCACGACGCCGCCGGATACACACGCTTCGCCCTCGCTCCGCCCCGTCCGGCAACTCCCGAAGGCCGCGGGTGGCTGTTCGCCGCCGGTGAACTCGCCATGACGGCGCACGATCTGGCGCTCTGGGACATCTCGCTGATGGAGCATACGCTGTTGACGCCGGCATCGATCAACGAAATGACCACGCCAGCCCGCCTGCGCAACGGCACGCCCACGGATTACGCGCTCGGTATCGGCGTGACCGATGCCGGGGGGCATCCTCAATGGCAGCACGGCGGAGCAGTTTCGGGATTCGTCAGCTTGAATACGGTCTGGCCGGACCAGAAAGCCGCGGTGGTGGTGTTCGCCAATGAAGACGGATCGAGCGCCACCGGACAGATCGCGCGCGAGGTCGCGCCGCTGCTACTCGCCGGGGCGGACGACCCCGGCGCCGCGCCGGCCCTGGCCCAGGCGCGCCGGATTTTCGATGGGCTCCTCGCAGGCAAGATCGATCGCAGCCTGCTGACCGCCGACGCCGATTGGTATTTCACGCCGCGGGTGCTCGCCGATGCCGCGGCAAGCCTGAAAGCGCAGGGCCCGCTGGTTTCGCTGAAGCAGACCTCGGTGGAATTGCGCGGCGGTATGACCTACCGGCATTTCAGCGTCAACTTTAAGGACAAAGCGCTCCATCTGAGTACCCTGACGATGCCCGACGGGAAACTGGAGCAGTACCTGATTCAGTAGCGTTACTTTGAGCTCAACCCGAACCGGTTCCCGTCGGGATCTGCGAACGCCGCCGCGGTGCCCCAGTCTTCCCGTTTCGGCTCCATCACGAAATGCACGCCTCGGGCTTTCAATTCCCGTGCGGTGGCTTCCACATCGTCGGTCCAGAAGGTAAGATCGCTGTTGTCACCGGGTTTTCGGGCATCGCCGAAGCGGAACAAGACAATCCGGGTGTCAGCGCCGGGAATGCGCAGTTCGATCCAGCGCTGTCCGGCATCGTATGGCTGGTCCGTCACCACGCGAAATCCGAGCGTTTCGGTGTAGAACGCCAGAGCGCGGTCCTGGTTGGTGACCGGAACGGTGACGAACTTGACGCCCCGTATCACGACAGCGACCCCGTCGGCGCGGCGGTTCGTTGGAATCGCAACTGCGCCGTCAATCCCGCGAGATACCCCGCGGCGATCCGGATGGCGAAGGAAACAATGTACATGAACCGGTCTTCGGGCCGCGCGCTGACGATCATTCCGACCGTCAGAATCGTGGCCGCCACCCCCACCAGAGTGCCGTTCAGCAGGAATTTAGCCGTCAGCCCGCGCGTCACCCAGAGAGCGCCCAGGAAGACCGCCAACCCGCTCGCCGCGGGAGCCACATAATATCCCGCACGCTGTCCGAACTCCTGCAGGCCGGCAGCCGTACTTTTATGAGACGCCAGGGCGTAGACGCCGGTGACCGCCATAAGGACCGCAATCACCGCCAACTCGGACAGCGCCGCGGCAACCAGCACGCGGCCCCAACGGATTGCAGATTTCATCGCAAACTCCCTGGCACCAATTCTGCGGCGTCAGGCTCCCGAAAGCAAGCATCTATGGTAAATATGACTATAGTTTTATGTACCATATCGAATTCGACGAGTACGTGGTCGATGTGCTCCTGCCCGATCTCACCGGGCACGACCGCTCTCCCGCCGCGTTTCTGGTGTACGTCGTGCTGTGGGCGCGGCTGTACCGCGCGGAACAACGGACTACGTCCATCAGCCTGCAACAGCTGGCCGATCTTTCGGGCTTGTCGAAATCAGCCGTCCAGCGCGCGCTCGCGGTGCTCAAGCGCCGGGCGCTGATCAAGGTGACCAAAGCCTCGCCGACGGCGCTACCGGAGTACGAGTTGGTCCGTCACTGGGTAAGGCGCCGGGCGGTGAAGTGATCGCTTCTACACCGCGTGCCGCCGGGTTCTTCCCAGCAACTCTTCCGCCCGTTTCAAGGCCTTCTGTTCGGCCTCCTCGCGCGATGCCCCCGTGGTGCGGCACAGCGTGGCGCCGGGCGATACGTTATCGGCCTTGGCGTGCCACTCGGTCTCCAGGCGGTAGCTGGTGAGATTCACTTTCCAGCCATCCAAGTCCAGCGTACGCTCGTGGTATTCCTCGATCTTCATGCCGCCGCGCCCTTTGCTACGGGAGCTGCCACCAGATTCCCCCATTCGGTCCAGGAACCGTCGTAATTCGTCACGTTGTCAAACCCGAGAAGGTACTTTAGAACAAACCAGGTGTGGCTGGAGCGCTCGCCGATGCGGCAATACGCAATCACCGGCTTGGCGCCGTCGACCCCCTCGTGGCCGTAAAGTGCCCGAAGTTCGTCCGCCGTTTTGAATGTCCCATCGTCATTGCACGCCTTCCCCCACGGAATGCTCCGCGCGCCGGGAATGTGGCCGCCCCGCTGGCAGGTTTCCGGCAGACCGGGCGGCGCGAGGATTTCGCCCGTGAATTCCTGCGGGCTGCGCACGTCCACCAGAGCCGCGGAATGCTCCGCGGACGCCTTCTGCACCGCGGGCAGGAACGCACGCAAGGCAAAATCCGCCGGCTTCGCATGATATGCCGTGGGCGTCACATGAGGCAGTTCGGTAGCGACGTCCCGGCCTTCCGCCAGCCACTTCTTGCGCCCTCCGTTCATCAGGCGGACATCTTTGTGCCCGTAAATTTTGGCCTGCCAGAAAGCCCAGGCGGCGAACCAGTTGTTGTTGTCGCCGTAAATCACCAGTGTGGTCTCGGGCGTGACGCCTGATCCAGCCATCAGCGCCTCGAACTGCTCTTGCGAGAGAATGTCGCGGCGGACGGTATCGCAAAGCTGTGTGTTCCACGCCCACGCAATCGCTCCCGGCACGTGCGCCTCATTGTAGGCTTTCGTATCGACGTCAACTTCCACTACGCGAACGTTGGGATCCTTGCCGTGCTGACTAACCCAATCGGTAGACACCAGTGCTTCCGGATGCGCGTACTCGGCCATTCATTCCTCCAGAATTCAATTCTCCCAAATTATAGCGGGATTGTGTAGTTGGCGCCGAGCAGTACTATAGAAGTGTTATGTTTACGCGCGCACTGTGCGTTTTGTACGCCGGAGTTCTCCTGGCGCAGCCGGCAGCCGATCCCAAGGACACCGCCCGAAAAACCCTGGACTTGCTTCTGGCCCACAAATACTCCGACATCGCTCCCCTGATCTCAGCCACCTCCAAATCCGCCAATACGGATGCAGAGTTGGCGAAGAAAGTCTCCGATGCGTGGGGGGCGGTGCAGTCGATCGGGACGCCGGCGGAACGCGCCATCGGTACGGCGAAGATCATCACGATCCCGGTAAAGTTCGCCAACGCCAACGTGAGCTACGAGATCTCCATCAATGGCGAAGGACAGGTGGGGTTGATTATCCCGCGGGTCGATCCGTGGAAGCATCCTTCGTACAGCAACCCGGCTTCCTTCAAAGAGCGCGAGGTCACCATCGGCAGCCAATATAAGCTCGGGGGCACGCTGACGGTGCCGAATGGAGCCGGGCCATTCCCGGCCGTGCTGCTGGTTCACGACAGCGGACCGGCCGACCGCGACGAACAAAATGAGATGGTAAAAGCGTTCAAGGACCTGGCGGAGGGGCTGGCATCCAAAGGTGTGATGGTTCTGCGTTACGACAAGCGGACCAGAATCTACCCTTCGGTCATGCAGCAGGATGATTACAGCGCGGAGACGGAAATCATCGACGATGCGGTGCTGGCAGCCGCGGTCTTGCGGGCGCAGCCGGAAGTGAAACCGGGAAAAGTCTATGCATTGGGCCTCGGTTTGGGCGGATACCTGATGCCGCGGATCGCCGAAGCCGACGGAAAACTGGCGGGCATGATCATCCTCAATGGCAACGAGCGCCCGCTTGAAGATGTGGCCATCGACGAAGCGCAGTACATGTTCGACGGGGTCCAAAAAGATCTCACGCCACCGCAACTGGAGCAATGGAAGCGGCAATTAGCCGTCATCCACGAGCAGGCCGAGAAAATCAAGAAGCTGACGGCCGGCGACGTGGACACCTCGCCCCTGTTGGGAATGCGCGGCGCGTACCTGATCGACCTCAAGGCGTACGATCCCACAGGGCAAGCCAAGCTCCTGAAGATTCCGATGCTCATTCTGCAGGGTGAGCGGGATTATCACGTCAACATGAAAGATTTCGCTGCATGGAAGGCGGGACTGGCGGGAGCGCCAAGCGTGACTGCGAAAAGCTATCCCGCGCTCGACCACCTCATGATTGAGGGAACGGGCCGGAGTTCGTCGGCCGATACCCGCAAGCCCAACCAGCACGTGGCCGAAGTGGTGATTGACGACGTGGCGAAGTGGGTGAGCCAGTAGCTGCCTCGGCAGGGCAGGCGATCCTGGCTGCCGGCCACGATGGGAGCCCTACCACTCTATCGGCTTTCCCGGTTCGAGCGCCCAGACTTCCGTAGTAGTACCCGAAATCAATTTTTGCAGCTCTTCCGGCCGGCCGGTCAGCGGGGGGAATGTGCCGAAATGCATCGGGACCACTTTCTTCGCTTTGAGCATTCCGCACGCCGCGGCAGCTTCGCGCGGGCTCATGGTGTAGAGATCGCCGATCGGCAAAAACGCCAACTGCGGGTGGTAGAGCTGTTCGATAAGCTGCATGTCGGTGAAGACGTTGGTATCGCCGGCGAAATAGAGCGTGCGGCCGTCCGGCAGGTGCAGGACGTACCCCGCCGCCTCGCCGCCGTAAATGATCTTGCCGTCATCGAGGATGCCGCAACTGTGGACTGCGTGGGTCATGGTGAACGTGACTTCACCCACCTTTTGCGATCCGCCCTTGTTCATGGCGCGGGTATTCTTCACACCTTTCGATTCCAGCCACGCGCACGTCTCGAAAATGGCGACCACTTCGGGCGAGAAGCGTCGGGCCAGGGTGGGCGTGTCGTGAATATGATCGAAATGGCCGTGAGAGATACAGATGGTGTCCACGCGGTCGATGGTGTGCCCCTTGGGGTAAGCGGGGTTGCCGTCAATCCAGGGGTCCATCAGAATAACGTGGCCTGATGGGAGCCGGAATTGGAAGGAGCCATGTCCGAGCCAGGTGATCTGCATACTGGAATTCTAGCGCGTCAGCGATCAGCCGCGGCCGCAAGGGCGCGGTCCCTTTCGCGTTAGGCTTCCCGCCTCGGAAATCCGGTCGATTCTTATTCCGTCCGCAGGGCCTGAATCACGTCCACGCGTGCGGCTCGTGCCGCCGGCACAACCGACGCAATCACGGCAGCCAACAGCAGTACGAGCGCCGAGCCTGCGACCGGCAGGACGCCGGGCATTTTCACCTCTCCCAGAAAGCTAGTCGCCAGTTGCGCCAGCCAATACCCGCAGGCAAACCCGGCAGCCAGTCCACCGGCAGCGATCGCCGCGCCTTCTCCCATCACCCGCAGGAGCAGATTCCGCGGCTGCGAACCGACTGCCAGCCGAATGCCGAACTCGCGCGTCCGTCCGCTTACCGAAAACGCCAGCACGCCGGCAATTCCCACCACCGCTATGAGGAGCGCGACTCCTCCAAAGACACTCGATACCACCACGTTGAGACGATCATCCGACAGCACCTTCGTGCGAACTTCGGCGAGCGTCTGGGCATTTTCCACCGGCTGTTCGGCCGACAGCTTCCGCACCAGCTGTGTGATCGGCGTCACCAGGGCAGCCGGGTTGGAACCTACGTGAACGAAAAGCTCGCCGCCTCCTAGCACAGTTTCCTGGTCGTAAGGACGGTAAATGGTCATCGCCGGTTTAGGGAGCACGTTCACGTCATCGAGGTCCGCCACCACGCCAACGATTCGCAAGGGTTGCGTGCTCAGCATCGGGACGGCTTTAAGAATCGGGTCGGTCCACTGCACCGAATGGCCCAGCGCATCGCCGGATGGAAACTCTTTGCGAGCCAGGCTCTCGCTCACTACGGCCACACTCTGGCTTCCGCCGCGGTCGGCATCGGTGAAGTCGCGCCCTTCCAGCATCGGCAGCCCAACTGTGGCGAAGAAGCCGGGCGCAATCACGCGAACCCTGGCGCGAGACTTCTCGTCGTCCGGCCCGGCCGCGCGACCGTCGGGAGCGAATTGGAAATCGAAATTGGCGCCATCGCGCCAGGGAACGGTCGAGCCGATGCTGACATTTTGCACGCCCGGCAGCTCCCGAATCTGGCGCGTGATCTCCTTGTAAAAATCCACGATCTGTTGCGGGGTTCTACCGCCGGTGTGCATCACGGGGACATCGACGCTGAGCACGTTGTGGGTGTCCAGCCCGGCGCGCGCCGCTTCCAGCGAAAGCAGCGTGTTGACAGTTGCGCCCGCTGCCGCCACCAGCACAAACGATGCGGCCACCTGCACCAGCGCGAAAATCCGCAGCTTGCGATTGGCGGCGCCGGTGAACCGCACGCTGGCAGATGCCAGGCCCGGACCCATACTCGGCCCCGACGAAGGCAATCGTGGTACGAATGCCAGCAATACGGCTGCCGCGATGGCCAGTCCCACCCCTACCCAAAGCATGCTCGCGTCAACCGTAAGGTCCAGGGCTCGAATCGAATAACGCGAAATGTATCGTGAAAGCACCGACAGCAACGGGTCGGCGATCAACAACCCCAGAACCGCTCCGCCGGTACACAACAGCAGGCTCTCCGTCAGAAGGATCCGGCGCAGCGCTCCGGCACTCGCGCCCATCGCCACCCGGATGCTCAATTCGCGGTCCCGGCGGATGGTGCGAGCCAGAAGCAGATTCGCCACATTGGCGCAGGCGATCACGAAAACCAGCACGGACCCTATGGTCAGAACCAGCAGGATGGTACGCGCTCCGTGCGTGAGCTCGTCGCGCAGCCGGTCGGCGTGGATCTCATAATCGTCCTTGGCCGGATAGTCGGGCCCGGGATGCTCCTTCTTCATGGCTCCGTAGACCGTCCGCAGTTCCGCGCGCGCCTGTTCCAGGGTGACGCCCGGCGCGAGCCTGCCGAACAGTTCGGTCATGCGATGTAGCCGGCTGGTAACCATGGTGGCCGAGAGATGGTGCGCGCTGGTCACAACGTTGGAGATGACTTCCGTATCCTGAGGATAGGGAATGCTGGGTTCCAGCACGCCGACGATGGTGGCCGGCCGGGCATCGATGAACGAGTTCAGCCGGATCGTCCTGCCAATCACAGCAGGATCGCGTTTGAGATCGGTGGACCAGAATCTGTAGGTCAATACCGCCACGCCAGGGGCGTTGGGCCCGTCATCATGTGCATCGAGCAGCCGCCCCAGCACCGGGCGCAGGCCCATAACCTGAAAATATGAACCACCTACCACCCCCGCGCGCACCGTACGAGGCTCGCCCAGCCCCAGCAAAGTAAACCCGATTTCGGAGAAATCCCCAAACGCGCTCATGGTTTTCACGCGTGAGCTCAGATCCGCGATCTCGGGCATTGAGAAGGTGACGTCTCGGTCGTTGGTTTTGCTCTGCCGGATGTAAATCAGGTGATCTTCGTCCCGGTTCACTAATGGGCGCAGCAGGACGTCGCGCAGCAGGCTGAACATCGCGGCGTTGGCGCCGATTCCCAGCGCCAGGGTCAACACCACCGTGGCCGTGAAACCCTTCACACGGAGGAGCGCTCGGACGCCAAGCTTCACTTCGCGCAGGAACGACGCGATATGATCCGTCATGCTGGTGACTCCTGTCTGCCGTTCCGGATGATCGGGCAAGCCTGCCTCCCCTCTCATCTTACTGACAATGAACGGCACTGACCTGCCCGCAGGGTTTCCGAGTGTCCGTTTTCGGAATTCCACCGTTCACGACGGGACAACCGGCCGACACCGGGAGGAAGGGGGCCTGATGAACCGCGACCGCGAGGCTGCCGCCAGGATTAGCTGCCCAACCCCGGTTCTTCACGCCAGTTTGTACGGCCGCCCGCGGTACATGCCGATGCGTTCGATGCTCCGCACGCGGATCAACTGCACGCTGACGTTGTCGCCGCCGTCGCTGGCGTTGGCGGCGTCGATCAATTCCCGGGCAGCAGCTTCCAGATCCCTATTCCGCGTCACGATTTCCGCGATGGCAGCCGCGGAGATCGCGCCGTGCAATCCATCCGAACACTGCAGCAGAATATCGTCCGCGAGCACCATGTGCTCGGCGGTGTCGGCGCCCACGAACATGGCGCCGCCCAGCGAGCGGGTGAGCACGTGACGCGTTTCGGCCTCGGCCGCGTCGCGCCCGGAAATCAACCCCAGCCGTTCCTGTTCGCTCACCAGGGTGTGATCGCGGGTGAGCGACCGCGCGCGGCCGCCGCGAATCAGGTAGCAGCGGGAATCGCCGACGTGCGATACCACCGCGCGATCATGGCGTAGCGCGCATGCCACCACCGTGGTCGCCATCTGGGCGCCGCGCGGCTTGCCCGCCAACCCGCATTCGAACACCTTCTCGTTGGCGCTCTGCACCAGCCGCGGCATGAGCGAGCGCAAGGGCTGATCGCGCCCGGCGCGGCGAAACTCCGCCAGCAGCGTTTCCACCGCGGTGCGCGAGGCGATCTCGCCCTTCTCCTGCCCGCCGACCCCGTCGGCGAGGACGAACAGCCAGCCGTGGGGCTGCTCCTTGCCGGGAACTTCCGGAAGAACGCAGCCGATGTAGTCCTCGTTGTGGTCGCGTACCCGCCCGCGGTCGGTGGCTTGGGCGTAGTCGAGTTCCATGAGTGGATCTTACCCTACCGGGTTTTCGCTGGGGCGCCGGACGAGTGTGGTGCGGCCGGCGGCTTTGCTCGACCGCAGGAAATAGATCCAGCCGTAAATGCCCCATACGGCAGCCACTCCGAGCGCCAGCAACGGCTCGATTTTGGTGCCATACCCCAGAAACGGTCCCACCAGGTAGAATGCCATGCAGGCAAGGTTGGCTAGCAGTCCGAATAGCGGAACGATGAAATGCCGTACAGGACTGTATTTCGGGTGCCGGTGAAACGCCACCATGCACAGCACGCAGCTCAGCGCATAGAGCACGAAGGTGCCGAAGTTCGAAGCCAGAGTGACCGTGATGAGCGAGTTCGGCAGGGCCGCCATCTTGTCGTGCGAGAAATACCCGAAACTCGACCAGAATCCCTGCGGCAACCCGCGAACCGTGGCGTCCGTGAGCGCACCGCCGTCGCCGAACAGATTCGAAACCGTGAGGCATCCCACCACTGCCGAGATCGCGGCCAGGGTCCAGATGGCGCGGTGCGGCGTGAGGTTCTGGGCGTGCAGCAGGCCCATGGAATCCGGCAATTCTTCGTCTTTACCCATGGCGTATGTGACCCGCGCTCCTGTGTTCATGCAGGATAGCGTGGTGCCGATCAGCGCCAGGAAGACCGTGAACGCTTCGAATTCCATGAAAATGCGTCCCCGCCCCGGCCCGAACAGGGCATTGCCCACCACCACCATCATGTCGCCGATCGGCGCGGCCGATCCCGTCGCGGACTGCATGGTGTAGCCGCTGTTGAGGAAGTAATTCGCCGCGAAATATTCGAACAGGTAGCAGAACACTCCCTGCACCAGGAGCGACGTCACCACCGCGATCGGGATGTGCCGCCTTGGATCTTTGGCCTCGCCGCCCATCGACGTTACCGATTCGAACCCCACCAGGATGAGGATCGCAATCGTGGCCTGCACGAACATCCAACCGAAATTGTGTATGCCGACTACCGAGCTGGCATTCGGGTGGGCCAGGAAGTTGCCGTGATCGTCTTTCTCCGGGTAGGAGATTTGAAACGGCACGGGCTTGCCGCCGGCGTCGAGAAGCGGTTTGGGAACTCCCGCGCCGTCGCGCACGATCACGTCCGCCGACTTCCCGTCCACCATCTGTTTCTGAGTGGCGAACTGGTAGGTGTACGCGTCGCCGGAAACGGAATCGAACTGGTAAGCCACGCTTCCCGGAGGGTGATTCATGCGATAGCCCAGCGCCATCACCGAAAAAACGATCAGGGCGCTGATCTGTATCGCATTGATTGCCATGTTTACCGCGGTCGACCCGTTGATGCCGCGATGCGCGATGTAAGCGATGGCGAAAGAAAACACCACCGCCACGGCCATCATGAACATCGGTCCGGGATTGGACGCGCTCATGAAAGTAGGCCAGATGGTTCCGGTGAGATATCCCACCAGAACCCCCATCACCCCAACCATCACGCCGGGATAGATCCAGTAGTAGAGATGCGAGCCCCATCCGACGATGAACTTCGACAGGCGCGCATAAGGCCAGGCGGTCTCATGGTTGAGGAACGCCTGCTCGGCGAAATAATAGGAACTGCCCGTGCCGGGATAGAGCTTCGCCATCTCCGCATAGCAGACCGCGGTGGCAAGACACAGCAAAAGGGCAAACACGATTCCGATCCACATGGCCGGCGCGGTAGCGCCCGCGGTTCCCTGCGCCACGAACGTGAGCCATAGAAACGCACCGGGAGCAATGAGGGCCATGGCGTTCATGGTCAGCCCGGTGAGGCCCAGGGTCGGTTTCATGACTGGGGGATTGTCCGCCATCAGATTTATTAGGTCAGTCTAGGGCTCCCAGTCGGCGCATTGGAAATAGATAATTTTTATCGGCGCAATGTCGTTGCAGGGATTGGTTATCCTAGGGCGATGAGCCCTGTCGTGATGGAGCTCGCGCTGCTGGCGCCATTGGTGCCGCTGGCGAGCGCCGGGCTGGCTCTGATGAATTCGGGGCTGAGCCGATCGCGCAGCGCCGCGCACGCCATGCTGGCGCCGCTGTGCGTGACGGCGGTCGCGGTATTGGTGTACTGCGTCTGCGGATTCCGGCTGCAGGAGACCGTACCGCTCCCGGTGACCGGCGAGTTGGAATGGCTTCAGATGTTCTGCGTGGCGCTGGCGGCAATCATCCCGTTGGGCGGCGGCGGCGAGCGTTGGCGGCTCGGCGCCGCGTGTGCGTCGACGGCCATCTTAGCGGGCCTCACTTATCCGCTTTTCGCGCACTGGGCCTGGAGCGGCGGATGGCTGGCGCGGATGGGTTTTCGCGATGCGGGCGGCTCATCGACTATTCAGGCCGTGGGAGGTCTGACGGCGCTGGCGATGGCGCGTCTGCTCGGACCACGCCGCGGAAAATACGATTCCGAAGGGGTGCCTGCCGCGTTTCCCGGCCACAGCGCCGTGCTCGTGCTTTTCGGGTGTTTTCTCACGTGGGTCGGATGGATCGGCTTGAACCTCGCAGGCAGCCTCCTATTTGCGCTCGACATGGACAAGAACATCCCGGCCATCCCCATCAACACCACTCTTTCAGCCGCCGCCGGATTGCTCGCCGCCGCCGCGCTCACACGTGCGCGATTCGGCCGGCCCGATGCGTCGCTCTGCGCCAACGGCTGGACCTCCGGCCTGGTGGCATCGAGCGCCGCCTGCGCCTGGATGGCGCCGGCAGCGGCTATATCCGTAGGCGCAGTCGCCGGCCTGCTGGTGACACTTTGCGTTGAGTTGCTGGATGTCCGCCTGCACATCGACGACCCGGCCGGCTCCGTCTCCGTCCATGCGGCGGGCGGAACCTGGGGAGTGGTTGCCGTCGCGATTTTCGGACCCGCCAAATGGTCCGCCCAACTCGCCGGCATCGGCGCGCTTTTGATCGTCATACTACCCATGACCTTTGCACTCAATTGGCTCCTGAATCGCTTCTATCCCCAGCGCATCCCGCCGGACGGCGAACCCGAGGGCCTCGACTTGTTCGAACTGGGCGCCGGCGCGTACCCCGAATTCGTCATCCGCCGAGACGATTTCCGCCCCAGATAATATCCTGATGTCTTCTTTACGATTCCCTAATGCGCGTACCTCTAGAATGGGGCGATGCTTGCGGGTGATACCATTAGCGCTCCGGTAATCTCCATGGCGGCACTCCGTCCCGGCGACCAACTCAGCCACTACCGCATCGAGGAGCTGGTGGCGCGCAGCGGCATGGCGTCCATCTATCGCGCTACCGATCTGCATAACGGCCGTCCTGTGGCCATCAAGGTGCCGCACCCCGACATGGAAGCCGACCCCGTTCTGTTCGACCGCTTCATGCGCGAGATCGAAATCGGCGAGAAGCTCGACCACCCCGGCGTGATGAAGGTACTCGATCACGGCGAGCCCGGCCGGGTCTACATGGTGATGGAGTGGGTGGATGGACGGCTGCTTCGGAAAGTGCTGGCGGAGAATCGCAAGCTGCCCGTGGAGCACGCGCGCAAAATCGTCATCGCCACTTGCGACGCGCTCGACTACATCCATCGCAATGGCGTGGTGCATCGCGATCTCAAGCCCGAAAACATCATGATCGGCAAGGACGACAGCATCAAGCTGATCGATTTCGGGATTGCCGCCAAGACGGGCGCGCGGCGCCTCACTTTCGGCAAGCTTTCGCAGCTCGCCGGAACACCCGACTATATTTCACCCGAGCAGGTGAAGGGCAAACGCGGCGATGGGCGCAGCGATATTTACGCGCTGGGCGTGATCCTATACGAGATGCTGACCGGCGCCACGCCGTTCGAAGGGCCGAACCCGTTCGCCGTAATGAACGACCGGCTGGTGAACAATCCCGTGCCGCCGCGCGAGCTGAATCCCGAAATCACGCCGCAGTTGCAGGAGACGATCTACCGCGCATTGGAACGCGAACCGCAGGATCGCTACTCCACTGCCAATGAATTCGCCTGGGACCTTGAACATCCCGAAGAAGTGGTCCCCGCCGAACGCGCCGAACTGCGGCAATGGAAGCGCCGCGGCCCCTCCTGGCTGAAACGGGTTTTGTTCTACGTGGCCATGGCACTGATCCCGGTGGTGGTGTTCGGGCTGCTGCTTCTCATCGCGAAGCATTAAGCTGAAAGTATGGAGTTCGGGCGTTTCCTGATCACCATCGGGATTGTATTTGTGATCGTCGGCCTGGCGGTGACGTTCGGCGGCAGGCTGCCGGTGCGCCTGGGGCGCCTGCCTGGCGATATCGGCATCCACGGCAAGAACTCCAGCTTTTATTTCCCCATCACGACATGCATTCTGCTGAGCGTGCTGCTCTCGCTGGTGATGTGGATTTTGCGGCGATAGCCCGGCTAGCGCAACCGCCCCATTCTATTCAAGGGCCAATAGCAGAACACGGCTTTCCCGTATATGTATTTGCGCGGGACCGTACCCCAGACACGGCTGTCGCTGGAGGAATTGCGATGGTCGCCCAGCACGTAGAATTCGTCGGGCTCGACCACAATCTCCGGACGGCTGACGTCGTCGCGGTAATCGGGCTCGACGTAATCCTCCTGAAGTGGCTGGCCGTTCACGAAAACCTGGCCGCGGTCGATGCGAATATGGTCGCCGGGTAGGCCAATCACCCGCTTGATGTAGGATTTCGACGGGTCCCCCGGGAACTCGAACACCACTGTGTCTCCGCGTTCGATATTGCCGAGGCCGAACCGGTAGGTGAACTTGTTGATGAAGATCCGTTCCTGATCGCTCAGCCCCGGCATCATGCTGGTGCCTTCGACTTTCACCGGCTGGTATATGAAGACAATCGAAATGACCGCGATCAGAATGGAGAAAGCCAGATCGCGAACCCAGGAGAGGGCATTCCAAACGCCCGAGCGGAGACTCGGCTTGGGCATTTCCTTTTCGAGGGACGGGACTGTCGTGGAGACTTCTCGGCTTTCCGGCTCGGGCATCCCTACCTGTCCATAACCAATTATAGACGGACGGCCAGGCTTTCAAGGTACGGTAATCGTCGGATTTGGGGAGAGCCCCCGACGCGATCGCGTCAAAGACCCTGTCCAGAATCTTAGCCAACCGGCATCGAGCCGCTCTCCCCGGCGGGGCGAGATGGCAATCCTGCCGCCAGCGAATAAGCGGCTTGTTATCAATTTGCTAGGGGGAACAGCCGTGTGCCTCAAACGGCACAGTCGTTACTCCAGCGCGCGGCCCGGAAGGGCTACCGCGCCGCCATCAGGGCGCGCAGGCGCCGCGCCCGTTCGGGCGCCCTGAGCTGCCGAAGCGCTTTGGCTTCGATTTGACGAATGCGTTCGCGGGTGACGTCGAATTCCTGCCCGATCTCTTCCAGAGTGTGCTCGCGCTCACAGCCGATCCCGAACCGCATGCGGATGACTTTTTCTTCCTTGGGCGACAGCGTCTTCAGGATTCCGGCCGTCTCATCGCGGACGTTCGACTCTATCACCGCATCCACCGGCGAACCGACCCAGCGATCTTCGATCAAATCTCCAAGTGCGGACTCCCCGTCGCGGCCGACGGGCGTCTCAAGCGATACCGGATCGCGGGAAATGGTTTTCAGCTTCTGGACCTTTTCCACGGGAATGTCCATGCGGCGCCCAATTTCGTCATTTGTAGGAGTACGACCAAGCTCCTTCTCCAGTTCACGCGTAGCGCGCAGGAACTTGTTCATGCTCTCGTTCATGTGAACGGGAATTCGGATGGTGCGGGATTGATCGGCAATGGCGCGGGTGATGGCTTGGCGGATCCACCAGGTGGCGTAGGTGGAAAACTTGTAGCCGCGGCGATATTCAAATTTATCGGCGGCGCGCATCAGCCCGATATTGCCCTCCTGGATGAGGTCGAGCAGGTGAAGTCCACGATTTACGTACTTCTTGGCGACGGAAACCACCAGGCGAAGGTTGGCCTCCACCAAGTCCTTTTTGGCTCGTTCCGCTTCGGCTTCTCCGTGGCGGATCACGGTCATGCTGTGGCGCAATTCAGGAAGCGTAGCGCCGGCGGTTTGCTCGCGCCTCTTGATTTCGCGCTTCAGTTCCTTCAAACGCGCCTGCTGCACCGGGTTGTTGCGCGTCTCGATCTTTTTGATCTCGCTGTCGAGGTGGCTGATTTCATCGACGGCACGCTCGATCTCGCGCGAAAACTCCTTCCACTTGTTGGTGCGGAAGGGGCAGCGGCGAATCGACTGCGAAACTTCGACCCGGGCGCGATTAAGCTTGGCGCAAAGGCGCTTCCGCGGCTTTTTGTTGGCGATTGGTGTGGCTTCCACCTTATCTTCCAACTGCTGCATTTTCTTTTGCAGGACACCAACTTCCCCAAACAATCTGGAAGCTTCGGAACGAACTTTCAGATCGGCCGGAGTACCTTCTTCGACATCGCCCAGATCGGCCAGACTTTCCAGTTCGATGGCGCCCTTCTTCAACTGCTCGGACAGGTCGACGACCACTTGTTGAACCAAGGCAGAGCGGCTGATCGCCTTTTGCATCCGCAACTTGCCGCGCTCCATGCGGCGAGCGAGATCGACTTCCCCTTCACGCGTCAAAAGCGGAACCGCGCCCATTTCGCGCAAATACACACGCACCGGGTCATCGGTGTAAATCGATTCTTCCACCGGGGCGGGGTGCAGAAAATCGGCTTCGTGGGCAGCTTCCGGGTCGAAGAACTTGGATTCTTCTTCGAAATTGAGACCTAGATTCTCCGGATTATCGACTAAAAACTGATCTTCAAACTGATCCACTAAGACTCACCTCTCCCACACGGACACGCTTCCGTCACCGGGAAGGTTCTGGATGGGATTTTGTCCGAAAGCTCAACTCGTTTGCCTGATGCAAAGTGTTGACAAGATTGGCCGCATTCGGGGATTCGACTTCCGATAGATGATATCATCATTCCCCTGTTGATTTAAAGCTCTATTTTAGAGATGTCTCAAAACGGTTTCGGTTACATGGAAGCGCTAAAAAATGGCTCCAGAGGCCCGGATCGGCACAACTTACGAAACTACGGCAGCTTCTGACGCATGAGGCTCTTGAGCTCGTTGAAAAAGGCTTCTTCGTCCTGAAAATCACGATAGACTGACGCGAACCGCACGTAGGCGATCTTGTCGAGCTCCTGAAGGTGATTCATGAGATATTCTCCGATATCCGTAGTAGAAATCTCGCGGTCCGGAGAATCGCTGACTTTCGATTCCACTTTGTTGACTAGGTCGGCCAGTTTCACCATGCTCACCGGGCGCTTTTCGCAAGCCTTGAGCAGGCCATTCAGGACCTTTTGGCGATCGAATTTCTCCCGCCGCCCATCTTTCTTGATAACCATGTAGGGCACTTCATCGATGCGCTCGTAGGTAGTGAAGCGGCGTTCACAAGCCAGGCATTCGCGCCGGCGGCGAATGGCATCGCCCTCTTTACTCTCGCGCGAATCCACCACTTTATCCTGCATATGATTGCAAAATGGGCATCTCATTGTCGTGCACCATCGCATCCGATCTGACGGAGGGACTGCCAGTTCAAGCCTTCCCGAAGCGCCAATCCCAATCCGACCGGAACAATTGCTACAAATGTAATAACCCAAAGCACCACGGCGAATGTGGAGGCGAGTTCCAGCCTCGCCCCATACAATTCCGTAAGCACAAGGACGGCCACGACCTGAGTTCCGCCTCCCACGCCGGGAATCTGCACGATGCCGCCGAAGGAAATAAAGGCCATCAGAATCATAACATCTACAATTGTAAAATTGATGAGTCCGACATAGGCCTGGGTCAGGCACCAGTAGCATGCCGCAATCAGGATCCACTCCAGGAACGAATAGATCAGAATGCAAACCAGCGCGCCATCGCTACGGATGGATTCCACGCCCAAGAAGAGGGCGTTCAGCAACTTCTCGAATTTGTGGGCCCATGGGTCGGGCAGGCGTCCTGCCGCGGAAACGAGCCGCAAACGCGCCGGTTCGGCGAATTGTCGGAGGGCCAGGAGCGACAACAGCACCGCCACGCAGGAAGCGGCGACTATCTTTCCCCCGGATGCCAGGACCCACGCCAGTTTGGCGCCCACGTGCAGCCCTTCGGCGCCGACCCGCGTGAGCGCGAAACCAAGCAAAAGCGAGGCCATCAGAAGGTCGAAAACCCGTTCCAGGAACCAGGAAGCGACCTGCGACGTGAGCGGCACCTTCTCTTTCACCGCAATGAGGTATGGCCGGACGAAGTCGCCTGCGCGCCCGAAAATGGTAATGGCCGTGAAGCCGATCACGGTCGCGACCATCAGGTTGCGCATGGATGGGCGGGCTTTTTGCGGTTTGAGGAAGACCTCCCAGCGCAACGCGCGGCCATAATAGGTGCCGAAAATGGGGAACAAAGCGACGATCAGCCAATGCCATCGCAGACGGGTCACGGCTGCGAACGCCACCCCCCAATCGAACGCCGCGACGGGAAGGCGGGAATGGAACAGCCAAGCGGCAAACGCCAGCGCCAGCACCGCGACCGCCGCCCATTTCCGCCCCGGTCTTCGAATATTTTTCTCCTTTCCCGGAAATGCCCGGGAAATAAGTAGCATACAGGAAAAATTGAACCTATCATGAAAAAGCCTCGTTTCTCTAGATGAAAGAAACGAGAGCTCATGGCAACCGCGACGCTCACCCTCGGACGATTCGAAAACCGGGTGACGGAAATTACCCCTCGAACGGGTGTATTCGCGGGCCGCAATCTGGTAGAAAGTACCTTGGACCCGGATTCAAGCCTCGTTACACGATGCCTGCGAGGAGACGAGACCGCGTGGGAAGAGCTGGTCAGGCTCAACACCCGCAAGGTCTACGGGCTCTGTTACCGCTTCACGGGAAGCGGCTCGGAGGCGCAGGATTTGACGCAGGAAGTGTTTCTGCGGGTCTTCCGCACGATCCGAACGTTCCGGTCGTCGGAAGGTTCCTTTGGAACCTGGTTGGCGCGGGTAACGCGTAACCTTTTGATCGATCATTATCGCCGCACTCGTCAGGAGCGCGTTACGGATTCGATCGAGGACCAGCTTCCGGTGCTGGAAGAGACCGGCGCGGCAGTGTCGGTGAGGCCCGATCAGGCCGTGGCCGGCAGGGAAGCAAGCGAGATTCTGCAGGCAACGTTGCAAAAGCTATCGCCCGACTTACGCGAGGCGGTGATTTTGCGCGACTTGCAAGAGATGGAATACCGGGAAATCGCCGAGGTTTTAGGCATCCCGGAAGGGACCGTGAAATCGAGAATCAACCGCGGCCGCGCCGAACTGGGGCGGCTGTTGCGAAAGCAGAAGCTGGCGGTATGAACTGCGCAGAGATTGAAATTCTCATCTGCGACTACGTGGACGGCACGCTCACCGCGGCCCAGAAAACCCAGGTGAACCTCCACCTCTCCGTCTGCCCGGCCTGCACCGAGCTGGCGCGGGACGCCGCCGCCGCAGTCCGGTTCATCGCGCGCGCGGAGGATGTGACTCCGCCGCCGGAGCTGGTGACCAAGATTCTGTTCGATGCTCCATGGCGCAAGAACAGGTCCGGGATCGAGAGCTTGCGCGGGCGATTGTCCGCCTGGCTGCGCCCGGTGCTGCAACCGAAATTCGTGATGGGAGCGGCGATGACGATTCTGTCGTTCTCGCTGCTATCGAGAGTGACGCCGCTTCGCCAGATCAAGCCGAGCGACCTCCAACCCAAAGCGGTATGGGCCGGGCTGGAGAACCGGGTCCTGGATACCTGGGACCGGGCCATGAAGTTTTACGACAATTTGAAGTTCGTGTATCAGATTCAAACCACACTGCGGGAATGGCAACAACAGGACGCCGAGCAGCGGCCCGTCAAGCGGCAGGATAGCCGCGGTACGGACGATCATAAACTGCCGGCAAAGTCCTCTCCTTCGGGAGAGCCATCCAACGCAGGTGGCGGAAACCACTAGGGGACAAGACAATGAACTGCCAGAATCATCCTGAAACACCAGCTACGGCTTATTGCCGTACATGCGGAAAGCCAGTTTGCGACGTTTGCCGCCGCGACGCACTCGGCACGGTCTACTGCGCGGAGCACGTTCCCGCGCCGGCCCCCGAAGCGCCGCCTCCAGGTGCTACCAGCGGGCCCGTGGGTCCCCCGCCGGCATATGCGGTGCCACCGGCGGGCGCCGCAACAGCGTACGCGGTTCACGGGAGCTACGCTTATTCCGACGTTTCCCCCGGCCTGGCATTTTTCCTGGGTTGCATACCGGGCGTGGGCGCCATTTACAACGGCCAATATGCCAAGGGGATCGTGCATGCGGTGATTTGGGGCATGCTGATGAGCATTGCCAGTTCGAATTCCCGCGCCACGCACGACCTGGAGCCCCTGTTCGGCGTGATCGTGGCGGCGTGGTGGTTTTACATGGCGTTCGAGGCCTATCACACGGCGCGCAAACGCCGCGCGGGCGAGCCGGTGGACGAATACTCGAGCATCATCAACCTGACCGGCGGGCGGAGCCATGTTCCGGTGGCCGGCATCGCCCTGATCGTTCTGGGCTCGCTGCTGCTGCTGGACAGGCTCGACCTGCTGGATTTCGAATACGTGGCGCGATTCTGGCCCGTGCTGCTGATTGCCGCGGGCGCGTACCTGCTGGCCGGCCGTTTCCTGGGGTCGGCCGGAAAGGAGCGCGGCCATGGACGGCAATAACAGCTACCAGATCATCCGCGCCATCCGCGGGCCCATCACGCTGATCACGCTCGGCGTCCTGTTCGCCTTGCAGAACTTTACCAACCTGGGATTCGACAAGACGTGGCCGGTGCTGCTGATCGTATTTGGATTGTTGAGCCTGATGCAGCGCGGCGCGGCGCCGCCGCGACCGGCGCAAATGCCGCCAATGCCACCGCCTCCACAACGTGGCTATACTTCGAGCGGCTATGCCGGAAGCCCATACGCCCAGCCGCCCGCCAGCAGCACACCTCCGCCGCCCGGCTCCTCTCCAGGAGGCACGGTATGAGACACCGATCGTTGACCGGACCGCTGATCCTGCTGATCATCGGCGGTCTGTTCCTGTGGAGAAACCTTCATCCCGATGTTCCGGTCTTCGAAGTGCTCGCGCAGTATTGGCCGTTCCTGCTGATCGGGTGGGGCGTGCTGCGATTACTTGAGGTAGCGCTGTGGCGCGAAGGCCGCACGGCAGGTTTTAGCGGCGGCGAAGTGCTGCTGGTGATCCTGATTTGCGTGGCGGGATCGATTATCTGGGCCGCGCGCGAAAATGGCATCCACTTCGATTCGCGAGGTCTCAACTGGTGGGGCTCGTCGTACGACTACCCGGTGGAGCAGACGGAGCCGGCGAGCGGCGCCAAACGCATCATCTTCGACAATCCGCGAGGCAGCATTAAGGTGACCGGCTCGGATACCACCGATGTCTCCCTGACTGGACACAAATCGGTGCGCGCTTATGCCCGCAACGAAGCCGACAAGACCAACGGCGCCACGCCGGTCGAAATCCAAACGCAAGGCGACCATATCCTCATCCGCACCAACCAGGATCGCGCGCCGGATAATCAACAGATCAGCGATGACCTGGAAGTGACCGTGCCCCGCGGCGTAGCGGTCGAAGCACACGGACGGAACGGGGATTTTGAAATTTCTCAGATCACGGGCGACGTCGAGCTTTCCACCGAACATGGCGACGTTCGCATTTCGAGCGTGGACGGCAATGCCAAGCTGGACATCCAGCACAGCGACCTGATTCGCGCGGTGGATTTGAAAGGCCGTCTCGATCTCACGGGCCGGGGCTCCGACGTGGAATTGGAAAACATCGGCGGGCCAGTCACCATCAACGGCGCTTTTAACGGAACGCTCGATTTCAAGAACCTCGCCAAGCCGCTGAAGTTCGAGGGCGCGCGCAATACCGAACTCGCCGTGGCCGCGGTTCCGGGCCACATCACCATGGACTTGGGCGAATTCAACGGCACTAACCTGGTGGGGCCGATCCGCCTCGTGGGCAATTCGCGGGACATCCGCATCGAGCAATTCACGCAATCTCTCGAACTCGAAAACGAGCGCGGCGACATCGAACTGCATCCCGGCAAGCTGCCCATGCCTTCGATCGAAGCGCGGACG
Source organism: Bryobacteraceae bacterium (assembly GCA_035509055.1). Classification (GTDB taxonomy): domain Bacteria; phylum Acidobacteriota; class Terriglobia; order Bryobacterales; family Bryobacteraceae; genus PALSA-129. Next base: position 12,124 of record DATJMA010000032.1, on the reverse strand, counting down.
GGCTCGGGGCGCTTTGAACTGGTCCTGCCCGACAAGGCGACGTTCCAACTGGACGCCACGGCCGAGCACGGCGAAGCACAAAACGATTTCGGTTCGGCGATTCACCAGGAGTCGGATGGCCGGTCGGCGACGCTGAAGGGTAACGTGGGCGATGGGCCAACCCTGCATATCGTCTCGACGCGCGGTTCGATCGCGGTTCGGAAAGAGGGATCGGATCAGAGCGACAGCGCCGGAGACAAGGCGGAGAATCGATTTCAGCCTGACCGCTTCCTGGCGGTCGCGGCTCTCTTCCGTTGAAGTTGAAGCGTACCGGCCCGGCGCTTGCCGTCCTCTTTCTGGTCAATGTCCTGAATTACTACGACCGGCAGGCGCTGGGTGCGGTAGCGGAGCCTTTGCGCCGCGAGTTCGCGCTTTCCGACGCGCAGATCGGTGCGTTGAGCACGTTTTTCATTCTGGTATATGCCGTGGCGGGACTGCCTTTGGGCCGCCTCGCCGACACCTGGAGCCGCCGCAAACTGATGGCGCTGGGGGTGAGTGTGTGGGCGGCGCTGACAGCGCTCGGCGGCGCGGCGGTGAGCTACGCGATGCTCGCCGCGACGCGCCTGGGAGTGGGCATTGGGGAGGCGGTCTGCGCTCCGGCGGCGAATAGCTGGATTGCGTCGATTGTGCCCGCGGGGCGGCGCGCGCGCGCCATGGCGGGCTTCATGATGGCCGTGCCGGTGGGCGTGATGCTCAGCTCCGCGGTCACCGGACCGGCGGCGCAGGCGTGGGGCTGGCGCGCGGCGCTGGCTTTGGCGGCCGTTCCGGCTATTCTGCTGGTGCCAGCGCTGCTCTGGCTGAACGAGCCGCCGCGCGAGGCCGCGAAAGACGCGACGCATGCCGCTTCACCGCTCAGTCTGCTGCGCATCCCGGCACTGGGGTGGATCGCGGCATCGGGCGCGATTCTCAACTTTGCCCTTTATAGCTTCTCCACATTTCTGCCCGCGTTCCTAAAGCGATATCACGGATTATCAGTGGCGCAGGCGGGATTGTGGACGGGGATCGGCTCAGGTGTGGCGGGAGTGGCGGGAGCGGTACTCGCGGGAGTTTGGGGGGATCGCATCATCGTGCGCTGGGCGAACGGGCGTTTGTTATTGGCGGCCGGCGCGGCACTGGTAGCGGCACCGCTGGCATGGATGGCGATCGCGGTTCCAGCGGGGCAGCCGGCTCCCGCCCTGGCGCTGATCATGCCCGCGTACGGACTGCTACAGACCTATTATGGGCTGGTCTACGCCGCCATCAACGACATCGTCGTACCGGAATTACGCGGGACAGCGATGGCGGGATATCTGCTAGTGACTTACGTGGGCGGCGCGGCGTTCGGCCCACTGCTGACGGGAATGCTGAGCGACCGGCTGGCACAACGCGCGGCGGGCGCATCGGGAGTTGGCGAGGTGGCGCGCGCCATCGGGCTCCATCAAGCGATGTATCTGATTCCAGCAATGGCGCTGGCGTTGGCGGCGGTGCTGGGGGCGGGCGCAAGAGCGTCGCGGGGCGTGCGAACCTGATTGTATGACGCCTGCGAGCGAAACACCATCGCTGGTATGGTTCCGGCAAGACTTACGGCTGGCGGACAATCCCGCGCTGATGGCGGCGGTCGAGCGCGGCCGGCCGGTGATTCCGGTCTACATCTGGGCGCCGGAAGAAGAAGGCGCGTGGCCGCCGGGTGCGGCTTCGCGCTGGTGGCTAAGCCGCTCGCTGGCGGCGCTGAGCGGCGGACTGGAGAAGCGGGGCTCTCGGCTTATCGTACAGCGCGGGCCGGCAGCGGAGACGTTGGCGCGGCTGCTGGCCGAGACGGGCGCGGGAGCAGTGTTCTGGAATCGCCGCTACGAACCGGCCGCGGTGGCGAGAGACAAGCGGGTGAAGTCGGACTTGGGCGAGCGAGGGATCGCCACCCAGAGTTTTAACGGGAATCTGCTCTTCGAGCCTTGGACGATCGCCAATCAAGCCGGCCACCCGTTTCGCGTGTTCACCGCGTATTGGCGCGCCGCAATGAAGCACGCGATCGCGCCCCTGGCGGGCGAAGCGCCGGCGCGCTTCCGCTCGCCGGAAAGCTGGCCGCGGTCGCTGACGATCGAGGAGTTGCGATTGGAGCCCGAGATCGACTGGGCGGGCGGATTGCGCGAAGCGTGGCGCCCCGGCGAGGCGGGGGCGATGGTACAGTTGCGACAATTCGTGGAAGAGGCTTCGGGCTACCAAAACAACCGCGACCGGCCGGACCTCGCCGGCACGTCGCGACTGTCGCCGCACCTGCATTTCGGCGAAATCAGTCCCGGACGGATCTGGGGCATGGTGAGGAGCGAGGCATATCTCCGGCAACTGGTGTGGCGCGAGTTTGCGTACCACCTGTTGTTTCATTTTCCGGAGTCGGCTGAACAGCCGTTGCGGCCGGAATTTAGGAAGTTCCCGTGGAGATCGGACGACAACCGGTTCCGCGCCTGGAACCGCGGGAGAACCGGCTATCCCCTGGTGGACGCCGGAATGCGCGAGTTATGGCGGACCGGCTGGATGCACAACCGCGTGCGAATGGTGGCGGCATCGTTCCTGGTGAAGCATTTGCTTATCGGCTGGCGCGAAGGCGCGGCGTGGTTTTGGGACACCCTGGTGGATGCGGACTTAGCGAACAACACACTCGGGTGGCAGTGGGTAGCGGGGTGCGGAGCGGACGCGGCGCCGTACTTTCGAATCTTCAATCCGGCGATTCAGGCCGCGAAATTCGACCCTCAGGGTGCCTATGTGCGTCGATGGGCTCCCGATTCGGAGGCGCTCAAACCGATTGTGGAGCACGAGGAAGCTCGCCGGCGGGCGCTGGCGGCGTTGGAGAGGATGAAGCGTGCGGCAGGTTAATTGCCACCGGCTTTTTCGGTGACGGTCAGGATCTGGTCGGCGGGGACGTTGCGCAGGGTCTGATGGATGCCGCTGGGCCAGGTGATGGCAATCTCGTTGACGACGTTCGCGGCGCCCAAACCGAAGTGCACGCGTGGATCGCTCGAGCAGGCGTAACCCGTGCTGGTGGTGGCGTGATTGTATTGCACGCCGTTGGCCGTGGTGATGCGCACTTGCGCTCCCAATCCCATGCGATTGCTCTTCACGCCCACGAGTTTCAGCAGGATCCAGTGATTGGCGTTGCGGGAAATGTTGTGGAAGTATTGCGCGTTGTCCTGGAGAACGCTGACGACGGCGTCGACGCGGCCATCGTTATCAAGGTCGCCGAAGGCCACTCCGCGATGCGCCAGCGGCTTGCCGAAATCGGCGCCAGCGCCACCGCTGACGTCCTGGAATTTGCGGTTTCCCAGGTTGCGAAATACCGTGTTGGGCTCTTCCGGTTTGCGCATGGTCATGACGAAGATGTTGTCCACGACGTGCCCGCGCACCGCCATCAGGTCCTTCCAACCGTCGTTATCGAGATCGAAAATTCCGTTGGCCCAACCGGACATGGACCGCGTGGCGCCGGCGATGCCGGCAGCGCCGGTGATCTCGTCGAACTCGCCGTTGCGATTGTGGAATAGCGGAAAAGTATCGCCCTCGAAGCCAGTCGCCCAAATGTCGTCGAAACCGTCGTTATCGATGTCCCGGAAATCGGCGCCCATCCCGGACATATAAGCGCCGGAATCGGGATAGGCGACGCCCTTGCGGAGCGCGACCTCTTCGAATTTCTTGCCGCCGAGGTTGTGGAACAGCATGTTGGGTGCATTATCGTTGGCCACGAAGACGTCGGTGAAACCGTCATGATCGTAGTCGGCGAAGGCCACACCCATACCTTTGCCGCGAATGTTGCCGATACCGGTGGAGGCGGACACGTCGGTAAAGGTGCCATCGCCGTTGTTGTGGTACAGCGTATTGGGCAGCGGCGCGTAGTTCTTGGGATGGCAGTAGGCACGGATGCTGGGATTGGGACCGCAGAACGGATCTTTGTTGACCTCCCAGACGCAGTAGTTCGAGACGAACAGGTCGAGGCGGCCGTCGTTGTCGTAGTCGAACCAGCCGGCGGAGACGGCCCACATTTTCTTTCCATCGAGCGACGCGCCGCCCACACCTGCCTTGTCGGTAACGTCGGTGAACGTGCCGTTGTGGTTGTTGTGGAAGAGCTGATTTTTGGTCACGTTGGCGACGAAAATGTCCGGCCAGCCGTCGTTGTCGTAGTCTCCGATGGCGACTCCGATGCCGTAGCCGGCGCCCTTCACGCCGGCTTGCTCGGTGACATCGGTGAAAGTGCCGTCATGATTGTTGTGGAAGAGGCGATTCCAATATTTGGGCGATTCTTTCTGGAGCGATGGGATGGCGGCGCCGTTCACGAAGTAGATGTCGAGGTAGCCGTCGTTGTCGTAATCCAGAAGACCGACGCCGGCGAGCATGGTTTCGGGCAGATTCTTGTTGGGCGTGGGGCAATTATCGGCGACGAAGTGCAGGCCGGCACGGTTCGCGATGTCCTCGAAGACGATAGCGCCCGGTGGCGGCACGGCCGCGAGAATCAGAAGCGCCCCTAAAAATGCGAGGGTGAACCAGCGGATCAAAATTCAGAATACTACGGGAAGCTTCCGTACCAGAAGCGGGAGCCGGAAGCCGGAGGCAAAACCGCGTCACAACGGGGGTTCGCTATTGTTCCGCCACGGCGTAGTTCAAGCTGCGCGCGAACGACTCGAAACCTTGGATTACGGTGACCTTGAGTTCGCACTTTCCGGGCTTGGTAGCGGCGTTTACCAATACGGGAATGGCGCCGGAAGCATCGGGTGCGGGCAGATCGATTTGCTTCTCCTCGAGTTCCTCTCCGTTCACGAGGAATTGTACGCGCAGGCGGGGCGCCTCCTCAATCATCTTGTTGGGATAAATGACGAGGTACAGCATCGGCTTGGCGGAAGCCGTGAGGGGACCCGTGAGCATGGGCACGATTTCGTGGTCCTTTAAGACCAGAGGGTCGTCAAATTCCGGTTCCGCGGTCAACGGATCGAACCGCGCCACAAGCATCAGGCTGCTCATGCCGACGCCGCCGGCTTCCGGGCTGTCGAATTCAAGCCTGCTGGTGCTGGCACGCCGCGCCGGCGCCTCGCGATCGAGCAGGACGCTCTCCACGGTGTAGTGGCCGGCGGGCAGGCGGAACGCGTGCCGGTAATCGATCGACTCGGCCTGGATGCGCGCCAACTGGTCATCGGGAATTTCGTAGAGGAAATCTTTTCCGAAGGTATCGACGATTTGCCCGCTGGAGTCCTTCACCACAGCGAAGAGCGACGCGTGCAGGCGGTGCTTCCTTGCCCCGGGTTGCGCTGTCGCGGTGAGGGCGGTGCCGGGCAACTGGAATACGACGGCCGATTGCGTCAGGGGCCCGGGACGATAGTCGAATGCGGCGCTGCGGAATTTGAACGCCTTCGGCTGCGGGTCCGAATTCAGCGTCATCAGGCCGGCGACTTCGAAAGGACGCAGCGGCCCGGCATCGCCCCGGTCGGGGATGGCAAAATACCCGTCGCGGCATTCGGCCTTCCAATCGGGGTGGGACAACTTGACTTCGATCTTATGGAAATGGCCGTCGTACTTGTCGATGGTTGGGTGGTAATCGGCTTCGTAGTGCATTTCCAAGTCGCCGGCGATTTGCTGGAACGGCTTGCGCAGATCGTTGCTGTTGGCGGTAAGAAATCCGCCGGTATCTTCCGAAAGCGCGCGCAGACCAGCCTGCGGATCAGAAGTTCGAACGGCGTTGTTCTGATAATCGCCCTGGCGCGCGAGACCCATCTCATATCCGGCGCTGCCGGTGGCCGGGCCGACGTTCTGCTGCACGGTGTTGATGCCCGCGATGAGTTGACCCTGTTGCTGACTGAGCGCGGCCGCGCCGTTGAGAGCCATGGTGGATGCCTGAAGGCTCGAAGTCTGGCTCAGGCCGTTGGAATCGAAGGCATAGACGCTTACGTCCGCGGCGACGGCCTTGTTGACCATGGCTTGGAACTGGTCCGGATCGCCGGTGGTGGTCAATCCCGGGCTGAAGAGCAGAACGGTCTTGTGGCCGGGGAAAATGCCCAGTTGTTTGACCATCGCTTTGATCTGGTCCATCTGCTTCGCGCCTTCGACGCCAATAAACTGCTGGCGCTCGATAACCAGGTCGCCGCGCTGGGCATTGGAAGCCGGCGAATTATCGACGTCCGCGCCGTAGTTCGCAGTCAAACTCAGCGACCCGGTGGTGGATTTGTCACTCATGCCGCCGGTTCGGCCCGCGGCCCAACCGACGTACAACTGGAGGTTGGGAGTGGCGTTCTGGACGGCGTCGGCGACATTCGCGATATCCACGGCCGAGCCGAAAAAGGCTTTATCCGCGGCTTTCAGCAATTCGTCGCGGTTGCTGGAGAACGGGTAGAGGGGCGTGAGTTGAGACCCCAGATTGAACACACCCACCCAGGTGCCAGGGCGCAACTGGTTCTTGATATAGCCCTGCGCCGCGTCGACGGCCCATTTACGGGTATTGGCGTCGAGCCCCTGGAAAACGATGCATACCAGGTTCAGGCTTCGTAACGGGAGGGTTGGTTGACGCGCGGTACCGGCAGTGGCGGAGCCGTCCGGAGCGCCCACCGGGAGCGGTTCGCCGGTCACCAACCGGAAATTGCGGATGTCCTGCCGGACACCATCTTCGAAAATCTGCACGTCCGCCGCGGTAAGATTTCTCACCAGCTTACCCTTCTTGTCGCGGACTACGACGTCCAGGGCCACATCGTTGACGGTGGCATGAATTGACGGGGCAGGCGGAGTATTGGTTTGGGTGGGAGGCGAATCTTGCGCGCGAATCGGGCCGGCCAGGAAAGACGCGGCGGCCACAATCGCCGCGCAGCTGAGTTTCGACATGAGAACTCCCTTCCCTTCACTGTACCCCCGGCCGCGGAACGCCGGGAACCGGGACTATATACTTTGCGTCGAAAGTGAGGGCCCGCTATTCTGAGCTGTAAATACGTAGATGCCCAAGAGGTCCAAGTGAGGAGATACTTCGCGGTCGGCGTGGCTCTGCTAGCCGGCGGTATCGCGGCGTCGCAAGACACAGTTCCGACCGTAATCCGAAGCACGGCGCGCGAGGTGCTTTTGGACATGGTCGTGCGCGACTCGCACGGCCATCTGATCACTAACCTGAAGCCCGAGGATGTCGCGGTGTACGAAGATGGGGTGCGCCAGGAAGTCCGTTCGTTTCGCCTGGTAGCGGGCAAAGAAGTCCGGACGGAAGACCAGAAACAGGCGGCCGAAGTTCGAGCGGCCGGAGGCCGGCAGGCCGCTCCGCCGTTCAATCCGGTCCGCACGGTGAACCTGGTCTGCTTGATTTTAAACGATCTGAACCCGGAGACACGCGGCTTCGCGTTCGACTCGGCCCTCAAGTTCGTGAACCAGGAACTGCGCCCCAATACCTACATTGGGGTGTTCAGCCTGGATGCCAGCGGCTTGCGGCCGGTGTTCCCGTTTTCCAACGACCGGTCGAGCCTGCTGAGGGCCGTGAATTTGGCCGCGATCAATCAGCTTCCCTCGCTCAATTTGAGCGCCGCCGCAATGTTCAACGGGCTGAGCATGTCGGCGATTGGAAACGTAACTCCGATGTCCGGCTCGACGGGATTCGCGGATGGCGCCAACCCGAACGATCCCCTGGGCCTCCGCGGGGACATGGGCTTTTCGACCAACGCCGGGTTGCGGGAGGTCGATGCATTGACTGGCTTGGTGCGGCAACTCAGCACCATGCCGTTTCAGAAGACCGTGCTGCTTTTGAGCACCGGGATGACGCGGCCGGCCGACTTCAAGGAATATTGGGATTCGCTGATCCACCAGGCGGTGGCGGCGGGCGTGACTTTTTACGCCATGGACGTCTACGGGCTGGGAGTCTGCCAGGACGATACCGACCCGGACTGCGTGGCGCACTCCACGATGGCGTCCGCCGAATCGATGTTAGGACTGGCGAGCGCGCTGAGCGCGGCGCAGGGTCCGGCAAGCGCCGGAAAAGGGGCTTCCGGCGGGGGCGTGGCGACGAACAGCCGCGGTGGCGCCGCCGCGGCCGCTGCCGGAGCGGCATCGGCGCAGGGTCCGTCTCCGACCACGCCGACCGCGATCATGGCCGAGTTGTCGCATGAGGACGACTTCATCCGGTTTGCCGTGGCGAGCGCCAATCGTCAGGAGGCCATTCGCGAACTTGCCGAGCGCACCGGCGGTTTTCTGATCGCCAACACCAACAACACCGACAAGCTGCTGGCACACGTAATGGAAGAAGTGGACACGCATTATGAGATTGCATACGCGCCAGCCTCCGACCGCGAGGACGGACGCTTCCGGAAGATCGAAGTGAAGCTGGCGCGAGCGGGACTGCACGTGGAGACCCGCAGCGGATATTACGCTCTGCCGGATGCCGGCGCGGCGGCGGAAGAAATGGCGGGGTTGCGCGCGCTGGATACGAACCCTCGCCCGCGCGCATTCGATTTCCGGCTGCGCTCTTATCGCTTCCGCGAAACGGGCGGAAATGCGCAGTACGCCATTGCATTCGAAATACCGCTCTCGAACCTCACGGCGGGCGCCGGGGACAGCGCCGACAAGCGCCGGATACACGCATCGCTGCTGGCGCTGGTGAAAGGCTCGGACGGGCAGGTTGTGGAGCGGTTCAGCAAAGACGTTTCGTCGGAAGTGGCCGGCGGCCACCTGGCCGCCGTGCAGGCTTTGCCCATGACGTACGAGCATGCGGTGAATCTGCCGGCGGGGCGCTATATGGTGGAGGCGGCGGTGGTCGATCAGGAAGGCGGCCGCGCGAGTATCGGAACGATCGAGATCGACAATCGGACGCACATTGGAACCGGGCTCAGCGACATCGCGCTGGTGCGACAAGTGACGGACCTCGACCGCGCACCGGCTGCCGCCGATCCGTTCGAGTTCGCGGGCAAGCGCGTGCTGCCATCGGTGACGGCGGATGTCGCGGCAGGAGTCCAGCCATCTTTCTATTTCGTGGTCTATCCGCGAGCGGAAATCGCGGCCAAACCGCGGGTACGCGTGCAATTGCTGAAAGACGGGCGGAACTACGCCAGGAGTACGCCGGAGTTGCCCGCAGCCGACGCGTCCGGCGCGATTCCGCTGGTGCTGCCCATCCGCGGCGATCCCGGCAACTGGGAACTGAAGGTGACGGTATCGCAGGCGGGCGAATCGGCCGAGCGCGCGCTGGCGTACAAAGTGGACGGCGTCACGGTGCCGAAGTCCACGGATCCGGAAGCGCCTTCCGAAGGCCCGCTGGCGGACTTCCGAAGCAAGGTCCGGCAGGACATGGCAAATATTCCGAACTACACCTGTCTCGAGACTATCGATCGCTCGCGGAAGGCGGGCACACACGATTTCATTCCGGTGGACGAGATCCGCATCGAGGTCTCGAGCGTCGCCGGGAGAGAAATGTTCGCTAAGCCAGGCGCGCAAAGCTTCGAGAACCGGGATGTCACGGCCCTGGTGAAATCGGGCATGATCGGGTGGGGAATGTTCGCCGGCCTGACGCGGACCCTTTTTGTGGACAACAACGGCACGTTCAAATACAAGGGGAAGGAAACGCAGGGCGGGCGCCCGACTCTGCGGTACGCCTTCCGGCTGGCGCAGAAGGAGAGCGGGTTCAAAATCGAGGTTGAAAATCGCCAGGAGGCGGTGGCATTCAACGGCTCCTTCTGGTTCGACCCCGACACGTTCGACCTGGTGCGGCTGGAAGGCAACAGCGATGACATGCCCGCGAGTCTGAATATGGACCAGACGCTGATGCGGACCACTTATGCGCGCACCCATATCGGGAAATCGGATGCCCTGCTGCCGAAGACTGCCGAATTGCGGGTGACGTATAGCGGTGGCGCGCAGGAACTCGACAAGATCGATTTTTCGGCATGCCGGGAATTCGGCAGCGATTCAACGATTCGTTTCGATGGACCAGTGATCAAATGAGCAGAATGCAGTCTCTGACGGCAGCCGTTGTGCTTGCCGCGGGGCTCCTTCCAGCGTTCGCGCAGAACACAACTCCGACCCCAACTTTTCGCGTTTCGGTGGACCGCATTCAGATCGGCGCCGTGGTCACCGACAGCAAAGGGAATCACATAACCAACCTGGGAATTGGGGATTTCACCGTGCTGGACGGCGGCAAACGGCAACAGCTTACGAATTGCGAGTACCTGCGATCGGCTAATCCTGTGCGTGCGGTCCAGGCGAATGCGGCATCCGTGCAGCCGGCGGTGGGCCGTGGTCTCACATCGGCGCCGAACGCGGGCGCCGGCGGCCAACCGCTTACGCGCGAGTCGACCGGGCGCTCGATCGTGTATTTGATCGACGATCTCTCGTACCTGCCCACCACCATCCCGGCGGTGCGGCAGGCGGTCGAAAACGCGATCCAGCACAACCTCCAGCCTACCGACATGGCGGCGCTCGTCCGCACCAGTTCCGGCAACAGTTCGCTCGAGCAGTTCACTTCCGATCGCCGTGTCCTGCTGGCGGCGGTAAAGAAGATCTCGTGGCGTTCGGAGGGGCGGGGAATTCCCGAGATTTTGCATCTCGCCGGACCCTTCGCCAACGATTGGAAGGTTGAGCTTACGAAGATTGACCGGACGGTCGAAGTGGTTCAGTACGTTATCTCCGCGCTCCGCGAACTTCCCGGCCGAAAGGCGATCTTTCTGATCTCGCAAAGTCTCCCGATTGGTGGAACGTACGCCAGTCCACAGACCGGTGTCGCGCAAATGCTGGGCGTGCTGGTGGATCGTGCTCTTCGCGCCGGAGTCGTGATTTATAGCGTAGACCCGACTCCCCTCGCTCCCGTGACGGTAGACGCGTCGTACGACGAGACGGGCGACATCCTCAGCATGACGGGGGGCTCCCCGAGTGGCGCGGCGTCGGCAGCGAACGCTCGCCAGCTGGAGCAGAAGGTGCAAGGGTACCCGATGGCCCAACTGGTCAGACTGGAGTTCTTGCGCGCGGGTCTGCGCTTGTTGTCGGAAGGCACGGGCGGCCAGATGGCGGCCGATACCGATCTCACCAACGCCCTGGCCCGCTTCGCCCGCGATTTGCAGGGCTATTACCTGTTGACTTACCGGCCTACTTCCGCCCATCGATATTTCGGCGCGAAGCGCGACGGGACGCCGTTTCGCAGCGTCCGGGTGCAAGTCGCGAAGGCAGGAATGCACGTGCGCTCGTACGCGGGGTATATGGCTCTGGAGGATGCGGCGGAGCCGGATCCCTCGGCGCAGGTGCGGACGATGGGGCTCGGGCCGGACGTGGGGAAGGCGCTGTTTTCGCCGTTCCCCGCGAGCGGCGTCCACGTCGGCCTGATTTCCACTTTCACCGCGACCGAGACTGCCTCGCCCGCGCTCAGCCTGATGGTACACATCGATGCGCGCGATGTGAGCTTCTCGGAGCAGAACGGACGGCACGATGCCCACCTCGACCTGGTAGCGCGCGCCGGCAGCGAGTGGAACGAGGCGGGCGAAGTGGTGAGCAAGGAAGTCGTCCTGCACCTGAAAGACGACACCTTCGCGGAGGCGATGGCAGCCGGCCTGCAATACCCGGTCGCGATCGAGCCGCCGCACCCCGGCCTCTACGATATCCGCGTGGCGGTTCGCGATCGCGCGAGCGGAAGAATTGGAAGCGCGCGGAACTTCGTGGAGGTCCCGAACTTGCTGGATGGCAAGCCTGCGCTTACGGGTCCAGTGCTGTCCGATGGCGGCCGCCAAACCGACCAGTTCGGGACCGCCACCAGCATTCATTTCGAATGCCGGCTCTTCAGTTCGCCGTCAGTGAATGCCGAGGTTCGCATCGTGAGGGATGGCCGGCAAGTGCTGGCTCTAGCTGTGCCGATCGTTTCCGGCGCAATCCAAGGCGCGATACCGGCGGCATCGCTCCCGGTGGGGCGTTATTCGTTGCAAGTCGTGGCGAACGGCGCGAAACCGGCAGCGACGGCAGCGTCGCAGTGGGCCGATTTCGAGATTGCGCCCTAGTCTTGGCGGATTGCGGAACAAGGATTCGCGGCAGATATCGGCGGTTATAAAGCGTGGGTCTACTTTGACGGCTCGGTAACGGTCAGGATCTGATCGGCCTTCGGCTTTTTCACCGTCTGTACAATGCCGCTCGGCCAGCGAAT
>DATJMA010000031.1:0-70066 GCA_035509055.1 Bryobacteraceae bacterium | reverse complement strand
CCTCCACGAGCCGCAGCAGGGCAAGTTCGATTTCTCCGGCAATCTCGATATCGCCGAATACGTCCGCAACGCGCAGGCGGAGGGCCTTTACGTCCTCCTCCGCCCCGGTCCCTACATCTGCACCGAATGGGATTTCGGCGGGTTGCCCTGGTGGCTGCTGGCGAGCGATATCAAAGTCCGCACCGCCGATCCGCGATTCCTGCGCGCCGCCACGTTCTACATGACCGAAGTGGGCAAGCAGCTCGCGCCGCTCCAGATCCATCGCGGCGGGCCGATCCTCATGGTGCAAGTCGAAAACGAGTACGGCTCCTTCGGCCACGACCACGATTACATGGGCGCAGTCCGACACATGATCCGCGATGCCGGCTTCGATTGCCAGCTTTACACCTCCGACGGGTCGGGCAAATCGAACCTCGCCGGCGGCACGCTCGACGGCGTGGTGTCGGTGATCAACTTCGGCGACGGCAGCGATCCCCAACGCGAATTCGCCAATTTGGCTTCGTTCCGCCAAAATCAACCGCGCATGAACGGCGAATTCTGGTACGGGTGGTTCGACCACTGGGGCGAGAAACACCACACCACTCCCGCCGCGCCCGGCGCCGAGCACGTCGATTGGATGCTCTCCCGCGGCATTTCCGTCAATCTCTACATGGCCCACGGCGGCAGCACCTTCGGTTACATGGCCGGCGCCAATTTCGACCGCGCCTACCAGCCCGACATCTCCGCCTACGACTACGACGCCCCTATCGACGAGGCCGGCCGTCCCAACGCCAAATTCCAGGCCATGCGCGACGTCCTGCGCAAGCATCTCGCTTCCGGCGAGCGACTTCCGGAACTCCCGGCGCCGCTGCCCATGGTCGCCATCTCCAAATTCGACCTTCCGGAATGTGCGCCACTCGTCGCAAACCTGCACAAAACTGCACAATCCGGTCCCCCCAGGAGCATGGAAGACCTCGGCCAGGGTTTTGGGTTCGTTCTGTACCGCCACCGCCCCGCTCAAGCCGCCAGCGGGACCCTCCAGATCGGGGAAGTCCGAGACTTCGCCGTTGTCCGCGGCACTTACCTCGATCGCCGCCTCAAGCAGAACACCGTGGAAGTCGATCTCGTCCCCGGCCAACCGCTGGACATCCTCGTGGAAGCCATGGGCCGCGTCAATTTCGGCCCCCAACTGGTCAGCGACCGCAAAGGAATCATCGGCAAAGTCACCTTAAACGGCGAGGAGATCAAAGAGTGGGAACATTACTCGCTCCCGCTCGACGATCCCGGCCAGTGGCCCTTCGCCCGCACGCCCGTCAAGGGTCCGGCGCTGTATCGCGGCACGTTCCATCTGGACAAAGTCGGCGACACCTTCCTCGATTGCCGCGGATGGGGCAAAGGACTCGTCTGGATCAACGGCCACAATCTCGGACGCTACTGGAAAATCGGCCCCCAGCAGACCCTGTTCGTCCCCGCGCCCTGGCTGAAACCGGGCGCGAACGAGGCTATCGTGCTCGATCTGCTGGAGAACCCGTCCCGGACGCTCGCATCGCACACCGACCCGATATACGAGACGCCTGGCACGCCGCCTGCACGTTAGCTTGGCAGAGCCCGGCTAAATGCAGGAATCGAGATGCCGACCTGTGCGTGATTGGTGTCGCTGCGCCTCACTAATTGTGGCGATCTGCACCAGCGCCCATGGGGCCGGCACGAATTTCAGCGCCGCGCTCGGCGGTTCGGGCGACGATTACGCCAATGCCGTGGCGACCGATGCCGCCGGTAACATTTATATAGCGGGCCAGACCAATTCGACCGTCACTGCCGGCGCATTCCAGACATCGATCGGCGGCGCGGCGCTGAGCAGCCTCGCCATGGTGGCCACCGACGCAGGCGGGCGCGGCAATTTTCATCAGCCAACGATGAAGACACTTCAAAGGCGCCAACCGAACACTGGTGCTTTCCAGGGAACCCATGAGATTCAAGATCATCTTTCTATTGGCGCTCGCCGGTACGGCGCACGCGACCGGCACAATTTTCTCCACGCTGCTGAGCGGCATCGGGCAGGATTACGCCGGAGCGGTAACATCTGACGCGAACGGCAACACCTACGTTGCCGGCGAGACCTACTCGAAAGACTTTCCCGTTACCGCCGGCGCATACCAGACCGTTTTCGGCCAAACCGCCGATGCCTTCGTCGCCAAGCTCGGACCGGACGGCAAAATCGTCTGGGCCACCTTTCTCGGAGGAATCCTCACCGACGCTGCCACCGGCATCGCGCTCGATAGCGCCGGCAACGTATGGGTGGCCGGCTGGACCGTCTCGCCGGATTTCCCGGTAGTCAACCCGATTCAAGGGGCGCCGGCCGACGGGTACGCCGCATTCGTCGCCGAATTCGACCCCACCGGTTCCAAGCTGCTCTTTTCCACCTGTCTCGGCGGCCAGACCAACAGCAGTGGATTCGGCATCGCGGTGGATGCCGGCGGGAATGCATATGTCGCCACCAATACGAGTTCGGCCGCCGGATTCCCCGGCCTGCAGAACCCCCCCGGCCAGGGCGGAATCGTAGTGAGCAAGATCTCGCCCAAGGGCACGCTGGTCTATTCCTTCTTCCATCCCGGCGGCACGGCGCAGGCCATCGCGATCGATTCCTTAGGCGCGGCATACGTCGCGGGATCGACTGAAATGGTGGATTACAACGCGGCCCTGGAGACGTTTCAGAACCCTGGTAGTCAACTCGCCCTTGCCTTCAAGATTTCGCCCGATGGATCGGCCAAGGTCTACGAAAAAACCTTCGGCGGCAGCACGGAGTCTTTCGCGCAAACCATCGCGGTGGACAGCGCGGGCGAAGCGTGGGTCGGCGGCGGCACGGCCTCGGCCGATTTCCCGCTCGTCAAGCCGTTGCAGAGCACGTCAGGCGCTCTGCCGCTCGAGGAGAGCACCGATGGCGGCGCCACCTGGACGGGAGTGGACGCCCTGCCTTTCGCCCTGCCGGAGATGATGGCTGTCGATCCCACCACTCCGGCCACGTTATACGAAGCCACCGCCGATCTCGGCATCTTCAAAAGCATCAACGGCGGCGTGGACTGGACGCAAGCCAACAGCGGCATCGCTTCCACCAATACGCAGGCCGTCACGGTTGACCCCGCGAGTCCTCAGATTGTGTACGCAGCCTCGGCGACCACACTTTACAAATCCATCGGCGGCGCCGCCACCTGGACCACCATCGATACCCCCGGCTATCCCATTACGCAGATTCTGGTCGATCCGCAGAACGACAAGAACGTCTATACCGTGTGCACCAACACCGGACCGGGGTACAAAGTCTTCTTCCGCAAAAGTACCGATGGCGGCCAGAGCTGGGCGAATATCAGCTTCCCGCAATCGGGAGGCGTGGCGGCGGTGGCGCTCGATCCGCACGTGAGCGGCGTGATCGTGGCCCTCTCCACCGAAGTGATCACGTTTGGCGGTATTAGCGGCACGATCGTCCCTTCGTATCTCTATCGTTCGACCGACGGCGGCAACACCTGGACTCAGAGCCAAGCTGTGCCGGCAACATCCGGACTGATTGCCGACGGCTCGACCACCCCGACTACGTATTACAACGGCCTCACGCTGCGCAGCACCGATGGCGGCATTACCTGGTCGCCACTGCCATCGCCGCCGGCAAACACGGCGAACAGCTATCCTCCCGCGATGGCAGTGGACTCCAGCGGCACAGTCTATGCCGGCGTCACCTCGGGCTTCTACGTCTCGCACGATCACGGCACGACGTGGACCCAGGTTGCGGCCTCCGATCCCGTGACTTACAACCTCACCGCGGCTGGGTCTACGCTGTTCACCGCGGTCAACCAGGTCGCGACGGGCGGATTCGTCTCCAAGCTGAGCGCCGACGGTTCGAGTTTCCTATTCTCCACCTACCTGAGCGCGCATGCCACGCTCGCCGTTCCCAAGATACTCGCGGCGGAGCCGGAGGTCCTGTATCAGGAGAACTGGGTTTCCGGGCTGGCGCTCGACTTCGCCGGCGATGTGGTGGTGGCCGGCGGCACACGCGGCACGGATTTTCCGGTAGTCCTGGCGGCGCAGCCTGCCAATGCGGGCGGCGCGGACGCCTTCGCCGCCACGATTTCGCCCGATGGCAGCCGCTTGCTCAACTCCACTTATTACGGCGGCTCGCAGGACGATGGCGCCCTGGCCGCCGCCGTCGACCGCACCGGCAATCTGATTTTCGCCGGCCAGACCTTTTCCGGCGATTTTCCGGGCGGAGGCGGCTCGCTGCCTTATTCCTACGGCGACGCGTTCGTGGTGAAGCTTGGCACGGGCACGCCGCTGGTCAGCTCCATACTCAACGGCGCGAGTTTCCAGCCGGGCATCGAATCGGGATCGTGGGCGCAGATCACCGGCGCCAATCTCGCCGACACCACGCGCCTCTGGACCAGCGCCGATTTCAACGGCCCCGATCTTCCCACTTCGCTCAGCGGCGTCAGCGTCAGCATCGATGGAAAACCGGCGCCGGTCTATTACATCAGCCCCACCCAGATCAATGTCCAGGTGCCAACGGACAGCACGCTGGGAAATGTCGCGGTTGTGGTCGATAACAACGGCGTCTTCAGCCCTCCCGCCCCGGTGCCGTTGCAGAGCTACGCGCCGGCCTTCTTCACGTGGCTGGTAAATCCTTACGCCATCGCTTCGCGGCTCCCCGATTACGATGCGGTGGGAAGTCCATCCGCACCCGCGCACCCTGGCGACGAGCTCGCGCTGTGGGGCACGGGATTCGGCCCCACTACTCCCATGGCGCCGGCCGGCGTGGAAGTGAGCGGCTTGGATACCACGGTCACCCTGCCAACCGTGACCGTTGGCGGCGTCGAAGTGCAGGTTCTCGGCGCCGCGCTCGCCCCGGGAACTGCTGGTTTGTACCAGATCAATATTCAACTGCCCGCGAACCTGCCAACGGGCACGGTGGCGCTCCAGGCATCCATTGGCGGCGCCACCACGCCTACCGGGACCAGCCTGTTCATTCAATGAAACTCGTGCGGTACAATTGCAAGCTTACGCGTCAGGTTTCCTTCAGGGTTCCTCTTACCATGAGCACCAAGCCACTCATCCTCCTTTCTTTTGTCGCCATCGCCTTCATGGCGCGCGCCGCTTCGAATCCATCCGTCACCGCCGTAGTGAACGGCGCCAGCTTTCAACCCGGTATTGAAGCGGGATCGTGGGTCGCCATTGTCGGCACGAACCTCTCCGACACCACGAACCAGTGGACCGCGGCAGACTTCAACGGGCAAACCGCTCCAACCAGCCTGAGCGGCGTGAGCGTCACTATCGACGGCATTCCGGCTTACATCTGCTTCGTCAGCCCCACTCAGATCAACGTGGTAGCGCCGGCGGACAGCAATACCGGAGCCGTTCCCGTGGTGGTGAACAATAAGGGGCACGCCAGCGCTCCCGCCACCGCGCAGTTGCAGAGTTTCGCCCCCGGACTCTTCATGGCCTCCCCAGGCAACTTCGCCCTGGTCTCGCGCTTGCCGGACAACAGTACCGTGGCCGATCCCTCCGTGGTCAGTGGCGCCGTGGCCGCCGGACCGGGCGATTACGTGGTGGCGTGGGCCACCGGCTTCGGCGTCACCGGTCCCGCATTCCAGGCGGGCGTCACGGTGAGCGGGGCGCCGCCAGTCGCCACTTCGCCTCCGTCGATCTCCGTAGGAGGAATTCCGGCCGCCGCGCTGCTCACTTCCTTGAGCCCGGGCAGTATCGGCGTATACTCGCTGGTCTTCCAGGTTCCCCTGAATGCACCCTCGGGAACGGTGCCGCTACAGATATCGGTAGGCGGCTATCAGGCGCAGGCGGCCATGATCTTCATCGCGGGGCAGTAGACGCCATTTGGCGCCACTGCTGCTTATCCCCCGTCGTAGTCCGGCTCGACCGCCGCGGAAATGGAGGGTTTGCGCGTGCCTCGCCCGAAAAGATGGGGTCGAAATGCCGCGCTCGCTGTGGCCATTTGGAACACGGCAGGCGCGACCGCTGCGTCCGGGTTGGCATACGCAGTGCTGCTCACCGGCAGCAAGGGCGTCAACATCAACGCCGCTGCCGCCGACCCGCAAGGTAACGTCTACGTCGTTGGCACTACGCAGTCTTCCGATTTTCCAGTCACCCCAAACGCCTTGAAGACCCAGATAGACGCCAACGGCGACGCATTCGTTACCAAGTTCTCGCCCACGGGCCAACTTCTCTGGTCGACATTTGTCGGGGGAATGTACGGCGCCAGCGCCAACGCCGTGGCGGTGGATGGCGCGGGTAACGTGGTGGTGGCGGGCGATACCTACTCCCCCGATTTTCCCGTGGTGAACACCTACGAGCCGGTCTTCAACAACGGCGTCACCGAGCCAGTGGGGCAGCAGGACGCCTTTGTCTTCAAGCTCGATCCCACCTTAACCGAGATCCTCTATTCGACCTTCCTCGGCAGTTTCACTTCGGGCACTTCGATGGCGCTCGATTCGAGTGGCGCGGCGTACGTCACCGGAACCCTCAACGCGCACGACCCGCAGCCCTTGGCGGCCACCGCGACGGTCCCGATCGTCACGGTGGGCGGCATGCAAGTGCCGGTCATCAGCTCGGTGATGACCACGGGAACTGTCGGGCTGTATCAAATCGCCATTCAACGTCCCACGAACGTGCCAACAGGCACGCCCGCAATACAAGCCTCAATCAACGGTGCGTCCACGCAGTCCGGCGTGACGCTTTTTGTAGGTGCTCAATGAAGCTGGTTCTCTTTCTCGCTCTTGCCATCGCCGCGGCGGCCTCCACCGTCACCATTCAGCCTTCCCTCAATTCCGCGGTTCTCGGCCAGACCGTCACCTTCACCGCGACCGTCTCGCCCTCGGCCGCTACCGGCGCCGTAACCTTCTTCGATGGCATCACGATCCTTGGCACTGGCCTTATCGCGAACGGACAGGCGACGCTGCGCACCTCGCTCCTCTCCGCCGGGAGCCATAGCGTCTTCGCGTTTTATGGGGGCGGCCAATCGAACGCCGCAGCTGCTTCCCAACGCGTCGCCGTCATCGTCCGATCGCTTCCGGATTTCGGCTTCCGGCCGGTCCCGAGTTCCGCGGGCAACCCGAACAACGACACCATCGTGGTCGCGGATTTTAACAACGACGGCATTCCCGATCTCGCGATCACGGATTGGGAAATACTGGGCCTGGTCAGTGTCCAGCAGGCTGAACTGACAGTCCTTCTGGGAAATGGCGATGGCACGTTTCGCACCACTTTTCACGTGGTAGGCAATGGCATTCCCGCCATCGTGGCAGCCGATCTCAATGGCGACGGCAACGCCGACATCGTGACATTCGGCGGCGTCTATCTCGGCAAGGGCGACGGCACTTTTCAACCGCCGCTCTCACTCGACATCGAGACGTCGGACGCTCAGCAGACCACGCTCGCGATAGCCGATTTCAATGGCGACGGCCGCGCTGACCTCGCCTGGGCGTCTCCCGTGAACGGCCAGACCAGCGGTGTCGTGGGCATCATGCTGGGCAAAGGCGATGGCACCTTTCAGCCGTCCATACAGACAACCATCGCGGCCGGCGGCGTGATCGCGGCCGGCGATTTCAACCACGACGGGCGTGCCGACGTCGCCGTCACCAACGGCGCGAACGGCGCCTATAGCAGGCTCAGCATCCTACTCGGCAACGGCGACGGCACCCTGCAGACGCCCGCCGTCTATCAGCTCACCGCAACTCCTCAGACCATCGTGATTGCCGATTTCAATGGCGATGGCCGGGACGATATCGCCGTGGGCGGGTACGCCGGGGGGCAAAACACCACGCAATCCGATAGCGGCGTCATCAGCGTCCTCATAAGCAATCCCGATGGCAGCTTGCAGCCGGCGATCGCGTATCCCATTCCCGCGCCGGCAACCGACCTGGTGGCAGGGGACTTTAACGGCGATGGACGCATCGATCTCGCCGCGGAGTACGGGCCGGCCGGGTCGGTTGCCGGCGCAGCGCTGTACCTGATGCTGGGCAATGGCGACGGCACGATGCAGAATGCCGTGCTCCAGCCGGGGGCGTGGTTTAGCACGCTCGCGGTGGGCGATTTCAATCGGGATGGCCGCACCGACCTTGCCGCCGTTTCCAATACCGGCAATCTGGACGCCCTGCTCGGAGCCGGTGCCCCGCAAGGCTCGGTCGTCATCACCGATGTTTTGAATGCGGCCAGCTTCACCTCCGCGATCGAAGCCGGCTCGTGGGTGGCGATCATGGGCGAGGACCTCGCCAATACCGCTCGTCTGTGGAAATCCTCCGATTTCAACGGCAACAACCTTCCCACCCAACTCGATGGCGTGAGCGTCACCATCGATGGCATCCCGGCATACGTCGAGTACATCAGCCCCACGCAGATCAATGTGCTGGCGCCGGCCGACCCGGCGACCGGGCCGGTCAACGTGGTGGTCACCAACAACGGCTATTCCAGCGCGCCCGCCACGGCACAATTGCAATCCGTCGCGCCGGCGTTCTTCATTTCGCCCACGTACGATGTGAACGCCTCGGTGATCCCGGGCTACATCCCGGTCACGTCCGCAGCGCCCGCCATGCCCGGCGATCTCGTGGTGCTGTGGTGTACCGGATTCGGCCCGACCATTCCGCCCGATCCCATCGGCGCGATCGTCACCGGCGCACCGGCCACCACGATGACGCCGGTGGTCACCGTCGGCGACATGACTGTGCCGGTCATCAGCTCGGTGATGACTCCTGGGACGGTGGGGCTTTATCAAATCACCATACGGCTGCCGGACAACGTGCCTACCGGGACTCCGGCGATACAGGCGTCCATCGACGGCAAGCAGACCTCGTCCGGCGTGACGCTGTTTGTGGGTGCCGCGGCGGGGACGCCGGCAGTCAAGCTCCAGTCGTCCGCGGCAGCGCCGACCTTGGGGCAATCGGTGACGTTCACCGCGACAGTCTCGCCTTCAGGCGCCGGCAAAGTGACTTTCTTCGACGGAGTCAATCTCCTAGGCATTATCCCCCTGGCGAATGGACAAGCGACGCTCAGCACATCGCTGCTCACCGCCGGCGCGCACTCCATCACGGCGCTGTTTGGCCAGAGCGAGTCGGTGCCGCTGCCGGTCGCGGTCCACGCGTTGCCGGGATCCGGTTTTCAGGCGGTGCAGAGCGGGATCGATTTTCCGGTTGCGCAGACGATCGCGGTCGCCGATTTTAACCACGATGGCATCCCCGATTTAGCAGTGGGCCAAACCACCCCCATCCAGATGGTCGGCGCGGTAATCAGCAACCTGGCTGTGCTGCTCGGGAATGGCGACGGCACGTTCCGTGTCGCCTCTCAACTTCCGGGTTTGGACGATAGCGTCGTGGTGACGGGCGATTTCAACGGCGATGGCATCACCGATCTAGCAACCCCCAGCTACGTCTACCTTGGCAACGGTGACGGGACATTTCACGACGGCATCCCTCTCAACCTCAATTTCAATGGAGCTCTGAACTCTTTGGCGGTAGGCGATTTTAACGGTGATGGAAGAGCCGATCTCGCCTGGTCAGGCCAGGTGAATGGCAGCAGCGCTGGAATGGTCGGGGTCCTGCCCGGCAACGGCGACGGCACATTCGGACCATCCATCAATTCGAACGTCGGGAACGGCGGATCTCTGGCGATTGGCGACTTCAACCACGACGGCATCGCCGATCTTGCCATGACCCAAGGGGCTGGGATCGGCATTCTGCTGGGAAAGGGCGATGGCACATTCCAGACGCCCGCGATTTACAGCTTGAGCTACCCCGCCAACACGCTCGCCATCGCCGATTTCAACGGCGACGGGCGCGACGATGTCGTGGTGGGCGAATACAGTAACGACAGCTCCGGGAATGCCGGTCCTGGCTTCATCGGCGTCTTTTTGAGCAACCCCGATGGGACGCTTCAAAAAACCACCACCATTCAGCTTTCCACCAGCGGTCCCACCACTCTGACGGTGGGCGACTTCAATGGCGACGGGCGCATGGATGTGGCGTATACTCCGTACACGGGCGCGCTCTACACGATCCTGGGGAACGGCGACGGCACATTGCAAAGCCCCGTGGCTGCAGGCGCCACGCTAGCGGGTGCCATGGCGGCCGCCGATTTCAATCGCGACGGCCGCACCGACCTCGCCGGCGGGATCGACGTGGTTCTCGCTCAAGCCCTGCCGCAAGGCTCGGCCGGGATTACCGTCAGGCGACAGTAAGCCCTACCTCGCGTCCGTCCCGATCGCGTAGTACCCCTTGCGCGCCTGCGCCTTCAGGTCTTTATTCGCCAGCTTGATGTCCAGCTTGCGGTACGAGCCGTCCTTCTTGTCGTTGAGCGGCGTGTACCCGATGGAATACTGACTGCGCATTTCGTCCTGCAATTCCTTGAACACCACGTCCAGAGTGTTCTTCCGGTCCACGCGATACACGTGGCCGCCGGTATCGTCGGAGAGCTGATGCAGCGCGCCCGAACCGGCGCCGCCGCCCAGGCTGATTCCCCAACCGCCGCGATTGTAGAACGCCGGATCTTCGTACTCGATGCTGTAGATCACCGCGTCGGCCTTCTGCGCTTCCGCCAGCGCTTCTTTGATCGAGAGCCGGCTGCCTTCGTCCACGCCATCGGTAATCACCACGATTACCTTGCGGCCCACTTCGCCTTTCAGCTTTTCGGTGGCCGCCAGGTAGACCGCGTCGTAGAGCACCGTGCCGCGCGGCTGTCCCACCGTCGGCACCGGGCCCGGCCCGAAACCGCCCACGCCGGAGCTCACCCGCAAATCGCGCATCGCCGAGATCAACAGCCTGGGCGAATTGGTGTAGTCCTGCAAAAGCTCGGCTTCCTCGCCGAATGACATCAGAAACGCTTCGTCCTTCTTGCGCAGCACCTGCGAGAAGAACTGCGCCGCCGCTTCGCGCTCGATCTGGATCAGGTTCCCCTGGCTGGCGCTGACGTCGATCAGCAGGCCGATGGTGAGCGGGAGATCGGTCTCGCGGGTGAAATATTTGATCGGCTGGGGCTTGCCGTCCTCGAAGACGGTGAAGTCCTTCTCCTCCAGGTTGGGAACCAGGGTGTTGTGTTTATCGCGTACCGAGGCCAGAATATTGACCACGTTGACGTCCACCTTGATGGTGGGCAGATCGTCGGGAACTTTCTGATCCTGCTGACTTTGCGGGCTCTGCGCCAGGAGCGCGGTGCCGAGGGCTAATACCACGAAGATTCGCATGCCGGTAAAATATGGACGTATTGCGGCAGCAAGCTGTTTCACCATGAAAGAAGCCATCCAGCACCTCCGTCAAAACGACCCCGTTCTTTCGGAAATCATTCACCGTGTGGGAGATTACGGTATCCAATTCCGCGACCCGGGGTTCGAAACCCTGGTGAAATCGATTGTATACCAGCAGTTGAGCGGGCGTGTGGCCGCGGTGATTTTTGCCCGCCTGCTCAAGGCCGCAGGCGGCCCGCTGACTCCCGAAAACATCCTGAAATTGCGGCCCGCACGGATGCGCGCTGTGGGACTTTCCAAGCAGAAAACGCTATACATCCGCGACCTCGCCCGCCACACGCGCGATGGCCGGGTAATCTTCGAAGATTTAGCCGGTCTGGACGACAACTCCGTCATCGAACGCCTGACGCAGGTAAAGGGCATCGGCGTCTGGACCGCGCACATGTTCCTGATCTTCGCTTTGCGGCGCGCCGATGTCCTGCCCACCGGCGATCTCGGAATCCGCAACGCCATGCGCAAGGCGTACGGCATGGCCCAACTCCCCACTCCCGCTGAAATGGAATCCATGGCCCAGCGCTGGCGCCCCTACTGTTCGGTAGCTAGTTGGTACTTATGGCGCAGTTTGGAAGCCGACGCCAATCTGTAGCTGCGGCATTACACCAAATTAATCTCGACGATTTGTGGTGTTTTTCTGCACAGGAGTTATAATGCGGGCATATTGAGACAATCGGGTATATTTTTCCGCCCGAAGGAGAACCTAATGCGTAGCCTGAAACTGGCGATCCCCGCCGCCATTCTGATGTCCGGATTCGTGCTCTGCACCACCACCACCTATGGCAAGCCGGAATACCAGAAGAAAGAGAATCTGAAGTCGTGCACCGCCTGCCACGCGAAATTGTCGCCGATGCCGACCAAAGACAATCCGAACCTCAACGATCTCGGCACCTGCTACTCGAAGAACGACCATTCGCTCGCGAAATGCAACGTGCCGGCAGGTCTTAAGAAGTCGTAATCAACCGCCCGGGGCGCGGAACCCTCCGATTCCGCAAACCGCTGTTCCGGCGTCGAACACACCCGGGCATCTTTCCCATTCAAATCTTCGTCTTGGAACCGTGCGTGCCACAATGGGGCTAAACACCCATGCTGGCCGACCTTCGTTTTGCCCTCCGAACTTTCCGCCGCAGTCCCGGACTGATTGCCGCCGCGGTGCTCGCCACCGCCCTGGGAGTGGGCGCCAATACCGCCATCTTCAGCGTCATTCAGGCTGTGCTATTGCGTCCGCTACCTTATCGCGATGCCGGGCGCCTGGTGATGATTTGGGACAAGAATCCCGTTTTCAAAGGATTTCTGGCCGAAAGGCTGCCCGTCGCCGGCCGGAACTATCTGGAGTGGAAGCGGCAGGCGAAATCCTTCAGCGGGATGGCTGCCATGCAGTCGCTCCGCGTGCAGCTCACCGGAACCGGGCGGCCGGAAGATCTGGAAGCCGCCCGCATCACGCCCGATTTTCTCGCGGTCTTGGGGCGGGAGCCGGTGTTCGGCCGGAATTTCACGCCGGAGGAAACTGTCGCCGGCAAAGACCAGGTGGCCCTCGTCAGCTACGAGTTTTTCGAGCGGCATTTCGCCGGCGATGCCCACCGTTTGGGCGGCCTCGTTCAAGTCGACGGCAAACCGTACACCGTAGTCGGCGTGCTTCCTCCCGATTTCCACCTTCCTGCCCTTTTTCAAGGCTTCGACGTGCGCCGCCCCGAGATCTGGATGCCGCTGAACACCCACTTCAACGCCGCACAGGAAGGCAGCCGCATCAATTACGTGATCGCGCGCTTGCGCGACGGCGTGCCGCTTCAGCAAGCCCGCGCGGAAATGGCCGTAATCGCTGGTGGGCTCGAAAAGCAATACCCCAAGATCGACACAGGATTTTCCACCAGCGTGTTTCCGCTTTCGGTGGAGGATGTCAGTCCCTCCACCAGCCGCACCGTGCTCGCGCTTCAGGTTGCGGTGGCCTTCGTTTTGTTGATTGCCTGCGCCAACGTCGCCAATCTGCTGCTGGCTCGCTCGGCCGGGCGCGGGCGCGAAATGGCCATCCGCGCCGCGATGGGCGCCACTCGCGGCCGTTTGATGCGCCAGGCGCTGGGTGAGAGCGTGCTGCTGAGCGCCGCCGGTGGGCTGTTGGGGATCCTGCTGGCCGCCGGCGCGATGGCGGGGATCCGCGCGCTGGCTCCCGCGGACAACTATCATTTCCACGAAGTCGGATTGAACTGGACGGTGCTGGCCTTCGGCATTGGAGTCGCGGCGCTGAGCGGGCTGATCTTCGGGCTGGCGCCGGCGATGGGTGCTTCGGCCGGCAATCTACAGGAAACTCTGGCGCAGGACGGGCGTGCCGGGGTGGGACGGAAGACCCGGCGATTGAGCAGCTCGCTGGTGGTCGCCGAGGTGGCGCTGGCGCTGATTCTGCTCGCCGGCGCCGGGCTCATGCTGCGCAGTTTGGACAACGTGTTGGGCGTGAACCCGGGCTTTCGCGCCGATCACGTGCTCGCGATGCACATACGCCTGCCGTCTACGCGATATGCCAATGACGGCCAGTTGAACGCCTTCACCGATCAGTTGCTGGATCGCACCGGGGATTTGCCGGGAGTGGAATCGGCGGCCGTGGCAAGCGGCCTGCCGCTGATGGACAGCATCTCGGTAACGACTTACCGCGTGGAGGGCGAACCCGCGCCCGCCGATCCCTCGCAGACGCCCGAGACCGACACCAAGACCGTGAGCGAAGACTATTTCCGCACCATCGGCGCGCCCATCCTGCGCGGCCGCGGCTTCCAACGCGGGGACGCGCCCCCGAAAGATGCCGCGGCGGCCGTTGTGGTGACCACTTCCCTGGCTCGCCAAATCGCCCCTCACGGCGATGTGCTGGGCCGCGTCATCCGTCTCGGCGGAGGCGATCGGGCGCCGCAAGGAACCGTCGTGGGAGTAGTCGCCGACACCCACGAGATGGGCCTCGATGAGGTTCCCCGCCCGGAACTGTTCATCCCCGGCCACAATATCCAGGAGTTGACTCTGATGCTGCGCACCAAGGGCGATCCCATGGCGCTCGAAGGCCCGGTGCGCGCCGCCGTCGCCGCCATTGACAAGGATCAGGCGGTGGTAGACCTCAAACCACTCGCCGATTACCTGCACGGCACCACGCAGCAGCGCCGCTTCGACAGTTCGCTCTTTGGCGGCTTCGCGGCGCTGGCGCTCCTTCTGGCGGCCGTCGGACTCTACGGCGTGTTGTCTTATTCCGTCACCTTGCGGACGCGCGAAATCGGCGTGCGCGTGGCGGTGGGCGCGGGCTCGGGCGATGTGATCCGGCTCATTCTTCGGCACGGCCTGGCCATGGTGCTCATCGGCACCGCCGCCGGAGCCGTGGGTGCGCTCGAGCTCACGCGTTTCATGCAAAGCCTGGTATTTGGCATGAGCGCCTCCGATCCGCTCACATTCACGGCGGTGGCGCTGCTGCTGCTCATGGTGGCTGCGGTGGCGTGCTACGTTCCCGCCCGGCGCGCCAGCCGGATGGATCCCATGCGGGCGCTGAGGGTGGAGTAGAATCCCCCCTGTCGCCGATGGAAGCTTGAAAACCTTACGCCTTGGTTGTCTTCTTGCTCTTGGCCTTCTTGCCCTTACCCTTCGCGGGCTCAGCCTGGGGAGCCGGCGTGGTGGACGAGTAGTCCTTTTTCCACTTGGCGAGAATGCCCGCGAGTTCGGTGTGGATGGTAAGGAACTGCTGGTTCTCCGCCTGATTTTGCCGTTCGGTGGGATCGGTCACCAGATCGTACAATTCGTTCGGCCCTTTGCCATCGTTGCGCGAGACGAGCTTGTAGCGGTTCTCACGCGACATATCGGTGCTGCCCATGTGTGCGCACACGGCCATCGGCCACGGGGACTTCTTGGGCAATTCCTTTACCTCGACCAGCGGAACGTAGCTCCGGCCGCACAAATTGCGGGGCGGCACTTCCAGGCTCAGCAGGTCGCAGATCGAGGGAACGAAATCGTAGGCGCTCACCAGTTCGGGACGATGAGCGATGGCGGGGATATGGCCCGGCCAACTCCAGATCATGGGTGTGGCCACAGCCTCGTCGAACATGTTCGGCGGATCGGAGGCGTTGGCCGAGTCCCACAATCCGTGGCGCCCCCACAGCGCGCCGGTGCAGGCCGTGAATACCACCAGGGTGCTGTCCGTGAGCCCCTTGGAGTGGAGCTTTGCCATTATCTGCTTTACGGTATCGTCCACGTAGCTGACCGTTGCCGCGGCTTTCTTCACGTTGCCGAGAATATTGTTCAGCATCTCGCGGCCATCGGCCGCGCCGGCGGCGGGCAGGTCGGGAGCGTAACCATCGAACGGCTCGGTGGCGTACAGATCGAGGAATTGCTGGGGAACCGAATCGTATGGCGGGCGGAGGCTCGGACAATTCACGATAAAAAAGAAGGGCTTGCCGGGCGCTTGCCCGTCCAGGAACTGGAGTGCCGTCTTGCTGTCGCCTTCCTGGCAGTTGTACCCGGCAGCACCCAGAATCTTTGGCAGCGGCACGTCTTGAGGGGAAA
This sequence comes from Bryobacteraceae bacterium, assembly GCA_035509055.1. Lineage (GTDB taxonomy): Bacteria > Acidobacteriota > Terriglobia > Bryobacterales > Bryobacteraceae > PALSA-129. Next base: position 54,285 of record DATJMA010000031.1, on the reverse strand, counting down.
GCGTTCCGGCATCGCCCAGTTGCATGGGCGTGCAGCCGGTTAACAAGGTGTTTCGGCCCCCCACCACCGCCGGTGCGCAGGCAAAGTGATTGTTGAAGCGCATGCCCATTTGCGCCAATAAGTCCAGGTTGGGCGTCAAAACCTGTTTATTGCCGTAGCAGCCCAGCATGAAGTCCGGGAGTTCATCCGCCAGAATCAGCAGGATCCCGGGCCGAAGGGCCTCGACCTTTTTTTTCCCCGTCTTGGCAGCGAGCGCCGGCAGGGCCAGACTGCCAAAAAAGAAACTTCTTCGCGTAACAAGCATGGTCAAATAACAAGTATAAGCGTTCGTATAGTTGTTGACGGCGTACGGTGCGCATTATAGTTGAGTTGGGCCGATGAACGTTCCCAATGCCCTGACAATTCTGCGGATCTTCTTCGTACCGCTGCTGGTGGCGGTGCTGGTGGAGGGTAACGTCTGGGTCAATTTGCCGGTGACCAACGAGTGGCTGGCGCTGGCCATCTTTCTCGCCGCCGCCGGCACCGATCTGCTCGATGGTTACCTCGCCCGCCGCTGGAAACAAGTCACCACGGTCGGGACCCTGCTAGACCCTATCGCGGACAAACTGCTGATTTCGGCGGCGCTCATCTCCCTGGTGCAGGTGGGTGTGTTGCCGGGTTGGATGGCGATCCTCATCGTCGGCCGGGAGTTTGCCGTTTCGGGATTGCGGCAGATCGCCGCCGCGGAAGGCTACACCATCAAGGCCAGCGATCTGGGCAAGACCAAAATGCTTTCCCAGGTGGTGGCGGTTTCATGCATGCTGCTCGCCGTGCGCCATCCTGCGCTGCGCACGCCGGGAATGGTGCTGATGTGGATTGTGGTGATCTTCGCCATCGCTTCCGCCATCAGTTACTTCAGCAAGTTCTGGCACAAAGTGGACGAACGCATCAAACTCGGGCGCCGGCGCGAACTCCTGGTGCTGGAGCGGAAGCGGCAGCGAATGGAGAGGCGTCAGAGGCGGTCGAAGGGATCGAGTAACTTGGGCGCGACGGGAACAATCTGGAAGCCGCCTGAAGTGAACTGAACCGTGCGGATTTGCCCTTTCGGTCCCACCTCGCCGACTGGCTTGCCATTGAGCGTGATGGTGGCCCCGCCGGCATTGCCCAGCCGCAGCGTCACCTGGCCATCGGCGTCGATGTTGCGGGTTTCGTGCGCCTGCAAGGTTCCCGACAGCTCGTATTTGCCGTTGACGTCGGCGCGAATCCAGACGGGTTCGTCGGCGGTGATTCCCACCCGTACCGAAGCCTTCGGATTGGCCGGCGGATTCGGCACTTCGGACGGCGTGGGCGTCGCGGAGGCGGCGGGTTGATCGGCTGCCGGCCTGGCAGTGTCGGAGGCGGGTTGTACCGCGGCGGTTTCGGTCTTGAGCGCGGATTCGGCGGGCGCCGTCTGAGCTGGTGTGACCACCACGGGGGGCGCGGTTTCCGGCGCTGCCGGCGCCGGTGCCGATTTGGCGGGCGGTGTCTCGTGCGCCAGGACAGGGCGGTGCGGCCTCTGGAACCACCAATAGACGCCAGAGCACACCACCATCAAAGCCACCAGCAGCACGCCGGCTTTGAACCACGAAGGTAAAGGCATGGGCCGGTCGCGCACCGATTGCCAGCTCTCTTCGCCCATTTCCAACTGGATGCCGGGAACGTCCGGTTTGGACTTATCGGGCGGCTCGGGAATCGACGGTTCCGGTTCCACCAGGTGCCCCACCTCGGCGACCATCTCATCGCCGTCAAGTCCCAAAAAAGAGGCATATTGCCTGACGAAACTCTTGGTGAACACGCCTCCCGGAAGCTTGCTGAACTCGTCGTGTTCCATGGCCTCCAAAAAGCGGGTGGAGATCTTCAGTTCTGCGGCAATCTTTGGCAGCTCGAGATTTCGTCTCTGACGTTCGCGGCGCAGCGTTTCGCCAATGGAAGTCATGGCAGGGTTAGGCCCTTAACTTTCATCTTACTACTGAGCTAGAAAATTGAGATCGGTGGATTTACCGGATTAGAGATCATCCGGTCGCAAGCCGGTATATTTTGCGACAGGGTTTCCCAGGCGGTCAGAACAGCCAACTGAAGCCGGGACGGCGGTCTCGCCTGATGCCATCCGGGCCGGCAGCACGGCGAGGCAACGTACCGGCGGCCGGAGCAGCCAACTGAAATCGGGACGGCGGTCTCGCTTGAAACCATCCGGGCCGGCGGCAAGCCGAGGCAACAACACCGGCGGTCGGAACAGCCAACTGAAGCCGGGACGGCGGTCTCGCTTGATGCCATCCGGACCGGCAGCACGGCGAGGCTTCCTGCCGGCGGCCGGATCCCCTCAGTACTTTTTCAGTTCGTCTACCAGCGCCGGCAGCCCCTTTGTGACGTACAGATTCGCCAGCCGCTCCTCTTCCACCGAAGGCTCCATTACCTGCATGAGCAGCGGGTTCGATTCCATATTCTGCCGGCTCGGCACCCACACTCTGCCATCGGCGAATTCCACCTGGTTGACGAACCCCGTCAGCTTCTGGATGCTGAGCGGCCTGCCGCCGGTGGAGAATTCGAGGGTATTCTCCGTGCTCACCTTGCCGGTGGCGCGCGCCGGAAGCAGGAATGCCGGATCGCTCGAAGGCAGCGAACCAGCCATGTACGAGCGGCCATTCGAATCGGTCAGAACCCATCCGAGCTCGACGTACTTCACGGGCTTATCCGTCAGGTTCGCCACATCGATACTGGGCGTGCGCGCATCGCTCGCGGCGACCAGCGCCGAGCCGCGAAGCAACTGAATCGGTCCATCCGGAAATTGCACGAAGGCGAACTGCTCCTGCCGTTCGCCGGGAAAGATCGCCGCCATGCCGGCGTTGGTGAGCGTGTGGCCGCGCAAGATCCGTCCCTGAATCTGCGGCAGCGCCTCGCGGCGGGCCAGAATCTTCAACACCGCATCTTTCAGCGCCGGGCCGCCGCCCTGCGCTAACAGCCGTTTCAACGCCGAGCGATCGCGCTGCGCTTCCATCTCGGAGGCAGTCATAATGCGGCGCGAGTGCAGCTTGTCGGGCCCGTAGAAGGACAGATCCTGGAACAATACGCCGTCCAGATCGATCTTCAACAGCGGCGCGACGGCCATTTGCATCGGCCGCATGAGTTTGGTCGCGATGTGTACCGGAAAAGCTTCGCCTGGGCCGACATTCAGCCCCGGCTGAAATACCGATCCGACTCCGCCCATGGCCACTTCCTGCGAAACCACGCGCAGCGTCACGCCATGAATGCGGTTGTTGCTGATGTTCCGCAAGGTGAGCGAGAGATTCAGGTCGAGCACCACCGCCGCGCCGCGCAGAATCTGGCGCGAGGTGCCGGTGTCGGTCCGCATCACCGCTACCGGGGAATCTTCCGGAAGATCGATTCTCACCTGGCTGTTTGCCAGCGGTGTATCCTGGGCCAGCAGCGAGGCCGCACCCAAGACGCCCGCCAGCAACACCCGATTTGTCGTCCTACTGAGCATATACCGTGTTAATCGTCACCGATCCGGTTTCGGGATCGATGTAACGAGCCCCCATGGAACCCTGCGCATCGAGCGTATAAACCGCCTTTTGCGCTCCCCCATTCATCAGCCCGAGCATGTGGTCGTCACCCGCCTGCCATGCGATCCCGTCGCGCGTCGATTCCACGGCGGTTTCCGCCATGTGCGCCGGCGGGGGCGCCGGACGTTCCAGCACCAGGCACCCGCCCAACAGCACGATCACGCTCGCGAACGCCACCGCCGCGCGCCATCCCGTAAGCGCAGCCCGGTGCAGCGGCATTTCCTCCGAGCGCACGCACTCGCCCGCTTCCAAACCCAACCGCACGTTCGCCTTGATTTCCGCCGCCATGCGATTCCAGGAAATCTCCGGCAGTTCGGCCAGTTCGGGCAGCAGTTCTCGCATTTCCGTGTAACCGGCCACTTCTTCGCGGCATTCGGCGCAGCGGGCCACGTGCCGGGCCGTCCACCAGCTCCGGATCCGGCCCAGGTCGCCCCCCGCGTGCAACGCCAAAGTTGCCTGATTCGGGTGTCTCATCGTCCTACCGCTTCCTTCTTTCCATGTACCGGCGGAACTTCGTGCGTCCGTTGGCAATATGCGATCGGACGGTGGCCTTGGAGCAGTTCAGCCGCTCCGCCACTTCCTCCGCCGGCAAGCCTTCCACATCGCGCATGATGAGCGCCGCCCGCTCGCGCGCGCTCAGGAGGCGCAATCCATCTTCCAGATATTCCCGGTGTTCCGAGCGCAACAAAATCGCCTCGGGGCTCTCGGAATGGCTCTCGGGAGCTTCATCGAGTTCGCAAAAAGTAGCTCGGCCGCTGCGCCGGAGAAAATCGATGGCCGTATTCGTCGCGATTCTCGACAGCCAGTGGGCCGCTTTTTGCTCGTCTTTGAGCTGTTCCTGGTGCTGCAAAGCCTTGATGAAGGCTTCCTGCGTCAGGTCCTGGGCATCGGCGACGTTCTGCACAAGGCGGTAAATCTGCACGAAGATCCGCCGGAAGTGTAGGGAAACAAAACGGTTCTGCCGTTCCTGGAGCTCCAGGCCGGACTCGATGGCGTCGCTCATGCCGATCCAAACGGTCGTTCCCACGGGTCCCTACATAGGTTTATGACGGAAAACCCTTGGAAACGTGGAATCAATTCGCGGCCGGTCGCGGCCGCTTAGGGGTATTTTACCCCGAGCGGTCAGTAGACTTTGGTCGTAAGGACGAGAAAGAGGTCGGCGTTGGAGTTCAGCATGCGAATTTTCCCGAGTACCAGTTTTTCGCCTTCGCGAATGGTCAGGTCGCTCTTGATATGGCTGTCGATGCCGGCGAATTTTAGGGAGAACATGAATTCCGCCAGACTGAGCGTCCCGCTGCCGTTTAGGGGACCGGCGGTGTTATAGCTGACCGTGTAGACGCTGGGCGCGACTTGGTTTGACGGCAGAATTCCTTGTACCTCACCGGCGCTCTTGATGGGAAGCACGATGGAATCCCAGAGACCGTAATGGTTGTAATTGAACGTGCCATTCATCTCGTCGATGGCGGACTTGATCTCCGCCGGAACGGGGCTGGTGGGCGCACCGCTGGTCGAGCTTGGCGAGGTGTCTGTAGTCCGCTGACCGGGTAGAACCGCAAGAACCAGATATACCGTCAATTGAACCTTCGGCGGGGGCACATCATAGCGCTTCAGAAGCGCTTCGGCCATATCGAGCATCTGCGGGTCCCTTGAGTGGATCACGAAGGCGCGGGCCACCCCGTCCCAGTTAATAGCGACGTTGCCAATAATGTTGTGAACCGAAATGGCGACGCTTTCGGTTCCCATCGACGGGTTTTTGGGCACATATAAACGTGTGTCGGAGGGAAGCTGGATGTCCGGCTTGGTTTGCGCCGGGGAAAGCGCGCACAGGGCGAGGATGAAGGCGACGGTTTTCATGGCAAGACCTCTCTGGTTTCATGCAGCAAAATAATGGTCACGTTCGGATCGCGGGTGGCGAGCCGGATTTTCACCGTTGATGCGGTTTGCTCAGGTGCGGCTGCGCGCCGAACTCTTCGGCGGCGGACCGCCGCTTCTTTCGGTCGCGGCGCGGTGGTGACCGCCGCGACCTCCTTGCGAACCGCGACCTCTTTCCGAACCGCGACTGGAGGGAGCTGCCGTTCTCGGCGCATATTCACAGCCACGACGAACGCCAGCAAGACCGCCGCAGCCGCCGCGATCCACTTCCAGATCCATCGCGGGCGATCGATCCTCCGCCGGATCTCCATTCGCATCGCCACATAATCCACCTCGGCCGTCTCCGGCGGCCGGCTCGCCAGCCAGGCGCGGTCTTCTTCCAACTCGCGCGCCAGTGCGGCGCATTCGGCGCATACGCGCAAATGCTCTTCCACTGCCAGCCGCTCGCCGGGCGCCAGTTCGCCGCCTACATAGAGCGCGATGCGCTCCTCGAATTCTGCGCACGTCATAACTTCCCTCGCAACAGCTTGCGCAGCTTGAGCCGCGCCATCGAAATTTGCGACCGCACCGTCACTGGCGACGACCCCAGAATCTGCGCCACTTCCTCCGTGCTCAAACCCTCCATTTCGCGGAGCACCAGCGCCGCGCGCTCCTTTTCCGGCAACCGGTGCAGCACGCCGCGCAAACGCTCCTCGCGCTGCCGGTCGGCATACAGACCCTCCGGGCTCGAAGCGCAATCCACCGCCGCTAGCGACGCCCAATTTTCCATCGGCACCAGGCGCGACCGCTGCCGCTCCCGGCCGATATCGCGGCAGGCGTTCACCGTCACGGAATAAAGCCATGGACCCACGCCGCGGCCGCTATCCACCTGCCCGATTTTGCGGTGCAGCCTGATGAATGCCTCTTGCGTGGCATCTTTGGCGTCTTCCACGCTGCCGGTAAGGCGGAGCGCGAGCGAGAACACGCGCCGCTCGTGCAGCGCGACGAGTTGTTCGAAGGCGTCCAGGTGGCCCGTCTTGGCGAGCGCCAGCAGGCCCGCTTCCGGCGCCGTCCCTTCCGGCGGATCGTCCATTCTCGCCGCTGCAAATGCCACGCTAGCGCCTGCCACTACCCTTATACGCTACCGGGAGCGCAAACGTTGAGCGTGGCGCTGCACTAAAATTCCGACAGGGACAGCCAGGAATGGCAGTGCCGGCGTCGGACCCAGCCAGAGTCCCGTGGCGGCCGCGCACAAAAACCCTCCGATCGTGCTTCCCATGACGCCTGCGGGTGGCACTTTGAGCCGCAACAGCGCCGTGGCGGCCGTCGCTCCAATAAAGAGATCCGTGATCCCCACGATGGGAATTGTGGCGCCGCGTATCGGGACAACCAGCATGAGGTACAGCAGCAGGTGGCTTTGCCCCGTGCGAAATCGTTCTACCAGGACGTGCGAAACTCCAGCCGCCATCGATATAACATCCGCCGTCGCGGCCAGGGCGAGAAATACCGCCACAGCGGAGGGTGCCTGGAGCGTCCCTTCGAGCAATATCACGATGCCGAGCGCGCCCGCCGGCACCGCCGCGTCGATGACGGGCCACGCCAGGGGACGAAACAACAGGACGGCGCCGTAAAACGCCAGCCCACCGAGCGCCAGCAACAACCTTGGCCTGGGCGCGAGCCTTCCGGCGAGCCGCGCCAGCCCCACCACCGAGGAGAATCCGGCCACGGTCACCGCTGCTTCCACCGCCGAAAACAGGTAAAGCGACATGCTGTCCGCACTTTAGCTCACTGCACCGCGCCGTGGTGCTATCGGTTAAGATTAAGGCGGTGTGAGCGTATGAAACTAGCGGAACGTATGAGCCGCATCGGGGTCGAATCGGCCTTTGATGTTCTGGTAAGAGCGCGGGCGCTGGAGGCGCAGGGAAAGAGCGTCATCCACCTGGAAATCGGCGAGCCCGATTTTCCTACGCCGCCCCACATTGTGGAGGCCGCCAAGAAGGCGCTGGACGAAGGCTGGACGCACTACGGTCCCACGCAGGGATTTCCCGATTTGCGCGAAGCGATCGCCGCGCATGTCTCGTCGTCCCGCGGCATCCATGTCGGCGCGGAGCACGTTTCGGTGGTGCCGGGCGGCAAGCCGATCATTTTCTTCCCCATGCTGGCGCTGCTCGAGCCTGGCGACGAGGTGATCTATCCCAATCCCGGGTTCCCCATCTACGAATCGATGATCCGCTTCCTGGGCGCGACGCCCGTGCCGATCCCGCTCGAAGAATCGCGCGGCTTTTCGTTCGATCTCAATCTGTTCCGCTCGCGCCTCAGCAGTAAGACCAAAATGGTGGTGCTGAATTCGCCGCAGAACCCTACCGGCGGTGCGATTCCGGCATCGGACATCCAGCAGATTGCGGAGATGCTCCGGGACCGCGATGTCATCGTGCTCAGCGATGAAATTTATAGCCGCATCAGTTACACGGACGAGCCTCCGGTGTCGATTGCCAGCTTTCCGGGAATGCTTGAAAAGACCATCATCCTCGATGGCTTCTCGAAAACCTATGCCATGACCGGCTGGCGCATGGGCTACGGCGTGATGCCCAAGTGGCTGGTGGAAGCGGTCACCAAGCTCATGGTGAATTCCAATTCCTGCACCGCCAGTTTCACCCAGCGCGCCGGCCTTGCGGCCATCACCGGACCGCAGGATTGCGTTACCCAAATGGTGGCCGAATTCCGCCGCCGCCGCGACGCCATCTGCGCCGGGCTCAACCAGGTGCCCGGCTTCCACTGCCCCGTGCCGGGCGGCGCGTTCTACGCTTTCGCCAATATCCAGGGCACCGGCATGGATTCCAAGGAACTGGCCGATTTCCTGCTGTACGAAGGCGGCGTTTCCTGCCTCGACGGCGGCTGCTTCGGCGAATACGGCAAGGGGTACATCCGCTTCAGCTACGCGAATTCCATGGCCAACCTGATGGAGGCGGTCGAGCGCATCAAGAAGGTATCGCCGAAGTGGCAGGACTCGTTGGTGGCGAGCCGCTAGCCGTGACCTCGAAACGGATTCTGGTTACCGGCGGCGCCGGGTATATCGGCTCGCATACCGTCCGCCTGCTGATCGAGCAGGGGCACCAGGTGACGGTGGTCGACAACTTGTCCAAGGGTTACCGCCATAACGTGCCGGGCAAAATTCTGTACAAGCTCGACATCTGCGACACCGCCGCGATCGCGGAATTGATGCGCCAGGTGCAATGCGAAGCGGTCATTCATTTCGCCGCCTACATCGCGGTGGGCGAATCGATGCGCGAGCCGGAGCGCTACTTCGCCAACAACGTCGGTGGATCGCTCTCGCTGCTCACCGCCATGGTCGAAACCGGTGTGAAGCACATGGTCTTCTCGTCGACCGCGGCGGTCTATGGGGATCCGCCGTCGAGTCCGATCCTGGAAACGTTTCCCATCCAACCCGTCAGCGTATATGGCGAGTCGAAAGTGATGGTAGAGACGCTGCTGCGCTGGTTCGACCGCGTTCACTCGCTCACCAGCGTCTGCCTGCGCTACTTTAATGCTTGCGGCGCCGATCCCAAGGGCAACCTCGGCGAGGAACACGAGCCCGAAACGCATTTGATCCCGCTTCTGCTGCGGGCCGTGACGACGGAAAAGCCCATCACCATTTTCGGCGACGATTACGACACGCCCGATGGCACCTGCGTCCGCGACTATATCCACGTGAACGATCTGGCGCAGGCGCACATCCTGGCGCTGGATTATTTGATGTCCGGCGGGGCGTCCGACCAATTCAACGTCGGCACAAGCACTGGCCACACGGTGATGGAGATCATCCGCGCGGTGGAAGCGGTCACCGGGAGCAAGGTGCCGTATGCGCTCGGCCCCAGGCGCGACGGCGATGCTCCGAGCCTGGTGGCTGACTCCGCGAAGTTAAGGGGTAAGTTGGGGTGGGCGCCGCAATACGCCGATTTACAGACGATCATCGGGCACGCCTGGAATTTCGCGCGGAAGAAGAAGGCCGGGGGGTGAACCAGGTGGCGTCCGGGGCCCTTACCGTCCGATCACATCCCGGTAATACTTCTCGTACTGCGGAATGATCTTGTCCGAGCAAAACCGTTCCGACGCGTTCCACCGGCCCGCTTTCCGCATGCGATAGTGCAGGTCGTCACCGGTCAGTAACTGCACCACCCGTGCGGCCTGCGCGGCGATGTCGCCGGGAGCTTCCAGGAAGCCATCTTCACCGTCGGTGATCAGCTCCGGAACGCCGCCGACGCGCGTGGCCACCGGCACCACCCCGCACGCCATCGCCTCCAGCGCCACCAAACCGAACGATTCCAGTTGGCTCGGCATCAGCAGGACGTGCGCCAGCGGAATCAGCCGTTCCACGTGGCTCTGCTTGCCGAGAAACGTGACGTGGCGCTCCACCTTCAACTCGCGCGCCAAATGCTCGGCGGGACTGCGCTCCGGTCCGTCGCCGGCCATCAGCAGGTGCGCGGGAACGCTCTTCCGGACCTCCGCCAGGATGCGCACGCAATCCTGCACCCGCTTCACGGGGCGGAAATTCGAGAGGTGAATCAGCAGCTTTTCTCCCGCGGGAGCATAGGCCGAGGCGCCGGTCTTCGCCTCGTCGGGATGGTACATGTCGCAGTTGACGAAATTGTTAATGACACGAATTTCGTTGCGCACGCCGAAAACGTCCACCGTCTCCTTGCGCAGATACTCGCTGATGGACGTGATGCCATCGGATTTCTCGATGGAGAACTTGGTAATCGGGAAATAAGACGGGTCCACGCCGACCAGCGTGATATCGGTGCCGTGCAGCGTAGTGATGAACGGCAGCCGGCGCGTCGCCGCCAGCATCTGCTGCGCCAGCATGGCGGCGATGGAGTGCGGGATGGCGTAATGAACGTGGAGCAGGTCCAGGTCGTACGACTCCGCGACCTCGGCCATGCGCGATGCCAGCGCCAGGCAATAAGGCGGATATTGGAATAGCGGATAGGTGGAGACTTCCACTTCGTGATAATGTATGCGCGGCAGCCCCGGATCGAGCCGGATGGGGTTGGCGTAGCTGATGAAATGAATGTCGTGGCCGCGCGTGGCGAGCTCCAGGCCAAGCTCGGTGGCGACGATCCCGCTGCCGCCGTAAGTAGGATAACAGGTGATCCCGACTCTCACTTCTGAAGCGTAGCACTAACCGGCTGTAACGTTCCGTAACCGATTTGCCCGTGCAGATTTTCGTCGGGTGAGGCCACGTCGCCCCCGCCGAACCAGACGCGGATGGTGCCGCCATCCACCAGTACCGTGGGGTCGCAGATCACCTTGGAGTCCCACGCTTCGGCGCCGGCAAAGACAGCTGGCAGCTTGGTCCAATGGACCCCGTCGAGCGACCTGGCCAGGCCGAGGCGGCGGTTTTCGGCGCTGTCCCGGCCGGTATCGAGCATCCAGTAGTATCCGCCCCATTGCCAGACGGCAGGTTCGCCCAGGCCCTTCTCGTCGAACGAGCCAGGGTCGCCCGGCGCGAGAATCGGGTTGGTTCGCAATTTTTCCCAGTGGACCCCGTCGGCAGACCGCGCCACTCCCAGCCGTTGGCGCCGACCGCGGTCGAGCCCCGTGTAATACAGGTAAAAGTAGGGGTCGATTCGGACCACGTAGGGGTCCGAGACGCCGATTTCGTCCCAGCTCATGTACGGTCCCGTGGGCAGAACAATACCGCCGTCGAGTCCGATCCGCGGGTGCTCCTTTCGCCCCGCCACGTACCAATACCACGTGCGCGCGTGCCATTCGACCGCCGCGCCATTGGCGGCGATGTACGAGCCTTCCCAGCTAGTGGGATCGGGCGAACGCAGCTTGCCTTGCTTCAGCCAGTGAATGCCGTCGGCGGACGTGGCGCGGCCCGTATGCCAGGTATGGCCATCGAACCCCGAGTAGTAGTTGACCAACCCGCCGGAGCCGCGGAAGACCGCAGGGTTCAATACATCGCCGGAGTCCCATCCGCTGCCGCGCGTGAGGACTGGACCGGACATTGGCGCGAACTTGAAGGTGAGGTTCGGGTCGCCGCCCGGCGCGACTGGAAGCGTGAAGTCCGCGTATCGGCCGCACCCGGAGAGAACCACTAGGGAACACAGATAGAGGCCGGCTCTCATTGCAGCGGAATGCGGAACTTGATCCCCGCTCCGCGCCCGGGACGCGATTCGAGTTGCATGTCGGCATTGAGACCGCGCGCGCGGCGTTTCAGGCTGGCGGGGCCCAGACGCAAAAGCTCCAGTTCTTCGAGCGAATAAGCGCCGGCGAAATTAAACCCGTGCCCGTTATCGTCCACCGAAATTTCCAGCCCCCGATCGCTTTTCTCCAGCGACACCGCGACCCGCGTCGCTGCCGCGTGCTTCTGGACGTTGTGCAGCGCCTCGCGCAGCATCTGGAGAACTTCCGTGGTGACTTCCGGCGGCAGCCCGACCGGCGTGGAGGTGCTCGCGAAGGCCACCGGGATGCCGCTCTCTTTCTGAAACGATTCCGCGGTGCGGCGCAGCGTCACCACCAGGTTCCCGCCGTCGATATCCACCGGACGCATGCTGTGCAGGAAGGTGCGCAGGTCTCGGATCTGCGCCTGCGCCAGGGCTTGCAATTGCTTGAGGTCCTGCATGCCGGCCTCGAAGTCGCGCTCCAGCAGCTTGCGCAGGATTTCGAGCCGCATTTGCATGCTGATGAAGCTCTGTAGCGGACCATCGTGAAAATCCGACGCGATGCGCTGGCTTTCCTCTTCGCGCGCCTTCTCGGCAATCTTCATTGCCGCTCCCAGTTTCGAGCCCAGTTCCTCCGTGAGTGCGCGCTGCCGGCGGAGGTAGACCGCAAAGCCGCAAGCCAGCCCACCTGCCACCAGCACCATCGATTCGAGGGCGCGCACCTGGCGATCCGGCAGAACTCCGCAAAAAATCGCCGACGTGGCGGCGATCACCATCACCTCCACCGGCCCGGCGAAAATCAACGCTTCAGCGAGCAGATAGAGAAAAAAGCCCGCCGCCAGCCACTGCATGCGGCCGCCGCCGAAGTAGAGCACGATCAGGAAGTAGACCGTATCGGCGAACAGGGCCAGCATTCCCAGCAGGCCGCGCTGCCCGGCGCCGCGAATCGCCCCTATGACGCTCGAAATCAGATAAACCGCCAGCAACGCGACCACAGGCGTCAGCCGTTGCGCCTCGACGCCGGCCGCGATGGCGGTAGCGGCGGTCAGGAATACGCGCACCCAGGCGAGATGCCGCTTCCAAGCGAAGTCGGTGATTTCCTTCACGCTATTTCCGGTATAAATACAATGTGTGGCTGCGGCCCTGGCCATCGTCGGCGATATTTTCCACCTTGTCCGGCGTCCAGTTCTTAAATTCGAAATCGTGGGCCACCACACGCGCGCCCTTCCTCAATTGCTGGTCGAGCATCGGCTGGACTTTGTCGATGAAACCCGGCAGCAGATAGACCGTCACCAGGTCCGCGGAGCTGTAATTCTGTTTGAGCAGGTCGCCATTCACGATCTGCGCGTTCTTTTCCAGGTGGAGTTTCCGGATCTTGTCCGTGCTCAGCTTGCACAGGTCCTTGTCCAACTCGATTCCAATGGCATCGGCATGGAACTTCCCCGCGGCCATGATGACGATACGGCCATCCCCGGACCCCAGATCGTATACTTTTTCACCGGCCTTCAGGCCGCCCAATTGGAGCATCTTATCGACAATGGTTTCCGGGGTGGGATAATAGGGCGCCAGTTTTTCCGCCTCGCCGGTCTGCGCCATTACGGGCGGGACCAAAACCAGCAGCATCATAGCGGATTTAGCAATCGCTCCCATCACCCCAACATATCGGCAGTGACGGCGGTTTTCCACCGAGTTGTGAAAAAGCCTGTGGAAATCCCTCTTCGGAAGCAGCCAACCGTCCGTACCGTAATGGCTTTGTGATATTCTGCACTCGAATTCAGCAGATCTGCGATTTTCGTCTCTAATCTATTGAAAACAGGTTCAATAAAATTGTGAGACATTAGTTTTCAGTACTCAATACCTTATATCCAGACCTTTTCGACCGGTAGACCCCGCTGGCACATCTCGCAATGTGCCGCGTCGGCATAGTAGCTAGCCTCCAGTTTGGCCAGATAGTAGAGCGGCAGCGAGCCGAAATCGGTGGTCGCCGGGGTCGGCTGGTAAATAATGACCGCCAGGCCAACCACGGTGGCGCCATACGACTCCAGCAGCTTCTTCAACTCCGAGAGTTTCGCGCCGCTGCGCAGAATGTCGTCGCAGATCACCACCTGCTCGCCTTGGCACGGTTCCATGAACTGCCGAAAGCGCAGCGGCTCGTCGTGCTCGCGTTCGGCCCAATAGACCTGATTGGCGCGCAGGGCTTCGCAAATCCCAAACGCCACCGGCAGTCCGCCGGTCATGGGCGTGACGATGGAAAGATCCTTCACGGCGGCGCGGATCTCCGGGTGAGCGCGCAGCAGCCGGCTCAATCCCACTGCCAGCATCCGCTGGTATTGCGAATAACGCAGGGCCAGGGGCACTTGCAGATATTCGTTGGAATGCAAGCCGTTGGGGTATTGGAAATGACCTTCGCGCAGCGCGCCGGTCTCCCGCAGGATCGCGACGACTTCCTCTTGAGTGGGGATAATGTGCATGTTCAGTTGGCTCCGTGGCCTGTTATCACACGTGGAATGGTCTGCAGCAGGATCTTCCAATCGAGCGACAGGGACCAATTATCAATGTACTGCATATCCATCTTCATCCAGGTTTCAAAATCGACGTTGTCCCGGCCGGAAATCGCCCATAGACAGGTCAGGCCCGGACGCATGCGCAGCCGCCGGCGCTGCCAGCATTTGTACCGATCCACTTCGCTGGGTACCGCCGGACGCGGACCCACCAGCGACATGTCGCCGCGCAGCACATTCCACAACTGCGGCCATTCGTCGATCGAAAACTTGCGCAGAATGCGGCCCACGGGAGTGAGGCGCGGATCGCCGGGAATTTTGAAGACCACGCCGTCGCGGGTGTTTAGGTGCGAAAGCCGCTCCTTGAGTTCCTCTGCATTCTCCACCATGGACCGGAACTTATAAAATACGAAACGCCGTCCGTTCAATCCGCAGCGCACCTGCCGGAAAATCGCCGGACCGGGCGAGGTGAGGCGGACCAGCAGCGCGATGAGCGCCATCAGCGGCGAAAGCACCAACAGGCCACCCGCCGCCATCGATAGATCGATCGCCCGCTTCACCAGCAACTGCACTTCGTCGTAGGGGGCGGCCGAAAAGGTCAGCAGGGGAGTGTCGCCGAAGCGGTCGAGCGAGACCGTGCTGTTGACGTGCGGGAAAAAGTCCACCGCCACGCGCGTGCGGACGCCCTCCTCGTCGCAAACCAGGAAAACTTCCTCCAGATTCGCGAGGCTCTCGCTGCCGACGGCAAAAATGATCTCGTCGATCACGTGCTCGCGCAGAATGGAACTCAGCTGGCTTACCGGCCAGACGCGATACAACGACCGCAGCGCGATTTCGGCCGGGGGATTTTGCTCCTCGCTTAAAAAGCCCCGCAACCGGATGTCGTACTCGCCGGAGGTTTCGAACCCGCGCGCCAGCCGCAGCGCGCGTTCGCCGGTGCCGGCGATCAGCACCTGGTGCGGCGCCACGAATTCGCGGCGCAGAACGCCCACCACGCGGCCCGCGGTCAGCCGGAAAAGCAGCAAGAGAACCCAGGTGTACGCGGCGAACAGCAGCAGAAACGGACGGCTTAATTCCAGGCGGACGGCGTATTCCAAAACTACCAGGCAGAGGGCGGCATATGCCACCTGGCGGGAAACGTCGCGGAGGATGATGCGCGGGTGGGCGGAATCGAGCTTTTCGTAGATTTCGAGCCAGAGCGCGGCCACCACTAACGCCACCAGCGCCGCGCCCAGGACCAGCACCACCTGTTGGGCGGTGAGGTAAAACAGGTTTTCGAACGACAGAAAGCGGTTCAGGAAGCTGCGTGTCCCGTAGGCCCCCGCGAACCCCAGGGAAGCCAGCAGGATATCGGATAGACCAAACAAAATACGGGCTTTACGCTGCCGGGCAAACATCCGGCTCCAGCATAGCACGGTGATCGGCCGCGAACCGCGCCCCCCAGCCGGCGGCCGGATGAAAGGAAGCCGCCCAGCCCCGGCATAGCCGCATCCCGGCCGATTTTGTAACATTCGATGTGCCTGGACGCCATCTCTCGGATCAACAAACCTGCCACCGGCGGCGTCCTATGTTCATGCTGCTGTCGCGATGCTGTTCGGCCCTCGCTTTGCTGTCCCTTGGAGCCGCCGCCCAATCCGACGCCCCCAAACGCCTTACCTTTGAAGTCGCTTCCATCAAGCCCGCCCAGCCTGGCGGCCAGGGAGGCGGAATTCGCGCCATGCCCGGCGGCCAGACCTACCTCGCACAGGGCGCCACCCTCCGCCTCATGATCATGCTGATGTACAAGATGGCCGACGGCCAGGTCGTCGGCGGTCCCTCGTGGATGAATAGCGAACTCTGGGACGTCGATGCCAAGGCCGAGCGCCCCTCCAGCCTCGACCAGCTCCACGAGATGTACCAGAACATGCTGGTAGACCGCTTTCAACTGAAATTCCACATGGATACCAGGGAGGAGAGGGCTTACGTGATGACCGTGGACAAGGGCGGCACGAAGATGAAGAAGAACCTGTCGCCCGAGCCTTTCGACTTCCCGCTCAAACCCGGCGGCCGCGGCCAACTGGTAGCCCAACACCTGGACATGAAGTACCTTTGCTGGTTCCTGGGTCAACAGCTACAGAGCCCGCTGGTCAACCAGACCGGCCTCGATGGCTTCTACGACTTCACCCTGGAACTCCCGCCGCCGGACCCCAACCGCCTCGAGGGAGGCGGACGGGGCGGGCCGCCGGACCCTTCCGACCTCTTCGCCGCCATCGGGGATCAGCTCGGGCTGAAGATCGATTCGCGCCAGGCCCCGGTTCCGGTGATGGTGATCGACAGCGTGCAGAAACCGAGCGGGAATTGAGACCGGGCCGCTGGTGCCGTCAGCCGTATAAGCCAGTCAAAAGGCCGTCTTCTACCAATCGCATCGCCTCTACTGCTTGATCACCGTGCCATCCGCCTTACGGATCTCGCCCCAGCCGCCATTCAGTCCATTGCGATCCGTGAACGGTGCTCTCGCGGCGGCCTTCTCGTCGATCTCGATCCCCCAGCCGGGCTTTTCGCTCACCCACAAATACCCGTCGCGCAATTCCGGGCAGCCCTGGAAAATCTCCCGTGTCCGCGCGCCGAACGGCGAGTACTCCTGCACGCCGAAGTTGTAGCTCACCACGTCGAGCGTCACGTTGGCCATGTGTCCCACCGGGGAGACATCGCCCGGACCGTGCCACGCCGTCTTCACTCCGAACATCTCCGCCAGGATCGCGATCTTGCGCGCAGGCGTGAACCCGCCGGCCTGCGAAAGGTGTACGCGAATGTAATCGATGAGGCGCTCGCTGATCAGCGGCGTCCACTCGTGCGGGCTGTTGAACAGCTCGCCCATGGCGATGGGGCTGGCGCACTGCTGGCGAATCTGCCGGAAATATGCAATGTCTTCGGGCGACAGCGGATCCTCCAGGAAGAACAGCTTGAACTTCTCCGCGTCCTTACAGAATTGCACCGCCTGGTTGGGTGTGAGCCGCTCGTGCATGTCATGCAGCAGCTCGACTTCGTCGCCCAGTTCCTGGCGGCAGACTTCGAGCAGTTTCAGCGCGCGGCGGTACTGATACGCCGGCTCGAACAGCGGCTTATCGGTGAGGGGCTTGAGCAGATTGGGCGCGGCGGCGCCGCGCGCGCTGCCGTAGCCCGACATGCCCGGCAATCCCACCTGCACGCGCACGTGCCGGAATCCCTGCGCCATGTATTTTTTGGCGTTCTCCACCACGTTGGCGTACTCGGCGCCATCCGCGTGCACATAGGCAGCCGCCGCTTCGCGGCACTTTCCGCCGGCCAATTGGTAAACCGGCATGCCCGCCTGGCGTCCTTTGATATCCCACAGCGCCTGATCGATGCCGCTGATGGCGTTGTTCAGCACCGGACCGTTGCGCCAGTACGAGCTGTCGTAGCAGGATTGCCAGATGTCTTCGATGCGGTCCGTGGTCTTGCCGGTCAGGAACGGCTTGAGATATCGCTCCACCGCGGGCTTCACCAGGTCGGCGCGCTGCGTGAAGGTGGCGCAGCCATAGCCGTAGAGGCCATCCTGGTCGGTGGCGATCTTCACGACGGTGAGGCGCACGCCTTCCGGCTGGCATTCGATCACGCCGATATCTTTGATCTTGGGAACGGGCAGTCCGCGCGTGGCGCGCTCGGTCTGTTCCTGCGCTTTCTGCTGGCGCGCGGCAGCCAGGCCGAGCAGTCCGGCGGCGCCAAAATTCTTCAACAGGGTGCGGCGATGGTATGGCATAGCGCCCATTTTATTCCCGTGCCAGAATGGAAGCATGCTGGAGGGGTATTCCGACGACCGGTCCGATCGTACCCCACGCCGCGTATTTCTCCTGATGCCGTTCGCCTTCGCGGGGCTGACGGCGCTCTGGGTCCGCCGCGAGCACCCGATTCCCGACGCTCGGGCTCGCGGAAACGGCGCCGCGGTCGATATCGTCGTCTTCTCCGATAATGGAACAAAGAGGGAGATTGTCCACGTGAACAAAATTGTGAAAAGCGACGCCGAATGGAAATCCGAACTGACGCCGGAGGAGTTCGCCGTCGCCCGCAAGAAGGGGACCGAGCGCGCCTTCACCGGCCGCTATTGGAACAACCACGAACCCGGCGTGTATCGCTGCGTGTGCTGCGGCACGGAATTGTTCCGGTCCAACGAAAAGTTCGATTCCGGCACCGGATGGCCCAGCTTCACCGCCCCCGCGGCGCGGGAAAACGTCGAGACCGAAACGGACAACAGCTACTTCATGGAGCGCACCGAAGTGATGTGCTCGAAGTGCGATGCCCACCTGGGCCACGTTTTTCCCGACGGCCCGGAGCCCACCGGCCTTCGCTACTGCATCAATTCCGCGGCGCTGCGCTTCGAGCCTGGGAAATAGCCGGCCGCAATCTGCGATATGATTTCGCTAAGACCATTCATCAGGAGAGGAGCAACCCCATGACTCGTCGCGAATGGCTGGCAATGATCGCCGCCACCCCGCTGTTGAAGGCCGATACCAAACCCGCGCCGGCAGCGCCCGTCTCCATCGCCAAATGCGCGTCGTACGACGAAGACGTGACGGCGAAGCTCGCCACCATGTTCGACCAGCTCGGCGGCCTGCCCAGGCTGGTGCGCAACAAGACGGTCACCATCAAGCTCAACCTCACCGGCGGTCCGACTAACAAGCTGAATGGCGCCGCGCCCGGGATCACCCACATGGTCCATCCCAAAATTGTGACGGCGACGGTGTTCCTGATGAGCCGCGCGGGCGCCCGGCGCGTCCGCCTGGTGGAGAGCTGCTGGGGTCCGCGCCGGCTGGAAGACTCCATGACGGCTTCCGGGTTCGACATCAAAGCCCTGCAATCGGCCGCGGGCAACCTGGAGTTCGAAAACACCAACGTGGTGGGGCAGGCAAAGCAATATTCGCGTTTCAAGGTGCCGAACCCTTACATGTATCCCGAGTACGTGCTCAACCATTCCTATGCCGATACCGATTTCTTCGTGAGCATGGCGAAGCTGAAGAATCACGCCGAATGCGGGGTCACGCTTTCCATGAAAAACTGTTTCGGCATGACGCCGGTTTCGATCTATGGCGACGACGCCGGCGTCGACGAGCCGAACGAGAAGGCCTCGCAAGGGCGCGGCGCAGTATGCCACGTGGGACGGCGGCAGCCGGCGAAGATCGCGCCGCCGGAGTTGCATCCCGGCGTGAGCAATTCGGCTGGATATCGCGTCTCGCGTATCGTGGCCGATCTTTCGGTAGTACGGCCCATCGATTTCCAAATCATCGATGGCGTGGTGTCCATGGCGGGAGGCGAAGGGCCGTGGGTTCGCGGAGTCCGCAAGGTGAGCCCCGGCGTGATGATCGCCGGTCTGAACCCGGTCTGCACCGACGCCGTGGCTGTCGCCGTCATGGGATACAATCCGCGGTCCGATCGTGGAACACCGCCGTTCCCGCACGCCGACAACACCATGCTGCTGGCCGAAAAGAACGGCGTCGGCAGCACCGATCTGAAACGCATCGAAGTTCGCGGCGTCCCCATCGAACAGGCAATCTACCGCTACCAAGTGTAGTCTGGTAGGAGATGACCGCTCGCACACGGGCCCGCCGCTCGTTTCGCGTCTTCCGGCTGGAATCCTGGGAGGCGTTCCTGGCGCTGGTCACCAAGCCACCCTATTCCAACTGGGCATTTCGCGGCGAGCGCGACGAGCGCTGGCCGCTGTATAGCTCGCTTTCGCGCTATCTGAAGAACTTCGGCGTGGCGCACGAGGCCTGGCCCGCGCAGGAAAGCCGCATTCTACGCATCTTCAAGCGCAAGGCCCACCAATTCCTGCCGCAGCCTCCCGAAGTGGACGACGACTTCCAGTGGCTGGCGCTCATGCAGCACCACGGAGCGCCCACCCGCCTGATCGATTTCACCTGGTCACCCTACGTGGCGGCATTCTTCGCGCTGGAACGGACGCTGGCCGATGGCGTGGTGTGGGCCATGAACCCGGCGCGCGTGGATAGCAGCCGCAACGTGAAACGTCTCGACCTCGACCCCCGTATTCCCGGAAACTTCTCGCGCTACTACCTTTCCGGCAAGCGGCACCACATCTGGATGGGCGAGCCGCACACCATGAACCGGCGGCTGATCGCGCAATCGGGCACGTTCGCCGTCCCCGGCGTGCTCGACGTGCCGGTGGAGGAAATCCTGCGCGATCGCGATCAGGAGAACATCCTGGCGAAAATCGTGCTCGCCAATGCCGTCCGCGAAGTCGGCATGCGCGAACTGTACCGGATGAACATTACCTGGGCCACGCTCTTTCCCGATCTCGATGGGCTGGCGCGATCGATGCGCTACGAACTGGAATTCCACTGGGGGTACAATCCGCGGACGATGGAGAAGTATCACATTTAACAAGCAGCAAGGAGTTAGGAGCTTTCCTGGAACCAATTCTCCCTGGACGGAAACCGTCCAGGAATTTTCCGTAACTTCTTTATTTTCAGCGGCGAGATCTAAAAGCTGGACGGTTTCCGTCCAGCGGCCCGCTTACGCCGTCGCCAGGACCGCAGCCTTCCGCCGCACGGCGCGTAAAAGATCGAGCGCCTCCGGCAGCGCGAACTGCTCGCCCAGATAGGCATCCACGAACCTGCCGCCGCGGATCTCGCCGCGCGCTTCCATCCGCCGCAGCGACACCAGCAGATCGCGCCATGCCGGCGCAATCGTCTCTTTATATGCCAGGTCGCGGAACACCACGCCCCATCGCGCCAGGAGCTGGCGCGCGAACGCATCGGCATTCTCGTGCGGCGAGGCAGCCGTATGGCGCAGGAGCGCCCATCGGCCCGGCGCGTGGCGGGGCCGTTTGCCGCGGGCGTTTCCGTGTCCCGCGCGCCGCTTGGGATCGAGCAGCGCACGCAGGTTTTCGAATCCGTCGGCCGTCACCAACCCCGCCGCCACCAACTCCCAGAGCCCGTCTTCGACTTCGCTGGCGAGCCGGCCGGTGGCCCGGGTCAGGTCGGAAAAGAAGGACGCGCCATGCGATTGGATGGCCGCCAGCACCTCCCGCGCCGGATGCGAGAGCGATTCCGGCGACGAAGGCTGCGGCGCGGTCAGCAGCCACGGCGCATCTTCCCGCAAAAAGATCGCCAGCGGAGCCACGCGCGTAGGGCGCACGCGCCTGGTGCGGTTTTCCTCCGGTTCTCGCTCGAATGCCGGGTGCGGCGAAAGCCGCCCCCAAGTCACTTCGCCCGCAAGACACAGGTCGTCTAAATATTCCGGACTGTATTTCGCCACGCGCGCCGGCAGAATCTCCGATTCCCACGCCGACGCCGCGAATTCGCAGCCCTGCATCTGCCGGATGATTTGCAGCGTGCCATCCACGCCGTGCAATTGCGTGCCCGGTTCGAGATGTTGCCAGCGGCGAACGAACGCGTCGAATTCGGCGGTGGTGACCGGCTCGATTTCACGCCGCAGGCGGCTGATGGTGAGGCGATGAATGCGGGCCAGCAGCCGCCGGTGGCACCATTCGATCTCGCCTCCTCGAGCGGTAAACTGTCCGCGCAAAATCTGGCCCTCCGCCTCCAGTTGCGCCAGTGCCTGATCCACCAGCTCGCGCGGCATGGCGAGATTTGCCGCCAGTTCCGACGCCCGCAGCGGACCCGAACATTCGAACCAGCCGCGTAGGATCTCGGCCGCGCACGCTTCCGGCGATTCCGGCGCCGAACGGCCGGGCGCGGCGGCAATCGGCGGATCGATCATGTCTTGCGGATAGACCCGCCGCACGAAATCCAGCCGTTCCGCCGGCACCCAAAACTCGCGGCCATCGGCCGTCAACACCGTGGCGCGATTCGCCGCCACCAGAGCCGCGAATTCCTCCGCATGCCCGGGTACGGCCGGCATCAGGCTGAATCCGCAAAGCGCTTCGTGCAGTTCCTCGGCGTCGCGCATGGGCGGCGATGCCTCCGATTTCACCTGCTCGATGGCCGCGGGGTCGAGCGCGCCCGCCGCCTCGGCCTGCCCGGCCGGCAGCGTGCGGCGCAACTGCACCATGCGCGCGCGGCGTTCTTCGAGCGGCGCATCGTCAAGGTACGTGTACGGGTTGGAATTGACGATCTCGTGGGAGAACGGCGAGGGCTCGGGCGTGTCGATGGCGGCGGTGCGGATCGAGCCGTCGCCCAGAGCTTCCAGCACGCCGCGCAAGCCGTTCAGGTCCATTGCCTCGTACAGGCAGTTGTCGATGGTCTCTTTCACCAGCGGATGATCGGGAATGCGCACCTCGCCGGTAAGATTTTCGGGGCACGCCGCCTGATCGGGAAAGACGGCGGCCATCAGGTCGTCGGCGCGCATGCGCTGGATGGGCGGCGGCATCTTGCGCCCGCCGGCGTATCGCGGAATGGCCAGGGCGCGCGAGGCGTTCCAGCGCCAGCGCGCGGTAAACATCGGCGCGGGAAGCAGCGCCTGCGTGAGCACCTCTTCTACCGTCGCCGGCCGCAGAAATTCGAACACGATCTCGAGCGGGAACGAATGCTGCTCGCCCAGCGAAATGAGAATCCCGTTATCGGTCGCGGCCGCCTGCAACTCGAAATTGAAGCTGCGGCAGAAGCGCTTGCGCAGCGCCAGGCCCCAGGCGCGATTGATGCGCGAGCCGAACGGCGCGTGAATCACGAGCTGCATGCCGCCGCCTTCGTCGAAGAACCGTTCCGCCACCACGCAGGAATCCGTCGGCATCGTGCCAAGCCCATTGCGCCCCGCCTGAACGTACGCCACGGCCTGCTCCCGCCCCAGCCGGTCGAGCCCGCACTCGTCGGGAACCGCGCCCGTCGCCGCGATCTCCACCCGCAGCTCGGAGATCTCGTGCGAGAGTTCGCGCGTGCGTCCGGGAGCTTCGCCGCGCCAGAACGGAATGCCCGGCGCCGCGCCGTGCGCATCTTCCACGCGCAGCCGGCCCTGTTCCACCCGGCGAATCCGCCAGGACGTGGTGCCCAGCAGGAAAATGTCGCCCGCCATGCTCTCGACGGCGAAATCCTCGTCCACCGTGCCCACCGTCACGCCTTCGGGCTCCGCCACGACCAGGTACTGCGAAGTATCCGGGATAGCGCCGCCCGACGTGATAGCCGTCAGCCGCGCCCCGCGCCGTCCCCGCACCACGCGATTGACGGCATCGCGATGCAGGTAAGCGCCGGCGCGCCCGCGCCCGGTGGCGATCCCTTCGGAAAGCATCTGGATTACCTGGTCGAATGCGGGTCGCTCCAGCGTGCGATAGCTCCAGGCTCGCCGCATCAGCGCGAACAAATCGTCTTCGGCGAAATCTTCGCAGGCGCACGCGGCCACGATCTGCTGGGCCAGGATATCCAGCGAATTGCGCGGCAGTTCGATTCGATCCAACTCCCCGCGATGGATGGCGCGCACCAGCGCCGCGCACTCGATGAGTTCGTCGCGGGTGGTGGCGAAGAGGCGGCCCTTGGGCAGCGCGCCCACCCAATGCCCGGCGCGTCCGACGCGCTGGAGCGCGACGGCGATCGAACGCGGCGAGCCGATCTGGCACACCAGGTCCACCGTGCCGATATCGATTCCCAGTTCCAGCGAGGCGGTGGCCACCACGGCGCGCAGTTCGCCTTCTTTCAGCCGCCGTTCGGCATCCAGGCGCAGCTTGCGCGAGAGGCTGCCGTGGTGCGGCAGCACGGCGTTTTCACCCAGGCGCTCGGCCAGGTGGTGCGCCACGCGCTCGGAGAGCCGCCGGGTGTTTACGAACACCAGCGTGGTGCGATGGGCGCGAATGAGATCGGCCGCGCGGTCGTAGATCTCGTCCCACATCTCATTGGTGGCCGCGACTCCGAGCTCGTCGCGCGGCACCTCGACCGCCAGTTCCATCGCGCGCTTATGGCCCACGTCGATCACGTGCGGATCGTCGCTCAGGAATGCCGCGACGTCCGCCAGCGGCCTCACCGTCGCGGAAAGCCCGATGCGCTGCGGCTTGCGCAGTCCGCTCTGTTCCACCAGCCGGTCCAGCCGCGCCAGCGTCAATGCCAGGTGCGCGCCGCGTTTATCGTCGGCCATGGCATGGATTTCGTCCACGATCACGGTTTGCGCGCTCGCCAGCATCTCGCGCGGACGGGCCGCCGTCAGCAGGATGAACAGCGATTCCGGCGTGGTGACCAGGATGTGCGGCCGATTCCGGGTCATCTTCTGGCGTTCCCCTTGCGGCGTGTCTCCCGTGCGCAGAGCCGCGTGGATGGGCGCGAGCTCCACACCGCGCTCGCGCGCCAAGGCGGAAATCCCGGCGAGCGGCACTTCGAGATTCTTGTGGACGTCGTTGCTCAGCGCTTTTAACGGCGAGACGTAGAGAATCTCGGTGCGATCGGCGAGCGGTCCCACGCGCGCGCGGCGCACCAGGCTATCGATGGCGGTCAGAAACGCGGCGAGCGTTTTGCCCGACCCGGTCGGCGCGGAAATCAGCACATCGCGGCCTTTGGCTATCTCCGGCCACCCGCGCAATTGCGGCTCGGTGGCCTGGCCAAAACGCGCGGTAAACCATTCGGCGACGAGGGGATCGAAACCGGCGAGCACTATTTTGATTTTACAACCCAACCTTTGTCGCGCCCGCTCCGTCTAAGCTAACATAGATCGTCTATGTCAGCCACGAGGCAACGCGAAGAAATCCCGCCGGGGACGCTCGAAATGCTGATTTTGAAGACGCTGGCGCGCAATAAGGCCATGCATGGCTTCGAAATCGCCGAATTCATTCTGGAGACATCCAACGGCGTGCTGCAAGTGGAAGAAGGCTCGCTCTATCCCGCCCTCCAGCGCATGCTGCTCAAGAATTGGCTCGTGGGCGATTGGGGCAAGACGGACGAAAACCGCCGCGCCCGCTATTACAGCCTGACCGCCGAAGGCCGCAAGCAACTCGTCCGCGAACTGGACCGCTACGCGCGCGTCAGCCAGGCCATCGCGGCCATCCTGCAACCGGTATAGCCATGCCATTCCTGCGCCGATTTGCCGCCTTCTTCCGACGCAACCGCGAAACGCGCGCCCTGCGCGAAGAGATGGCATTGCACGTGGAATTACGCGCGCGCAAGCTGCGCCTTTCGGGACTCGCGCCCGACGACGCCGGGTTTGCCGCACGCCGCCAGTTCGGCAACGCAGCCGTTTACCAGGACCAGATTTCCGCTATTTGGGGGTGGACCATGTGGGAACGCTTTTTGCAGGATTTGCGGCACGGAATCCGCACGCTCATGAAGGCGCCGGCCTTTGCCGCGATTACCGTGCTCACGCTGGCGCTCGGGCTGGGCATCAACACCGCGATTTTCAGCGCGGTCAACGCCGTGATGCTGCGGCCGCTGCCCTATCCGCAACCGGACCGGCTGGTATCGCTGTGGGAAGAGAACATCCACCCCGACGACCGGCGCTTTTCGAGCAGCGGAGCGCCGGCGGGAACCCTCGGCGGCAGCGGCCGGACCACCGTGGCCCCGGCCAATTTGGTGGACTATCGCGCCTGCGATGCATTCGAAGGCCTGGCGGCCTACGATTCGTCGCCTGTGAACCTCACCGGCATGGGGACGCCGCAGCGCATCGCCGGGGAATCGGTCACTTGGAATTACTTTTCCGTGCTCGGCGTGCCGCCCGCCGAAGGCCGCACTTTCCTGCCGGAGGAAGACCGCCCGGGAGCGAACCCGGTCGTGATCGTCTCGCACCAATTCTGGCAGCAGCGCTTGGGCGGCGCGCCCGATGCGCTCGACCGCACCATTCTGCTCGATGGCAAGCCGTACCGCATTGTCGGCATCCTGCCGGCCGGTTTTGAATCGCCGCAAAAGCTCGGGCTGGCGGAAACCACCGAGGTCTATCTCACCGCGTCCTACTCGAACGAGTTGTTGGCGAATCGCGGCGACCACGACGTCAACGGCCTCGCGCGCCTCAAGCCCGGTGTTTCCATCGCCTCCGCGCAGGATTCCTTGACCGCCATCTCGGCCAGTCTGGCGAGGCAGTATCCCACCACCAACCGCAACTTCCGCGCTGAAATCGCCTCCCTCCGCGACGATCTCAACGGCATCGTGAGCCACTCCCTCTGGGCGTTGCTCGGCGCCTCGGGGTTGATTGTGCTGATCGCCTGCGTGAACGTGGCCAATCTGCTGATGATGCGGGCGGCGGGGCGCCGCCACGAATCGAGCGTGCGCATGGCGCTGGGCTCCGGACGCCTGCCGCTGGTGCGCCAACTGATGACCGAGAGCCTCGTGATCGCGGCGGCCGGATGCCTCGCCGGTATCGGCGCCGGACGCCTGCTCATGTTCGGCCTCACCGCCATCGCGCCGGCGGGAATTCCGCGCATCGATACCGCCGGCATGGATTGGCGCGTCTTCGGCGTCGCCGCCGCGCTGGCGCTCGTCACCGGGCTGATCTTCGGGATGGCGCCCGCCTGGCAGGCCTCGCAGGCGAATCCCGTGGACGCGCTGAAGACCGCCGCGCGCGGAACCAGCGGCAAATCGCAGGCGCGCTGGCGCACCGCGCTCACCATCGCGGAAGTGTCGCTCTCGCTCGTTCTGCTGGTGGCCGCCGGACTGCTCCTGCGCAGTTTCAGCACGCTGATGGGCGTGAAGCTCGGATTTCAAACCGACCGCGTCATCGCCATGAACATCAACCTGCCGGAATTGCGCTATGCCGACGGTCCGGCGCGCTTCCAGTTCTTCCAGAAACTCGAAGACCGCGTGCGCGCGCTTCCCGGGGTGGTGGGCGTCGCTACCGCCAATCGCATGCCGATGCGCGGCGGCTGGTCCTCAGGCATATTCATCGATGGCGACATGGGCAACGAATTCGAGCCCGATTTTCAGGCGGTGACACCGGGCTACTTCCAGACGTTGGGCATTCCGCTGCTCCGGGGCCGGTTGCTCACCGGGCAGGACACCGATAAGAGCGTGCCCGTCGCGGTGGTGAACCAGGCATTCGCCCATCAGTTACTGCATGACCGCGACCCCGTCGGCCACACCTTGGATCGCGGCACGCCCGCGCCGCGCATCACCATCGTCGGCGTGGTGAACGACATCCGCCGGAAAGGCAAGGAAGGCCAAATCAAGCCTGAGGTGTATCTCAACGCCGCGCAGACCGCGCTCTACCCCGTACGTCTCGCCGATTTCGCGGTGCGCTCTTCGGTCGATCCCCACTCGCTCGTGAACGCCATTTCGCGCGAAGTGTGGGCCATCGATAAAGACCAGCCAGTCACCAACGTGCGCACCATGGACGAAATCATCGACGAAGCCGTCGCGCGTCGCCGTTTCCAGACGCTTCTGCTGATCATCTTCGCCGGCGTGGCCGTAGCCCTGGCCATCGTCGGCATCTATGGAGTACTGGGGTACTCGGTGAGCCAGCGGATCGGCGAATTGGGCATCCGGGTAGCGCTGGGCGCGCCGCCGCGGGCGATTCTGGCATTGGTGCTGCGGCAGGCCGGAACGCTCATCGCCGCCGGCATCGCCATGGGGATTGTGGGCGCCTACGGACTCACGCGCTTTCTCCAGGACCTTCTTTTCCAGGTGAAGACCACGGATTGGCGCGCCTACGCCGGCGCGGTCGCGTTGCTGGCTATCGTGGCGGTAATCGCGGCGCTGGTTCCCGCGCGCCGCGGCGCGCGCGTAGACCCCGTGGTGGCGCTACGGCAGGAGTGACGCGCTTTACCTTCCGTGGTAAAGCGATGGCGTAAGGGCTGGCGACAAGCTGCTGGTCGTGGTGCAAGGCGTCGGGGTGATTGTGCCGCAGAAGCCGAAGTCTTATCGCTATGCGATCCCCGGCTCGGTCGGGCGTCCTTATCCGGCACATGATCTGGAAAAGGAACGCTGCCTTCGGATGCGGTCGATAAATGCCTTGCAAGGCAGGAGCGACTTCAACCAAAGGGAGTCTCGGGATCGGGCGCTTCCCAGAACCCCGTTCCGGCTGGCGTTAGCCATGCCAGCGTGGGCTGCGGGGCACTTCAGCGCGCCATTTCACGTTCGTTAGGAACTTCGTTCTGGCTCCCGATACGAGACTACTTGGGCGATGGGCTGAATCGCCAGAGGGTGGAGCTCTCCTTGTGGCGGAGGGCGACGATGCGGCCATCCGGCAGCCAGGCCATCGATTCATAATCGCTCGCTCCATCGAAGGGCAGAGGCTGGACCCGGCCCGTGTGGGTATCGAGGATGCCGGGAGCCGAGAACCAGCCGTTGTGAAGCGAGATCAGGAGCCGGCCATCGGCGCTTAAGCTGCCGGCAGAGAGATGCGAATATCGCACCGCATCGGCCGCGTCTGCGTGCACTTCGCTTTCGGGCGCCCCGTCCAGGGGCACTCGAAATAGCCGCATGTTGGTGCTTTCGGGAACGCTGATGAAGAGCGCTTTGCCGGAGGGGTCGGCGACGACGCGGTTGCCGGCTCGCACCTTGCGCGCTTCGCCGCCCACGCTTGGCACGGACCATACGGTGTCGACCGTCGCAAAATAAAGCGTACGGCCATCTGGCGAGGCGGCCAACGAGTGGATCTCGCCTTTGTCTGGCGAAATCCGGTGGGTGACTCGCCCGGTCTCCAGATCCGCAATGGCAATGACGCCTCGAGGATCGTGCCCGATCAGAAACGCAACCTCCCGGGAACCAACAGTTGTTACCGGCGCGGAGGTCTCTTCCGTGGTCGCTGCCAGGGGAACCGGGTTCTTGCCGGAAGCCACAGCCATCAGGCGGGCACGATCCGAATAAAGTACCGTGAGGGTTACGCGCCCATCCGGCATTACGGCGAAAATGTCGGGATCGGAAACTTCCTGGAAACGCGCCAAGGTCTCCGGCTGATCCTTGTCCACGGGCCGCCGCACGATTTCCGCCGGCCAATCCATGATCGAAGCATAGATGCTTCCGTCAGGGGCGCTATCCAAACCCCACACTTCGTGGGTTGCGGTAAATAAAGTTCGGACGGGTCCGCTTCCGCGCGCCGGGATCGACAACACGCGCGAAAACTCTCCCAACTGCATGATCGCTAACACGGATTTGCCGTCGCGGCTCACGGTGTAATCGGGAGCGCCGGTGCCGCCAAAAACGTCAGGCGCAAAGGGCCGCGTGGCGCCCGTGGCAAGATTCACAATCAGCAGATTCATGCCGCCGGCTTCCTGCCCCAGCGGCGCCCCATCCACTACAGCTTCCTTGCCATCCGGAAATGCTCGCGGGTTGGCCAGGCTATCCTGGGCGTCAACCACAGCGACTGGCAGATCCTGCTCGCGTCCCGTCTCCGGCCAGAAGCGGAATAGTTGCCACTGACGATTGGCGTTCAACTTGTCCGCCAGCAAGCTCCCATCCGGAAGCGCTTCCGGACGAAAGGCCTTCGGCATGACGAGACGCTCATCGCCGCCGAGCACCGGCACGCTGTAGATACCCTGAGGAACCGCTGCCCAGCGGTCGTAATAAATGCTAGCACCGTCCGGCGCCCACGTGACGTTGGTGACATTGCCGTTCTGGTGACTGTGTGTGAGGATCGACCAGTTGCCGCTGGCGGGCGTCATCACGCCGACTTGTGTGTACCCCCCGTCGACCGCATAGAACGCCACCAGGTGACCGTCCGGCGACGAGCGCGGCCGGAACGCATTTTCGGGTCCGCCGAGAAGCGTGCCGGTCCAGTTGGTGGGCTGAGGCACAGGCACAAAGAAGCGGTAAGCGGCAATCGACAACACCACCAGCGCTAATGCTCCAGCAGCCATCAAGGTCCATTGACGCCATGGCGGCGCCTGCGCCAACTTCTGTGCGCTGTCGTTTGGGGCCGGGCTTTCAGACAACGCCGCCAACGCGAACCCCAGATCGCGCGCCGACTGAAACCGCTCGCCTGGATCCTTCTGCAAGCACTGATGTACGATCTGCCGCACTCCCCTGGGCACGGAGTCGGGTAAATCGGGCGGCTCCTGTTTGAGGATCGCCGTCATGATCTCCACGGCCGTCTCGCCTTGGAAGGCGCGCCGGCCGCTCAACAACTCGTGAACAACCAGCCCGAGGCTGAAAATATCGGAACGAGGGTCGGCCTCCTTGCCGCGTACCTGTTCCGGCGACATGTAAGGGACGGTGCCCATCACAACCCCCGGCTGGGTTTGCAGCGTTTCCGTGGCGGTGCCTTCTCCGGCCGCGGCCGGACTCAATTTGGCCAGGCCGAAATCCAGAATCCGGACGCGGCCGTCGCGGCCCAGGAGGATGTTGGCGGGCTTCAGATCGCGGTGGACGATACCGGCAGCGTGCGCGGCGGCCAGTCCGTTGGCGATTTGCACGCTCCAATCGAGAATCTTTCGCCACCGGAATCCGCTGCCGGCGAGCGGCTCGCCGTCAACCAATTCGGTGACGATGTAGGATACGCCGTCTTGCGTGCCCACATCGTAGATGGCCACGATACTCGGGTGATTCAGCGCGGCCACGGCCCGAGCCTCCGCTTCGAACCGCTGACGGCGTACGGTATCGGCCGCGAATTCAACGGGGAGAATCTTTACGGCGACCTCACGCTTCAGCCGGGTATCGCGAGCGCGATAAACCTCGCCCATCCCGCCCGCGCCGAGGGGTGCAAGAATCTCGTACGGGCCAAGTTTGTCGCCTGGTGATAGGGGCATCGGGCAGCGTTCAATCCAGTTTAGCGGATCAAAAAGTGGATAGGGAATGGTTTACGACGCATCCGGCGCAACCGGGAGTAAATCCACGAGCGCAGCCTCGCGAACCGCGTCCCCACGACACGCCGGCAAGTACCTGTGGACCACGTCTCATTCTCCGGTCAGAAGACGAACGGTATGAACATCTTGGTGTGCTGCCAGCACCACGCCGCTGCCAACCCAGGATGGGTGCTTGAAGAACACGCCCTACGCCAAAAGCAGCAAAGAGCTGTAGAGGGGGATGTACTTGAACGCGCCCGTCGTCACCAGTATGGCTTGTCTTCTAACGGCGAAGGGGCTGGCCCACAACTTCCGCAGGATTCCCGCCCTGGGCATTAGCCAATATTGGCTACAGGCGGCTTTCAGCCCGATTCCAATCGCCCGAGCTACCCTCAGAATCGCGTGACTTCCGTGAAATTGAACTCCCGCACCTTCATCGCCGGCACCACCATGTCGAACGTTTCTTCCCCCGAAGCCCGAACCGCCGGCCCGAGCGCTTCCACGTTCGACAGCATCTCCATCAATCCCTGATTGAAGCGGAAATTCCGCACGCCCGCCCTCACTTCTCCGCCTTCGATCAGGAATGTGCCATCGCGCGTCATCCCGGTAAAGATCTTTTCGTACGGGTCCACTTCGCGGATATACCAGAGGCGCGTCACCAGAATGCCGCGTTCCGTGGAAGCTACCATCTTTTCGACGCTGGAATCTCCCCCCGCGATCACGATATTCACCGGCGATTCGCCGTATTCGTTGGGCAGCGGAAATCCATGTCCGGTAGGCGCGACCCCGGCCAGCGCGGCAGCCTGCCGGCAATATGCGATGTCGCGCACCACGCCGTTCTCCACCAGAGTCAGACGCCGGCGCGCAACGCCCTCGCCATCGAACGGCGCTCCCGCCTGCAGCGGATGCCACGCATCGTCGTGGATCGTGACATTCGCGCCGAAAATCTGTTGGCCGATGCGGTCGTTGAGGAAGCTGCGGCCGTCGCGGATAGCCGTCGCGCCGAAATCGCCGAACATCTGGCCCACCAGGTCGAGCACGGCCGCCGGTTCGAGGATCACGGTATAGCGGCCCGGCGGCAATTCGCGCGGCGCGGCCGATTGCGTAGCTTTGCGCGCGGCCGAGGCCGCCAGTTCCACGGGATCGAGGTCCGTGTGATCGCAGGCGCTCGCCTTCGCCCACCCCGAACTGCCCGCCGCCATCGCCGTGATCGAGAATCGCGCCATGGTCTCGCGATACCGCGCATCCACCCCGCGCGAGTTCAGCAGCGCGTACTCCACCGCATCCGTGGAATACATGCCGGCCGCTGTCTGGCCCGCCGCTTCCACCGCCGCAATCGCCTCCGCTACCGCTTCCGCGCGCTCCCGCGGCGTGACGTGCGCCGTCGATTCCTTCCAGCGGTCGACCGCCCGGTATTCCGCTGCCTCGGCCATCGGCAAAGATTCTTCATC
Organism: Bryobacteraceae bacterium; assembly: GCA_035509055.1. Classification (GTDB taxonomy): domain Bacteria; phylum Acidobacteriota; class Terriglobia; order Bryobacterales; family Bryobacteraceae; genus PALSA-129. The sequence goes on along the minus strand of DATJMA010000031.1, from coordinate 22,149 downwards.
CGGCTCGGTGAGCCGCGTCAGAGCGATGGCTTGTTCCACCGCCGCGCGGATGCCGTCCGCGTCCAGGCGATCGGTAGTCGCGCGGGCGGTGCGCCCTTCAACGCGCGCGCGCACCGAGAGATGCGCCGCATTCTCGGCGACGTTCTGGTGGATTCCGTTGTTGGCGAAACGCGTGAGCGCCTGGTCCGCCGCGGAGACGATGGTTTCCACTTCCGCCACGCCCTGCGCGCGCGCCGCGCGCATTACCTGCTCGTGCACCGCGGGCGCGTCAACCCGCATACGCGCTCCCGATGGCAATTTGCCGGAAACGCGCCGGGCTCGCGCCATGCCCGGTGCCCATCACTTGCTCGGGCTGCCCTTTGCCGCAATTCGGCACGCCCCAAAGCGTCCAGTGCTCGCGCCCGGCGATGGCCGCGCAGGCATTCCAGAATTCCGTGGTGATCCCGCTGTAGCTCGGATTCTTCAGCATGCGCACGCGCTTGCCGCCGCGAATCTCCCATCCGATTTCGCACCCGAACTGGAAGTGATATCGCTTATCGTCGATCGACCAGCTCCGGTTGGTCTCCATATAAATGCCGTGATCGGCGCCGAAGACCTCATCGAGCGATTGCTCGCCGGGCTTGAGGCTCACGTTGGTCATGCGGATGAGCGGCAGCCGCGCCCATCCGTCCGCGCGCATACAGCCATTCGAACGTTGGTCGCCCACCACAGCGGCCGTCTCCCGCGACGTCATATATCCTGTGAACTGGCCCGCGCGAATGATGTCGGTCTGCTGCGCCGGCACACCCTCGTCGTCGAAAGCGAAAGTGCCTAAGCCCGGACCGTGCGCCATCCGCGCGTCGCACACCACGTTCACAATCTCCGAGCCGTAGCGCAGGCGATGCAACTGATCGAGCGTCAGGAAACTCATGCCCGCATAGTTCGCCTCCGTGCCCAGAACGCGATCGAGCTCGATGGGATGGCCGATCGATTCGTGAATCTGCAAGCCGAGCTGCGAGCTGTCCAGAATCAGGTCGAACCTGCCTTCGGGACACTGATCGGCGGAGTGCAGCGCAATGGCTTCCTCGGCAACCCGCGGCGCGTTGCTCGGCAAATCCAGCTCGTCAATCAGTTCGTACCCCTTCAACTGATGTTGCCCGCCGAAGGAATTGGGGTAGGAGCGCTTCTGGATTTCGCCGTCCTTGTAGCAGAGCGCCGAAAATCCCGCGCCGCTCAACGTGCGCGTCTGGTCGATCACGCTTCCGAGCGTCGACGCGAACACCTGCCGCTCGCGCACGAAGTGCATCGAAGCTTCCGCCAGGCTGATGGCCGGGTCGCGCCGCAGTTCGCCGTCGATGGCGAGAAGCGCGGCCAGATTGCGGTCCACCGGAATCGCGAAGGGATCGATTGCACATGGCGAGACCCACGTGGCTTGGTACTTTTCTTCGGGCGCCAGCACCACGTCATGCTTCTTCGCGGCGTTGCCCGCGCGCGCAATTTCGAGCGCCAGCGCCGCCGCGGCATCTATTCCGTCCTTGGAGAGATCGCTGGTCGCCGCAAACCCCCAGCATCCGAAAGCCAGCACGCGAATGCCGATGCCCTGCGATTCCGAGCTCGACACGTGCCCCGCCTTGCCGTTTTTGGTGGTGACTTCGCGATCTCGCGTCTCGATGGCGCGGACATCGGCGTATGTCACGCCGCCGCGCGCCACCCGGTCCAGTGCCTGGAGCGCGAGGTCCCTCATCGTGGGGTGATCAATCCGCCCAGCTTGTCCTGCTCGCTGGACGCGGTTCGCGGAAATCTGGTCGAATAAGCTTCGGGGTACTTCAGACCGGAGCCGGTGTTGTAGAGGACGATGCGGTCGGTTGGCTTGAGGAAGCCGCAGGCCAGCAGCTTTTGCAGTCCCGCCACGCAGGCGGCGCCCTCGGGCGCGGCGTAGATTCCCTCCTCGGAGGCCAATTGCACCGCGGCGGTCATCATATCGTCGTCGCTCACGGCCACTGCCGTCCCATTGCTTTCGCGCACCGCCCGCAGCGTCAGAACGTCGCCCAGCGGTTTGGGAACGCGCAATCCCGCCGCCACCGTGTGGGCATTTTCGTAAAACCGGCTGGCGCTCTCGCCCTCTTCGAACGCGCGCACCACCGGCTGGCAGCCCTCCGCCTGCACGGCGATCATTTTCGGCCGCCGCGAGCCGATCCACCCGAGCTTCTCCATTTCATCGAAGGCCTTCCACATGCCGATCATGCCGACGCCTCCGCCGGTGGGATAGAAAATGGCGTCCGGCAATTCCCATCCCATCTGCTCCGCCACTTCATACCCCATGGTTTTCTTTCCCTCGATGCGGTACGGCTCTTTGAGCGTGCTCACGTCGAACCAGCCTTCCGCCGGACCGCGTTCCGCCACGATTCTGCCGCAATCGCTGATGAGGCCGTCCACCAGGGTGACGTGCGCGCCATACGCTTTGCAATCCAGGTAATTCGCCTGCGGAACGTCGAGCGGCATGAAAATGTGAGCTTCGATGCCGGCCGCGGCGGCATACGCCGCCATCGCGCTGGCCGCGTTCCCTGCCGATGGAATCGCCACCTTTTGAATGCCCAGTTCCACGCACATGGAAACCGCGCAGGAAAGCCCGCGAGCCTTGAACGATCCGGTCGGGTTCAGGCCTTCGTCTTTCACCCACAGCGAATCGGCGCCCAGGTGCGATCCCAAACGGCGCGTCCGCAGGAGCGGCGTCCAGCCTTCTCCGAGAGACACCACCGACGCGTCGGACGGCGGCAGCACCGGCGCATAGCGCCACATGCTCGCCGGGCCGTGGGGCACGTCGCGCCGCAACCAGCGATGGCGAATGGTGGCAAGATCGAAACGGACCAGCAGCGGTCCTCCGCAAGTACACAGATTATGGACCTGACCGGCGTCGTAGGTCTGTTTACAAAGGCTACACTCCAAGAGAGATGCTTTAGGCATTAAAAAGCAAGTCTAGCAGGTTGCGGAAAAGCGGGGCGCCCAAGTCAAATACGCCCAAATTTGGCGACGGCCTCCTTGATCGAGCGGAATTTCTCGATGAACGGAATCGTCGAGTGCTCCGTGTAATCGAGGTCCTGCGCCTTCTTCAGGACGTCGGCGGCATGCGCCTTCGGCACCACCACCACGCCATCCTCGTCGGCGGTGACGATGTCTCCGGGGTTCACTTTCACGCCCGCGCAAGTCACCGGCACATTCACGCCCGCGAAGCGGTAATGGCCCACCGTGGTGGAAGGCACCACACCTCGGCTGAACACCGGGAATTGCATTTTCTTGATTTGCGGCGTGTCGCGGACGCTGGCGTCGATCACCGCTCCGGCCAGTCCCCGGACTTTCATCCCCGTCGCCATCAATCCGCCGATCCCGGCGTAGTCCGCGCCGTTCTCCACCGACATCACGTACACCGCCCCAGCCGGCGCCGAGTCGATGGCGTCGAGCATGCCCTGCACCGCCGCGCCGCCTTGCTTGTTCTCCTCTTTCTTCATGAGTACGGTCCATGCCGGACCTGCGAACTTCGTCTTTTCGAGCGGCCGCATCTCATGCGACATGAATGCCTGCTGGCCATAAAGCTGCTCCATGGCATCGGAAACCGAAGCCACTTCGGTATCGCGATAGCCCTGAATCAGAGGGTCCACCGGCGTTTGCGCCATCATCCAGAACACCGCGACTCCGGCGGCAATGCCAACGATCCACAATAGTCGCTTCATAACGGTCCTTTCGGTCTTTTATAGCTTCCCACATCGGGGCCGCATTCGAGCCCAGGCCCTATGCCGCGGCCCGAGGCGCTTATGCCGGAAGAACCGGTCACGGTGGGGTCTTGCCACTGGTCCGATGAGACCAACCTCATGGTTCCCACCCGCCCTGCGCGCGACAGGCGCGAGCGGACTCATGAAAATCATCCCGTCCCAAACCTTAACCCGCTCCACAGACCCACGACCTGCGCAAGTTCAACGGCCGATCTTTCCAAGTCCGAAAGCAAATTAAAGAGTCAGACTCACGCTGCGGCTCACCGGGCGGTTTACTCAATTGCGCGGCGATCGGAAGACGCGTCCCTCTGCGGCCTCTCGACGCCGCGCAACTGAGCCAACCTTTTTCGATGACAGAAATCTCAGACCTCTATTTCCCGCCTTTTCACCCACTTAGTTTCGCGCCCCCCATTCCCCTTGCGTGCCTCGCAGTTATCCTCACGCTCTATGCCGACACCAAAACAACTCGCGGCCAATCGCCGCAACGCGCAGAAATCCACCGGGCCCCGCACCGCCGAAGGCAAGGCCCGTTCCGCCAGGAACGCTCTTCGCTCCGGCATCGATGCCAGCGCCCAAACCACCATCCACCGGGAAAATGCCGGCGATCTCGAAGTCCTCAAGTGGGAGTACGAGGGCCGATTCCACCCCACTACCCCGGAGCAGCGCGCGCTCGTCGATACCCTCATCGATTGCGAGTTCCTTCTCCGCCGCTTCCGCCATATCGAGGCCCAGTTGTGGGAAGACGGCATGCAGAACACGGTCCATAAGACCATCCTCGGCGAGGCCTTCCGCCGCAACTGTGACGCCTTCACCCGCCTCCAGCGCCGCATCGATTCCACTCAGCGCAACTATCGCAACGCCCTCCACGAACTCGAACGCCTCCAGGCCGAAGAAGCCGCCGAACCCGAGCCGGGCACACTCGCAACCCCAACAATCCTAACGCCCAACCCGGAAAATGGGTTCGTTCCGCCAACTCCTCCCGAGTCCCCGTTCGACGCCCCCGAGAGGCAACCTCTCAAACTCTGACGCCCGGATTGTTATGCTAAGTTTTGGCCGAAAACACACCGAAACGCATCGTCATCGCCATCGATGGCCCGGCAGGTGCGGGCAAAAGCACCATCGCCAAACGCCTCGCCGAGCGTCTGGGCTTCACCTACATCGATACCGGGGCCATGTACCGCGCGGTGGCACTGTGGGCGCTCCGCCAGTCCGTCGATTTTGACGACTACCACCGCATGGAACAGCTTGCCCTGGCTTCCGAAATCGAACTCGCGCCCGGCCGCATACAACTCAACTTTGAGGACGTGACCGCCGCCATCCGCACGCCTGACGTCACCAACGGCGCCTCGAAGATCGCCGTCATCCCCGGTGTCCGCCGCGCCATGGTAGCCAAGCAGCGCGAAATCGGGCAGAAGGTCAGCGTGGTGATGGAAGGCCGCGACATCGGCACCGTCGTCTTTCCCAATGCCGACGTGAAGGTCTACCTCGACGCCACGCTCGAGGAGCGCGTCCGCCGCCGTCTCGCCGAATCGCGAGCCAAAGGGGTCGAAGTCTCCGCCGCCGCGCTCACCGCGCAGATGAAAGAGCGCGACGAGCGCGATTCCACCCGCGCCGATGCGCCACTTTCGCAAGCTCCCGACGCGGTCTATCTCGATTCCACCAGCCTCACCGAGGAAGAAGTTACCGAGGCCATCCTGAAGACGGTGCGCGCCCGCGTCACCAACGGGAGGGAGTATCACAGCCATGAGTGATCCGCAGAACCTGCTCGTCATGAAATTCGGCGGCACCAGCATGGGTTCGGCCGAACGCATGCGCGTCGCCGCCCGCATCGTGCAGGAGGAGACTCCCAAGCGCCCAGTCGTGGTGGTGGTCTCCGCGATGTCGAAAATCACCGATCTCCTGCTCGATTCCATGCGCTACGCCGAAGCCGGAAATCGCGCCGCTGTGGACGCCAACCTCGCCAACCTGCGCAGCCGCCACGAAGAAACCTGCCGCGACCTGCTGCCGTCCGAATGCCAAGCGCGGGTGCTCGCCCGGATCCGGGAACTGGCCGGTGAATTCGAGCGTATCGTCAACGGCATGGCCATGCTGGGCGACCGGCCTCCCCGCTCCGCGGACGAAGCCGTCGTCACCGGCGAGTGGCTCTCCGCTACCCTGTTTTCCGAATACCTGTCGGCCACCGGCACGCCTGCCGCGGCCGTGAACGCGCGTGAAGTGGTCGTCACCGACGCCATGTTCGGCAATGCGTCGCCGCTCATGGAGCCCACCGGTCAAAAGGCGCGCGGCTGCCTGCTGCCTATGCTCCGGCAAGGTACCCTGCCCATCGTCACCGGCTTCAACGGCGCCACGGCCGACGGCCGTCCGACCACGCTGGGCCGCGGCGGATCGGATTTCTCCGCATCCATTCTCGCCGCCGCGCTCGACGCCGCGGAGCTCTGGATCTGGACGGATGTCGACGGAATCATGAGCGCCGATCCGCGCCTGGTGCCCGATGCCCAGGTGCTCGATGCCATCACCTACGCGGAAGCGGCCGAGTTGGCCTACAACGGAGCCAAGGTGCTGCACCCCCGCACGCTCGCGCCGCTGGTGAACAAGAACATTCCGGTGTGGAGCAAGAATAGCTTCGACGTCCAAAAGCCGGGAACCAGAATTGTGCCCACCGTCCCAACTCTTCCCGGCGGCGCACGCGCCGTCGCCTCCATGACCAAGGTGGCGCTGGTATCGCTCGAACCGGCCAGCCCCGAACTGAATGGCGTGCAGGTGATGGCGCGCGCTCTCGATGCCGTGGCGCGCGCCAATGTCGAAGTTTTGCTGGTGTCCAGTTCCAGCTATCGCCAGAATTTTTGCTTCCTGGTGCGCGAAGAGGAACTCACGCGGACGTTGGAAGCCCTCGAATCGGCGCTGGCGCTGGAACTCGCGCACGATTATCTGAAGCCCATCCACGTAGATCGCGACGTCGGCCTGCTGGCCGCGGTCGGCGAAGGCATGCAAGGCCATTCCGGTCTCGCTGGCCGCATCTTCACGGCGATCTCGCGCGCCCACGTCAACGTCATCGCCATCGCCCAAGGTTCCAGCGAGTTGACCATCGCCGTAGTGGTCCGCCGCGCCGGCCTCGAAAACGCCATCCGCGCCGTCCACGCCGAGTGCGGGCTCGGCCTCCGCCCGCCCTCCCCGGTATTTCCCTACCGGCCGGGACAAAGCACTACGGCGTGAGCCGCCTCGTCCCGGCCCTGGTCCTGTTGATTGGCTGCGCACGCCTTCACTCCGCGGACCCGGACGAGTCGCTGAAGAGCTTTCTGCAAACCTACCTGAAATCCTCACCACCCTCCGAGTGGGACCGGACCACACGATACGTTCGCGCCTTCTTCGATCTCGACGGCGATGGGAAACCGGAAGCCATCGTCTATGTTTCCGGGCGGGCTTGGTGCGGCACCGGTGGGTGCCGGATGCTCATCCTGCAGCGAAACGGGTCGTCGTTCCAGGTGGTCGCCAGAACTACCGTCACTCGACCTCCCATCCGCGTTTTGGAAACAAGCACACACGGCTGGCGCGATGTCAGTGTTGGCGTCGCCGGAGGAGGCATCAAAGGCTTCGAAGCCCAGCTTCGTTTCGATGGCAAGACCTATCCGCTCAACCCGTCACTCGCTCCAGCGTTGCCGGACAACGTTAAGGGAACAGTCGTCATCGACGGTGCCAAACCGGGCGAGCTTCTTTATCCCTAACCTTGTAAACTCCCCCGGCCTTCCCCTTGACAATCTACAAGAGATGCCGCATGCTCTTCTGTAGATTCTCTGGAGGAACATGTCCAAGCCCAAAAGCGACCTTCTGCAAGGCACGCTCGACCTGCTGATCCTCAAAACGCTGGATCTCGAGCCCATGCACGGATGGGGCATCTCGCTGCGCATCCAGCAGGTTTCCGGAAGCGTCCTGCAAGTGAACCAGGGATCGCTTTACCCCGCTCTTCATCGTCTCGAGGAGCAGGGCTGGATCGCGTCTTCCTGGAAAACTTCCGAGAACAACCGCCAGGCGAAATATTACGAGCTCACGCGCCGCGGGCGCAAACAGCTCGCCGAGGAGAAAGACAACTGGCTGCGCCTTTCCGCCGCCGTCGCCCGCATTGTCGGCGAAGCTTGAGGAGAACCGCATGGCCAGCCAATGGAAATCCGTCTTCCGCTTTCTCTTCCGGCGCCCCGAAATCGAGCGCGAGCTGAACGCCGAACTGCAATACCACGTCGATCGCCAGACGGAGCTGAACCTCCTGCGCGGCATGTCCGCGGCCGACGCGCGCCGCGAAGCCGTGCTCTCCGTCGGCGGCATCGAGCCGCTCAAAGAGGATTGCCGCGATGCCCGCCTGGGCCGCGCCATCGAAACCCTCGCGCAGGATGTCCGTTATGGCACCCGCGTCCTCGCCAAAAATCCCGGCTATGCCTGCGCGGTCATCGCCACCCTCGCCCTCGGAATCGGGGCGAATACCGCCATCTTCAGCCTGATCTATGGCGTGTTCCTGCGTCCGCTGCCGTATCGCGACGGCAGCCGGCTCGTGGTGCTGCATCACAACGTCAGGCAGTCGAACCAGAACGACATCGGCTTCTCGCCGCTCGAAGTCGCTGACTATACGGAACACAGTCACACCCTCGATGGCGTTGTCGAGCACCACGCCATGACCTTCCTGCTCATCGGAAAAGACAGCGCCGAACGCGTGAACACCTCCGTCGTCTCGGTCAACTTTTTCGACGTCCTCGGGGTGAAGCCGCTCCTCGGCCGCACCTTCCTGCCGAGCGATGACAACCGCACCACGGCGGTGCTCGTCTTGAGCTATCGATACTGGCAGGCGCACCAGGGCGGCGACCCCAACATCGTCGGCAAGGTTTTCCAGATGAACGATATGCCGCACACCGTCATCGGCGTGCTGCCGCCCATCCCGCAATACCCCGTGGAATCCGATGTCTACATGCCCACCTGGCAGTGCCCGTTCCGGTCCAACCCGCGCAACATCGCCAATCGCAAATTCCGCCTGATTTCCCACGTCTTCGGCCGCCTGAAACCCGGAGTGACGCTGGCGCAGGCGCAGAACGATCTCTCCGTGCTGAACAGCCAGGTCTTTTCCGCCCACCCCGAGACGTACCCCGGCGGCGCCGGCTTCCAGATCGTCGCCGACCCCCTGCAATACGACCTCACCGACAAGGCCCACGTCGCCTTCCTCGTGCTGCTCGCGGTCTCCGCCTTCGTCTTGCTCGTGGCCTGCGCCAACGTCGCCAACATGATGCTCGCGCGCCTCCTCAAACTGGAGCGCGAACTGGCGGTCCGCGCCGCGCTGGGCGCCGGCAGGTGGCGCCTGATGCGCCAACTGCTCACCGAAAGCGTTATGCTTTCCATCGCCGGCGGCGCGCTGGGACTCGCCATCGCCCCGCTCACTTTGAAAAGCCTGGTCGGCTTCGCAGCGCGTTTTACGCCGCGGGCCAGCGAAGTCCGCATCGACGCCCCCGTGCTCCTGTTCGCCCTCGGAGTCTCCATCGCCACCGGCATCCTCTTCGGCCTTCTGCCTTCGCTCGCTCCCTGGCTGAGCGCCGGCCAGTCGCTGTTGCACGGCGCCCGCACCACGGCCGGCCGGGGCAGGCAGATGCTGCGCGCAACGCTGGTGGTGGCACAGGTAGCGGTCTCGTTCCTTCTGCTGATCGGCGCCGGACTCATGATTCGCAGCTTCCTGAAAATCGGCGGTGAAAACCCCGGCTTCGATCCCAGCCACCTGCTCACCATGCGCGTTACCGGCGGATTCAGCCGCTATAACCAGAAGGGCGCGCAGTTCAATCTGCGCCATGACCTGGCGCGCAAAATCGGCGCGGTCGCGGGTGTGGAGTCGGTGGCCTGGGTCTCCAACCCGCCTTTCTCGCCTTCCGGCATCGTCAGCGGTCCCGAAAGCCAGGGCTTCGAGATCGAAGGCCGGCCCGTTTCCAGGGGTGCGCCGCTGCCTACGGTTACCGGCATCCTGGTCGATGCAAATTACTTTCAGACCGTCCGCCAGCCCCTCGTGAAGGGCCGCTATTTCACCGGCCACGACGACGAAAAGGCGCCCGTGGTAGCGCTCATCAACGAGACCATGGCCCGCCACCGCTGGCCCGGCGAAGATCCGATCGGCAAGCGCATCACCTTCGATCGCGAGACCTGGATTCGGATCGTCGGCGTAGTGGGCGACACGCGGGAATATGGCCTGCAGCATCCGGCCGCCGACGAACTGTACGTCCCCGCGGACCAGGATCCCATGGGCACGGCCGACTCGCTGGTGGTGCGCAGCGCCGCGAGTCCCGATACCATGCTCGCAGCGGTTCGCGCGGCGATTCACGAATTCGATCCCCTGATCGCCATCGACCAGGTCAACACCGTGGCCCGCTTCGAATACGACTCGCTCACCCCTTCCCGCCTGATGACCATCCTGCTCGCCATCTTCGCGGGTCTCGCGGTCCTGATCAGCGCCAGCGGGATCGCCGCGGTGATGGCGTTGGCGGTCACCCAGCGGACGCACGAACTCGGCGTCCGTCTGGCGCTGGGCGCGCGCCACGGCGCGATCGTCGGAATGGTGGTGCGCCAGGGACTGGCGCTGGCATTGTGTGGGACCCTGATCGGAATCGCGGGCGCCGCGGCACTCGCCCGCCTGCTCTCGAGTTTGCTGTATGCCACCAGCCCGACCGACGCGATCACTTATGCCGCCGTCGCCGCGGTGTTTCTGGCCGTCGCAGCCTTGGCCTGCTATGTTCCCGCCCGGCAGGTCACCACCATCGACCCGCTAACCGCACTTCGTCAGGAGTAAACATGCGTGAACTGATTCTCGCCGCCATTTTCTGCGCCGCCATATTCGCCGACGGCCTCCACGGAACTCGCAACAGTCTGCTGGTCTCAACCGGATGGCTCGCCGATCACCTCCACGACCGGCACCTGGTGCTCCTGTTCGTCGGCGACGCCAACGATTACGCCCAGCACGTCCCGGGCGCCGTCCGCCTCGACTTCGCTTCCATCTCCACCCCGCCCGGCGCCGGCAAACTCACCCTTGAACTGCCGCCGGCCGCCGATCTCGCCGGGACTTTCGCCAGGCTCGGCGTAAGTAACGATTCTCACATCGTCCTCTATTTCGCCGCCGAAAACTGGGCATCCCGCACCACCCGCGTCTTCCTCACACTCGACTCCATCGGCATGGGCGGCAACACTTCGATTCTCGACGGCGGGCTCGGCGTCTGGAAAAGCGAGGGCCGCAGGCTCACCGAGGACGTCCCGGCCGTTAAACCCGGCAAGCTCGAGGCCCACCCGCAGACCGATGTTGTCGCCGATCTCGATTCCGTGCGCGCCAGCCTGCACCACCCCGGAATCGACATCATCGATGCCCGCAATCCCGAGTACTACACCGGCGCCAGCACCGCCAACGGCAAGCGTCCGGGCCACATTCCGGGCGCCACCAATCTCACTTTCAGCACCCTGCTCGATTCCAACGGGAAATTCAAGTCTCCGGAAGTTCTCGCCACCATGTTCCACGATGCCGGCGTGAAATCGGGCGACCGGGTGGTCTCCTATTGCCATATCGGACAGCAGGCCACTGTGGTCTATTTCGCCGCCCGCTATCTCGGCTACGACGCCCGCCTTTTCGACGGCTCCTGGGAGGAATGGAGCGCACACACGGAACTGCCAGCGGAAACCAGCGCCCAACATTAGCGCCGGCCGGCGGTACACTTGACTCACGGGCTGCCATGCTCTACCTGGACCGCCGGCCGTCACCGCCGCTCGATCGCTTTATTTCATCCATCTGGTTCTGCCAGAACCAGCCGCGGCCCTTCGCGCTCGAGCGCGTGCTCCCCAACGGGTCGGCGCAACTGGTCGTAAATCTGAAGGAAGACCGCACCCGCACCTACCATTCGGAATCGGGCGCGGTCACCGCCGCTTGCGGCACGGTCCTCTCCGGCATCTCCACCCGCTTCGGAGTGATCGATTCCGCGGAGCAGGAATGCGTCGCGGGCGTCTGCTTTCGCCCGGGAGGTACGGCCGCATTTTTCCCCATCCCGGCTTCCGAACTCTGCGATTCCGCTGTACCGCTTGAGTGTTTGTCGAACCGGCGCTACGTCGCCCGCTTGCGCGAGCAACTGGCAGCCGCCCCGAGCCCCACGGCAAAGCTCGATGTCCTGGAAAAGGCCCTGCTCGACGCATGGAGGGAACGGCCCGACCCCGGCATTGAGTTCGCGCTCCGGGCGTTCGCCCGAAACCCCGCGATTGGCGCAATCCCGGAGGTCGCCGGCCGGCTCGGTCTCAGCTCGAAGCGCCTGGTCGAACGATTCAAGACCGCAGTCGGCCTCCCACCCAAGCGCTACTGCCGGCTGTTGCGCTTTCAGCGCGCCTTGGCTTACACGGACGGCGGCCGGCAGGCGGATTGGACGCGCATTGCATTGGACTGCGGATACTTCGATCAAGCGCATTTCATTCATGACTTCCGGTCTTTCGCCGGCATCACTCCCACCGGCTACGACGCCGGGCGAACGCAATTTCGCAATCACGTCCATTTTTTACAAGCGAACGCCGCGGCGGAAGTGAGATGATCCGGCTATGCCAGACACAAAAGAAACCTACCGCACGGTGACTCCTTACCTGGTAGTAGCCGATGCCGATAGCGAACTGAAGTTCCTGGAGGAGGCTTTCGGCGCCACGCGGAAAACCTGCGAGCGCACTCCCGCCGGCGCGATTATGCACGCCGAAATTCTGCTCGGCGATTCCATGGTCATGATGGGCCAGGCCAACGAACAATGGAAGGCGCTGTCCGGCTCGATCTTTCTTTGGGTGCCGAATGTGGACGAGGTCTACCAAAAAGCGTTGGCCGCCGGCGCGACGTCGCTGCGGGCGCCCGAGGACATGCCGTACGGCCAGCGCAACGCAGGCGTGCTCGATTCGTGCGGCATCACCTGGTGGATCGGATCTCCGGTGAAGGGATGAACGCCAACGACTTTCGACGGATCGCATTGGGGCTCGAGGGCGCCGAGGAAAGCTCGCACATGGGCTCGCCCGATTTCCGCGTGGGTGGGCGGATTTTCGCCACCCTCGCCTCCCAGCGCCAGGGATACGGCAACCTGATGCTCACCCCCGAGGTGCAGGCCGAATTCGTGGCGGAAGCGCCAGACCTGTTTATTCCGGTGGCCGGCGGATGGGGAAGGAACGGCGCCACGCACCTTCGCCTGGCGGCCGCCAGCGCAGACGTCGCCGCCGGCGCTTTGCGCGCAGCCTGGCAGATCCGGGTAGACAAGAATAAAGCCGCCGGACGAAGACCGTCCCCAAAAGCCCGCAAATAGCCCAACCGAAGCTTCCGGTCGAACGTCTATTGGTGTAGCCTAGCATCATGCCACCAAAAGACGACCATGCGCTTCAGGGAGAGATGCTGCAAGGCACCTTGGATTTGTTGATTTTACAGACCCTCGTGGCGGGTCCGGCGCACGGCCATACAATCGCCCACGTGATCGAGCATCGTTCGGAAGACGTTCTACAGGTCGAACACGGCTCGCTATATCCCGCCCTGCACCGCCTGGAAATCCGCGGCTGGATCGCGTCGTTTTGGGGTACGTCCGAAAACAACCGCAAGGCACGATACTATCGCCTCACCGCGGTCGGACGGAAGCAACTGGAGGCGCAGACCGGTAACTGGGATCGCCTGGTGCGAGCCGTGAACCGCGTGCTGCGGCCGGCGGAGGAATGACCGCTTGCAATGGCTCCGCTTCTTTCGCCGCCGCGCCTGGGATGACGAGCGCGCCCGCGAGCTTGCCAGCTATCTGGAGCATGAAATCGCCGACAACCTGGCGCGGGGCATGAGCCTGGCCCAAGCGCGCCACGCGGCCCAGCGCAAACTCGGCAGCCAAACTGCCGTCCGCGAGGAGATTTACCGAATGAACAGCCTTGGATTCTTCGAAACGCTGTGGCAGGACGTGCGGTATGCGTTCCGCGGATTGCGCAAGAGCGCGGGTTTTACGCTGGTGGCCCTCGCGTGCCTGGCGCTCGGCATCGGCGCCACGACGGCGATCTTCAGCGTGATTTACGGTGTCCTGATCTCACCCTATCCTTACGCCCGGCCGGGCGAGATCTGGGCTCCGGCGATCCTGGACGCCCAGCATCCGCGCCTGCCCTTCAGTTTTGTCTCCGTCCAGGATTACGTGGAGGAGAAGAAACTGCCGGCCTTCGCCGGCGCCATGGCCACCCAGCCGGAAACCATGCTCCTCACGGGCGACCGCACGCCCGAGGAGTTTCAGGCGATCGGCGTTACGACCGGCGCGTTCCGCTTTCTCGGCGTGCCGCCGCTGCTCGGGCGGACGATTCAACCGTCGGATATTCGCCCCGATGGACAGCCGGAACCCGTGCTGGTGCTCAGTTACGGAGGCTGGCAGAGGCTGTTCGATGGCCGTCCCGGCGCGTTGGGGAAGAAGCTCGTGCTGGACGATCAGACCTTCACGGTGATCGGAGTCATGCCGCCGAGGTTCGGATGGTGGACCAACCGCGGCGGATGGATCGTGCTGCCGGAAGACCCGCGCGATTCGCGCCGGGCGGCGGCGATTTTCCGCCTGAGGCCGGGAGTCTCCCCGCAATCGGCCGAACAGCAGCTACAGGCGCTCCATCAGCGGCTGGCGCAGGAACACCCCGACAATTACCCGAAGACCGCGTTCACCACGAAACTGCACAACTACCTCGACATCACCATTGCGTCGGGGCCGATGACGTCGAGCCTGACGCTGCTTTTTGGCGCGGTCGGTTTTCTGCTGTTGATTGCATGCGCAAACGTCGCCAATCTGCAACTCGCGCGTTCGACGGCGCGGTCCCACGAGATCTCGGTGCGCATGGCGGTGGGCGCCGGGCGCAAGCGCCTTCTGCGCCAACTTCTGACGGAAAGCGTGGTGCTGGCTTCGCTGGGCGGAGTGGCAGGCGTCCTGTTGGCCCTTGGGATTACGAAGGCCGTGGTGCTCCTGATGCCGGAATTTTACGTTCCCAATGAGGCCCGTATTGCGGTGAACGGCTATGTGCTGCTGTTTTCGGTAGCGGTGTCGGTTCTCACGGGGATTCTGTTCGGCCTGGCGCCGGCGCTGAAAACTTCCCGGCCCGACCTGGTCGACGCGTTGAAGGATGCCGGACGAACCTCGGGCACGGCGTCCGGCGGACGGACCCGGAACGCTCTGGTGGTGGCGGAGATCGCGCTCTCGGTAGTGCTGCTGATGGGGGCGAGCCTGGCCATTCGCGGTTTCGTGCAGTTGCAGAGTGTGAACCCGGGTTTCCAGGCGGACCGCGTGCTCATGATGGGGCTGACCTTGTCTCCCAAGCGGTATACCAATTACGCGCAACGCGTGGGATTCACCGAACAGGCGATGGCCGCGCTGGCGAACGTTCCGGGAGTGGAATCGGTAGCGGTGGGCAATGGCAGTTTTCCATTCGGCGGGATTCGCTCCACGTACGCCATCGAAGGCCAGCCGAAAGAGGGCGCGCGCCAACTGTTCTTGAGTCTCGTGAGCGCGGGATACATGCGTACTCTGGGCATACCCATGCGCGCCGGCCGGGGCCTCACGGAACAGGAGGTGTCGCGCGCCGAGCCGGTTGCGCTCATCAATGAGACCGCGGCCAGGCTCTGGCGCGCGGGCACCGATCCCATCGGCGCCCACGTCCATATAGACCTGCTCGAGAAACTTCCGCCAACCGTGGAAAAGGCGGCGGCGCTCACTCCCGATGTGACGGTCGTGGGCATTGTAGGGGACACCCGCAACGATGGGTTGAGCAGCCCCGCCGCGCCAGCCGTGTACGTACCTTACACGGTGGTAGCCCCAAATGACCGGTTGATCGCGCTTCGAACCAGATCGCAGCCGAAACTCTTCGTAAACGCGGTGCGCCGGCGCATTCAGCAAATCGACCCCGAGCAGCCGCTCGGCGAGCCTTTCACGCTGGAGGAGTCCGTCGGCGATGAGACGGTGCAGCCGCGTTTCAACATGGCGCTGTTCAGCTTTTTCGGGTTCCTGGGTTTGGCCTTGGCGGCGATCGGCATCTACAGCATGCTCTCGTACACGGTCGCCAGGCGGACGCACGAGATCGGAATTCGCATGGCCCTGGGCGCCGGACGCGGAGACGTGCTGCATCTTATTTTGAAGACCGCCGGCCGCCTGGTCCTGGCCGGACTGGCATCCGGAGTCGCCGGCAGCCTGGCGCTCGCCCGCTTGTTGCGGAGCGAAGTGTTCCAGGTCCCGGCGACCGACCCTGTCGCCCTCGCCGGAGTAGCGGCCATCCTTGCACTGGCGGCGTTCCTGGCATGCTTCATGCCCTCCCGCCGCGCCGCCGGGCTCGATCCCGTGTCCGCTTTGCGACATGAATGATAAACGTTCGGGATTATACTTTGGGTAAGGCAATGCCTGAGCCAAAGTCTCTGTATAGCGTTCATCCCGGCGTGCAGATGACGCAGAAATGGGTCGCGAGTCTCAAGGACCGCACCGGCCGCTCGCTCGAGGAGTGGCTGGCGCTCATCAAGGAAGCCGGGCCGAAAACCGAAAAAGAGCAACGGCAGTGGCTGCGGCGCGAGTTCAAGATGGGCATGAACACAGCCTTCTGGCTGGCCGAGCGCGCCTCGGGCAAGGCGGATGAAACGGGCGATCCGGAGACGTATTTAGCTTCCGCGGAACAGCATGTCGAGAAGATGTACAGCGGCAAAAAGGCGGACCTGCGGCCGCTTTACGACAAGCTGCTGGCGCTGGGACTCAGCATGGGAAAAGACGTCAAGGCCTGCCCCTGCGAAACCATGGTGCCGCTTTACCGCCGGCATGTTTTTGCGCAAATCAAGCCCTCCACGCAGACGCGCATCGACATGGGTTTCGCTCTGGGCGCCGTCAAGGCCGAAGGCCGCCTGATCGATACCGGAGGGTACGCCAAGAAAGACCGGATCACGCACCGGATCCCGATTTCGGCCCCGGCCGATATCGATAACGAGGTGAAACGCTGGCTTCGGGTGGCCTATGAAGGCGATGCGGAATAAATGGATATCCGGCGCGGCGCTGGTAGCGGCTGCGCTGGCAGGCACTGCGACCATCATGCGCGCGGCGACGCCGGTGGAAATTGAGAAGAAGATCGACGCGCTGATGGCGCGGATGACCGTCGAGGAGAAACTCGGGCAGATGTCCCAGACTACCTTCGGCGAACTGACGGACCAGCGAAAAGAAGAGATTCGCCAGGGACGGTGGAGCTCGTTTTTCGCGGGCGGCACGGCGGCGGAGAAGATGGAAGCGCAGCGCATCGCGCTCAAGGAGAGCCGCCTGGGTATCCCCCTGATCTTCGGCGAGGATGTGATTCACGGCAAGACCACTACCTTCCCCATTCCGCTGGGGCAGGCGGCGAGCTGGGATCCCGAACTGGTGCGGCAGGCGGCGCGCGTGGCCGCGCGAGAGACCGCGGCGGCAGGCACGAACTGGACGTTCTCGCCGATGATGGACATCGCGCGCGATCCGCGCTGGGGGCGCATCGCGGAGAGTTTCGGCGAGGATCCGCTGCTGGCATCCCGCATGGCGGTGGCGATGGTGCGGGGTTATCAGGGCGATTCGCTGGATGCGCCGGACTCCATCGCAGCCTGCGCCAAACACTACGTTGGATACGGCGCCGCGGAGGCGGGCCGCGAGTACAACACCACGTGGATTCCGGAGAACCTGTTGCGCGACGTGTACCTGGCGCCGTTTCACGCTTCGGTAGAAGCCGGCGTAGCCACCATCATGTCGGCCTTCAACGATCTCAACGGAGTGCCCGCCAGCGCCAATGCATTCACGCTGCGGCAGATTCTGCGCGACGAATGGAAATTCAATGGCTTTGTCGTAAGCGACTACACCTCCATCGCCGAACTGGTGCCTCACGGCTATGCCGCCGACGGCGCGGATGCGGCCCTCAAAGGCATTCGAGGAGGCGTGGATATGGAGATGGTGAGCAGCGACTATTGGGACCACGGGAAGGAACTCATCGCTGCTAAGAAACTCGATCCCAAACTGGTGGATGAAGCGGTGCGCGACATCCTGCGAATCAAATTCCGCCTGGGATTGTTCGGCGCCAAGGGGCTCGCGACGGCATCAGCCCCGGCGCCGCCGACGGCCGCCGCGCTCGAGACCGCGAAAAAGCTCGCCGCGGAAAGCCTGGTGCTGCTGAAGAACGAGAACGGCGCGCTGCCGCTGGGGCAATCGGCCCACACCATCGCGGTCGTCGGCCCGCTGGCCGACAGCCAACGCGATCAGATCGGCACGTGGGCAAACGGTCCGGCCGACTCCGCGGTGACGCCGTTAACCGCGCTGCGCGAAGCGCTCGGAGCGGGAAACGTGATGTACGCGCCGGGGCTGAAGAACAGCCGCGACGAAAGCCACGATGGGTTCGCCGTGGCAACCGCGCTGGCGCGCCGGTCGGATGCGGTGTTGTTGTTTTTGGGCGAGGAAGCCAGCATGTCGGGCGAAGCCGGATCACGCGCTTACCTCGATCTTCCCGGCGCGCAGGAAGCCCTGGTGAATGACGTCGCGCAGGCGGGCAAGCCGATGATCGTGGTGATTCTGGCGGGCCGGCCGCTGACGTTTCACAACGTCGCGTCGAAGGCTGCCGCGGTGTTGTATTCGTTCCATCCCGGAACGATGGGCGGTCCCGCGATCGCCGACGTGCTGCTCGGCAAGGCGGCGCCAGCAGGAAGACTGCCGGTGACATTCCCCCGCACGGTGGGGCAGGTGCCGATCTATTACGACCATATGAACACCGGCCGGCCGCCATCGGAGACCGGCCCGGAAGCCAGTGACAGGTTCCGGTCGAAGTATCTCGATGTCAGCTTCACGCCGGAATATCCCTTCGGCTTCGGCCTTGCTTATACGACTTTCCATTACGACGATCTGCACGTCTCCTCCGCCGAGATGCCTATCGGCGGGAACCTGACGGTGTCGGCGACGGTATCGAATACGGGGAAGACGGAAGGCGACGAAGTCGCCCAACTGTATATTCGCCAGTTGGCCGCCAGCCTGACACAGCCTGTGCGCGAGCTTAAAGATTTTCGCCGCGTACACCTCAAGCCGGGAGAAAAGCAGACGGTCGAATTCACGCTGAAGAGCAGCGATCTGGCCTTTCACAACGGAGCGCAGCTGGTTACCGAGCCCGGCCAGTTTCAGGTATGGATCGCGCCCGATTCGTCGAGCGGCTTGCGAGGCGGATTTGAGCTGGTGAGGTAGGTGGTCTGTGCGATGGTTTAGTTGGGCCGTCGGGCTTGCTGCCGGCCTTTAGGGAACCGGATGTCGGCCACCGATCCTTCCAGCATCGGCCGAGTGAGGCCACCTGGGCCGGCCATGCCGGGAATTGGTGGTGGACCGTCCGCGCCGGGTTGTCTCACCTCGCTTGACCCCCAGTATGTCTGTGAGCTAATCTAGGTCGAAAACCTGCGACCTGCGACAATCCCACGTACAGTATTTCCTGGAGGATGGATGAGTCCGCAAGAAGTGTTGGAATATGCCAAGAAAAACGATGCCAAGCAGCTCGACCTGAGGTTCACGGACATACCGAGCCTGCAGCATCATGTATCGTATCCGATCAGCGAACTGGATCTGAGCAGCTTCGAAGAAGGCTTCGGCATGGATGGATCGAGTATCCGCGGCTGGGCGGCGATCCACGAGAGCGACATGCTGCTGATCCCCGATCCTGAGACCGCGTTGATGGATCCCTTCGCCGAGACGCCGACTCTGGTGATGTACGGCGATGTGAAAGATCCGATCACCAAGCAGCGGTATGAACGCGACCCGCGCTGGATCGCGCAGAAAGCCGAATTGTTTTTGAAGAACAGCGGCATCGCCGACACCGCGTATTTCGGGGCGGAAGCCGAATTCTTCATTTTCGACAACGTCAGCTTCGACCAGAATCAGCACTGCGGCTTCTATTACATCGATGCCGAGGAAGGCCGTTGGAATTCCGGCCGCCGTGAGGATAACCTCGGCTACCGGCCGCGCTATAAAGAAGGTTATTTCCCGGTGCCGCCCACCGATCACTACCAGGATCTGCGCAGCGAAATGGTGCAGACCATGATCCAGTGCGGGCTCCACATCGAGTGCCACCACCACGAAGTCGCCACCGGCGGCCAGTGCGAAATCGATCAGCGATTCGACAAGCTGGTGAAATCCGCCGACAACATGATGTTGTACAAATACATCATCCGCAACGTGGCCAACCAGTATGGCAAGACGGTGACGTTTATGCCGAAGCCGCTTTTCGCCGACAACGGCAGCGGCATGCACACCCACCAGAGCTTGTGGAACGGCGGCAAGCCGTTGTTCGCCGGCGACGGCTATGCGGGCCTCAGCCAGTTGGCGCTGAACTACATCGGCGGATTGCTGAAGCACGCGCGCGCGCTTTCGGCGCTCATCGCGCCCACCACCAACAGCTACAAGCGGCTGGTTCCGGGCTACGAAGCTCCGGTCAACCTGGCGTACTCGCGCCGCAACCGTTCGGCCGCCTGCCGCATCCCGATGTACTCGGCGAGCCCGAAGGCCAAACGCGTGGAGTTCCGTCCGCCCGACCCGGCATCGAATCCATACCTGGCATTTGCGGCGATGTTGATGGCCGGCCTCGACGGCGTCATCAACAAGCTCAACCCGGGGGAACCGCTCGACAAGGACATCTACGATCTCTCGCCGGAAGAAATGAAGGCGGTGCCGTCCATGCCGGGATCGCTGGACGAAGCGCTGAGCTGCCTCGAAGAGGACCATGCGTTCCTGATGCGCGGCGATGTGTTTACGGAAGACCTGATCGAAACGTTTATCGAGTACAAGCGGAAGAACGAGGCGGAGGCGGTTCGTTTGCGGCCGCACCCGTACGAATTCCAGCTCTACTACGATATTTAGAGAAGAAGCCAGGAGCCGGAAGCAAGAAGCAAGAAGAAGGCTACGGGCACCATCGTCCAAGTCAACATCTCTCCGGGAGGCCTCCCGAAACGTTTGGTTTCGGGAGGCTTTATTACGCCTCTCGGTATCGAAGGCGACCGCCAGGCGCACCCCGGAATTCACGGCGGCCCGCGCCAGGCAATACTCCTCGTCGCGGCCGAAGTAGTGGAAGGGTTACGGCGCCGCGGCTTCCCGGTGGATTTCGGTTCGCTCGGAGAGAATCTCACCACGCGAGGCATCGAGGTCCGGAATCTGCGCATCGGCGACCGCCTTCGCGCCGGCGGCGCATTGCTCGAGATCACGAAGCCCCGAGGGCCTTGCTCGCAGCTCGATATCTACGGGCCGGCAATCAAAGACGAGATCTACGATAAACGCGTGAAGGAGCGCGATTACCGGTCGCCGCGCTGGGGCATGAGCGGGTTTTACCTGAGCGTGCTGGATCCGGGCCCGGTATCGGCGGGCGATATAATTGCAGTCGTGGCGCAGGTGGCCTGATTGTCGATGGATAGCTCGCTTGTGGTCCGGCTGGCCGCCGGCCTTCCCGAACGCATCGCCCGCCGCATTCAACTGTTGCTGGCATCGGTGCCCGATCCTCCGGCCGTCGAGCGGTACCTGGAACGTCTCTTCCACGAATCTCCCTCCGCGTTCGAGCGCATCACCAGCTCCGCCGCCGCACTCCGCTGCGCGGTGAATGTTTTTTCGTACAGCCGATTTCTTGCCGACGCGGTCTTGAAGAAGCCCGAGCGCATTCTGGAAGTGTCGGCCTCCGGCAGCTTCTATCGCGCGCTTTCGGTGGAGGGTTACGAGGAGCGGCTGTACGATTTCCTGGGCAAAGAGCGGCGCGACATGCCCTCGGCGCTCGATCTGGCGCGCTTTCGCAGGCGGCAGCTGCTGCGGATCAGCCTGCGCGACGTAATGGGCGTGGCGGCGCTGGCCGAGGTCACCGAAGAACTCTCGAATCTTGCCGACGCGATTCTGGATTTCACCTACCGGCGCATTCGCGCGCGCCTGGTGGCGGAGCACGGCGAGCCGCGCCTGCCGGGTGGCGGCATCTGCGGATTCTCCGTCCTCTCGCTCGGCAAGCTGGGCGGCAAAGAACTCAATTACAGCTCGGATATCGACCTGATGTTCGTCTACAGCGGCAACGGCGAGACCGATGGGGCGGCGCGCATCAGCAACAAGGAATTCTGCAAGAAAATCGCCAACGAATACATCGCGCTGCTTTCCGCCTACACCGCCGATGGGCAATGCTACCGCGTGGATCTTCGGCTGCGGCCGGATGGCACGCTGGGCGAGATCTGCATCTCGGCCGATGGCGCGCGACGCTATTACGGCCAACGGGCGCGCGATTGGGAAAAGCAGATGCTCATCAAGGCGCGCATCTCCGCCGGGGAAAGCGACCCGGGAGCGGGTCTGTTGGATTTCGTGGAGCCCCTGATTTATCAAAGTTCGCTCGACTTCCGGGCCGTGGAAGCGGTCTCGGAAAC
>DATJMA010000030.1:0-154103 GCA_035509055.1 Bryobacteraceae bacterium | reverse complement strand
ATCGCGGGAGCGGTGGGAACTCCGCAGCAGCCGATGGGTCCGGGGAACACCAACACCAATACCAACAATCCGACGAACCCGACGTCTTCCTTTGGAAATACCCCGGGTGGCATTACGACGCCCACCGGGCATTAGCCGGGTGAGGAAGCCAATCTCATCCAGGCTGCCGCCGGATTGCCTGCCCTGCTAAAACATGAACTTCAGCGACATCTGAATCAAGCGCGGCGAACCGAAAGTGGTTACCTGGCCGTAAGTGCCGCTGGTGAGGCTGGCGGACGGAGCGTTCCAGTTGGCGTGATTCATGATGTTGAAGAACTCCGCCTTGTACTGTAGCTTCAGACGTTCGTTGAACGCGAAGATGCGGCTGGCGGACATGTCCCACTGGATCGTGCCGGGGCCGTGGAAGATATCGCGCGCGGCATCGCCGAAGTTTCCGAGCGGGACGCAATACGGATTGCTGGCGTAAGTCGCGTTGTTGCAGCCGCCGGCGAATAGCGACGTGTTGAACCATTCGCTGGTGGTTTTCGGGAACGGGTTCGACACGTTGGGAACCACGTTGGGGCGGTCTGTGCCCTCACCGGTCAGGGAAACATCGGACCCGGTGGTCACCGTGAACGGCTGGCCGGTATAAAAGCTGATGATGGGGGCGATCTGCCAATCCTTGGAGATGGCCTGGAGAGCGCCCGTTCCGAAACCGGGGCTTTCGGCTACGAGGGAAGTGTTGAAAATGTGGCGGCGATCGAAGTTGCAATCGGCCTTTTCGCCGTCGCGGTTGAACTGATTCTGATAGTCCACGCCCGCCAACTCGCCGCCAAAATCGTAGGTGCTGATGCACTGGGACCAGGTGTAGTTGCTCAGCATGGTGAAGTGGTTGCCGAAGCGGTGCTCAAGTTTCAGCAGGAGAGCTTCGTAGCTGGCGGTCACGCCGTCATCCGACTGCACCACCTGGGCGTAAGATGCCCCGGCGGTGGGATTGATGAGCGACAGAACGCGGCGAGCCTGCTCGTTTTTCGTGGTAGCGGTCGGGGAAGGCTGGGGTTCGTTGATATCGTACGCGCCGTAAATGTGAACGGTGTGATTGCCGATGTAAGTGGCGGTGGCCAGCCAATCCTTGGCGATTTGGCGGGAGTAGCTGAGGTTCCACTGTAAGACGTAGGTGGGATGCAGGTTGGGCGGAACGCTGACGTAGGTGCCGCTGGGCGGGAAAATGGAGGCGCCGGGGAACGGATCTCCGCCGGCCCAGATCCCGGGGTCGGGGGCCCAGGGGTTGGAGAACGGGGCGGAGATGGAAGGATTGGTCAGAGTGATTGACGAGGCATAGGGCGGATTGGTGGTCCAGCGTTCGGGGTAGAACAACTCGGTGGTGTCGTGCAGCAACCCGAAGGCGGCGCGGATGGTCTGCTTGCCGTTGCCGGTGGGATCCCAGACCAAACCCAGGCGCGGCGAGGTATCGCCCCAGTGATGTGCGGCGAAGGGACATCCATTCGGATCCTGCGAATCGTGGCCGAAAATCAGGCCAATGGGAGCGTTCGGATACTCCGTGCTGTGCACACCGGCGACATAGGCGGCCATGTCCAGCCAGTTGCCGCGGCAATATTTGTCATAGGCCGGTTGGAGGGGTTCCCAGCGGGCGCCAATATTGACGGTCAGGTGGTCGGTGGCCTTCCAGGAATCCTGAAGATAGAGCGCGAATACCGTCTGGCGAATATAGTCGGACAACGCATTGCCCTGGTTCCAGGAGGACAGGTGACCGAGCAGCAGATCGGCCAGGTTATCGCCCGAATAACCGGCAGTGCTGCCGCCGCTGAAATTCCACTGGCCGTTGGACTGCTGGTTGGCGGTTTCATTGAACTGGTCTTTGCGTCCGTCGAATCCCCACGCAATCTGGTGCCGCCCGATAATCTTGGAAACGTCGTCGGAGAGTTGATAGTTGTTGACGTTGAAATAGCCCGGAGCGCAGGTACCGCAAGCCACGTTGAAGTAGTTGGAGACGGTGACCTGGATGTAGTTGTCGGGCATATTATCGGCGAAAGGTCCGCCGCTGCCGTTCTGGATGCCGAGCGCCTGCGGGCCGAACAGATTCGGCGCCGAGCCGCGGTTGTCGGCGCGGCGATTGTAGGTGGCGTGGAACGAATTCACCATGGTGGGGCTGAACAGGTAGGTGTCGCCGAAGGTCGCGATGATGGAGTTATCCTTGTTGCCGGGGTTTGGGCCTGTGGTGAGGACGTTTTTGCCGTCGAAGAATGCCTGGGCCGTGTAGTTGTAATTGTAGTAGCGGCCGTACATGGAGTGCTTGTCGTTGATCACGTAGTCCACGCGGCCGATGACCTGCCAATCCGGGTTATCGGCCGGCTGTCCGTAGAGAAGGGTGCCGCAATTGTCAGAGGAGATCGGGACAAAGCTAAGGAGTTTCAAGGCGGCTTTATCGAACTCGCTCTGCGGAATCCTGTTGCCCGGGATGGCATTGCCGGTGGTGGGATCTTTGAGGGTGATGGCACTTTTCTGGCAGCCGCCGGCGGAAGTGGCGGCGTCTTCCACGGAAAAATTGCCGGCGATGGTGAGGGCCGTCGGTACGTGCGCGGTATTGGTGGCGGGATTGCTCCGCTGGACGGTCTGCTGATATCCGGCGAAGAAGAAGAGCTTGTCCTTTTTGATCTTGCCGCCGATCACACCGCCGAACTGGTTGCGCTTGAGCGAATCGCGCGCCGGTTGTGCGACGGCGCCGCCCGGTTCGACCAAGCCTTTCGTGCGGGCGTTCAGTTCGTAATTGCGGAGGAAGTCGAACAGGTCGCCGTGGTAATCGTTGGTGCCGGCCTTGGTCACGATGTTCACCACGCCGCCGGGATGGAGCCCGAACTGCGCCTGCATGGCATTGGTCTGGACGCTGAATTCCTGCACGGCATCGGGGAAGGGGATGGGCAAATTGACGTTGCTGAAAGTGTCGTTGTTATCTCCTCCATCCAGCAGGTAGTTGATGCCGTTTGCCTGCCCGCCGGCTACCGAGAATGTGCCGGACGCATTCGATCCCTGGATGTTTTTGCTGCCGGTCAAGTCGCCGCCGGGGGTCGATGTGCCCCCGCCGGTGAGAGTCAGCAATTGAGTAAGATTGCGGCCGTTGAGCGGAAGGTCGACGATCTTGCGCTCTTCCATGACTTGGGCGATGGCGCTGTCTTTGGTCTCCACCATGCTCGCGTTGGCGGTGACTTCCACAGTGTCGGTCGTCGCGCCCACCTGTAAGGCGACGTTCTGCTCGACGTTGTGTGCAACCTCCAAAATGATGCCGGTCTGACGGTAGAGCTTAAAGCCGGATGCCGTGACTTCCAGCGTATAGGTGCCGATCGGAAGATTTGGAAAACGAAAGCCTCCGGAGTTATCGGTGGTGAAGGTATGGACCTGGTGAGTATCGGTGTCCGTCATTTTTGCAATTGCACCGGAGACCGAAGCGCCGGTTGGGTCGGTGACATGACCATCCACTTCGGCGACATTTACTTCCTGGGCGCTCACTCGGGGCGCCGTTAAAAACAGAAAAGCAGCGGCAACCACGAGGCCCGCTGCGCATTTCATGCGACACACTTGGTTCGCAAGCACCTTCATTTTTAGTCCCCTCCCGGTATCGGACATGGAAACACACCTACACCACTTCCCAGGTGGCGCACGAACAAGCCCAACTAGACTTTAGGACCCTCTGGGTGTATTCGACCGCTGACGGGGCAATAATACTTCCGATTCGGTGCAAAATCAAACCAAAATGTTTGAACAGTGGATTTAGGAAAACTCAACGTTGAATTCCGGCGAGGCCAAGATCGGGCAGGAAAAAAAGAGCGGGCGCCGCTAAGGCGCCCGCTCCGGTATGCTCCCTCTTTTCTTCAGAAGTACAGCTTCGCGGCCAACTGGATAATGCGCGGGCTGCCGAACGAGGTCACCTCACCGAAGCTGCTGCTGGTGAGGTTGGTGGTCGGGTTGTTCCAGTTGGCGTGATTCATGATGTTGAAGAACTCGCCGATGAGTTCGAATCTCCATCTCTCCTTGAAGGGGAAAGATCGGGACAGGCGCATGTCCCACTGGATCGCACCCGGACCGTAAACGGCGTTGCGGCCGAGGTTGCCGAACATCGCGGTCGCCGCGGTCGCCGCCGGGCAGTTGGGAGGCAGGGTCGAAGCCGAGATATTGTTGATGGCATCCGCGCAGATGAACGCCTGGGGGTTGAACCAATACGGCGGATCGCTCGACACCGGCTGGTGCACCAGGCTCGGGTTGATGACTTCGGGGCGGTCAAGGCCTTGGCCGCTCAGTGAAACGTCCTTGCCGCCATCGGTGATCTGGACCGGGTTGCCGGTATTGAAGCTGACAATCGGGGCGAGTTGCCAATTCCTGGTGAGCGCCATGAGTGCGCCGCTGCCAAGACCGCCGCTCGAAGCCACCAGAGTAGCGACGAAAACCTGCCGGTGATCGTAGCCGCAGTTGCCGCGCTCTCCTTCGGCGCGGTTCAGCGGATTCTGGTAGACCGTGCCAGCCAATTCGCCGGCGAAGTCCCACGAACTCACGCAATGGCTCCAGGTGTAATTGGCGCGCAGCGTGTAGTGCCGGGCGAATTGGTGCTGGGCCGAAAGGAACAGTGCGTGGTATTCGGAAACTCCTCCCGAATCCGTCTGCTGGATGTCGCCGTAATACTGGCCGAGAGTGGCGTTGGTGAGGTAAGTCAGCCGCCGGTTGTTGGTGTTGGAGGTGCTGGCGCCGGCCGTGGGAATGGCATAATTGACATCGGTCGACCCCCAGATATCCCGTCCCGCGTTACCCAGGTAGTTGGCCTGCACCATCCAGTCCTTGCTAAGCTGGCGCTGGTAACTGAGATTCCACTGCATCATGTAAGTGACCGGCAGGTTCGGCGGAACGCTGACGTAAGTGCCCTGCGTCGGGAATACCGCGGCACCCGGGAACGGATCGCCGGGTTTGCCGTTCAGCACATACCCGTTGAAGGGATTGGAGAACAGGTCGGTGCCCACGCCGAACTCGTTGCTATTGATGGTGAGCGACGAGACATAGGGGGAGTTGGTGGTCCAGCGCTCCGGGTAGAAAAGCTCGGTGGTATCGTGCATCAACACGAAACCGGCGCGGATGGTCTGTTTGCCGTCGCCCTTGGGATCCCACACCAGGCCGAGGCGCGGGGAGAAGGTGGCATAGTGAGACGCGGTGAAGGCCTTGCCGTAGGGATCCTGCGCCGTGTCGCCGGAGAAGATCAAGCCGGCGGGAGCGCCAGGATACACCGAACTGTGCCAGCCCTCGTCGAACAAAGGCCAACTGAACTGATTGCCGCGGCCATACTTGTCGTAAGACGGCACCGACGGCTCCCAGCGAAGTCCGTAATTGATGCTGAAATGCGGCGATACCTTGAAGGAGTCCTGTACGTAGGCGGCGAATACTGTCTGGCGGAGGTAGTCGGAAATCACGTTGCCGTCGGTCAATCCGGAGAACTGTCCGGTCAGGAGGTCCGCGAGCCCGTCGCCGGTATAGGTGCCATTGAAGGTGAACTGGCCGTTGGCCTGCTGGTAGTTGTATGAATTGAACTGGTCCTTGCGGCCGTCGAAGCCGATGCCGATCTGGTGCCGGCCGCGAATCCAGGTGAAGTCGTCCGCAAGCTGATACGTGTTGATGTCGAAATTGGCCAGGGCACAGGTGCCGCAGCCCACGGCGAATCCACCGCCGGAGTAGGTGCTCACAGTGAGCTGGGTATAATTCGGGGCGTTGATGAACATGTTCACGCCCAGCGTCGCCGGGCTGAACAAGGTCGGGGGCGCCGAGCGGTTATCGCGCCGGCGGTCGAAGGTGAGGTGTAGGGAGTTGACAGCCGTGGGCGTCAGTGTGTAACTGTCGCCGACCGTCATGGTCTGCGACCGATCCTGGTTGCCGGGCGCCGCCAACGTCGTGAGAGCGTTGTTATTGGCAAAGACTACTTCGCCCGTGTAGTCGTAGATAAAATACCGCCCGAAGAAAAAGTTCTTCTGGCTGATGTTGTAGTCGATGCGTCCGACCCACTGGTCGTCGGGGTTATTGGCGGGATCGCCATAAACGTAGTTCCCGCAAGGATTCGAGGAAACCGGGAAGTAAGTGGAGGCCAGTTTGAGACCCGCCGGATCGAAATTCGATACCGGAATCTGATTGCCGGGGTACGCGTGGCCGCTGGGGTCCTTCAGGGTTCTGGCGGCGGACAGGCAGCCGCCGCTCGACTTGGCGCCATCCACGACGCTGAAGTTGCCTTGAAGCGTCGCAGCGGTAGGATCGTACGCTGTGGTCTGCGAGGGATTGCTGCGCTGGCGGGTCCCCTGGTAACCGGCGAAGAAGAACATTTTGTCCTTCTTGATGCGGCCGCCGGCGGTGCCGCCGAACTGGTTCCGCTTGAGGGAGTCGCGAACGGGTTGCTGATTGATGACGCCCTTGGGCCGCGCGTTCAGATCGCCGTTGCGCAGGAAATCGAACAGATCGCCATGGAAGCCGTTGCTGCCCGACTTGGTCACGATGTTTACCACGCCTCCGGGATGGAGTCCGTATTGGGCCGGCAGGCTGCTGGTTTGGACGTTGAATTCCTGAATGAAATCGGGAACGGGAAGCGGCAGATTTACATTGCTGAACGCATCGTTGTTGTCGCCCCCATCCAGGAGGTAGTTGACCCCGTTGGCCGCGCCGCCAGCCACCGAATAAGATGTCGAGCCGTTGGAGCCCTGAATGTTCTTACTGCCGGTAAGGTCGCCGCCATTCAACGTCATGGTATTGGTGGCGTAACCCGAAATGGCGAGCAGTTGTACGGGATTGCGGCCATTCAGCGGCAATTCGACGATGCGTTCGCTATCGACGAGCTGGGAGATGGAATTCTCTTTGGTCTCTACCTGCGCGGCATTGGCGGTCACCTGGACACTCTCGGTCATGGACCCGACCTGAAGCGTAACGGGTTGCGTGCGGTTATTGCCCGCATCCAGCCGGATCCCCCTCTGCACGTAGGTCTTGAAACCTTGAAAAGAGACTTCGAGCTGGTAATTGCCGGCGGGCAGGTCGGGGAACTGATAGCGTCCGGTGACATCCGTTTCGGCTGAGTGAACCTGGTTGCGATCGACTTCCGTCACTTTGACCTGAGCGTTGACGACGGCTTGGCCGGACGGGTCGGTGACGTACCCATCGAGCTGGGCCACGGCAACTTGTTGGGCCCGGGCGGCGGGCGCTATGAAAAACACCGCCAAAAAGACGGCAAGGATCGAACCTAGCAGGGAACGTACCTGCACAATCCCCAAAGACCGCATAATCTTTCTCCCCTTCCAGGCTGCGTGGCCCGGATAACCGGACGTTGCCGGTCGCTGCAGTCCCAACTTTCCCAGGTGGGCAGGCCCGCCTCGCCGAAGGAGGCCCCGGCCGGTTTTGTACAAACCTCTAACAAATCAAAATATAATAAGACCTTATTTGCGAAAATAGTAAGTTCGATCGTACGGGAAGTCAACCGAGAAGGTTTGAACGGTACGTTTAGAAAAACTGAACGATCAATCGCCCAGGAATTTGCCGATCGGCCGCAATTCCTTGACGTTGTCGCAGACGGCTTTCAATCCAGCGGTCAAAGGGATGGCGAGCAGCAGGCCCGGGGCATCCCAGAGGAAACCCCACAGCATCAGCGAGAAGGTGACGACGAGGGGATTCAGGTGCACGCGCGAACCCACGATCTTGGGATAGAGCAGGTTCATGGCGATGAGATGCAGCAGGGAGACGGACACGACGACCAGGACGTAAGTGGGCACGAGATTCGGGCCGAGAGCGGCGAAGAGCGGGGGCATCATGGCCAGTGGGAGGCCGATGTAGGGCACCAGGCTCAACAACCCGCTGAGGGGACCAACCAGAAACGGATAGGGGACCTGGATGAAATAGAACATCGACGAACTAACGATGGCCATCAGAAATCCCAGCAGGAAGTTGCCCACGACAAATCCCCGCACCATTTCGGCGATGCCTTCCAGGCTGCGCGCCGCCACTCCGCGGGCCTCGCCCTGAAAGAGTTGGAGGAAGCTGCGGTTGATGTGGTCGCGCCAACTCAGCATGAAGTACACCAGAAAGGGGATGAAGGAAATCATCAAGAGGATGTGATAGAAGGAATTCAAGTGGGCGGAAATGTAGTCCGAAATTGCCGAGGCCGGCACGGCAGGGTTTTGCGGGGGCGGCACGACGGGCGCCGGCGGCGGCGTCCGCGAAACTCTGGTTTTCCTGGCGGCCTGCCGCAGCCGTTCCTCTTCTTCCAGGCGCTGCCGTGTGGGAACCAGCATACGGACCGTGTCCGACTCGAGTCCCTGAATTTTCTGCTGGACGCCGTCGACAATATCGGCGATTCGCTGGCCGTACTTCGGCAGGTCGCCGTAAAGACCGGTGAGCTGTGTGTAGGCGCCCAGACCGATCACGTAAAGGAACAGCAGTGCGAGGCTGCACACTACGAAACTGGCGACACTGCGCGGCAGACGCAGGCGCATCAGGACCGCCACGAATGGCTCCAAAATGAACGCAATCGTGACCGCGGTCATGGCGGTCACGAGAAACAGTCTGCCGAAGTACAGAATGGCGATAATTACGCCCAGCGCGACGATCGGCAAAGAGGCGTGGCGGACTTCAGCCACCGCGGTTTTGGCGATGCTGGGAGGCTTGATGAGTGACGCCACGGTGCGATTTTCACCCTTGCCTCGACTGTAGCATGGCAGAGTCTATAATGAAATTGATTTGACGCCCGCCAAGTCCCGCATCCTCGCTCTCGACCTGGGAAAAAAGCGGATTGGCCTCGCGATCTCGGATCCGTTAGGAATTACCGCACAGGGCCTCCCCAATCTGGTGCGCACGAACAAGCGCGCGGATCTGGCCGCACTTCAACAACTGATCGCCGAGCGGGAAGTGGACGCCATCCTGCTGGGGAATCCCATCAATATGCGCGGCACGGAAGGGCGGCAGTCCGGCTGGGTGCAGGACTTCGCGGCGGCCCTCGAAAAACAGACCGGACTTTCTGTCACGCTCTGGGACGAGCGTCTCACCAGCGTGCAGGCCGGGCGCGTCCTTCGCGAGAGCGGCATCAGCATCGCCAAGCGGGCCGCGGCGGTGGACCGTCTTTCCGCGGTAATCCTGCTGCAGAGCTATCTGGACTCGTTATGAGGTTCGTTCGTGTGGCAGGAGTACTCGTGGCGGTGGCGGTTCTGGGAGCTGGATTCGGGTATTACCGGGCCGCACGGGCTTACCGGGGATTTACCGGCACCATCTACGTCGACCTGCCGCGGGGAACTTCCACAAACGGCATTGCGGTGGAACTAGCCAAGGCGGGAGTGGTCGGCAGCCGGTGGGACTTCTGGCTGGCCCATTTCATGAATCAGGGGCGCTCGCTGAAGGCCGGCGAGTATGCTTTCAGCAGTCCGGCGTCCGCCCGCGAAGTAGAGAGGCGGATCGCGCGCGGCGACGTTTTCTATCTCGAACTGCTGGTACCGGAAGGCAAGAACATGTTCGATATCGGAGCGGCCGTGGAGCAACTCGGGGTATTCAAGTCCGCCGATTTCGTGAAGGCCGCGCAGGATCCAACGTACATCCACGATCTGGACCCGAAAGCGCCCACTCTCGAAGGCTACCTGTTCCCCAGCACGTACCGGCTGAACCATCGAACCACACCGGCGATGTTGTGCCGCATGATGACGGACCGCTTCCGCGCCGCATGGCGGAGCCTGAACACCAATGCCAACGTACACGACACCGTCACGCTGGCATCGCTCGTGGAGAAAGAGGGAAAGCTCGAGGAGGAAAGGCCGCTCATCGCCGCGGTGTTCACTAATCGATTACGGATCGGCATGAAGCTCGAGTGCGACCCGACGACGATTTACGCGGCGCAGCTTTTGGGCCTGTATCGCGGCACGATCTACCGGTCCGATTTGGATCGCGATCATCCGTACAACACTTATAGCCACGTGGGGCTGCCTCCGGGGCCGATCGCCAACCCCGGCATCCCCTCGCTGACGGCGGCGCTCCATCCGGCGGAGTCCGCGGACCTCTATTTTGTTCGCAAGCCGGACGATTCGGGAGCGCATCAGTTTTCGAGCACCCTGGCGGCGCACAGCAACGCCGTGGAGAAGTACCGCCGTGCCCGGCAACTCCATTAAACAGCGATTGCACGAGTACCTGGACAGAGTTCGCCCCGAGGCGGTTACGGAATCGGTCTGGCTGGATCTGGTGGCGCAACTGGCGCCGGCATCGGAAAGTTACCTGCGTGATCTGGTACGCCAGACAGGCCTGCCGTTCGAGCAGCCTTTTGCTGGAGTCCGCCAGCACACTTTGGAAGAACTGGAGGAATCGCTGCGCGGGATGCAGAAAGCATATTCGGAAGCTATGGCTGCGGGCGATCGGGACAAGGCGCGCTATTGCCGGCGGCAGGTAATCGCAGCGAAGGATCGGGCGCGGTTTCTTTCCCTTTCGAGCCGGATGCCCGCGGAGAAGCAGGCTCTGAAGGAGGAAATGCTGGACTGGATGCTGGTGTGGCTGGAGAATCCGGAGGTGTTTCCATCGTGGGTGGAGGCACGGAAACGGGTGTTAAACTAAACATATGACAATCGATGAGCGCATCGAAGCCCTCACGATGAACCTGGAATTGGCCAGCCGCGATATCCAGGATCTGAGGAGCTCCATACAGCAACTCAGCGCTCTTGCCCAACACGATGGCGAGAACATCCGCGCGCTTGCCCGAATTGCCGAGATCCATCAACGCCGCCTCACCGACCTGGAAGGCGGGGAATAGCTAACCTTTACATTTCATTGGGTTTGTAGTACCCTGTGTGCAGCGAGAGGGTGCAACTATGGCATCGAGCGTCTGGAAAGGCCACCTGACATTCGGGTTGGTCTCCTTCCCCGTGCGGCTTTTCAGCGCCGCGCGCAGTGAAACCATCAGCTTCAATCTGCTCCACAAAGACGATCATTCCCGCATCCGGCAGGTGATTTATTGCCAGACGGAAGATAAGCCGGTGCCGCGTAGCGAGCTGGTGAAAGGATACGAGTTCGAGAAGGACCGGTATGTGGAGATCGACGACGAAGATATCAAGAAAGTCGCGCCTAAGACAGCCAAGGTGATGGAAATCCTGGAGTTCGTAAAGGCGGATGACGTCGATCCCATATATTTAGAAAGCTCCTATTACGTTGCGCCGGACGAAGGCGGCGAAAAACCTTACGCTCTGCTGTTCCAGGCGCTTCGCGAGTCTAAGTACTACGCCTTGGCGAAGGTCGCGATGCACAACCGCGAGCACATCATTATCCTGCGGCCCGGGGCCAAGGGAATTCTCTCACACACGATGTTTTACCAGGACGAAATCCGCCAGGTGGACGAATTCCGGACCGACACCAGCCTGGTGAAAGACAAAGAACTCGCCATGGCGAAGATGCTCATTTCATCGCTGGAATCGGAGTTCGAACCGCAAAAATATCAGGACACTTACCGCGCCAACCTGCAACAGATGATCGAGGCGAAAGTGGCGGGCGAGAAAGTGGTGGCGACGCCGGAAGCGCACGTAGCGCCAGTGATCGACATCATGGAAGCTCTCAAGAAGAGCCTGGCGGAGAAGCGCAAGCCTGCCAGTGTGGCAACGGCGGTGGCGGGCGCGGCGCCGGAAGAGACCGTGGAAGAAGCAACACCGAAAAAGCGGGCCCGGAAAACGAGTTAGCGAGCGCTCACATGCGGGCGGTTTCCATCTTTAAATAGTGAAGCGCGATCTCGGTAAGTTTGCGGTCGGTAGCGCGCTCTTCCTGCAAGGTGGCCTGTAACAATCTGGCGTCTTCGTTGTAATCCAGGTGAGTCGCGTAGGCATGAACTGTCCCGTAAGCGGCTATCTCAAAGTGTTTGATTTGCTGGACGGCAGCCACAATCACGGTATCCCGGATATGTGGATTGCCGGCATCGGCGATATCTTCGTCCGCTTCGCGAAGGATGCCTTCGAGGGCCTTGCCTTCCCTGACAGCAGGCTTTTCACAGCGTAGCTGGAAGGCCTTTTCGAGGCGGGTCAGCTGCCCGCGAACTTCGTTCAAATGATTCGATAGCGCCTGTCTGAGATCGATCAGGTCCGCCTTTTCCATGATTTTCGGCAACCAATTAGCGAGTTGCTTTTCCGAAGCGTAAAGATCCCGCAACTCCCTCAAGTAAAGTTCTTCCAATTTATTGGTTTTCATGGTTGGTTCTCCTGCTTTCAGTCTGGCAAAAAAGGGTCCGATCACTCAGTGCTGCGGGGCACCGTCGCGATGGTGTATGTGAGGTTAATCCCGGGATAGGCTACGCGAGCGGAAAATCCAGGCAGCCAGCAGGAAGCACACCAATGCGTAATCCAAACCGTAAATCAGCGCGGTCGCATGGTCGGTCCACAGCGCCGCCCGCAAGGTGGCGCGGGTGATGGTGAGAAATCGCGTTTCCGAGAGGAGATTGCTGGAAGGAAGAACGTAGAACAATCCGGTGCGGAGCCAGCCGGGCATGAAGGTCTCGGGGTTGGCGGGGGCGGCTAGCCCGGCCGCGATCATCATCACGAGGACGATACAAAAGGCCAGGATGGGATGCATCACGGTGACCAGTAGGATGCCCAGCGCGCTGTAGATCATGTAGCGGACCATGGGGTAGACGATGAGGACCCAAGGGCTCGTGGAGATGGTGGCGCCGCCGATCCAGGCCAGCAGATAATTAAGCCCCAACATCAGGATGACGAACACCAGCATCATCAACTGCACGCCGAGGAACTTACCCAGGAGAAACTGCCAGCGGCGGACGGGCCGCGCCAGCACGGCCAGAATCGTGCCCGAGCGCATCTCGCCGGCGACGGCATCGGCCGCCGACCAGGCTGCCAGTAAACTGCCGAAGCCGCTGACGAATTGCATCATGGTGGCGATGACCGGGAGCACGGCCATCTGCATCAGTTCGGGGTTTTGCGCGCTGCGTCCATTGCGCAGCACGAGCAGGGGAGTCAGCAGGAGCAGGAGGACGCAGATACAACCGGCGCAGAACAGGATGACGATCTTATTGCGCAGCAAGCTGGAGAAAGTATTCCAGGCAATGGCGCGGACCTTGGTCATCGCGCGCCTCCCGGCTGGTCGACTTCCTTCAGGAACAGCTCTTCGAGCGTGCTCCGCTGCGGGTTCATGGCGATGACGTCGCAGCCCGCGGCCCAAAGCGCTTCCACGGCTTCCCGTTTGCGCGAACCATCGATGAGGACGCGGAGGCCGTTCTGCGCGGGCTCGATGCTGGCGCCGCGGAGCGCGCTTTGACGCAACTCGTCGGGCACGCGATCGGCCAGGATTTCCACTTGCCCGCCGGATGCCAAAAGATCGCGCAAGTTTCCGGCGCGCACCATCTTGCCGCGATTGATGATGACGACGTGGTCGGCAATCTGTTCCACTTCGGGCAGGATGTGCGAGCTGAGGAAGATGGTCTTGCCTTCGGCTTTGAGCTCCGCGAGCAGATGCAGAACCTCGCGCCGGCCGGCGGGATCGAGGCCGGAAGTAGGCTCATCGAGCACGAGGAGTTGGGGATCGCAAAGCAGCGCCTGGGCGATCCCGATTCGCTGGACCATTCCCCGCGAGTACCTGCCGATTTTGAGGTTCTCGTAGCCATTCAGCTTCACTTTGGCGAGTAAGCCGGCGATCAGGGTGTCCGCGCCACCGGGATTGCGGCCGGCTAACTGGAGATGGAAGCGCAGCAACTTGGGCGCGGTAAGAAACTTATGAAAGGCGAAATTCTCGGGTAGAAAGCCGATTTGTTCCTTGGCGGCGAGATCCCCCGGCGGCCGGCCGAAGACGCGGATCTGGCCCGACGTCGGAAAGAAAAAGCCCATCAGCATGCTGATGGAGGTAGTCTTTCCGGCGCCATTCGGTCCCAGGAAAGCGCACACGTGGCCGGACTCCATTTCGAAAGAAACGTCCGAAAGGGCCGCGAGTTGCTCCTCGCTGAAGAGGCGTCTATAGATCTTGGTGACGCGCTGGAACTCAATTACCGCGGCCACGCGGCGCCCCCAATTCCATGCGGAAATCGCGCGGACTGATGCCCAATTGCCGCGCGAATTCGCCTTGGTTCCTCTGAGCTCCGACGACTCCGTAGACGATTTTGCCGTCGCCATCGATGATCAGGGCGGTGGGAATGCTGCGAATCCGGTACGCATTGGCCAGGTCGCGGTTATGGTCGAGGACAAGAGGAAATGGGATCCGGCTGTCGGCAGCGAATTTCCTAACTGCGGTCTGATCGTCGTCCACGGCGACGGCGACGACGTTGAAATCGGACTCGGTTGTGCGGGCGCGGTCATACGTCATGCTCAACATGAGCATTTCGGGATGGCTGGTGTTATTCCACGTGGCCCAGAACATGAGGACCAGTTTCTTACCGCGAAGACCGGCGAGAGATACCGGGCGCCCATCGAATGACGTCAAGTGGAAATCGGGGGCTGGTTTGTCGAGCAATGCAATCTTAAGAGAGTTGGCGTCCAGGTCACGCTCCAGTGCTTTGGCTTGATGCGTGATCCAAATGGTAAATCCAGCCAGGATCACGCCAGCTACGATCGCGACCGGAGAGGGACGCATGGCGTGGGAAGGCGCGCGGCACGGGTAGCCCGGAAGTCACCCGTGCCGCCGAGAAATTAGGCGAAGCTGCGAACCGCGCTGGCTTCGTCTTCGTGGACGTCGAAGACGGTGTACAGCTTCGTGATTTGGAGCAGATCCTTGACCCGCTTGTTGAGGCCGAGCAGCTTCAATTGACCGCCGCCGTTCGTTACTGTAGTGAAGCCCGACACCAGCTCGCCAATCCCGGAGCTGTCGATGTAGGAGACTTCTCCCAAATTGAGCAGGATTTTCTTGCTGCCCTTGCTCGTCATATCGCGCAACATGTCGCGCAGCGCGCTGGAGCCCTCACCCAGAGTGATCCGGCCCGCCACATCCACCACGCTGACATCGCCCACCTGCCGAGTATTCAACTTTACGCTCACTGAATATGCCTCCTGGCTGAAAACTGCACTTTACTTAGACACCACGTATTTGACCAAAGTTACTTCGGTACCCCGGGGTTCCCTGTGGCGCATCTCGAACTCATCCATAAAGGACCGGATGAGGAAAATACCCCTTCCGGAGGTGCGCATGAGGTTCTCCGGCGCCAACGGGTCGGGTATGTTGGCCGCGTCGAACCCGTCGCCTTCGTCGGCGATCCTGATCGTGAACCGTTCGGAACTGTGCGTCACGAGCAGCCGCACTTTCTTGTTGGCGCTGTAACGATTGCCGTGCACCACGGCGTTCACCATGGACTCCCGCACGGCCATGCCGATCTTCATCAAATCGTCCTCGTCAAAACCGGCGCGCTGGGCCACGCTGAGCGCCAACTCTTCGGCGCTATCGACGCTTTCGAGCGTCGAATCCAGAGACCTTTCTAAGGTTTCCGGGGCGTGATTCTTATTTTCCCGCATACGTAGAACGGCCTTTGAGCACCGTCAAAGCGAATCGTCAGAATAATGTACGGGCGTTCCGAAAGTCAAGAAGCGGCGCCGGGCCGCGCGGAGCAGACCAGCCCTCCTGCCGCTATTCTACTCCCCCGTGACTTCAGTCACTGCCCGCAATTCTGATGGCGGTTAGCGTTTGAACAGGAGATCATCCCGTGGCTGTGATGGCGTCTGCTACCCCAACGGTTCCGCGCAAGAAGGCCGGCAAGCGAGCCGGGCGGGACCGCTCGCAGCCCCTGCGGCGCGCTTTTCAGCTGGGATTCCTGGCGCTCAACCTCTGGATCGGCGTGCAGTTTTATGTCTTTGTTCGTTATTACGAAAATGGCGGACAGGGCACCTGGACCTCGCGGCCGGCCGGAGTGGAGGGCTGGCTTCCGATTGCGGCGCTCATGAACCTGAAGGTCCTGCTGGCCACGGGCGAGATGCCGCGGCTGCATCCTGCCGGAATGTTCCTGCTGATAGCCTTCCTGGCGATTTCGTGGGTGGCGCGCAAAAGCTTCTGTGGGTGGCTTTGTCCGGTCGGGACGGTGTCGGAGCACCTGTGGCGTTTGGGACGGCGGACGTTCGGACGGAGCGTGCGCCTGCCGCGATGGCTGGATGTGACTCTGCGCGGAACCAAGTACCTTTTACTGGGGCTGTTCGCTTATGCCGTGGCGTCCATGTCCGTGCCGGCCATCCAGGCATTCCTGGAGGGTCCGTATGGCGCGCTGGACGATGTGAAAATGCTCAATTTCTTCCGCTTTTTGGGCATCGCGGGCGGATTGGTGATGGCCGTGCTCGTGGTGGCATCGGTTTTCATCGAGAATTTCTGGTGCCGCTACTTTTGTCCTTATGGGGCGCTGATGGGTCTCGCCGCGCTGGCGAGCCCGCTGCGAATTCGCCGCGACACCTCCCTGTGCATCGACTGCGATCAGTGCACGAAAGTGTGCCCTTCGCAGTTGCCGGTGGCGAAACTGATCGCCATTCAATCGGCTGAATGCACCGGCTGCCTCGCGTGCGTGGCGGCCTGTCCCGCCTCCGGAGCGCTTGCCATGTCGGCGCCTGGACGCCGGCGCGTTCCCGCGTGGGCCGTTGCGGCGCTAATCGCCATGTTGTTCCTCGGTATCTGCGGGTACGCCCGCTGGAGCGGCCATTGGCGCACCGATTTGCCGGCGCGAGTGTACTTCGAGCTGATTCCGCAAGCCAGCCAATTCGAGCACCCTTAACCCCCCTGCTATTCTGAAAAAACGTGGAAGAAGAGGTACTCGGCAAAGCATATGATGGCCGCCTGATGCGCCGTCTGCTGGGCTACATGCGGCCCTACGGGGTGCTGGTCTGCTTTTCCCTGATTTTCCTGCTGGCGCAATCCATTTTGCAGGTGATGAACCCGCTGCTCACGCGGCTGGCGGTGGACAAGTACATCCGCCCCGAAGCGCGCCCCCTGCACACGCCCATCGACGCCTGGCTTCCCGCCGACCCGTGGGCGGGACTGACGCGAATCGCCCTCCTCTACGTGGCGGTGCTGATCGGCGCCTTCCTCACGGAGTTTGCCCAAACCTACCTGATGCAGTGGACCGGCCAACTGGCGATGTTCGATCTGCGCAAAGAGCTGATGGAGCACCTCCAGGGCTTGGATTTGGCCTTCTATGACCGCAATCCCGTGGGCCGCCTGGTAACCCGCGTCACCACCGACGTCGACGTACTCAACGACCTCTTTGCCTCAGGCCTGGTCACGATTTTGGGCGATCTGATGGTGCTCGGATTCATCATCGCCATCATGTACCGCATGAGCCCGCTGCTCACCGGCATCCTGATGGCCGCCATGCCGCTGGTCATCGGCGCGACCCTGATCTTCCGGCGCAGCGTGCAGCAGAGCTACCGGCGGATTCGCGTGGCGATCGCCAAGATCAATGCGTATTTGCAGGAGCACATCACTGGAATCGCGGTGCTTCAGCTCTTTAACCGCGAGCACCGCAGCCACCGCGAATTCGACCGCATCAATCGCGACCACATGGATGCGTACAAGGACGCGATTACGGCTTACGGCTGGTTCTATCCCACGGTGGAGTTCATCTCCATGCTGTCGCTGGCGGCGATTCTGACGTACGGTGGTTTGCGCATCGAAAGCGGACGGATCTCGCTGGGCGTGGTGGTGGCGTTTCTGCAATACGGCCTGCGCTTTTTCCGCCCGATTCAGGATCTCAGCGAGAAATACAACATTCTGCAAGGCGCCATGGCGTCTTCGGAGCGCATTTTCAAGCTCCTCGACACCCAGGCAACGATTCTGGCGCCGGTTGAGCCGCAGTCCGCGCCCGCGGCCATCGCCGCCATCGAATTCGACTGTGTCTGGTTCGCCTATCAAGGCGAAGAGTGGGTGCTGAGCGACGTGAGCTTTCGCATCGAGCCCGGAGAGACCATCGCGGTGGTGGGCCATACCGGCGCGGGGAAGACGACGCTCATTTCGCTTTTACTGCGTTTTTATGATGTGCAAAAGGGCGCTATCCGCGTGGGAGGAATCGATATCAGGGAGCTCGATCCGCGCGATCTCCGGCGCCAATTCGGAGTGGTTCTGCAAGACCCGTTCCTGTTTACCGGGACGATCCGGGAAAATATCCGCCTCGGGACCGAGTCGATTCGCGAGGAAGATGTGGAATCGGCCGCCCGGCAAGTGAACGTGCTGGAGTTTATCCGCGGGCTTCCCGAGGGATTCCAACACGAGATCCGGGAGCGCGGCAGCGGGCTTTCCACTGGCCAGAAGCAATTGATCAGCTTCGCCCGCGCGCTGGCGCACAATCCGCGCTACCTGATTCTGGACGAAGCCACATCGAGCGTAGACACCGATACGGAATTTCGAGTGCGCGCGGCTTTGGTCCGCATGGTCGAGGGCCGCACGTCGATTGTGATTGCGCACCGGCTGTCGACGATCCAGCGCGCCGACCGCATTCTGGTGATGCACAAGGGGCGCCTGCGGGAAGCCGGGACGCACCAGGAGCTGCTCGCCCTGCGCGGGATCTATTGGAAGCTGTACCAGTTGCAATATAAGGATCAGGAGCGGGCGGTAGGGTAAACCGCTCAACCGAATCAATAGCCTGCAAATCGCGTAGAGTTTGCGCCTCCATTCGGCTCCGGTTTTCAAAAGGCCATGCCGAAATCCCCGAAAATACTCGTTCCAATTGAACGCATCCAAAGCAAGATCTACATTCTGAGAGGGCGCCGCGTGACGCTCGACTCCGATCTGGCTGAACTTTATGGTGTCGAAAGCCGCGTGCCCAACCACGCCGTGAACCGCAATCCCGACCGGTTCCCGGAAGAATTCATGTTTCAGTAGACGCTGGCGGAGGCCACCGCGGTGAGGCATTCAAGATCCCAAACTGCGATCTTGAAACGAGGCGCGAATGTCAAACATTGTCCGAACGTGCTTGGCAGCCCGAGCGCTGTCCGCGCCAGCATCCTGGTGGTCCGCGCATTCGTACACTTGCGTCGTTTGCTGAGGACGAATGCCAGCTTTGCGCGGAAAATCGTGGCGCTGGAGCAGAAGGTGGGCAAGCACGATGCCGATCTCAATGCTATTCTCGACGTTCTTCGTAAGCTGATGCAACCGCCGGCCCCACCCGCGAAACGGCCGATCGGATTCATCGGACCGGCCAGACGCCGACCAGCCGCTTCACTCGCCGCCGTACGCCCGGTCCAGCAATTCGACTACATGCATCACCTTTTGATGAGTGCCATGCAGCCGGACGCCGGCTTCGAGCTGCAGCATGCAGCCGGGGTTGGCCGTCGCGATAATGCCCGCGTCCGTGGCATTCACGGATTTCATCTTCGACGCCAGAATCTGCATCGACATCTCGTTGTGAACCACGTTGTAGATTCCCGCGCTGCCGCAGCAGAGATCCGCCCCGCGCATTTCGCGGAAGTCGATGCCGGGAATCGCCGCGAGCAGTTTGCGTGGTGCGCCACGGACCTTCTGGCCATGGGCGAGGTGGCAGGAATCCTGGTAAGTGACCACGGCGCTGACGGGCGTCATTTCAGGATTCAGCCCGATTTCTGCCAGAAACTCCGATATGTCGCGCACCTTCGACGCGAACGCGCGCGCCTTGGCGGAGTAGCGCGCATCGTCCGCCAGCAGTTCGCCATACTCCTTGAGGGCGCATCCACAGCCGGAAGAGTTGGAGATGATGGCGTCGAATTCGCCGTTTTCGAGTGCG
Source organism: Bryobacteraceae bacterium (assembly GCA_035509055.1). Lineage (GTDB taxonomy): Bacteria > Acidobacteriota > Terriglobia > Bryobacterales > Bryobacteraceae > PALSA-129. The sequence continues at coordinate 134,428 of DATJMA010000030.1, read as the reverse complement.
TCGATATTTTGGCGCGCGAGGCGCCGGGCATCTTCGCGCAGACCGCTATGAAGGTGCAGCGCGCCGCAACAGCCTTGACCCGCGGGAACCGACACCTCGCAGCCGTTTCTGCGGAGCACTCGGACGGTCGCTTCGTTCAAGCGCGCGAACGAGACATTCGCAATGCAGCCGGCGAGGAACGCCACCCGGTGGCGCTGCCCGCCATGAGCGGGAAAAGTCTGGCCGATCTGGCTGAAAAAAAATGGGGGCTCGGCCGATGGCGCCAGTTGGGCGATACCGCCTAAGCGGCCGCCCAGCAGAATTCCCGCCAGTCCTTTCAGCCCGATCCTTTCCGCAATATAGAGCGCCGCACCGGCCGCCATCATCATTCGGGGCGAGACCAACAGCTTGCGGAAAACAAAATCGTGGAACCGCTGCGCCCCCCGGCGGCGCTCTTTGCGCGATTCGATTTGCGCGCGCGCGTCCTCCACCATCCGTCCGTACGGCACGCCCGAGGGACAAGCCGATTCGCAGCCCCGGCAGGCGAGGCACAGTCCGATATGCTCTTCATACGCCGGCGTAATCGGCGCGCCGTTCGAGACTTGCACCATCTGGTAGACGCGTCCGCGCGGCGAATCCATCTCCAGGCCGAGTTCGCGATATGTCGGGCAGGCGTTCAGGCACAGGCCGCAGTGTACGCAGCGGTCTAGGTCGAACTGCTTCGGCCCGGAGCGGATTGTGTCAGATACGACGATAGAGTCGGCCACGGTTCAATAGATTGGACGGATCGAACAAAGCTTTAACCCGCCGCATAATTTCCAGGTCGCCTCCCGGAGACGGCCACAATTCGAGTGTACGCTTGCGGGCCTCGGGCGCAAACTCGATTACCGAGTTCCACCGGTTGGCGCCCGCGAACCATGCCGCGGTGGATTCCGCCTGTTCGAAATACCCGTAACAAACCCCCGAGGCGGCGCGTGCCAGCGCCGGGCCGGCAAACGATTCCATTACGGCCGGCACGTCTTTCAAGGTACACGAGACGCGAACAACCGCTCCCTCCGGATGACTATCGAGGAATTGCGGCGTGAAGTTTCGCACCTCCGGCCAGAACGTCGCGGGGCATTCTGTCTCCACGGCCAGACGGCCGGCGATGTGAGCGAGTTCGGCTTGCCCGCGCCGCATAGCGGCGGGAATCCCACCCATTCGCACGGCCAGGAGCCAGTCGCCGCCGCCAAACGACCTGGCCGCAACGGGATTTACCAGGTCGATGGCCGACGGCTGCAGCGGGCTCGCCAGAATTCGATCCCTCACGGCGACTGCATCGGTCGCGGACGGGTACGGCAACAGAAAGCTTTGTTCGTTTTCGGGGGCGGGTAGCAGTTTGAAATTGACTACCGCAATTGCGGCCAGGGTGCCGAAGGAACCGATCATCAGCTTCGCCATATCGAGACCGGCAACGTTTTTCACCACCATGCCGCCCGATTGCACGAGCTTGCCTTCGAGAGTTGCAAACGTCATGCCGATCACCAGGTCGCGTGCGGTACCGTAAAGACGCCGCCGTGGCCCGCTGCAATTGGCGGCGACCACACCTCCGACCGTAGCGGTCGCGGCAAAAGGAGGGTCGAGCGGCACGATCTGGCGATGCTCAGCGAGCAGGGTGGTGAAGCGATACCACGGGAGGCCGGCCTCTACGCTGATGGTAAGATCGTGAGGCTCGTACTGGAGCACGCCGCGCAGACCGGAAGTGGTGATTTCGATATCGGCAGGCTCGCGCGGACCAGCCATCGCCCGCTTGCTGGCATTCCCTTCCAGCGAAATCGTGCGCTTCTGCGCGGCGGCATCGCGGAGGGCTTGCGCCAACTCGGCCGGAGTGGATGGAGCCTGCACTAGACCACCACGCGGCGCAGCACGTACTCCAGGATGGTGAGAAGCAGTGCCCCCAGAACGGCGTTCAGGAATCCGCGAACCCGGAATCCGGGTGAGAACATCGAAGCCAGTTTCAGCAGAACGGCATTGATCACGAGCTTGAACAAGCCCAGCGTCAGAATCGTGAGGGGCCAGGCGAAGAACCGCAGAATCGGGCCAATCACGGCATTCACGACGGCGATCACGATCGTAGCCAGAAGCGCTGCGCCGAAATCGCGCACTTCGATTCCCGGGACGATCTGCGCTACCAGCCAGAGGGCGAGCGCGCTCACCAGCCAGACCACCAGAATATGGAGCATGAAAGATCTCCGACCAGAGATAATGATAAGCCATGGCGACGTTGTATGCCGGTACGTCCGGCTTTGCATACCCGGCCTGGAAGCCGGGCTTCTATCCGGCCAAGCTGCCTTCCAAGCTGTTCCTGAAGCACTACGCGGAGCGGCTGAATTGCGTGGAAATCAACTATACATTCCGCCGCCTGCCTTCGGCGTCCACACTCGCAAGCTGGGTGGAAGCCACGCCGCCAGGCTTTGTTTTCGCGGTGAAGGCGAACCAGCGGATCACGCACATCCTGCGGCTGAAGAACGCCGGGCAGGCGACGGAACTCTTCCTGAAAATGATCGACCCGCTGCGCACTGCTCGCCGGTTGGGTCCCATTCTGTTTCAACTGGGTCCGACCCTGAAGTGCGACGTGGCGCTCCTGCACGATTACCTGGGGTTGCTGCCCGCCGACCTCCGTTACGCCTTCGAGTTCCGCCACACGTCATGGCTCGCCGACCCGGTTTACGAGGAACTGAGGCGCCGGAACATCTCCCTGTGCGTGGCGGAAAGCGAAAAGCTGGAAGTGCCGGAAGTGATCACGGCCGATTTCGTCTACTACCGGCTGCGCAAGCCCGAATACACCGCCGGGGACGTCGCCGGAATCCGCTCGCGCGCGCTGGAACTGCTGGCCGCCGGGCGGGATCTTTATCTGATGTTCAAGCATGAGGAGACGCCGGAAGGCGCCCTCAACGCGGAGATGCTGCTAAAGGGAGGAGCGTAAGCGTCGCGGGGGGAATTGTGTTTAAATGGTCGCAAACTATGGTAAGCTCGGGAACCATGGGCAACCCTAGCGGTGCCGTGGTTCCCGAAAGTCAGCTCTAGCCTGCTTCGCGGCCATGCCGCACTGCCAGGACGCCTTCCTTCCCCTCATAGTGTTACAGCCCTGCAGAGGCGCGCGTTCCAACTCGATGACCCGCAATTCCGGCGCCTCTTGATTTTGTTTGCTCTCGTTGTGCAGTAGTCCCTTGCACCGTCCGGCCAACTGGCTTCAGAAGGCATTCACGGCAGCCCGACCACTCGCCGCCAACGAGCGGCGCCACACGCTAGCCGCCCCCCACGAACTGTACGATCTCCAACTGCGAGCCGGGACGCAGCACCGTTTCCTGCCAGAGCGGTTGTTTGACGATCTTTCGGTCGAATTCCACCGCCACCCGGGCGGGCTCCAATCCCAACTCCCGCAAAAGTCCGAGAATAGTCTGGCCCTCTTGAGCCGTGCGTGTTTCGCCGTTTACCACGATCTCCATCGGCACGTTGGTTGACACCCCTCTTTTCAAACCACTATAGTCAAATTTAGATCCTTTTTCGCCCGAATCCAAATGGCTACGACTCTTACTGAACAGTACTTTCCCGTTCTGCTCCAGGCATTGGTCGCCATGGTGCTCGCGGCCGGATTGATCACCGTGTCGTTCCTGCTGGGAAAGCGCGTCCGCAATCGCATCAAAGATATGCCGTATGAGTCCGGCATTGTGCCCACCGGCGATGCGCGGCAGCGGTTCAGTGTGAAATTCTACCTGGTGGGGATGCTCTTCATCCTATTCGATATCGAAGCTATTTTTCTCTATCCCTGGGCTGTGGTCTACCGGCAGCTGTTGATGCCGGGTTTCATTGAGATGCTGGTTTTTGTGATTTTGATCCTTTCCGGGTTCTTCTACATCTGGAAAAAGGGCGCGCTGGATTGGTCCGGGGCGGATTCCAGGCGAAAATAGTAGACAACTCGAAATGTTACCGGAAAACCTGCGACAAAACGCCATCGCTACGGCGGTGGAAGCGTTCGATGGCGATGCTATCGCCACCGGCAAGATCGATCGCGGCGAGTTGACGCTCGAGATCGCTCCCGGAAAGATCGTCAGCATTTGCGGCTTTCTCAAGTACGACCAGAAATTCGTGCGTCTCAGTTCGGTTACAGCCGTCGACCGTTATCCCGCCGAGCCGCGCTTCGAAGTCGTCTATCATCTGCATTCCGTGGAGCGTAAACAGCGCGTGCGCCTGAAATGCCGTGTGTTCGGCGCGGATCCCGCCATCGAATCCGTCACCTCCGTCTGGCGGGGCGCGAATTGGTACGAACGTGAGGTTTTCGACCTTTTCGGCATCAATTTCCTGCACCATCCCGACTTGCGCCGTATCATGCTTCCCGAAGACTGGGAGGGCTATCCGCTACGCAAGGACTACCCCGTTACGGGGCACAGGATCTGATCATGAGCGACCAAGGCACTCCCGGAGTATCGGTAAGCGCGGTAGCGGAAGACCAGCCCACACCCGGTCCGCACCGCATGGTCCTCAACATGGGGCCTCAGCATCCCTCCACCCACGGAGTGCTTCGCCTGCTGCTCGAGCTCGATGGCGAGACGGTGATGAAGTGCCAGCCGGACATTGGATATTTGCACACCGGCATCGAGAAAGAATTCGAGCAGAAGAATTACCAGCAGGACGTCACGCTTACCGACCGCGTGGATTACCTGGCGCCGCTCTCCAACAATCTGGGCTGGTGCCTGGCCACCGAAAAGCTCCTTGGCCTCGAAATCCCGCCGCAGGCGCAGTGGATGCGCGTGATGCTCACCGAGTTGACGCGCCTCAATAGCCACTTGGTTTGGCTTGGCACGCACGCCATCGATATCGGCGCCATGAGCGTCTTCCTCTACTGCTTCCGCGAACGCGAAGACATCCTCCGCATCTTCGAGATGTTTTCGGGCCAGCGGATGATGACGAGTTATTTCCGGGTGGGCGGATTGGCGCTCGAACCTCCGCGGGGCTGGCAGGAACGCGTGAAGAAATTCATCGACGTCTTTCCCAGCCGCGTGGACGAATACGAAGACCTGCTCACCAACAACCGCATCTGGATGGGCCGCACTAAGGGCGTGGGGCGGATTACGCTCGAAGACATGCTGGATCTCGGTGTTACCGGTCCCATGCTGCGCGCCGCCGGATTGAAGACCGATGCGCGCAAAGACGAGCCGTACTCGAGTTACGAAAAATTCGACTTCGAAGTGCCCACGCGGACTGAAAACGATGTGTATGCGCGCTACCAGGTGCGCGTGGAAGAGATGCGGCAGAGCGCGCGTATCGTCAAGCAGGCGCTCGAGGGGATGCCTTCGGGGCCGTGGAAGGCCGACGCTCCTCACGTGGTGCTGCCCGATCGCGAAAAGATGAAGACGCAGATGGAAGCGCTCATTTATCATTTCAAGATTGTGACCGAGGGCTTCCGCGTGCCCGAAGGCGAGGTCTACCAGGTGATCGAATCGCCGCGAGGCGAACTGGCCTATTACGTGGTGAGCGACGGCACGGCAAAGCCATACCGGGTGCACATGCGGACTCCGAGTTTCGGTAATTTGCAGTGCACGCCGACGCTGATCGTGGGCTCGCTGATCGCGGATGTGATCGCTTCCATTGGAAGCGAGGATTTTGTTTTGGGCGACACGGATCGATGACTTTTTCACCAGAATTGGAAGCCAGGTTCGACAAGCTCCTGAAGAGTTATCCTCCAGGACGACAGCGCTCGGCGTTGGTTCCGATGCTGATTTACGCGCAGGATGAAGTCGGCTGCATTTCCGACGAGTTGATCGAGGAAGTGGCGAAACGCGTGGGAGTGACTACCCTGGTGGTCAACGAGGTGATGTCCTATTACTCGATGCTGCACCGCAAGCCGCTCGGGAAATTCCACGTTCAGGTGTGCACGAACATCAGTTGCCTGTTGAATGACGGCGACAAGCTGTACGATCATGCCTGCAAGAAGCTGGGCGTCGGGCACAAGGGAGTGACGGCGGACGGAAAATTCTCGCTCGAAGAAGTGGAATGCATGGGCGCGTGTTCGTGGGCGCCGGCCATCCAGGTGAATTACGATTTTCACCACTTCGTAACACCCGAAAAGTTGGACCAGTTGCTGGATGGACTGAAGGACAAGTAGACGCATGCTGTATAACGAACCCAGCCCGCTCGAAACCAGGGTGCTGTCGCGCCGCTTCGGATTGCCTGACTCGGCTTCCATTGAGACTTACCTCGCCAATGACGGCTACGCGGCCTTCCAAAAGGCCGCCGGCATGAAGCCTGAGCAGATCATCGAGGAAGTCAAGATTTCGAATCTGCGCGGCCGCGGCGGCGCCGGATTCCCCACGGGAATGAAGTGGAGTTTCGTGCCGCGCACCTCTCCCAAGCCGAAGTACATCGTGGTGAATGCCGACGAGAGCGAGCCGGGAACCTGCAAAGACCGCGTGCTCATCGAAAACGATCCGCACCAGTTGATCGAAGGCGTCCTGATCGCCGGGCTCGCGGTGGATGCGCATGCCGGCTATATTTACGTTCGCGGCGAATATCGCTACCTCATCGAGATCCTGGACAAAGCAATCGCCGAGGCGTACGAAAAGAATTATCTCGGCAAGAACATTCAGGGCACAGGTTTCGATTTCCATCTTTACACCCACAGCGGCGCCGGCGCCTACGAGTGCGGCGAGGAATCGGCGCTGCTCGAGTCGCTGGAAGGCAAACGCGGTATACCGCGCATCCGGCCGCCGTTTCCGGCGGTAGTGGGCGCGTTCCAATGCCCCACGGTGCTCAACAATGTCGAAACGTATTGCGCCGTCCCGCCGATCATTCGCGATGGCGGCGCGGCGTTTGCCGCCCTCGGCGTTCCAAAGGCCGGGGGCACCAAAATGACGTGTCTGACGGGCCACATCAATAAGCCCGGGGTCTACGAATTAAAGCTGGGCTTTCCGGTGAGGCAGATGATCGAGGAAGTGGGCGGCGGCATCCGCATGGGCCGGAAGCTGAAAGCCTTTATTCCCGGCGGTTCGTCCTGCCCGGTGCTGACGGCGGCGGAAGTCGAGGGCGCCACCATGGATTACGATTCCATGGGCGCGCGCAAGACGATGCTCGGTTCGGGCGGTGTGATCATCATGGACGACCACACCTGCATGGTGAAAGCCGCGCTGCGCATCATGAAGTTCTACGCGCATGAAAGCTGCGGCTGGTGCATCCCGTGCCGCGAGGGCACCACGTGGCTGCGCAAGATTCTGGACCGGTTCCACAGCGGCGGTGGAACGACGGCCGACATCAACCTGATCGGCGATATTTCCCGGAACATGCTGGGCCGCACCTTCTGTCCTCTTGGCGATGCCGCGGCCATGCCCACGCTCTCCATCGTGGAGAAGTTCCGGAGCGAGTTCGAAGATCACCTGAACGGTAAGCCGTGCCCCTACGAGCACGAGATGGTGACCGCGTAACGAGTTTAACGAAATGCCAGACCCGGTAAAACTGACGATTGACGGAAGAGCGATCACCGCAGCCCCTGGAACGTTGGTGATCGATGCCGCCAAAGCCGCGGGCATCGAAATCCCCTCGTTCTGCTATTACGAGGGCCTCTCGCTGGCCGCCGCCTGCCGCATGTGCCTGGTGGAAGTGGAGAAGATGCCGAAGCTCATGACGGCATGCACGCTTCCCGTCGCCGAAGGCATGGTGGTCCGCACGGACACGCCGCAGGTAGCCACCGCCCGCAAATACACGCTGGAATTTCTCCTCACCAACCACCCCCTCGATTGCCCGGTGTGCGATAAGGGCGGCGAGTGCGAATTGCAGGACATGACTTTCCGGTATGGCGCGGGCGAGAGCCGTTTCACCGAGATGAAGGTGCACACGCCCGAAAAGCAGTTCTCGCCGGTGGTCTTTTTCGACGCGCCGCGGTGCATTCTCTGCTTCCGCTGCGTGCGCGTCTGCAACGAAGGCATGGGCGTGGGCGCGCTGGGCGTGATCCAGCGAGGCGTGGTCTCCGAAATCGCCCCCAATATGGGCGACCATCTGGAATGCGACGAGTGCGGCGCGTGCGTCGACATCTGTCCCGTGGGGGCACTCACCAGCGGAGCCTACCGCTACCACACGCGGCCCTGGGAAATGACGCACGTGGGCACCATCTGCACCCACTGTGCCGATGGCTGCAAGACCACCCTCGGCACGCGCAACAACCAGATCATCCGCGGCAACAATCGCGATCATTCGGGCATCAACGGCGAATTCCTCTGCATCAAGGGCCGCTACGCCTTCGATTTTTACGACCATGCGGAGCGGCTGCAAGCTCCGCTCGTGCGCAAGAACGGCAAGCTGGAAGAAGTTTCGTGGAGCGAAGCGCTCACTACGGTGGCCAAGAAATTCACGCAGGTGCTCGCCGATGGCGGCAAGTTCGGCGTGATCGGTTCCAACCATACCACCAACGAAGAGAATTTTTACCTCGAGCGATTCGCCCGCAAGGTTCTGCGCACCAACAACATCGACCATCATCGCACGGGCGATGTCGTCACCCTGCTCGATGCTTTGAGCGGCACGCAGGGAAAACTGGCCACCATGGCCGATCTCTACGAGTGCAAAGCGTTTCTGATCCTGGGCGCCGATCTGGCGCTCGAACACCCGCTGCTTTCGAACCAGATTCGTACCAATTTCCGGCACCATCAGGCGCGCATCTACGTGGTGACCGAAAAGCCGGTTCGCGAGGATAAATACGCCGCGGCATCGGTGCGCGGGCGCGATTACGAATCGCTGCGTGAAAAGCTCGCCAAGGAACCCGATCTCGTCGTCCTCTACGACGATTCTTATCGCGGCGGGGACATCCACCGCCTGGTGGATTTCAGTGGATCGCTCGGGATTCCGGTTTCCTATGTGCCCCTGGTGGATTATTCCAATTCGCGCGGCGCCATCGACATGGGACTCGTGCCGGAGTTGTTGCCTGGCTACAAGCCATCGGGACAGCCGGGCATGCACGTCGGCGAGATGATTCACGGCAACCTCGACGTCCTTTGGGTAGTGGGAGCGAACCCGTACAAAGGTGGCGGCCAAAAAACCGGCTTTCTGGTTGTGCAGGATCTTTTCCTTACCGAAACCGCCCGCGAAGCCGACGTGGTTTTGCCGGCCGCCTCCGCATACGAGAAGAACGGAACGGTGACGAACGTCACCGGCGAAATCCAACGCCTGAAGCTGGCCATCAATACCATGGGGGCCAAGCCCGATCTGGAAATCATGGGATTCATCGGCCGCGAGATGAAAGTGCTGCATGTGCTTGGGCCCTGGCTGCCTGATACCATAACGGAGCAGATCGTCAAGGGCGTGAACGGCTATAAGGTTCCCCTGGCGACTCTCGCCACCGGCGGCGCCGCACAGACAATGCCGGTCAACGGGCGAATATCCGTCGAGAATTTGCCTGAGCTGGTCCGCTCCGACCACAACGGGCTCTTCGCGTCCGGAACCCTCGGACGCTACTCGAAGGTTCTGAATTCGGTCGTTGAGAATCGAGCGCGCGAATAAATGGGCGATCTAACCAACCAGCAGTTTTTCCTTCTCATCAGCGTGGTTAAAGTCGTCGTCGTGTTCGCCGTCCTCATGACGGTGCTCGCCTATTTGCAGTGGGTGGAGCGCAAGGTGATCGCCCACATTCAAGTGCGGCCCGGGCCCTACCGCGTGGGCCCGCACGGATTGCTCCAACCGCTGGCCGACGTCATCAAGCTGGTCACTAAAGAGGACCTGATCCCGCCGCACGTGAGCAAGCCCTTCTACATTCTGGCGCCGTTCCTGGCCATTACATTCGCGCTGCTTTCGATTTCGGTGATTCCGTTTGGCCCCGCCATCACCGTCGACGGCCGCGAGACCTACATGCAACTCGCCAACCTGAACATCGGCGTGCTGTTCATCCTGGCTGTCTCGTCGATGGGCGTCTACGGCATCGCGCTCGCAGGGTGGTCGTCGAACAACAAGTATTCGCTGCTCGGCGGATTGCGCAGTTCCGCGCAGATGATCAGCTACGAACTGCCGTTGTCGCTCGCGATTGCCGCGCCTTTGCTGATTTCGAACACGCTCGATCTGCGTAAGCTGGTGGACAGCCAGGAAGGCAGCATTCTGCACTGGAACGTGCTCCACATGCCGTTCCCGCAGATTTTCAGCTTCATCATATTTCTCATCGCCGCGTTCGCGGAAACCAATCGCGTGCCGTTCGACCTCCCCGAAGCCGAGAACGAACTCGTTGCCGGTTTCCATACCGAATACAGCAGCATGAAGTTCGCATCGTTCTTCATGGCCGAATACGCCAACATGATCACCGTAAGCTGCATGGCCACGCTGCTGTTCCTGGGCGGATGGGTGGCGCCGTGGCCGGCCGAATACGGGTCAAGTTTCGTGCCGGTGGTCATCTTCGCGGCCGCGGGTCTGATCGCGCTCTATCACGCCTCGCAGGCGAAGCTCAAAATGGACAAGCTCACCTTCCCGGCGTTCGGCGTGATTTTCCTGATTATCGCCGCCGTATTCCTGCTACCCATCGTGCAAAGCTGGCTGCTGCCGCTGTTCTGGTTCTGCGCCAAGGTGGGCGCCATCCTGTTCACGTTTATCTGGATTCGCGGGACGCTGCCGCGCTTCCGCTATGACCAACTGATGGGCTTCACGTGGAAGTTCCTTTTCCCGGTAGCCATGCTCAATTTGCTGGTAACCGGCTTTCTGGTTGCTTTGAGACCCTGAAATGGACGTAATCCTCTTCTTTGTCTTCGCGATCATCGCGGTGGTCTGCGCCATCAACGTAGTGGTGCAAACCCATCCTATTTCGAGCGCGATATCGCTCGTGGGCGTGATGGGATCGCTGGCCGTGCTCTACCTCCTGCTGGGAGCGGAATTTCTGGCCGCGGCGCAGGTGATCGTTTATGCCGGCGCCGTAATGGTATTGTTCGTCTTCGTCATCATGCTGCTGAACGCCGGCACGGAAAAGAAGGAAGGCAAATCGTTCGCCGTGCAGTTGCTCGGGGTGCCCCTGCTCGTGGCGTTGCTCGGGATCGTCGCCTTCTTCGTGCAGCGCCTTTTCCCTACCACGACGGTCCATTTCGGCGGATTCACGGGAGGCGGCGTTCATGAAATCGGCATGGCGCTTTTCGGCCCCTACCTGCTGCCTTTCGAAGTGACTTCGATTCTGATCCTGATCGCAATCGTCGGCGCCGTTGTTCTGGCGCGAAAGGAGATGGATTGATGCTCGCGGAAGTGCCCATATCGTGGTTCCTGACCCTCAGCGCCATCCTGTTCGCCCTCGGCGTGGCAGGCTTTCTGTTCCGCCGCAGCATCATCACGGTCTTCATGTCGATTGAGCTGATGCTCAACGCGGTGAACCTGAGCTTCGTGACGTTCTCCTACCATCATGGAGGCGCCACCCACCAGGGAATCGAAGGCCATCTGTTCGCATTCTTCGTGATGGTGGTGGCCGCCGCGGAAGCCGCTGTCGGCCTGGCGATTATCCTGACGATTTTCAAGAACCGGCAGACCTTGAACATCGATGACATCGAGTCGATGAAGAACTAATGGCACTCTGGCTCATTCCCATTCTTCCCTTCGCCGGGTTCGTGATCAACGGACTCTTCGGGCGCCGCTTCTCCAAAGCCGTCGTCAATATCGTCGCTATCGGCAGCGTGGTGCTGGCATTCGCCTGGGTGCTCAAAACGCTCCTCGGCCTGGGCTCGCTCGAAACTGCCGCCACCGAGCACTACTTCACCTGGATCCAAAGCGGCAACCTCAATATCGGGTGTGATTTCGCGGTAGACCGGCTCACCGCCATCATGCTCCTGATCGTCACCGGCATCGGTTCGCTCATCCACATTTACGCCATGGGCTACATGGCGCACGAAGGCGGCTATTACCGCTTCTTCGCCTACATGAACCTGTTCATGTTTTTCATGCTGGTTCTGGTGCTGGCGGCGAATTACCTGCTGCTGTTCGTGGGATGGGAAGGCGTGGGTCTGTGCAGCTATCTGCTCATCGGATTCTACTTCGACAAGCAGTTCGCCACCAACGCCGGCAACAAGGCGTTCATCGTCAATCGCATCGGCGATTTCGGATTCTCGCTGGCGATGTTCCTGATCTTCGTCAATTTTGGTTCGCTCGATTTCGGCAAGGTCTTCCATCAGGCGCCCGCGGCGGACACCGGACTGCTCACCACTATCGGATTCCTGCTGCTGGTGGGGGCCTGCGGAAAATCGGCGCAGCTTCCTTTGTATGTCTGGCTGCCCGATGCCATGGCCGGCCCCACGCCAGTCTCGGCATTGATCCACGCCGCTACCATGGTCACCGCGGGCGTCTACATGACCGCGCGCTCGTGGCCAATCTACATACATGCGCCTACGGCGATGGAGGCCATCGCCATCATGGGGGTCGTCACCGCCTTTTTCTCGGCGTCGATCGGCCTGGTGCAGAACGATATCAAAAAAGTTTTCGCGTACTCCACGGTTTCGCAGCTCGGATACATGTTCCTCGGCGTGGGATGCGGCGCATTTTCCGCCGGCATCTGGCACGTGATGACGCACGCGTTCTTCAAAGCGCTGCTTTTCCTGGGATCAGGCAGTGTGATCCACGCGCTCTCGGGCGAGCAGGACCTGCGCAATATGGGCGGTCTGCGCACCAAGATTCCCATCACCTTCTGGACCATGATGTGCGCCAGCGTCGCCATCGCGGGCGTGCCGCCGTTCTCCGGCTTCTTCAGCAAGGACGCCATCCTGCTCGCGGCGTACAATCACGCGCCATGGATGTACTGGCTGGGCGTGCTGACCGCCGGCATGACTGCGTTCTACGTTTTCCGCGCGATCTTCCTGGCGTTCTTCGGCGAATATCGCGGCCACGCGCACCCGCACGAATCGCCGCCGGTGATGTGGATCCCCCTGGCAATTCTGGGCGCGCTTTCGCTCGGAGGCGGATTTATCAATATCCCGAAATTCCTCGAAGGGTTCTTCCAGGGAGTGCCGGAAGTGCCCGAGAATTCCTCCTTGATGTTCGTCTCGATCGCCGCGGGCCTGATCGGCATCTCGATCGCGGCCTGGTTCTATCTTCTGAAGCCGGCCATGGCCGATTCGCTCGCCTCCAGCCTGAAACTCATCTACACCACGCTTTATAACAAGTACTTCGTGGATGAAATCTACGATGCGACGGTGGTGAAACCGATCGTCGGCGGATCGCGTTGGGTGCTCTGGAAGGGCGCTGACGCCGGCCTGATCGATGGTTCCGTCAACGGACTGGGCGCGGCCTCGCAAGGCGCCGGCGGCATCCTGCGAAAGCTGCAATCCGGGAACATTCGCAGCTACGCTACGTGGGTGCTGCTCGGTTCGGTGCTGGCGATCGTGGTGCTCTTCATCGCCTCCACCAACTATTGGGGAGGCCTGCAATGAACCTCCTCATGGTTGTTCTGCTCCTGCCGCTGGCCGGTTTCCTCATCGCCATGCTGATTCCGCGATCGGCCCCGCAGGTGAGCCGCGGCTTCGGCATGGCGGCGGCGCTGATCTCGTTCGCCGCATCGCTCGGCCTGCTGCTCTGGTTCGACCGCAACGTCGCGGGCGAGCAGTTCACCGTCGATCTGCCATGGATCACAACGCCCGATATCCATTTCCACATCGCGGTTGACGGCATCAGCCTCTGGCTGGTTCTGCTCTCCACGTTCCTGACGCCGATCTGCATGCTGGTCTCCTGGCAATCGATCCAGGATCGCGTGAAAGAGTTCTTCGCCTTCCTGCTTCTGCTGGAATTCGCCCTCATCGGCGTCTTCATGGCGCAGGATCTCTTCCTCTTCTTCGTGTTCTGGGAAGTATCGCTCGTGCCGATGTACTTCCTCATCGGCATCTGGGGACACGAGCGGCGCATCTACGCCGCGGTGAAATTCTTCCTTTACACCATGGCCGGCTCGATGCTGATGCTGGTGGCGATCATCTACCTCTATAACAAAACGCAGACGTTTAGCTACCCGGCGATCCTCGACATGCTGGCCAGCAACCGGCTCACTTTCACTCCCCAGGAGCAGATGCTGCTCTTCCTGGCATTCTTTATCGCCTTCGCCATCAAGGTGCCGCTGTTCCCGCTGCACACCTGGCTGCCCGATGCCCACGTGGAAGCGCCTACAGCCGGGTCCATCATGCTGGCCTCCGTCATGCTGAAGATGGGCACCTACGGTATTCTGCACTTCTGCCTTCCGCTCTTCCCCGTGGCCGCGCATCAATGCGCCTCCTGGATCGCCGTGCTCTCTATCATCGGCATCCTATATGGCGCGCTGGTCGCCATGGTGCAGCCCAACATGAAAAAGCTCGTGGCTTACTCTTCGGTGAGCCATCTGGGATTTGTGGTTTTGGGAATCTTCTCGTTCACGCAGATCGGGTTCGATGGCGCGGTCTACCAGATGCTCAATCACGGAGTTTCGACGGGCGCGCTGTTCCTGCTGGTAGGCATGCTGTACGAGCGCCGGCATTCGCTCGAGATCAAGGATTTTGGCGGAGTCGCCAGCGTGGCGCCATGGCTTTCCACGGCCTTCCTCATCACTACTCTTGCCAGTATCGGGTTGCCGATGCTCAACAATTTCGTGGGCGAATTCCTGGTGCTCCAGGGAACTGCTGCCGCCAACTACACCTGGACGGTCTGGGCCGCCGTCGGGGTGATCTTCGCCGCCTGCTACATGCTGTGGATGTACCAGCGCGTGTTCTACGGCGAGACCGGCGACGAAGTCCGGCATCATGTCTTCGATCTGAAAATTCGCGAGTGGGCCGCAGTCGTTCCGCTCGTGGTGATGATGCTCTGGATGGGGGTTTACTCGCAGAGTTTCCTGCGTCCTGTGAGCAAGACCACCGCGCGCGTGCTCGACCAGACGCGGCTCAATGTCCCCATCCGGGTAGGAATCCAAAATCACCAGCCGGTACTGGAGGCGCGCAATGGCCGCTAGCCTGGTAAGCCCGCTCGATCTGGTCCGCTTCCTGCCGGAAATCATCCTGACCGTGGCCGGCACGGCCATCATGGTGCTCGATCCGCTGATCAATAAACGCGATTCGAAATTCTTCGGCACCTTCTCGATCGCCGCTCTGATTGCCGGAATCGCGGGCGCGCTTTACGCCTTTTCAAACGCCGGACCGGCGTTCGGCGGCATGCTGATGGTCGATGGATTCGCCACGTTCTTCCGCATTGTGGTGATGTCGGTGGGAATTCTGGCGGTGCTGCCATCCTACAGTTTTCTCGCGCGGCAGGAGGCGGAAACCAGCGAGTTTCACGCGCTCGTGCTCTTTTCCATCGCGGGCCAATGCCTGATGGCGGCAGCCAACGACCTGATCATCGTCTTCATCGGGCTGGAAATCTCTTCCATCGCGAGCTATGTGCTGGCGGGCTATCTGCGCGACGACAAGCGCTCCAACGAAGCGGCGCTGAAATACTTTTTGCTGGGCTCGTTCGCCACGGCGTTTTTCCTGTACGGAGTGGCCATCGTGTACGGAGTTACCGGCACGGTGAACCTGAGCGCCGTCCGCGACGCCATTTCGGGCCAGGATCAGGCCCCGGTGATTTTTCTCGGGCTTGCCGCCGCGCTGATGTTCGTCGGACTGGGCTTCAAGGTATCGGCCGCGCCCTTCCAGATCTGGGCGCCGGATGTTTACCAGGGCGCCCCTTCGCCGGTTTCGGCATTTCTCACTACTGGGCCGAAAGCCGCGGCATTCGCGGTTTTTCTGCGCATTTTCGTGACGGCATTCGGACCCATCGGCACCGGTTGGGAACCATTGCTCTGGATGGCGGCGCTGCTTTCGATGATCATCGGCAATTTCGCCGCGCTCGTGCAGACCAACGTCAAGCGGATGCTGGGCTATAGTTCCATCGCCCACGCCGGTTATGTGCTGGTGGCGCTGGCGGCGCGGTCCGAAATCGGCACCGCGGCCGCCATGTTTTACCTTGCGGCTTACAGCTTCATGAACGTCGGGGCATTTGCGGTGGTCAGCCACCTTTCCGGGAAGGGCGAGAAATACCAGGAACTCGAGGATCTTGCCGGTCTGGGGAAGAAACAGCCGCTCACTGCCGGGCTGTTTACCATCTACCTGCTCTCGCTCATCGGCGTCCCGCTGACCGGAGGCTTCTTCGGCAAGTTCTATATCTTCAAGGCGGCGCTCGAGACGCACGAGCAGTCCATGGTATGGCTGGCCGTCCTCGGATTGCTCTCGAGCGCGGTGGGCGCCTACTACTACCTGCGGATTCTGGTGATGATGTACATGCGCGAGCCCGGTGAAGGCGCCTCAGCCGTGAAGCCTCTGGTGCCGAGCATGCGCCTCGCTCTCGTCCTGCCGGCCCTCGGAACGCTGTTCCTCGGCATCTTTCCCTCCTGGCTCCTGGAGTTCGCCAACCACTCCGCCGCGATGGTGAAATAGGCTTTTACCGCCGCAGCGCGGCTCGCAACGCGATTTCCAGTCTTAATGTCGCCGCCAGCCGAGCGACGCCGTCGATCCAATCGGGGAACAGATCGACATACTGGAGTTCCCGCTGGATCGAGCGCGGCACCCGGCATGGCCCCAATCGCACAGGAACGATGAAAATTTCCTCGAGCGGGATCTGGCGGGCACAGTCCAGAGCGTAACGGATCTCCGCCTGGAAGCCTCCCTTTTTGTTGACCGAGTTCTCGGAATAGCACGCCAGGAAGAAGTCCGACGTCTCGATGGCCGATTCGATGGCCCGCGGCCAGTTCTGGCCGGGAACCAGCTTGCGCTCGTCCATCCACGGGTTGAACCCCACAGCTTCGAGCGCGTCGCAGAGGCGCCGAACCAGGCGCGCGTCCTCTTTCACATACGCCACGAACACCTGGGGAAGCTGGCGGGGCTCGAAGCGGAACCCGAGCACCTCATCTGGAACAAACGAACCCAATCCATCGATCTCCACTGCTTTTCCGGCAGCCAGCCCGCGAATCACAATGAGCGCCAGTTCCTCGATATGGGGCTCATTCATAGTGCTTGCGTGCCTCCGGTTCAAATACCAACTGACCCGCGTTGTCTTGCCGAAATCTCCCCAACCCGGGCAGGGCTGGTTCCCTTCCCATGCGCAAATCGGAGACGATTTTCTGGAGCATCAAGTCGAGGCGATCGGCGGCTTCCCCCTGAGTCAATCGTGAGCGTCGCGCCAATTGCCTGGCTATATCAAGCTTTCTCATTCCGCATTACCATACCAGCGCGGCCGCGCGGAATCGCGGGGCAGCGACCGTCATATTAAGAGCTAAGCGATTGAAATGCGGCGGCTTATTTGCAAAAAAAAATCCTGCAAAGCGTGTGACTGAAAGATCTGCCGCCTGGCGGCGGAGATGAAATGATTTTAATAGTAGTTTAAGGTGCCGTTCATGTGCCGTTCGCTATCATGAACGCCAGGACGACAAAGGTCGTCGCAATCCAAAGGAGAACTGCAAATGAAGAAACTGATCCCGCTAGTGACCGCTTTGGTCCTGACGTTTGGCGCCGTGACCGCTTTCAGCGCACCCACTTCGAATTCCAAGAAGGCCACTTCCGCGAAGTCCACGAAGACGAAGACCAAGAAAGCCACCAAGAGCTAGTCTTTCCGAGACAAGTCAAATTAGTGCCGCGCGGTGTTGACACCCTCGCGGCATTGTTATTTTGTCTTCAGATGCGGACGTCGCTATCCAGTACGAAGGTGAGCCGCGTTTCCGACGGCACTCTGACGCGCTGGCCGCTGGTGGCCAGTTCGACTGCCGTCCCGCCGGCGCCACCCGCGGCAGCCCCGACGGCCGCACCCTTCCCGCCGCCTAAAATACCTCCCAGAATCGCCCCGCCGATAGCGCCGCCGCCTATTGCTCCCGCCGACCGTCCGGCACGATTGCTGCTCTTCTCGGATACGGTTTGCGTGTTCACGTCCACGAGTTGTCCGTTGACGCGAATCTGACTAAGCGCGAGCGCCAGCTCGGTGCGACCGGAGATTTTGCCGGATTGCTTGGAATCCGTCAGCTTCACCACGACATCGGCTCCCCGCGGGATCAGTACGTTCCCGTCGGGGTCGGTAACCGGAGCGTCCAGGCTGGCTGCAAAGGTCTGGCCGGTGTGGGCGGTTTGCGAATCCACCGCGTCGATCATCCGGATCGTGATGTTGGTTCCCGCGGGCAGGGTGATGCCAAGCGGGGCAGACTGGGGTACGGCAGCTTCCTGCGGTGGGGGCGGCGGCACGGCCGGAGGCGCTGAGGAACTGAACTCGATCCGCACGATGTCTCCAATGTCAAAGGTCTGCACGCGATCGCCCATATCGAACCGTACGGAACGCGCGGTACCGCCTAAATATGTGCCCGTGACCATTTGGCCGTTCTTGAGAGTAATGGTGTCGGCGAACCCTGGTGCCACCGTGGCCAACGCCATTGCCAAGCACAAAACTCGTACCATGTCCCTATTTTACGCTTCGCTCGGCGATTGGGTTTCGCTCTTCTGGGCCGCGGAAGCGGCCACCTCACGCCCGCGGTCGAGCGCGTCGCGATAGAGCGAACGGCGTTCGCGCCGGGTCATCGTTCCGTTGCCGCGATAGTAAAATTCCAGGCTCTTGCCCACGGCATAAGTGCCGGCATATGCGATGGCCGCTTTGGGAATCAATCCGCCGCCCAAGGGAATTTTCCCGACCAACTCGCGCGCCAACGCGCGCCAGCCGAAGGCGCCCGCGGCAATCGACAGGACGGCGCCCTTCTGATTGACCAATCCCACCTCCTTGCCGTGGGCCGCGGCGATCAAAAACGCCATCCGAACCTGGTTGCCCGTCAGAAAGACCGTATCGGAAGCGAATTCCGTAAACGCCCAAGGCAGTTCGATCAGGCTGGGAACGATGTCGGGCAGGGCTGTCGCCAGCGCGAAGAGCGCATTTTCGGTGGAGACGGCGTGAATGGTTTCCTCCACCACGCGATGGCGGAATGGGGGGAACTGCCGCGCCAGCGCCAGTTCTATATCCGGGTTGGCCTTCAGAATTTCCGCGGCCGTGTCCGCCGGGTGACCGCGATGGAAAGTATAAGTGCCGTTCGGACGGTCGATTCCTTCTTCAAACAGGATCAAGTCTACCGATGGCGGTGTGTTCGAGTCGCTGACGCGGTGGACCCTGTCAAGAAGGTAAGTGCGCTCTTCGAGCGGAAGAGAGGGTGGCAGAAGATACTCCTCCATTTCGTCGTATGCCGCGACAGAGGAGGCCACCAGGCCAATGTCGAGCGGCCTTCGGGCGCGGCTCACAATATCATCGGGATTCAGCAGCGATATAGCCGCGCGCGCTTGCTTCAAGGTTTTGAGCATGGGATTTTACCGGACGGTTCGTCTTAATGGGGCGGCTCGGCGCCGGTGAAACGGAACATCACCCTCAGCCCCTTCCGCCATTCTACTCCCAGCCCTATTCTTTCCACAGTAATGCCTTGGGCGAAGTAGCCCAGTATGGTCTCGGAACTAGGGTGAAACTCCAGGGAGGGAGAAACCAGCAGCAGCCGCGGGGGATCTTTCCGGAGCTCGATCCCCGGGAAATACCCATTTGCGGTGAACTCGCCGCGATCGAGGTGCCATTTCACACGAATCCAGTAGTCGAGGGCCTGCAAGGGAAGCTGCAGATCGGCAGACGCCTTAAGCTCGATGACGGCCAGGCGCCCGGAATGGTCCACCGCCAGCAAATCGAGAATGCCGCGCTCGCCGCCGGCGAAGGCGGGAACCTGCCCATAGATTGGGTCGCGCCGCAAAGACGCGTCCAAAGTCTCGATTTGGGCCCGCGCCTGCGACTCCAGCCAGGCTTCGGGATATTGCCGGTAGAGGGGATGATTGCGATCGGCCGCTTCCGGGGAACGGGCGAGGTCGAGTTCTTCCACCAGCCGCCCGATTTCGGCGGCATGACGCGAGCTCGCGGGACGCTTTTCCGTGATTCCGAACCACAGGTCTCCCCCCGCCATTTCGGCGAACTCGATTCCCCGGACGCGAAGGCTGATGCGGCCGTCGTCGAGCGGGATGTGTTCCACCCCCGGATGTTCGGTGATCGCGCGCCACCCGTCGGAATCGTTGGGCGCCGGGCGGCGGCAGGGATTCAAGCGCGTGTCGAGATTGCCGTGGTCGCGCGCGTCCACGGCGGTGATGAAGTCCTCTTCGGAATACGTGAAAAGCTCATAGCGGGCAGCGGCGGGGTTCAGACAAAGCAGCCGCAGCGCGGTGGAGCGCTCCTGCCCGGCCGGCACATACAACGCCAACCCCTCCACAGTGAGGCGCCGCTCGCGTGCCCGGAGGTATGAAAGCCAGATCAGTCCGAAGGCGAGAACCGCCTGCGAATCGCCCTCGGGTGGGCAGGCGATGGCGGCCCATCCGTGCTGTCCGTGCCGCAGGAACGCGCGCGGGAATGCCGGCGACAGGCTGAATTCCAGATTGGCTTCGGCGCTGAGCTCGCGCAGATCCCAATCGGGGAACTGGCGGCGCAGAAACAGGCGGAAGCGCTCGCGAAAAACCAGCTTGCCGCTGCGGCGTCCAAGATCGGCGCCTGCGCGCCGGCCGAGATCGATGAGGAACAACTGGCCCTCGCGCTTCGGAAAACGCTCCACGACAATCTCTAACCGGCCCGGGGCGGATTCTACAATGCCCGTGACGCGCCGCGCCAGGTTCCGTTTGCGGTCCCAGGCTTCGAGGGTCAGGCGCTCGCCGCGGAGCTCGATGGCATAATTGTCGCCAGTGAGCGCGAGTATTTCCTCGCCGGGTTCGAGCAAGGCGGGCTGGCGGCAGTTTTTGAGGAACGTCTCAATTTCCGTGCGGGTCTCAGCGGCGCTGCGCACGGCGGCCCGTCGGAGGGGCGGCATGAAACCGCATTGTATCGCGCGGCGTCATGCCCCCACGGTTCCGGCTGTGGTCGATGCTCTTTGCCGTTTTGTTCGGACTTCAGCCGCGGCGACTAACGCCAGACGGCGCCGCCACAGTGGCCGGCGTGACGTACATTCCGGGCGAAGCTCTGGCCGGCATTCAACAAGTAATCGGCGCCACGACTAGCTCGGGCCGCATCTGCCGAAAGCGCACCCGGCAGATGTAAAAACGCGTGCCCCACGATCGCTTCGGGCATCGCGCGCAGCCACACCGGAAGGATAGGAGCCGAAGTATCCCAGATGAAGCGGCTGCCCTTTGGCATTGCGCCCCCCGGTTTACTTCCCGTGCTTGTCGCGGTAGATCTGCCGGCTGGCGCCGTTCTGTTCCTTATTTACCTGCTGGTGCTCCGAGGGTGTAAGTTTTCCGCCATTGGCCTTGCGGTCGGCCGAGACCTGACGATTGATTTGCTGCTCCTTACCCTCTGCCCGGGCCGCCTGGCCGGCGTTCATACTCCCATTGCGCACCCCATTGGCGATCCGCTGCTGCTGATTGTAGCGGCGCTGCCCGACCTCGTTGTTTCCATACCCCGCCGTCGCGCCGTTGTGCTTGTCCGCATAAATGGATTTGCTGAGGTTGTTCTGCTGCCGGTTTACCTGCTGGCGCTCCTGGGGAGTGAGCCTGCCGCCATTCGCCTGGCGGTCGGAACGAACTTCGTGATTCAGATTGGACTCGCGGGATTCCAGATTGCGCGTTTCACCGGCGGTCAACTGCCCGGATGAAACGCCGTTGGCGATCCGGCCCTGCTGATTAAAACGGCGCCCATTCACGGAATCCATCGCCACCGTGCCTGGACGGCCATGGTTCACCGAAGCCAGTTGGCTGTGATCCTGGCTGGCCAGGTTTTGATGGGACGCCTGCACCGAGGTGGGCTGGAAATGCTGCTCCCGCATGGCGGCCATTTCGCCGCCGGTCGGCCGCGCCGTGAGCCCGCCCGGGCCGTTGAAGCTGGTGTGGTTCACGACTGTGGTGTTATGGATGACCGTCCGGTCCACATAAACGTTGTGCACCAGCGCGGTGTTCACATTCATCACGGCGGTGTTATAGCGGAACACGTTTCCCGCCCAAACACCTCCGGCGAAGCCTACGCCGGCATAGCCGAATCCATAATTCACGCCGCCATAGAAGCCGACGTGCGGACCCCAGTAGCCCGCGTGCCAGCCATAAATTCCGCCGGCAAATCCCCAATAGCCGGGCGTCCACAACAGGCCGAAGTGCGGGGGCATGACCCATACTCCCGGCACCCAATAATAGCCCGCCGCTCCCCAAGCCCAATAACCCGGCGTCCACATGTATCCATCGCCCGGGCAAGCTGGTTGAACGTAAACCGGCAATGCCGGCGGAGCAACCGTGATCGAGATAGCGACGGCTGCCGTGGAACTGACCGGAATCAAGACCGCCAGAAACACCAACAGGAGAAAGCGGCTCAAATGACTTTTAGAAAGTGGCTTCATGGTTACGTCCTCCGATACTGTCCGACCTCTAAGCAAGCGCAAGGCCAAGCAAGCTAACTCTTTGAATCCCCGCGTCGCGCCCCATGACAGTCCAAACCCGGAAAGCGGCGAACGGTTGCGCTGGGACCGCTCCGGTGGTGCATATCGGCCAAAGCGCCGGTAATGTAATTTGATTTGACAAATCAAATATGCTACCGTAGACTCGAATTTCAATGAGCCAGGCCGAGGTCCAAACTGTACTGCGTTGCTATCCGCAGATCTACTTCGCCTGCCACTGCCGCCACGTGCGCGACGAGCGGACCCACGTGCAATTGAGCGCTCACCAGGCGAGTGTCCTCGATCATCTCGATGAAGTGGAAGGCACGTCGCTCATCGCGCTGGCGCAGCACATGGGCGTAACGGCATCGACTATGTCGTTAACCATCGACCGCCTCGAGCGCGGCGGGTATGTGCGGCGCGAGCGCAGTGCCAGCGATGGCCGAAGGGTGGAACTGCGCCTGACCGAGGCGGGCGTCGGAATCAAGAAACAACAGAAAGTGCTCGAGCCCGAATTGATCGCCGCCATGTTGCGGCATTTAGACCCGTTGAAGCGCGCCGAAGCTCTGCACGGGCTGGAATTGCTGGCGGAGGCGGCCAAGTCTATGATCGCCTCCGGCGAGTTACAGCGAATTTTGCAAGGAGGGGCAGCATGAAGTGGGCGATTCTGATCGTTGGCATATTGGCCTTACTCGTGGCGGTCATGGCAGCAGTGGGCGCCATGCTCCCCCGCGACCACCATGCGACGCGCAAAGCGCGATATCACGTGTCGCCGGGGGCGCTGTTTGCCGTGCTGGCGGGTCCACCCGACTGGCGCACAGGCGTGACGGGCTATGGGGAACTCCCCGATCAGGACGGCAAGAAACGCTGGTGGGAAGAGGACACCCACCGTCAAAAAGTCACGTATGAACTGGTGGAGGCCAAGCCGCCGGAACGGCTGGTGACGCGCATCGCCCAACCCGGACTGCCGTTCGGCGGCGGCTGGACGTTCGAGATCTCCCCGCTCTCGAGCGGCGGCTCGGAACTGCGCATCCACGAAGACGGCGAAATCTATAACGTGGTGTTCCGCTTCATGGCTCGATTTATCTTCGGTTACACTGGCAGCATCGAGACCTACCTGCGGGATTTGGGCGCCAAATTCGGCGAGCCCGTCGCCATCGAGGCTTGATCATGGGGCAGGAAATCGAGTGCACAGCGCGGTACCGCGAGCAGTCGCTGGCCGGGAAGGCCTATTTGGAGACGGACCATCTGCTTTTCCGCGGCGCGGAGCGCTTCAAAGTGCTGTTCAAGGATATGACCAACGTCGCCGCGGACGGGGGCATCCTCAAGATCCAGTTTGCCGGGGGGCCGGCGGAGCTGGAGCTCGGAGAGGCGGCCGGGAAGTGGGCAGAAAAAATCCTCCATCCGCCTTCCCGGACGTTCAAGCTCGGAGTAAAACCCGGCCTGACCGTCAAGGTGGTGGGTAAGTTCGATCCTGATTTCCTGGAGGACCTGGCCAATAGCCACGTGGTGCCCGCGGGCGAGCACGCCGATCTGATTTTCCTGGCCGCAAACGTGGCCTCGAAGCTCTCGCAAGTGCGGAAGCTCTCGAAGATGCTGAACCCCGACGGAGCTCTATGGATCGTTTATCCCCGCGCCATCCAGAAAATCCGCGAGGTGGACGTCATCAAGGCCGGCCGGGATTGGGGCTTGAAAGACGCCAAGGTAGTCAGCTTCTCGCTCACTCATACAGCCCTCAAATTTGTGATTCCGCTGATACACCGCCGTCACCGGGCTTGACTGCCGGTATCGCTCCTCCCGGAAATCCCGGACTGATATCTGCTACCATATCTTTGGTTCGGTTCCAAATAGACTTCTCCGCAACGATTGCCCGATATCGGAAGCGGAGGTTCTGAAGATGTCACCTTATATACCGCTGGCGCTTCTCGCCTCCCACTCGATTGGCGCCAAATGGACGCGGATGTTTGCCGAAACGCCGTTTGCCGGCATACACCAGATGGTCTGGTTCGACTGGGCCATGCTGATCCCGTATTTCTCGGTCCTGATCGTACTGTCGGTGTACGGGATTCACCGCTACGATGTGATCCGCACCTACTTCAAGTACCGCAAGCGCGCCACTCAAGAGCCCTCCGCCGTGCGCTTTGAACAGCTCCCGCCCGTCACCATACAATTGCCCCTGTACAACGAACGATATGTGGTGGAGCGCCTGATCGAAGAAGTCCTTAAGGTGGAATATCCCAAGGAATTGCTGCAAATCCAAGTGCTCGACGATTCCACCGACGATACCGCCCCCTTCGCCGAGGCATTGGTGGAACGCTACCGTACCATCGGTTTCCCCATCGAGTATCACCACCGGACGAACCGTCACGGGTTCAAAGCAGGAGCTTTGCAGGAGGGACTGAAGACTGCCACCGGCGACCTGGTAGCAGTTTTCGATGCCGATTTCTGCCCACCGCCCGATTTCCTCACTCGCACGGTCCATTATTTTGCCGATCCCAAGGTCGGCGTGGTGCAAACGCGCTGGAGCTACGTAAACCGCGACTACAACTTCCTGACGGAAGTGGAAGCTATGCTCCTCGACGGGCACTTCATCCTGGAGCACGGCGCGCGATCGACGGCCGGGTATTTCTTCAATTTCAACGGGACGGCGGGAATCCTGCGAAAAGCGATGATCGCTGACGCCGGCGGCTGGGAGCACGACACGCTCACCGAAGATTCCGACCTGAGCTATCGCGCACAGCTCAAAGGCTGGCGCTTCGTCTATCTTCCGGGGCTCGACTGTCCCTCGGAACTGCCGGTGGAAATGCACGGCTTCCAGGTGCAGCAATCGCGTTGGGCCAAGGGGTTGACGCAGGTTGCCAAGAAACTGCTCCCCACCATCCTGAAGGCCGACATTCCGAAGCGCGTAAAGCTCGAAGCCATCCTCCATCTCACGCCGAACATTTCCTACCCGCTCATGATAGTAGTTTCGGCGCTCATGCTGCCGGTGATGATCGTGCGCTTCTATATGGGCGTCTGGGAAATGGCGCTGATCGATTTTCCGCTGATTGTGGCGTCGTTCTGGTCGATTTCGGCGTTCTACGTGATCGCGCAGCGCGAACTGCACCCGAAAACCTGGAAGCGGTCGGTGCTAATGCTGCCGATGCTCATGGCCGTTGGGGTTGGGCTGACCATCATCAATACCCGCGCCGTGCTGGAAGCCATCTTCGGTGTCCAGACGTCCTTCGCGCGGACGCCGAAGTACGCCATTGCCGACCGGCCCGTGAACCTGGAAGTGAAGAAATACCGCCGCCGCAGTGGAGTGCTTCCTTATCTCGAGATCGCGGTGGGCAGTTACTTCCTGGCGATGATCGCCTTCGCCATCGACACGTTTAACTACTTCGCCATCCCCTTCCTGGCACTCTTCGTGTTCGGCTACTACTGGGCCGGCTTCGGAACTCTGGTACAGGAATACCAGGGACGCCTGCGCTGGCTGAAGCAGCAGAAGAAACTGGCGGCCGCGAGCTACTAAGCCGCCGTTCCTCTCCCAACATCCTATCACCTCACGATTCGCCGGGAGTGTCTCGAGTTCCCGTCCAGCTCTCGGCTATGACGCGGCGACAGTGGCCGGAGAACTGCCCCGCGAGTGGTGGTGAGCCGTCGGGCGTGTCTTTTTTGTCTGGTCATGGCGGGGTGCATCACTCCCTCAACCGCCGCGGCCCGCCGCCATAAGACAATGCCGATGCGTGCCACCGCCTACACCGGCCGCGGGCGCACCGCGAGCGGACTACCGGTACGCCGCGGCATAATCGCGGCAGACCCGCGCGTGCTGCCGCTCGGCACGAAGGTCCGGCTGAAGAACACGGGGCGATACTCCGGTGTTTATCGCGTGGAGGATACCGGCGGCCTGATCCGCGGATACTAGATCGACATCTACATGCCCTCACGCGGAGCTGCGACTGAGTTCGGAAGGCATGCGGTTAAGGTTGAGGTGTTGATGCCGCACGACAGGCGGCGTCGCGGGCTGTTTGCCCGGCTCATGTTCTGGCGGCGGTTGTGACGGGTCCCCCGGCCGGCCTTTCGAGTCCACGCTATATTCAAAGAAGTGCGTTATCTTCTCACCGGCCGCCAGCCTGAGGCCGCAGCCATCCTTCTGGTGGAGAGCGGATCGCGCGGCATTCTCGAAAAACTGCTGCCGCCGCTCGCCCAATCGTGGGGCCAAGGCGTACGGATTGATCTGGTGACGTGCTTCGCAACGCTTCCGCGGGGCTTCCCGCTGGAAACGCGCCTCTATCGCGTGACCGATTATCGCGGCGCCGAAGGACGCGGCAAACTCTACCGCCAACTCGCCGCCAATCGCTACTCCCACGTCGGCATCGTCTGCTCGGCAGAACCGCTCATGACCAAATGGAAATGGATGCTGGCGTGGCGGCTGCCGGCCAAGATCTTTGTCATCAACGAGAACTCCGATTATTTCTGGCTCGACCGCACGCACTGGTCGAATATCTGGACTTTCGTGCTCCTGCGGACGGGCCTCGCCGGGTCGGGCGCGGTGCGCATTCTGGCGCGCCTGCTATCATTCCCGTTCACGCTCCTGTACCTGCTACTCTATGCGGCAACCGTCCATACCGGGCGAGCGCTACGACGAGGTTGAGAGATGAAATCGATACAAGTGAAAGTTGTGGGTGGCCCCGACAACATGGAATTGGCGGAGACGCCCAAGCCCGCGCCGGGACCCAAACAGGCGCTGGTGAAGATCGCCGCCAGCGGAGTCAACTTCATCGACGTGTATTTCCGCACTGGCTTGTATAAAGCCGATATTCCGATTACGCTGGGCAACGAAGGTGCGGGAACGGTGGAAGCGGTCGGCCCGGACGTCACGGAGGTAGCTCCCGGCGATCGCGTGGCCTACGCCATGGCGCGCGGATCGTACGCCGAGTATGCCGTGGTCCCTGCTTGGGCATTGGTCAAGATTCCCGGACATCTGGATTTCAATACCGCGGCCGCCGCCATGTTGCAAGGTATGACCGCGCACTATCTCACACACTCCACCTATCCGCTGAAGAGCGGCGACATCTGCCTGGTGCATGCTGCCGCCGGCGGCACTGGCGGTCTGATCGTGCAGATGGCGAAAATGGCCGGCGCGCGCGTACTCGGGACTGTCTCCACCGACCAGAAGGCGAGGATCGCCCGCGAGCACGGCGCCGATGAGGTCATTCTTTATACCCATCAGGATTTCGAGGCCGAAGCCCGCCGGCTCACCGGGGGCCGCGGCGTCGACGTGGTCTACGATTCCGTCGGCCGCACGACCTTCGAAAAGAGCCTCGGCTCGCTCCGGCCGCGCGGAACCCTGGCTCTCTTCGGACAATCGAGCGGCGCGGTGCCGCCGTTCGACCCGTCCGTCCTCAACGCAAAAGGTTCCCTGTTCCTCACGCGTCCCAGCCTGGCGCACCATGTACTGACGCGCGAGGAACTGCTCTGGCGCGCCGGCGATGTGCTCAACTGGATCGAGGCCGGCAAGCTCAAGCTACGGATCGACCGCAGCTATCCGTTGGCCCAGGCCGCCGAGGCGCATCGCGCCCTCGAGGGCCGCCAGACTACCGGAAAGCTGCTTCTTACGGTGCCATGATGATCCGCCTTAAGAACACCGCTCCTTTGCGCGCGCGGCTCTCCAGTCGTGCTGCGCCACACAACTCCGCATGACTCTTCAGGCCAAGTTGACCCTGGGCACCGTGTTGCTCGCGACCGTGATTGTCGCGGTCATCTCGTGCGTGTACCTGGGCAACATCATGGACCTGCAATATGAGTCGGCCCTGCGCGAGGCGGGGCGAGTGGGCGATGTCGCTCTGCGATACGTGGCAGATGCTGCCAACAACGCCCGTCCCGATGTGCCGCTGAGCGAAGCCCTCAGCAGCGACCGCCTTACCGATCAACTGGTAACCGAGGTGGCGGCAAGCACCGAAATCGTGGAAGTGGCGGTGGTGGACGCTAACGGTTACATTCTGGCGGATAATCTCCCGTACCGGCGCGGCCAGCGCATTCAGAGCTACGAGAAACTGGCGCCGCTGGTGCAGGCAGGCTGGCCGCGGAAAATGAAAGTGCTCCTGTCCCACGACATCGAATACGAAGTGCAGCGCGACATGGGACCACCCCCGATTTCGGTGAAGGTGGTGGTGCAGCCGGCGACCATCCGCACTTCGATGGGACCGGCGATCGTCCAGAGCGCGCACACCGCCGTGATCAGCGTGGCCGGGGCGATTTGTCTCACGTTTCTGTTCTCGGCTTTCGCTTTCCGGCCCCTGGGACGCCTGCGCCGGCAACTCGATCTGCTCGCCAGCGGCGAATATGAGGCCGCGAAGCCCGCGAACAAACCTTCCCGCGACGAGGTGTCCATCATGGCGTCGAAGGTGAACCTGCTCGGCGAGCGCTTGCGCGGCGCGCAGTTCGAAATGTCCGACCTGCGCGGCAATATCGACCGCCTCCTCGAGGACCTCGAAGATGCCGTCATGATTTTCAATCGCGAAAATCGCCTGGTGTTTGCATCGGGCTCGGCCAGCCGCTTTCTCGGCAAGGAGCGTGGCGCGCTCTCCACCGAAACCATCGCCGACATTTTTCCACCTTCCACGAATTTGGGATTTCTCATCGCCCAAGCCGCGGATTCCGGGATGCGCATCCGCAACCGCCGGATCCCGCTGGGACCACCGGCGAATGGCGACGAGCCTAACCCCGCCGTACTGCTCTCCGTCGATTGGCTGGTGGCGCAATCGGGCGTGCGCACGGGTTTGCTGGTGCGCCTGCGCGACCCAGAAGCACAGCGTAAGCTCGGCCGGCAATTGCAGACCGCCGACCGTCTCGCGGCCATCAGTCGCATTTCCGGGGGGGTGGCGCACGAAGTGAAGAACCCGCTGAACGCCATCCTGCTGCACGTGGAAGTGGCGCGCACCCGCCTCAAACAGGGCGAGGCGGATGTCACGCCGCAAATGGAAGTCATTTCGCGGGAAATTTTGCGGCTCGACCGCGTGGTGAAAACTTTTCTCGATTTCACCCGCCCCGTGGAACTGAAATACCGCGTGCTTCCGCTGCGTGACGTGGTGCGCGAGATTGAAGAGTTGACCCGCCCGCAGGCGGAAGCCGCGAAGGTCCGCATGACAGTGCAGTGCGACCCCGAGGGCGTGGAAGTCCGCGTCGACCGCGACATGTTCAAACAAGCCCTTTTGAACGTCGTGGTCAATGCCATTCAGGCGATGAAAGACGGCGGCGAACTGCGCCTGGAATGTTCCAGCGCCGGCGATGCCGCGGAGATCCGAATCACCGACACCGGGCCGGGGATCCATCCGGATCTGCGCGAGAAAATCTTCCGCCTGTATTTCACCACCAAACAAGGCGGCAGCGGCATCGGACTGGCGATGACCTTCCGGATCGTACAACTACACGATGGTACAATCGACTTCAATAGCGAACCTGGAAAAGGCACCACCTTCGTGATCCGCCTGCCGATTGCCGTCTGAGCGAGGTTCGGGAATGAAACGCGCCAAATTCATCCTCGTTGCCGTCATCGCTATCCCGCTGGCCGGATGCGTGTTGAGCGGGAAACCAAAGCCGGTTGCCGCCTCGCCCGCGCCCCCCAAGCCCGCGGCGCCGGCGCCCCCACCCGAGCCGCTTTCGATTCCGCAGACGCAAGTCCAACTGCCCGCGCCCCAACCGGTAAGCCCCGACGCGCTGAATATCGAACCGCGCCAGCCGTCGGCTCCGCAGGCGCAGCCCAAACCCGCCGCGCCCGCGCCCCGGCCTCCGCAACGCACCAACGCCGGACCCACCAAAGCGCCCGAAACGCCGCCGGTGGCCGACGAGCAGCCCGCGCCCGAGCCCCCGCGCACTCTCATCCACGAAGTGCTGCCGGAGGATGAAAAGAATCGGCTGCGCGAAGATGCGCACGCGCATCAGGACCAGACCCGCAAAATCCTGGCGGACGTCAGGCCACGCAAGAACCAAATGCGGGCTCGAACCGAGATCGAACAGTTTCTGAAGCAGTCCGAGGACGCGGAATCAGCCGGCGACTTGCGCCTGGCGGACCAACTCGCCGAGCGCGCCCATACCCTCGCCAAGGAGCTACAGAGTGCCAAATAACGAATTCGAGCAGCGGAGACAGACTGTCGCCTCCGGCCTCGCGGAGCACAAGCTGGATGGCCTGCTGGTATCGTTCGGCCCCAATCTGAGGTACCTTTCCGGCTTCACCGGAAGCAACGCGATGCTGCTCCTGGCACCGGCGCGGTCGATCCTCTTTACCGACCCGCGCTATACCATTCAGGCCGGTCAGGAATCTACCTGCCAGGTACACATTTCGAAGGGGCCGCTGATTCTCGATGTGCTATCGGCCATTGGGCGCCTCCGTTTGCGGCGCGTGGGCTATGAACCCGCTGTCATGAGCTGCGAAGCGTATCAGTCCCTCGAGTCCAAAATGCCCGCGAGAACTTCGCTCGTGCCGGTGAGGGGCTGGATCGAGGAATTGCGCATGGTGAAGTCGTCCACGGAGATCGCGGCGATTCGCCGGTCGGTGGAGACGAATTCGCAGGCGTTCGAGCAAGGTATCGCGCACGTGAAACCGGGGATGAAGGAGCAGGACCTCGCCGCCGAACTCGAATATCGCATGCGCCGGTTGGGGGCGGAGAAGCCTTCGTTTGAGACTATCGTCGCCGGCGGCGGGCGTTCGGCTCTACCACATGCGCAACCGACGGCGGCGAAGTTCGAAAATGGCCAACTGATTGTCGTCGATATGGGCGCGCTGCAGGATGGTTATTGCAGCGATATGACGCGCATGTTATTCCTCGGAAATCCGGGCACGAAAGTAAGACAAACTTACAAAGCAGTCCTCGAAGCCCAGCTCGCCGGCATCGACGCGGTCCGCGCCGGCGCGCGTTCCGCCGCCGTGGATGCCGCCGCGCGCAAAGTGCTGCGCGGCTACGGGCTCGACAAAGCTTTCGTGCACTCCACCGGCCACGGACTCGGGCTCGAAATCCACGAGCCGCCGCGGCTCGGGAAAAAGGATAAGAGCAGATTGAAAGCAGGCATGGCGATTACAATCGAGCCCGGTGTATATATCGAAGGTTTCGGCGGAATTCGGATAGAGGATACAGTGCTCGTGACGGAAAAGGGTTGTGAGATCCTGACGCCGACCAGAAAAGAATTGCGTTTAATCTAAATTACAGACGGGGTATCTGGACCAACGGCTGGATCGCATGGACCCAAGATGGGCGAACTCAAGGGTTCAATTGCCGAACTTCAAGGAGTCGGTTCGCAGTCTTACCCAATATGTGATGGATTTCCGCGAGGAGGCGATCCGCCGTCTGGATGTCCTGGACAACCGGGTGGGCACGATAACCGTCAACCTGCAGCCATTGACATTCGTTTCCCGCCTTTCAACAAAGCCATCAATGACTTCGGAAAGACTGCCACCCGGTTGACCATAGACTCCTTTGCCAACAAGCACGCGACGGCGGAGCTTGCGGCCCGAGTGGACGGCCTGGAAGAAAAAACCTCCAAAATCATTAACCCCGCCGCGTAAATCGGCAGGCGATTACCGGACCTCTTTCTCTATTTGCAAGCTTGACATCCCTTCGTTACAAGCGCATATTGGAGGTCTGGAACGGAAGCGCCGTTTCAGATGTCGCGATCTCCCTTCAGGGAGTAGCAAACTAAGGAGGAAGTTACATAGAACCAGTCCACAACATGGGCGGCTTCCGGCTTCCTCGTCCGGCCCAGTGCGAGTCTTGACGCGCTGTTTGCAGGTCTTTCTGAGCGCCGCGGTCATTGAACCGCTGTCACGATGATTCGCCGACCGGCGCCGGGCTGGCGGTCGCCCTTTTCTTTTTTCGCCCGCCGCGTGGGATAATCTCACTTAGACCCCCACATCGCATGGACCGCGAATTCATTCGTAATTTTTCCATCATTGCGCATATCGACCACGGCAAATCCACGCTCGCGGACCGCCTGCTCGAAGTCACCGGCGCCCTCTCGCAGCGCGAGATGATGGAGCAGGTCCTCGATTCCATGGATCTCGAGCGCGAGCGCGGAATCACCATCAAAGCCCACGCCGTCCGCCTCAACTATCGCGCCGACGACGGCAAAGATTACCAGTTGAATCTCATCGACACGCCCGGCCACGTCGATTTTTCCTACGAAGTATCGCGCAGTCTGCAAGCCTGCGAAGGCGCGTTGCTCGTGGTCGACGCCTCCCAGGGCGTGGAAGCTCAGACCCTCGCCAACACCTACCTCGCGCTGCATCACAATCTGGAAATCATCCCCGTCATCAACAAAATCGATCTTCCAGCCGCGGAACCGGAGCGCATTCGCGAGCAGATCGAGACCGTCATCGGGCTCGACGCGCGCGATGCCGTTCTGGCCAGCGCCAAGCAGGGCACCGGCATTCACGAAATTCTCGAACACATCGTGCACCTCGTGCCGAGCCCGAAGGGCCTGCCCAACGATCCGCTGCGTGCGCTGATTTTCGATTCCTGGTTCGACGCCTATCGCGGCGTCATCATCCTGCTGCGCGTCATCGACGGCAAAATCCGCCTCGGCCAGAAGATTCGCTTGTGGTCCAACGGCCAGGTGTTCGATGTGGAAGCGCTCGGCTATCAGGCTCCCAAAGCCACACCCTGCGACGAGCTTTCCGCCGGTGAGGTTGGATACCTGTTCGCCAACATCAAGAACGTCTGCGACGCCAAAATCGGCGACACCATCGTGGACCACGAGAATCCCGCGGCCGCCCCGCTGCCCGGTTTCGAAGAAATCAAGCCGATGGTGTTCGCCGGACTCTATCCGGTGGAGTCGCACGAACACGGCCTGCTGCGCGATGCGCTCGAAAAGCTGCGCCTGAACGACAGCGCCTTCAGCTTCGAGCCGGAGAATTCGGTGGCGCTCGGCTTCGGCTTCCGCTGCGGATTTCTGGGCCTGCTCCATCTCGAAATCGTGCAGGAGCGGCTGGAGCGCGAGTTCGATATCGACCTCATCACCACCGCGCCCGGCGTCCGTTATCGCGTTACCACCACAGTCGGCGAAGTAATCGAAATCGACAACCCCACGCGCTTTCCAGATCCCTCGGAGATCAAACAAATCGAAGAGCCCATCATCGAAGCGATGGTGATCACGCAGGAAGAGTACCTCGGCGGCATCCTGAAGTTGCTCGAAGACAAGCGCGGCACGCAGAAGAAATTCGAATACATCGGCGGCGGCCGCGTGATGCTCACCTACGAGATGCCGCTGAACGAGATCGTGCTCGATTTCTACGACCGCCTGAAGTCCTGCTCGCGCGGATACGCTTCACTGGATTATCATTTCTCCGGTTACCGCGTCTCGCCCATGGTGCGGCTCGACGTGCTGGTGGCCGGCGACCCGGTGGACGCGCTCTCCATGATCGTCCACAAGGATTTCGCCTACGACCGCGGCAAGGAGCTGATTTCGCGCCTCCGCAAGCTCATTCCCCGCCAGCAGTTCGAAGTCGCGTTGCAGGCAGCCATCGGCAACAAGATCGTGGCGCGCGAGAACATTTCGGCGCTGCGCAAGAATGTGCTCGCCAAATGCTACGGCGGCGACATCTCGCGCAAGCGCAAGCTGCTCGAAAAGCAGAAAGAGGGCAAAAAGCGGATGAAGCGCGTTGGCCGCGTGGAAATTCCGCAGGAAGCCTTCCTGGCAGTGCTGCGCGTGGGCACTCCGGACGCCGAAGAGTAGTTCTCACTGCAAAATCGGAAGCTCTTTGTACCCCGCCGGCACGTAAAGGCTGCCTTCCGTCACGCCTTGTGGCGCAGCGGAACGCAATTGCCTTCCCAGTTCTTGCGCCGGCAGACGGCCGGCGAGCGCTTCTGCGAACAGGTGTGCGATCTTCGCCACCTCAACGGCTGTCTCATGCGCAAATTCCAGGCGGAAAAGCGCGATTCCCGCGGCGCGCCAATCGTCCAGATGGCGGCTGGCCTCCTGCGCCTCGGCTCCAAACACGGTATTGCGGCATCCCACGTCGGCCACCACGGGGTGCGCGCGCCCGGCGTCGTCCCGCAGCGCCACCACGTGGCTCTCGCACGGACGCCCGCAGTCTTTATAGCTGGTGCCGGTCGAAAGAAAGCGGCAGAACACGCAGTGCTCGGTGTGAAAGACCGGCAGGTGCTGATATAGAACCGCCTCGATTCGGCCGCCGCCCAATGCGCGGGCAAGATCCGCCACTTGGGCGGCGTTGAGATCGTGCGTCGGTGTAAGCGACGCCAGCCCCATCGCGAAGAGTTCATCGGCCGAGCTTGCGTTGGCAGCGTTGAGACTGAAATCGCCGGCGAGATCGTAATGCGAGCGGTCCCGCAAAGCATGCAAGAGCCCGGCAGAGCGCACCAGGATCGGGCAATCGCAGCTCAACAGGAAATCGAGAATGCGCTCCTCGCCCGGCTTCATCACCCTGGGGCTGGCCACGCGTGCTTGAATTCCGGCCTGCCGGACCCGTTCGAGCGAAGGCTTCAGTCCGTAGAGATCGAGATAATCGAGCGTGATGCCTGCGGGCCTTACCTCGATCGCGGCTTCCAGTTGCCCGGGAGTGCGAACCAGAAGATGAAGTTTTATTGGTAGTTTTGGCGATAGTTCGCGAGACGCTCCTGAGTGAGCCGCGGCCGCACTCGCACTTTGGCGAGCCAGGGGGCGGTGCTGTCCTTCCCCCTGCATCTCCTGCAACTTCTCCACCGCCTCCCGCCGCATGCGATTGAGCAGCGAACTCGGCGCGAAAGGCCGTCCCGCAACATCGAGCTCCATTCGTCCCAACTCGTACGGCGTATTCCCCAACCGCCCCAACTGCTCGCGCAAATACTGCTCGTCGACGGCGCGGTGCGATGCCGCTCCCAGCGGGGCGTCCGACTCAACCCGCGCCGTCGCGTGCCCCACCATCCACTCCGTCGCCAGCGGAGCGCCTTCGTGCGCCGTCACTTTTACCGCGACCGTCTGCTTGCGAATGGGCGATACAGCCTCCATGTACGGCCGGACGAGTTTATCCAAATCCGGATCGTGCGTGCGCCATACCAAATCGCCCCGGCGAACGCGCTTCCAGTCGATCGCGGCGTTGCCGAATCGCAGTTCCCCGTTGCGCACCTCGAAGACGCGTCCGCCTTCTTCCGCCTCTTCCGGACTGCGCCAGTCCGCCGCGTCGAACACCACGCCATCGCCGGGCTTGACCGGAGATGGCCGGTCCAAAACCACGCCGTTTTCGGTGATCCTCGCTACCTTCCCCATCCACACGCCGCGATGCCGCGGCGCGCGCCCTGCCACCACCGCCTGATGATTCGTCCCTAGCAGAAAGTGCGGACCCAGCCCGCGGGAGTAGACCTGCTCCAGCGTCTGCCGGTCCGCCTGCACTGTGCGACCCGCCCATGCGTCGTCCACCGCCTGCCGGTAAGCGCGTGTGGTAAGTGCGACGTAGTCGGAATCTTTGTATCGCCCTTCGATCTTGATCGCGGCGATCCCGATCCGCACGATTTCCGGAATCTGCTCGAGCGCATACAGATCGCCGGGTGACAGCAGGTAGCGCGCATCGCCGAGGGGTTTCGTTTCGCCGTCCACGACCATCTGGTACGGCAGGCGGCAGGCCTGCGCGCACTGCCCGCGATTGGCGCTTCGCCCACCCCAAGCTTCCGACGAGAAGCATTGCCCGGAAAAGGCCACGCAGAGCGCGCCGTGAACGAAAATCTCCAGCTCGCAATCGGTCGCGGCGCGAATCGCGCGTACCTGGTCGAGCGACAGTTCGCGCGCCAGAGTCACGCGGCTCGCGCCCAGACTCTGCGCCAACCGGACCCCATCGGCATTGGTCACGCTCATTTGGGTGCTGGCATGGATTTCGAGCCAGGGGGCGATCTCCCGCACCAGCTTCAAAATTCCGACATCCTGTACGATGACGGCATCCGCGCCGGCATCGGCGATGGCCGCCAGCACGCGCGCCGCTTCCGCGAATTCGTGCTCGAATACCAGGGTGTTGAAGGTGACGAACCCCTTCACGCCGCGGCGATGTAGCGTGGTGAAGACGTCCGGCAGTTCGGCGAGATCGAACCCCACCTTGGCGCGCGCGGTAAAGTGCTTCAGGCCGAAATAGACCGCATCGGCGCCGGCCTCGATGGCCGTGCGAAGCTGCGGCCAATAGCCCGCCGGGCTCATGATTTCCGGTTTTCGTGCCGCGATCATTGCTACACCAGCGCGCGCAGGTCGTCTACCCAGTAGTCGGGTTCGAGCAGCGCCATCTGCCGCTGGTTCCCGTATCCATAGCGTACCGCGCAGGTCTTCACCCCGGCAGCTTTGCCCGCTGCCATGTCGGCGGTAGAATCGCCCACCATCAGGCAATCCTGCGGCTGCGCGCCGAGGGCTGTCATGGCGGCGTGAATGACGTCCGGAGCCGGTTTGTAAGGGATGCCGTCGGTACCTTGCACGTGATCGAAGTACTCGATGAGTCCGAACTGCGTGAGCACTGCCCGGGTGGTCGGAGTGCCTTTGGTAGTTGCCGTGGATTTGCGCCCGCCAAGGGCGGCTAGCGCCTCTTTGGCGCCCGGAAACAGCCTGGTTTCGCGATGGCAGCGGCCCAGGTAATTGGCGCGATATTGCTTGATGAGCGCGTCGATCTGCGCGGCATCGAATTGCGGGAAAACGTCCTGAAACAGGTCGATGAGGTGCAGCCCCACGAAGCTTTTGAGATACGCAAATTCCCGCTCGCGGGAACCGTTAGCTACGATCACTTCCTGGACTGCCCCGCAGATATCGCGCGCGGAATCCAGCAGGGTCCCGTCGATATCGAACAGGTAGACCGCAAAACGCGGGATCACGCCGGCTGCGGCCGCTCTCCTTCCGAGAGGCCGGGAACACGCCGCCCGCCTTCCGGACGGATCACCTGCTGCGTGTGATCCTCGGCATCCTTGCCGCCATCCGAGCGCGGCGGCAGTTGCTCTCCCTTGATCAGCGCCAGCACTTCCGAACCATCGAGGATTTCGCGCTCCAGCAGCGTTTCGGCAATCTTCACCAGCGCGTCGGAATTCTTCTCGATGATTCCGGCGGCGGTGTCGTAGCCGCCCTGCACGAATTTCTTCACCTGTTCATCGATGCGGATGGCGGTCTCTTCGCTGTAATCGCGATGCTGCGCAATCTCGCGGCCGAGGAAGATTTGTTCTTCCTTTTTCCCGAAACTCAGCGGCCCAAGTTCGCTCATACCCCACTCGCAGACCATCTTGCGGGCCATATCGGTAGCGCGCTCGATGTCGTTGCCGGCGCCCGTGGTCATGTGGTGCATGTATTTCTCTTCGGCGATGCGGCCGGCCATCAGGATGGCGAGCTGCGCCAGCAGGTAATCGCGATCGTAGGAATGCTTGTCGTCGATAGGCAACTGCATGGTCACGCCCAGCGCCATTCCGCGCGGGATGATGGTCACCTTGTGCAGCGGATCGGCATTCGGAAGCACCGCAGCTACTAGTGCGTGTCCAGCCTCGTGGTACGCCGTGTTCTTCTTCTCGGCGTCGCTCATCACCATCGACTTGCGCTCCGCGCCCATCAGGATCTTGTCCTTGGCGAGCTCGAAATCGAGCATCATCACGACCTTGCGGTTCTGACGCGCGGCATTCAGCGCGGCCTCGTTCACCAGGTTGGCCAGGTCGGCGCCGGCAAGCCCCGGTGTCCCACGAGCCAGAACGGAAAGGTTGACGTTATCGCCCAGCGGAATCTTCTTGGTGTGGACGCGCAGAATCGCTTCGCGGCCGGAAACGTCGGGACGGCCCACCACCACGCGGCGATCGAAACGGCCCGGCCGGAGCAGCGCCGGATCGAGCACGTCGGGGCGGTTGGTGGCAGCAACGAGGATCACGCCCTCGTTCGATTCGAAGCCATCCATTTCGACCAGCAACTGGTTCAAAGTCTGTTCGCGCTCATCGTGACCTCCACCCAAGCCAGCGCCGCGATGGCGGCCGACGGCGTCGATTTCATCGATGAAAATGATGCATGGCGCGTTCTTCTTGCCTTGCTCGAACAGGTCGCGGACCCGGCTTGCGCCCACGCCGACGAACATTTCCACAAAGTCCGACCCCGAAATCGAGAAGAACGGCACACTGGCCTCGCCGGCGATGGCGCGGGCCAAAAGAGTCTTGCCGGTTCCGGGAGGTCCGATCAAAAGCACGCCTTTGGGGATTCGTCCGCCCAATTTCTGGAATTTCTGCGGTTCGCGCAGGAATTCAATGATTTCCTGAAGCTCTTCTTTCGCCTCTTCTACGCCGGCTACGTCTTTGAAGGTAACTTTCTTCTGCTGTGTGGAGTGCAGGCGCGCCCGGCTCTTTCCAAAGCTAAGCGCCTTATTCCCACCGCTCTGCATTTGCCGGACCATGAAGATCCAGAACGCTGCCAGCACGATGAAGGGAGATGCCTGCAGCAGGATCGAAAGCCAGGTGCCCGAAGAGGTGTCTTTGATGGAGGTTTTGGCACCCGAGGCTTCCAGCTTGTTATAGATATCCGGATAGTTCAACGGCACGATCACATGGAAGGCTTCGCCACTGGTTAGCTTGCCGTGAACGTCGTTGGCGGCGATGGTCGCTTCCGCTACATGCTTGGCGCTTACCTCGTTCATGAAGTCGGAAAAGATCATTTCCCGCTCCCGGGGTCCCTGGCCGTTCCTCACAACGAAAATCAGCATGCCCGCCACGGCAATCAGTACTACCCAAAGCATTAAATGTTTAATATTTGAATTCACGAAACCTCCAGGGCCCTACTTCCTCTTAGACGCCGGACGAACTATCACCGATTCCGAATTCCGCCGCCGCCTCCGTCTCCCGAATCCGCAGCAGCCTGGTAGAGGCGGGATTCGCGGCAAAAGGCGCTGCCACGCCGAACCCTGCGGCCCACACAATCGCAGACCCATTCGTCATAACCGGCCAATGACGGCGCTCCCATCGGGGAATTCGCGCTTTCTGGAAGAGAGTTTTGATCCTTTCCTCACCGGCGCTGCCCGCAGGCTGATACTGGTCCCCCGGCCGCCAGTTCCGGATCTCCAGCGAACCGGACACCACGCGCCAGTCTACCCAACCCGTCTCACTATTATATACGGATTCCCCGAGGGGAATTGTTTCCGTCTTTTCGAACAGTTCCAGGGCGATCGCCCTAGCGGTACCAGGAATCGGCACCACATCCGGCACGGTGACTTGTAACTGATAGTTGTTAAATGGCCTTCGCGCCCTCAGAGAATTGACGAAACGAACCCAATCGAGCGAGCGTTCGACCTCGGCACCGGGCACCTGCACCCGTCCGTGGCCCAATTCGGACAGGGCTATTCTAAGAATTTCAGCGATATGCTCAAAGCCTATGCCGAGCAGGTCGCCCTTGGCTGTTTCGAGCGCGTGGCGCACCAGCCGGCGCGCAGCCGCCAGCGGCAATTGCCGCAAGACCTCTGTCCGAACCAGTACCGAGCCGTCGCCTTCCAACCGGAATTGTGCCGCCAGGCGCCCGATCTCTTCCTCCCAGTACTGTTCTTCCGCCGCAGCCCAGTCTGCCGCGCGGCCGAGGGTTTCGACGATGGCGGGGTTCCATTCGGCGGCCAGTTGGGGCAGCAACTGGTGGCGGATGCGATTGCGCGCGAATCGCCGATCGGCGTTGGAGGAATCTTCCCGCCAGGCGATTCCGCGCTCGCGCAGGTACTCTTCCACCTCGGCGCGCGTGACTTCGAGCAAGGGCCGCACCAGCCCCTCGGAAGTCGCCACGCGGATACCGGCCAATCCGGCGCCGCCCGCGCCGCGCAGGAATCGGAAGAGCGTAGTCTCTGCCTGATCGTTCAAGGTGTGGCCGGTGGCGACGCGAGCGACGTCCCCGGCGGCGATCTGTTCGTGGAAAAATGCCAGGCGTGCGCGGCGGCCTGCCTGCTCCAAATTATCGCGGGACGCCGCGACATTCACCGACCGCACGATGACCGGCACACCGAGGCGACCGGCAAGGTCGCGCACGAACCGTTCGTCCTGGCACGATTCTTCGCCGCGCAGACCGTGATTCAGATGAAGGACGGCCAGCCGCAGGTCCCATTCGGGCGCTAGCTCCAGCAGGACGTGCAAAAGGCAGACCGAATCGGCGCCTCCCGAAACCGCGACTCCGACACGCTGGCCCCGGCCGAACATCTGGTGGCTGCGGATGGTCGCGGCCACTGTGGAGAGAAGCATGATTCCGGCTTCATCCTACCAGACGGACGGGTGTTATACTCAGCCCCGGAGGGCATCCAGGATGGTGCGTACGATCGCAGCCACGTTTGCGGCGGGACTATTAGCTTTCGCGCAACCGGCGCAACCGCCGATGGGAGGCCGCGGCCGTGGTCCGGCAGTGGTGTCTCCGGAAGTGACGCCCGATGGGCGCGTGACATTCCGGATTCTCGCTCCGAAAGCCGAGAAAGTGACATTGAATGCCAGCGACATCACGGTGTTATTCACGGGTGGCGGCGCCGGCGAGATCGCCGGAACCAAGATCGCTACCGAGATGCCGCCCCAGCCTCACCCGCAGGGCTGGCCTGAGTTTACCAAGAACGACTCGGGTATCTGGGAAGCCACGATCGGTCCGATACCTCCCGGCGCTTACCGCTATGTGTTCCAAGTGGATGGCGTGCGCACGCTCGATCCCGTAAATACCCGCACGGCTGAGTCGCTCACCAACGACTGGAGCCTGTTCACGGTTTCCGGCGCTTCGCTTTCGGATACCAATGAGGTGCCGCATGGCGCGGTGGCCGAGATCACTTACTACTCCACGGTGCTCAAGACGTTCCGGCGCATGCACATCTATACGCCCCCGGGATATGAAATGGGCAACGCGAAATTTCCGGTCTTCTACCTCCTGCACGGCGCCGGCGACACGGACGACGCGTGGACCTCGGTGGGGCGTGCCGGATTCATTTTCGACAACCTGCTGGCCGAGAGGAAAATGAAGCCGATGATCGTGGTGATGCCGGCGGGACATCAGCCTGGCATCCCGTTCGGGGCGCCGCCCAGCGGCCCCACGCCAACGGTGAATCCTTTTACGAACGAGTTCATCACCGACATGCTGCCCTACGTGGAGAAGCACTACCGCACCATCAACGACCGGCAGCATCGTGCCATCGCCGGGCTCTCGATGGGAGGCGCGCAGACGCTCGATATCGCCTTCACGCACCTGGCGATGTTTTCCGATATCGGAGTGTTCAGCTCCGGCGCCGTGCTGGGAGGCGGGCGCGGACGAGGGCGCGGGGAGAATGCCGCCGCGCCGGCCGCGCCTCCACCTCCGCGTCCCGATTGGGAAGCCACTCACGCGGCGGACCTCGATAACGCCAGCTTGAAGAAGGGCACGAAACTCATCTGGCTGAGCACCGGCAAAGACGACGGCTTGATCGCCGCGACCAAAGCCACGGTGGAAATCCTCAAGAAGCACGGCTTCTCCCCGGTGTTCCTCGAGAGCCCGGGCGCGCATAGCTGGTTCAACTGGCGGAATTACCTGATCGAGTTCACGCCGCAACTGTTCCAGTGAAGAAACATGCCTCCGAGCTCGTTCCGGCGCTGGTGGAAAGCTTCGCCGTGAACGAGCGGATGAACCAGCTCCTGCTCGAGCACCTCGATCCACGGGCGTGGCGCCGGCAACTTCCCGGGATACGGACGCGCACCATCGCCGCGATGTTCTCGCACGTCCATAACATCCGCCGCAAGTGGCTCAGGCTTTCTGCCCCGCATCTGACGCTCCCGGCCCAGCTCGAGCGCAGCCGCCTGACGCAAGAGCAGGCGCGGGCCGCGCTGGCCGAGAGCGGCGCGCGCTGTTGCGACATGCTTACGGAAGCTCTGGCCGAACCCGGTGGCCGCATTCCCGAGTTCCGGCGCGATGCCTTGGCGAAGCCTTGGGCAGCCGGCGCCGCCATGGTAGCGTATATGATCTCGCACGAAGCTCACCATCGCGGACAGGCTTGCCTGCTGGCGCACCAGCTCGGTTATCCCCTGCCCGGTCCGGCGGCTTGGGGGCTCTGGCAGTGGGAAAAGCTTTGGTCCACGCTTCCCGGCCCAAATGCGTCACAATAGTAGATTCGAATGCGATTTTTGGCACTCCTGCTCCTGACCGCCGGAGCCGCTTCGGCGGGCGAGTATGCCTTGTTGGCCAACGGGGCGCGCATGCATGTCGACCGCCACGAAGTCGAAGGAGCCACCGTAAAGCTATATAACGAAACTGGTTACATCGAAATGCCAGCAGCCTTGGTGAGCCGTTTCGAAGCCGAAGATCCGCCGGTCGCTCCACCCCGACCGGCGCCCGCTGTCAAGGAGTCTGCTCCCATCCCCGTGGTAAATCCCTCCGATCTGGCCGACGCTGCCGCCGACAAATACGGGTTGCCCCGTGAACTGGTGCGCGACGTGATGGCAGCCGAGTCAGGATTCCAGATGAACGCGCTGTCGCCCAAAGGCGCCATCGGGCTGATGCAACTAATGCCGGAGACGGCGCAGCTTTTGGGGGCCGATCCCTACGATCCGGCGCAGAATGTCGACGCCGGGGTTCGGTATCTGCGCGATCTGCTGACCAGGTACGACGGGGCGCTTTGGCATGCGCTGGCGGCATATAATGCCGGGCCAGGTGCGGTGGACAAATACCACTCGGTTCCTCCCTACCGGGAAACCATCAATTACGTTGCCCGGATCGAGCGCGCCATGAACGCCGGGGAGAAATCGGCGCCGGCGGATTCCGAGCCGCACAGGTAAGCAGAGTAAAACTGAGCATTGTGGGCGGTCAAGGGACATAGCCGGCTTTCCAGCCCGAGAGGCGGCTGGAGCCACGATTGGCCAATGCCGCATAGTTTTGGACGGCGGGGATTTCTGCGCAAATCGTAGGCCGGGCAATCCGGCAGCCTATTGGCTGCCCTACTTGGCCCTCGCGCTTCAGTGCAATCCGGTTTTGCTCGCGGTGAGGAGCGCCACGAATTGCAGCCCGTTGAAGGAAGCGTGCATGACTGCGGCTGCGGCAGTCGAGCCCGTCCATTGACGCACCGTCCCGAACGCCGCGCCGGCCAGAGCTACCAGCAGCGCCGAACGCCAGGAATCGCCGTATTCGCTGAAGTGCAAGCCGCCGAAAAGAGCGGCGGCCAACGCCACTCCCGCTATTGCCCCGAGATTGCGCACCAGCAGCGGCTGAAGGAAGCCTCGAAACGCCAGTTCCTCCGCCAGGGGAGCCACAGTGGTGCCGAAAATCGCCAGCAGGATCAGCGTGGAACGATCTTTCATCATGTCCATCAGCGGGCCGGAGGAGGGTGGCGAGTGGATCAGCCATGCCACGATTCCCACCCCGATGGTGGTGCCGAAACCAAAGAGCACGCATTCCATGATTGGAACGCCAGACCAGGTCCAGCCCAGCGAACGCCAGAACGGCCGGTCATACTGAATGCGGAAAATCAGCATCAGAATGCCGAACAGCAGCGCGTACCCGATGAGCATCTCGGAAACCGCCGCTACGCCCGCGCGCATGTGGAGATGCAACAGCGTCTTCAACAGCCAAATCACACCCACGCCCAGGAACATGCACGGCAGCGCCAGCCCGGCGATCAGGATGACGTCGCCGTATCCCCAGAATGGCTCGCGCTTCGGCGGCGGAGCCGCAGCGAGGAAGATTGGCTGTTCCTCGCTCATGAGTCTTTCTCGACCAGGACGGCGGCGAGTAGCGGAATCATCAGCTCGTGGTGTCCGGTAAGGGCATATCCTCGTCCGCCGGCGCCGCCGGCGTGTGGCCTCTCGACCACGTTCACGCGCGGGCGGTAGTGCTGGAGGAAATCGCAATTCACGGTGGTGAAGTTCGCCAGCGGATGGCCTAGATTGCGAATGGCGGAAACAGCTTTCAGAAACACTTCCGGCATCACCACCGCCGATCCCACATTCAGATAGACGCCGCCATCGTGTAAACCGGTCGCGCAGGATGCAAACAGGCGGAAATCGCGATGCGTGGTGGCGCCGATCGCGGCGGCGTCGGCCGCCGGATGGGTGTGCGGCGTATCGGTGCCGATGGCCACGTGCACCGTCAGCGGCGTCTGGTGAAGATAGGCCTGCGCCAGCAGGCAGTTGGTATGAGATCGCTGGTTCAACCACGCTCCCAGTGCCTCGCCCATGCCGATTTCGCGGGATGCGCCCTCGGTGATGGCCTGGTTCATGAAGGAGCCGGTTTCTTCGGCGGCGCCGAAACGGCCGTCGGGGAGCACAGCTTCGACATCTTCGC
Source organism: Bryobacteraceae bacterium (assembly GCA_035509055.1). GTDB lineage: Bacteria > Acidobacteriota > Terriglobia > Bryobacterales > Bryobacteraceae > PALSA-129. The sequence goes on along the minus strand of DATJMA010000030.1, from coordinate 89,892 downwards.
TGGTGTGGCCGGCGAGCGCGATTTCAAAATCGTGGATGGAGGCCGATCCGTTCATGGCGAATGCCGTGGCGAATCCGCGTTGCATCATTTCCACGAGCACGGGCGCGAGACCGCATTTGATAACGTGGCCGCCGAGCCCCCAAATAATGGCCCGCTTGGCAGCGCGCGCCGCCACGATGGCATCAACCACGGCGCGGAACGAGTCGCCCGCCAGAATGTGCGGCAGCGAATCCAGCCAGCCGGCGAGGCCCGAACCTTTTTTGTAGACGGCCGCGAAATCGGCGACCTTCACCTTGCCGCCACGCTCCTCGAGACCAACGGTGCGCAGGCCCGATAAATCGAGAGGCTCCTTCGAATAGATGCTCATGCCGCAGCCGCTCCGTTGCCGAGCACTTTGCGCAGCGCTTCGGCGGTATAGCTTTTCTTCGACCGGCAAATCTGCTCGGGAGTTCCGGCGGCCACGATCTTGCCGCCGTACTCCCCGCCGTCGGGACCGAGGTCGATGATCCAATCGGCCGTCTTGATTACATCCAGGTTGTGCTCGATCACCACTACGGTATTCCCCAGCACGACGAGGCGCTGGAGCACGTCGAGCAATTTGCGGACGTCGTCGAAGTGAAGGCCGGTGGTGGGTTCGTCGAGCAGGTAAAACGTGCGGCCGGTCTGGCGTTTGCTGAGTTCCTTGGCGAGCTTGATACGCTGCGCCTCGCCGCCGGAAAGCGTGGTGGACGATTGTCCTAAATGCACGTACCCCAGGCCGACATCCAGCAGCGTTTGCAGCTTGCCGCGAATCTGCGGGAAATTCTCCATCAGCGGCAGAGCCTCTTCCACCGTGCTATCGAGCATGTCGGCGATCGACAGTCCCTTGAATTTCACTTGCAGGGTTTCGCGATTGTAGCGGCGGCCCCGGCACACGTCGCAGGTGACATACACGTCGGGCAGGAAATTCATTTCGATGCGCTTCAAGCCATCGCCCTGGCAGGCTTCGCAGCGCCCGCCCTTGACGTTGAAGCTGAAACGTCCCGGCTTGTAGCCCCGCTCGCGCGATTCCGGCAGCATGGCGTAAAGATCGCGAATCAGCGTGAAGAGGCCGGTATAGGTGGCGGGGTTGGAGCGCGGCGTTCGGCCGATGGGGTCCTGGTCGATGCGAATCACCTTGTCGATGAGATCGATGCCCTCGATGGCCCGGTGCGCGCCCGGTTCTTCATGCGAGCCGTAAATTTCCCTGGCCAGGCTGCGGTAGAGAATCTCGTTCACCAGCGTCGATTTGCCGCTACCGGAAACTCCGGTCACTACGGTAAAGAGGCCGAGCGGAATCTCGACGTCGACGTCTTTGAGGTTGTGCTCGGTGGCGCCGCGAATGGTCAGCTTCTTTCCGCTGGCCGGACGGCGCTCCGCGGGAACCGGGATGGTGAGGTCGGCGTTCAAGTAGCGGCCCGTGAGCGAAGCCGGATTGTGGCGAATGTCGTCGGGAACGCCGGAGGCCACCAAGGCTCCCCCGAGCCGGCCGGCGCCGGGGCCGAGATCGATCACGTAGTCGGCGCGCTCGATGGTCTCGGCATCGTGCTCCACTACCAGGACGGTATTGCCCATGTCGCGCAGTTGCGCGAGAGTCTCGAGGAGGCGCTCGTTGTCCCGCGGATGCAGGCCGATGGAGGGCTCGTCGAGAACATAGAGAACGCCGCGCAGTTTCGAGCCGATCTGGGTCGCGAGGCGGATGCGCTGCGCTTCGCCTCCAGAGAGCGTGGCGGCCGAGCGGTCGAGGCTCAAATAATCGAGGCCGACAGCGGACAAAAACTCCAGCCGGCGGCGGACTTCGTCCAGCACGCGGCCGGCGATCTGCTCTTCGCGATCGCTCAGCGTCCAGTTGCGCACCGTCACCAACGCACGCGAAACCGGCATGGAAGTGAACTCGGCGACGGAAAAATTCTTCACGCGTACCGCCAGGCTCGATGGCCGCAAGCGCGTACCTTTGCACGCCGGGCACAGGCGCGGCGACATGTAATCCGTGAGCCACTCGCGATAACCTTCGGATGACTCGCGATACACCTCGTCGAGGATCGCGAGAATACCGGGAAATCCGTTGCCGCCATCGAGCAGCAGATCGCGGGTTTTGCGCGGCAGTTCCTCGAATGGTTTCTTGAGATTAATGCGCGCTTTTTTGGCGAAGTCCTCGAGGCGCTGCTGCATGCCCCACGAACCCGCGCCGGGGCCGAGACCGCCGTCGAGCAGCGGCTTGGAGGCGTCGACAATTACCTTCGCCGGGTCGAAATTCCACGTGCTGCCGAGCCCGTGGCACTCTTCGCAGGCGCCGTACGGGCTGTTGAAGGAGAACGATCGCGGTTCCAGTTGCGGGATACTCGCGCCGCACTCGGTGCAGGCGAGTTTCTGCGAATACAGCCGCTCCTCGCCGTTGACCACGGCGATCAGCACCAGCCCGTTGGCGAGGCGCGTAGCGGTATCGATGGAAGCTTCCAGGCGCTTTTCGATGCCGGGCTTCACCAGCAGGCGGTCGACCACGACTTCGATCGTATGGTTCTTGCGCTTATCGAGCTGAATCTCTTCATTGAGCGAGCGAAGGACGCCATCGATGCGGGCGCGCTCGAACCCCTGGCGCAGAAGTTTTTCCAGGTCCTTCTTGTACTCGCCTTTGCGGCCGCGAACGACCGGCGCCATCACCATAATGCGATCTTCGGGTTTGAGCGCCAGGACGTGTTGGAGAATTTGCTCGGTGGTCTGGCGGGAAATCTCGTTGCCGCAGATCGGGCAGTGCGGAATACCGATGGAGGAGTACAAAAGCCGCAGGTAATCGTAGATCTCTGTGATGGTTCCCACAGTCGAGCGGGGGCTGCGGCTGGTGGTTTTTTGTTCGATGGAAATAGCCGGACTGAGGCCGTCGATGGAGTCGACGTCGGGCCGCTCCATCTGGTCCAGAAACTGGCGCGCGTAGGTCGAAAGCGTCTCCACGTAGCGGCGCTGCCCCTCGGCATAAATCGTGTCAAATGCAAGGGATGACTTGCCCGATCCGCTCAGTCCGGTGATCACCGTGAGGGAATTGCGAGGGATCTCGACGTCGATGTTCTTGAGATTGTGCTGGCGCGCGCCATGCACGGTAATCCGTTCCAGCATATCGGGGTAACTTAACAGATGGAAAGGTGTCTCTTTATTGTGCCGCGGCTTGTCGGGATGTGCAAACCGAGCATAAACTAGACTTGATGCGAAAGTGTCCCAACTGCGGAAATCGCATGCGGCGCGTCCATCGGACTTTGCTGGAGCGGGTCAACTATCTGGCCATCTATTCCTGCAAACACTGCCACTCCGAGGACAATCTTCCGCGTGCCCACCAACTGCATCGCGGGAAAGCGGCGCGCTGTCCCAAATGCGGAACGTTCCGCATCACCCGCCTCAAGGAACCCGATCGTATCGATCCCATGCAGACGGGCCTGCTGAACATGCTCGAGAAGATGGCGGGCGGAAAGCTGTTCCACTGCCGCTACTGCCGGATCCAGTTCTGGGACCGGAGGAGGACGCAAGGGGAAATCTCGGCGGACGAATCGGGGATGGAAGCGGAAACTGCCCCGGAAGTCGCACCGGAGGCCGAGCCCGCGGCTCAGCACAGCGATGGCCCCGAGGCTTGAGTAGAGCCGCTTGCCCGGATCCATTCGCCTGCGCGTAGAGCCGGAGGACGCCGGCAAACGCCTCGATCAATTGATTCACGAACGGCTGGCAGAGTTCAGCCGCGCCCGCATCCAGCAGTGGATCCGCGATGGCCGGGTGCGCGTGAACGAAAATGCCGGGCGTCCGTCGCGCGCCGTGCGGGCGGGTGAATCGATTGTGGTCGAACCCGCCGAGGCGGCGCCGCTTCACGCCTCCGCCGAGGACATCCCGCTGCGCGTTCTGTACGAAGATTCCGATGTGGTGGCGATCGATAAGGCCGCCGGTATGGTGGTGCACGCCGGCGCGGGCATCCATTCGGGGACGCTGGTGAACGCGTTGCTCCATCGATTCAGCTCGCTTTCGGGAGTGGGCGGCGGGCTCCGTCCGGGAATCGTGCACCGGCTGGATCGGTTTACCAGCGGCGTGCTGCTGGTGGCGAAGAACGATGCCGCGCACCATGCGCTCGCGGAGCAATTCGCGGGGCGGCAGGTGGAGAAGACTTATATTGCGTTGGTGCACAACCGCGTGAAAGCGGAGACGGGCCGTATCGAGCGGCCGATCGCGCGCGATCCGGCGCACCGCACGCGGATGACGGCGCGGTTGGGCGAAGGACGGGCGGCATGGTCGGAATATCGCGTGGTGAAGCGGTTTGAGAAGTTCACGCTGCTCGAAGTGCGCATCGGGACGGGACGCACGCACCAGATTCGCGTGCATTTATCGGGGATGGGACACCCCGTGGTGGGCGATACCTTGTACGGCGCGCCGGCGCGAGTGGAGGGCATGCCGGCTTTGGGGCGGTACTTTCTGCACGCGCACCGGATTCGCTTCCGATTGCCTTCCACGGGCGAGGAGGCAACGGTGGTGTCGCCTTTGCCTCGCGAACTGGAGGAGTGGATGGCGGGGATTAGATAGTTTGACGCGATTATCAAAATTTGATCACCATGTGGAATTGACGGCTAATGAGCCGCGGAGGAAGGTGGCTTCGTCATCATCTTTCCCGACTTTGATTGGGGTCTTTCGCAAGGGGACGATGAGCAAGACGCGCGAGAGATGGCGCGCGATGCCCTCTTGCCCATCCTTTCCCACTTAATCCGGCATGGCGAGCCAGGCGCGGCTGCCAGCCATCCCAAGGGTCGAAAATACTGCATGATCGAGCTGACTGCACTCGCCAGCGCAAAAACGGAACTCTATATGGCATTTCAGCAATCCCCGCTGACCAAGACGGCGCTCGGGCAGCGACTCGGCATCCCCAAATCCAACGCGGACCGTCTCTTCGACTTCCGCAACCACACCCGGCACGACCAGCTGGAAGCTGACTTCGCCGCGCTCGGCAGCCAACTCGCGCTTGAGGTCAGAGACGCTGCGTAAATTGGTCCCCCACCATCGGGCGTTATAATCGGCAATATATGCAATCCTGGCTTGTTCGCGTGGGCGTGAGTCCCTGGTTGCTCGCGTTTGTGGCCGCCGGGCAGCAAACTCCGCCCCAGCCGGCGGCGCCCGCGGCGCAGGACGAAACCACGCACATTTCGGTGGAAGTGACTCGCGTGAGCATGGCGTTTTCCGTGACGGATCACAAGGGCCGGTTCGTCACCGGCTTCGATAAAGACGATTTCGAAGTGTTCGAGAACGGAAAACCGCAGGAGATCGCGGAATTCACCGCCGAGCCGACGCTGCCGCTGCGCGTCGCCGTCCTCATCGATACCAGCAACAGCATTCGCGAACGCTTCAAGTTTGAACAAGAAGCCGCTACTTCCTTCCTGGATCAGATTCTACGCACGACGCAGGACAAGGCCATGGTGGTCAGCTTCGATACCAACGTGCAAACAGCCTGCGACCTGACGTCGAACACCGACAAGCTTGGCAGCGCCATCCAGGATCTGCGTCCCGGCGGCGGAACGGCGTTCTACGATGCGCTGAAGTTCGCTTCCGACCGGCTCGGGCAGGAGCAGCCGAGCTATCAATTCCGCCGGCTGATCGTGATTGTCAGCGACGGCGAGGACAATCAAAGCCACGCCACGAGGGACGATGCCCTCTATGCCGCGCAGCAGGCCGACGCCTTCATTTACGCGATTTCGACCAACAATCTGAGCTCGGGCGATACCGAAGGCGACAAGGTGCTGAAATATTTCACCTCGGAGACGGGCGGAAAATCGTATTTTCCGTTCAAGCTGGAGGACCTGGCGCAATCGTTCCAAACCATCGCCGAGGAAGTGCGCCACCAGTACAATATCACCTACCGCCCGGAGCCCCTGGTGAACGATGGCAGGTTCCACCGCGTGCAAATCCGCGTCAAGGGTCACAAGGATCTGAATGTTTACGCGCGCCAGGGATACTACGCGCGGAAAAGCTGACGCAGTTACTCGATCATCAGGTTGTCCACATAGCACCAGATCCAATCCTCTCCGGGTTCGATGGATTGCATCACCGGGTGTTTGGTGGCATGAAAATGCTTCGTGGCGTGCTTGTTCCTGGAGGAATCGCAGCAGCCCACATGGCCGCATTCGAGACACACGCGCAGGTGAACCCACGTGTCACCCGATTTGAGACACTCTTCGCAGCCTTTGGCGCGCGGTTCCGCGCGCGGGCTCTGGTCCAGATGATGGCAGCGCTTCATGTTTCCCTCCGTGAGCCCAGTATAGCGGGGTAAGCTAAGACCATGATCCTCTCGCGGATTTTATTGGCCTCCACGTTGCTCGCGGGCGCTCTTTGCGCCCAGCAGCCGCAAGCCCAATTGCTTTGGCCTTCGGGAGCGCCGGGCGCGCTCGGAACCGGTCCGGCCGATCAGCCTTCGCTGACGCCATTTGTCGTACCGAACGGCACCGGCTCCGGGACGGCGGTCGTGGTTTGTCCCGGTGGAGGGTATCAGAATCTGGCCATCGATAAGGAAGGATATGCCGTGGCCAAATGGCTCAACACCCTGGGCGTTTCCGCGTTTGTGCTGAAGTACCGCCTGGGCCCGCGCTATCACCATCCCATCGAATTGGGCGATGCGCAGCGGGCCATCCGCACGGTGCGGACCCACGCCGCGGAATACGGCGTGCAACCCGACCGCATCGGCATCATGGGATTCTCCGCCGGCGGACATCTGGCCTCGACCGCCGGAACCCATTTCGACAGCGGCAACCCGGATGCCCCCGACCCGATCGACCGCGCCGGCAGCCGGCCCGACTTCATGGTGCTGTGCTACCCGGTGATCTCGTTCACCGCGTTCGTGCACCAGGGATCGAAGCAGAAACTGCTCGGCGACAATCCCGACCCCAAATTGGTGGAACTGCTCTCGAACGAATTGCAGGTGACCAGGGACACGCCTCCCACATTCCTGTTCCATACCACCACCGATGCCACTGTGCCGGTGGAGAACAGCATCATGTTCTATTCGGCGCTACGCAAGGCTGGGGTGCCGGCGGAAATGCACATTTATGAGCGTGGGCCGCACGGCGTGGGCCTGGCGGTTAACGATCCGGTGCTTTCGTCGTGGCCGGCGCGGTTGGCGGACTGGCTGCGGATTCATGGCTGGGTAGCGGCGAAGTAGGAGGTTCGAACACCACTACCGAGACGTTGCCGAACCCGCCAAGTTTGCGATCGCGCCACCCGGTGGTATCGGGAAGGGCGCGGAACCATTCGCGCCACGGCATCACCTGCCGGTCGATGCCGAAAATGGCAAAGCCTCGACCGCGGGAGAGCGTGTCGCTCCACAACCGCCGCGCGGCGCGCTCCGCTTCCGGCGAGAAATCGTACGGGAATGGATAGAGCTTTCCGGGAACGGGATAGACCAGCAGGTTGGAATAAAGGAAGCTCTCGATGGGGTAATCGGGGCGCCAGATGGGAGGGCGCGCTTCGACGAACGGGCTCGGGCAGAGCACGGGCAATGCCGATTGGCGGAGCACTTGCGCCGCGGCACGCCAGTCGGAGTTTTCATGGTCGGGCCAGAGACGGCTCCAGTTCCCCATGAAGATGAGTACGCCTGTTCCCAGGGCAAGCGACAGCGGGCGCCACATCCTGACGGGCAGGAATAGCGCGAGGAAAGCCGCCAGCGCCAGCGCCGTGCCTGGAAGCGCGACGTCCATGTAACGCGGCACGAAAACGCTGTTGCCGGTGAGACGGGAGAACGCGAATAAGCTGAGCGGGTCCACCAGCCACCAGGCGGCAATCACAACCAGCGCCGTGGAGGCGGGCCGGGCGATTTTCCAGCCGCGCAATTTCGCGAAAGCGCCACTCGCTATGGCGAAGATGGCCACGGGCGCGAGTTGCAGGAACGAAAGCAGATCTTTTGGCGCCGGCTGGTCCATCACGACGTGCGCCCCGGCTTCGCGAATCAGGCTTAGCGCCGGCGGCACGGCGATGGCAAGAGATGTTGTGATCGCGCCGCATACGACCAGCGTCTGAGCAACGGAAGCCGGACGCCGGAAGGCGGCAATGAGTGCGAAGACGAGGTACATCGGCCAGAAGACCAGGTGAACCTGGATGACAAGCGCCGCCGCGAGCGCGAACAGGATCGCATCGCGCCAGCGTCCGCCCTCGAGCCAGCGAACCAGGAACCAAACGGCGGCGCACACCACGCATGTGCCGAGCGCATACGGCCGCGCATCGGCGGCCTGCTGATCGAAGGCCGGAAAGGCCAGGCAACAGAAGACCGCGAACCAACCGGCCTCACTGTGGAGCAGGCGGGTAGCGATGCGGGCGACAATCCAGAGCGCCAATGCGAGGGCCAGGAGCGACGGGAGCCGGTAAGCCCATTCCGAAAATCCGAAGAGGCGCGCGGAAGTGTGCGGAAGGGCGTAATAGACCGACGCGCCCAATCGCGGCGCGATGTGCAATGTGGGTTCGGCAGCGCCATGGCGGACGACAAAAGCGGTCACCATTTCGTCCGCCCAGAAACTGGACGGGAGCGGCATCACCCAAAGTCGCGCGATACATGCCGCGAGCAGCAGTGAGGGCCAGAAATAGCTCCGCGGGCTCACACGGCGATCATTTCGCAATATGCCGTGGTTCGTCAAACAAAAATCGCCGCCCCCGCCATTGCAGGGCGCCCAGGCCTGCCCCGCAGGATTGCCCGCCCTACGATTCGGGCAGAAATTCCTGCCGGCCAAAACTCTGCGGCATTGGCCAGGCCGGCCCGCGGGGAACATCAGATAAAGCCATTTAATTCAGTAGCTTACAGCCATATATGGTTCTGCCGGCCAGCGGCGTTACCATATAAGTAAGGGGAGAGGAAATGCTATCTACCAGGCTTGTCCACTTGATCGAACTAAATGGGGATCAGATCATCGATCGCGTGGCGGCCCAGCTCCGTCGCGAACCTGAGATCAGTCACGGTAAAGCCATACAGGATTGTGAGTTGCGGGCATTGGGTCAGGATCTGTTGCAGCACTTGGGCGATTGGCTGAGCGCCGGCAACGGCAGCGATCTGTCCCGGCGGTATGAGCAGCTCGGCAAGATCTGTTTCGAGCAGGGAGTGCCGCTTCACGAGGCGCTCCGGGGTATGTCGCTGCTGCGGGAAAAGATGCTGGATGTTGCCCAGGAACACATGATTTCCAACAGCAGCATCGAGCTTTACGCCGAAGAAGAGTTGGAGCGGCGCTTAGGCCGCTTCTTCGACCGGCTGGCGATGCAAATGGCGCGCGGTTTCGAGGAAGCTGTGCGCGAACCGCTGGCCGCCGGGCGAACTATTCATTGACCGGATTGATGTCGGTCGCGAGCGTTTTCAGGCCGTCGAGGGCGCGCTGCATGCCGGGGCGGATTACGCCAAGGGTGTCCAGCATTTTCTTCGCGGCGGCGTAATCGCCCTGAGCTTCGATGGTCAACAGGTCGTGGCAGAGATCGCGGACGGCGCCTTTGACTTTGGCCATGTCGACGGAAAAAGTGCCTTGCGAATCGGCGACAAATGCGCCTTTATCCGCGAGGTAGTTGAACTGCATTGCCATCCCTTTCCCATGCGCCTCCGTGAGCCCGAACCGGACGGAGCGGAACGCGGACGCCAGGAACGTGGTGTAGAGTTGCCGTTCGGCAGCCGGGCCGTGAGCCATGCCGTGGTCAAAGAAATACTGCATCATGAACAGGCCGGTCACGTCGGCTTTGGCTTCTTCAATCGCGCTGTAAAGCTCCTTCAACTCCTGGCGCGGCGAGGTATCGCGGCCGGCGACGCGGATCTGGTGCGGGCCGATGCCGTGGCTGAGTTCGTGCGCCAGAATGTGCATGAAGAAGTAATCAAAGCTGAGATCCTCTTTTTCGTTCGGCGGGAGGACGCGGGCCGCGATGGGCACCAGGATGCTGTCGAACTTCGCTTCCTGAATGTTCTTCAGCATGACCCGTTTGCTGCCTTTTTCCTGCACCACGCGCTCGTCGTTGGGTAGATTGAAGGCCGCCGTGCGGACGCCGTGCGCGCCATCGCCGGCGGCCAGAACTTCGTTCACCACCCGAATCGGGGCAGCGGCGCCGAGTTTGGGATTGCGGTAGCCCGGATCGATGGGAAGATTGTTCTCGACTTCCTGCAATCGGCCGGCGAATTCCTTCAGGTGGCCCGTCTCCTTGTCATCGCGGACGGTGATGTAGGCCTCGAATCCCGCTTTGTAGCCGAACAATTCGTCGTTGTAGGTCTCGTACGGGCCGATGGTGATGTCGAGCGGCGAATCGAGGTCCATCCAGGCGACGTCACTGGCGTAGTAGTCGTTGGAGAGGAATGCATCGGCGCGGAGGGTGAGGTACTTCTTGAGCGACGCGTTATCGGTGAGGGCCGCGGCGTTGCGCAGTAAGCCGGCGGCCTTCTGTAAATCGGCGGCGTAGGCTTTGCTGTAGGGGACGAACGTGAGTTTGTGCGAGGCATCGCGGCGGATTACGGTGAAGAAGCCTTCGGCTTGCTGGCGGTCGGCCGGCGGCAACGTCTTGACCCAGGCTTCGAACTCGTCGCGGGTCATGTCTTCGGGGTAGAAGTTCGCGCCCAGCGGTTTGCGCTCAGGCACGCCGGGGATGAAGGCGGTATGGCCGTCGAGGTCCGACCACGGACCTTTATTCAGCCAGAAATAGCGGGCGCGAGCCTGGCCGAGCGGCGTCTTATCCTCCTGCAATCTGGCATAGAGGCCGCGCGCGCCGCTCCACAGTTGGTCCATGAAGACGTAGTTGAGGACGCGCGCGGCTTCGAGCAGTTTCGGCAGCGCTTTTCGATCTCCGGCAGAGAGCGAAGACTCGTCGTATCTCAGCTTGACAGGGGCGAAACGGGCGTTCATTTGTTCGAGCTGTGGGAGAGTAGGCATAACGGCAGCGGCGGCCAGTAGAACCAGCACAGGCTTCATGCCTAGATGGTATCGCGATGCTCTATTCCGCTTTGAGCGTCTCCACCGGGTCCACCCCGGCCGCCCGGCGAGCGGGCAAGTAACTGGCGAGCAGCGCCGCGAGCAGCAGAACCATGGGCACCAGGGCGTAAGTAAGGAAATCCGTGGGCGCGATGCCGAAGAGAAGCGAACTCATCAGCCGCGTGACCCCGGCGGCCGCCGCCAGCCCGATCCCTACGCCGATTCCCGCGAGGGTCAACGCGTAGCGCATGAACATCCGCCGCACTTCGCCCTGCGGCGCGCCCAGCGCCAGCCGGATTCCGATTTCGCGCCGCCGCTGCGATACGGCATACGCGATCATGCCATAGATACCGACAATTCCGAGCACGAGTGCCAGCGCGCCAGCGATCGCCAGCATTACCAGCGTGAAGGAAGTGCGCGCGATCGATCGATCGTAGATTTGCTGCATGGTCTCAGTGGAGGCCACGGGGAGGCTGGCATTCACCGACCAGACAGCTTGCCGCACCTGGTTGAGAAAGCCCTCCGTGCCAGTGCGGCCGCTGCGAATAGCGAACGTCACCGACCGCCAGGCATCCAGCGGCCCCGGTCCGAAAATATCGGCCATCATGGTCGGCCAATAAACCGTTTCGGGCGCCTTTTTGTCTACGCCATTCTCGTGGACGTCCTCCACCACCCCGATCACTTCTTTCCAGGGCATAAGGGGAACCTCCTTCAGGCGCTTGCCCAGGGCGGCGGAAGGCGAGCCCCACATTTCGCGCGCGAGGTTCGCGGAAAGGAGTACCACGTTGCGTTGGCCGTAGACATCGATCCAGGTCAGGTCGCGCCCTGCCACGAGACGTGTGCCGGCAGTCTGAAAATATCCGGGCGAAACATACTTGAACAGCCGCATGGGTTGCACGCTGCCGGCATTCGGCTTGTCTTCAGCGAACACGTTGTCCCAGTTGGCGGGGAGTCCCGACATGGGCATTGCAACCGTAAACCCAACTGCCGAGACGCCGGGTATAGCCGCCAGCTTATCGGCGATCTCGTTCTGAGTGCGCGTGGCGCGCACCGGGTCCGCAACCAATTCCCGCGGGATCGAGATTCGGATGGTTTGCAGATGTTGCGGATCGGTAAACCCCGGCTGGACCGTTCGTAGCGCTTGAAACGTGCGAATCATCAGTCCGGCGCCGATCAACAGAACCAGCGCCATCGCCACCTGCGCCACCACCAGCAGATTGCGCGTGCGATGCCGTTCGCGGCTCAAGCTCGCCCCGCGTCCCGCGCTGCGCAGAGCCGTCGAGATCCGCGGTCCGGCATATTTCAGGGCCGGAATCAATCCGAAGAATAGCCCCGAGAGGACCGACAGAATCAGCGTGAAGGCCAGCGATCTGGCGTCAAGCGCGATTTCGCCGAGCCGCGGAAGATTCGCGGGACCGATCGCCACCAGCAGTTTCAGTCCGGCTTCCGCCACTCCGATGCCAAGCAACCCGCCCGCGAGCCCCAGCGTCACGCTCTCTGCCAGCAGCGCGCCTATAATGCGTCCGGTGCCTGCGCCGAGTGCCGACCGCAGCGCCAGTTCCTGCCGCCGCACCTCGGCCCGCACCAGCAGGAGGTTCGTAACGTTGGCGCAGGCAATCAGCATCACCAGCCCGATGGTCGCCATCACCACCCAGAGCACATCGCTTACGCTCCCGACCACTTCCTGTTTCAATGGGCGGATAGCGGGCGTGATTCTCCAGTTCTCGTACCAGTGGCCGTCGCTGCCGGGCCCGTTCGACCAGGAGTCCATCCACACGGGCAGCAGGCGGGCGAGGTCGGCGTTGGCCTGCGTGATAGACATGCCCGGCTTGAGGCGGGCGATGCCCTGGAACCCGAAGCCGGCCAGCGGCAGCCCGTTGCGCCGGAACGCCACGGGCGCGATCAAGTCGAAATCCGCGTTGACGATGCGAAACCCGCGAGGCATCACGCCGACGATCTGCCGCGTGCTGGAATCGACCGTGATGCTCCGGCCGATGACCGACCGGTCGCCGCCAAAATGCCGCTGCCAATAGCCGTAGCAGAGCATTACTGTGGTGGTAGCGCCCGAGAAACTGCCGGGGACGGTCGCGCCGGGAATCTGGTCGGCGGCCGATAGCCAGCGCCCGAGTGCGGGCGGTACCGCGAGGGTTTGCAAAACGCCGTCGCTTACCGCGGCCACGCGAACCTGTTCCGGTTCGGCCATGCCGGTGACGTTAGCGGTATCCGGAAACCAAACTCCCATGGATTGAAAGGCGCGATTGTGCTCGGAATAGGTGAAATACATGGAGGGCGAAAGCGGCAGGCCCTCGGAAAAGCTGGCCAACCCCGCCGCGCCGGGCGCCAGTTGCCGCAGCGCCACCAGTTCCTCGGGGTGCGGATAGCGTAGCGGCTCGAGCACCACGTTATCGAGCACGCTGAAGACTGCCGTATTGGCCCCGATTCCAATCGCCAGCGTGACCAGGGCGACGGCCGTGAAGGTCGGATTCTTGGCCAGCGCGCGCAGTCCGTAGCGGAAATCGCGGGCCACGGCATCCAGGAAGGTGAGCGTGTTCATGCGGTAAATCTCCTCTCGGATCGCGGTGCTGTTACCCAACTTGCGCAGGGCCGCCTGGTATGCCTCTGCTTCCGTCATTCCGCGGGCAATGTTGTCGTCGGTCTCGATCGCCAGGTACGATTCCATCTCTTCGGATCGCTCGCGATCCCATTGGCGGCGCCGCAGGATGTTTCGCCAGTTCATCGCCTACTCCTCCGCCGGCTTCAGAATGCGGCCGATGGCGCGAACCACCTGCTCCCAGCGGGCGGTCTGCGCGGTCAATTGCTTCCGGCCTTCGGGCGTAAGGCGGTAATACCGGGCCTTGCGATTGTTGTCGGAAGTGCCCCAGAAGGAGACAATCCAGCCGCGGCTCTCCAGGCGGTGCAGGGCAGGGTACAGAGAGCCGTGCTCGATCTGGAGAACCTCCTCGGATCCGTGTTCGATGGCGTGGGCGATGGTATGCCCGTGGGCGGGGCCAAGGACCAGGGTCCGCAGGATCAACACATCAAGTGTTCCCTGGAGCATCTCGCTGTTGAGAGGCGATTCGTTTCGGGGCATAGGCAGTCACGGCTCCGGTCGATGATCGACCGAGCAGCTAGCATGAGATACGCGCGAAGGGCTGTTTAGTTCCTAAAATCCTTCGGAAAGGTGATCGATGGGGCGGAATCAGGGTTGGGGTCCGATAGCGACGCGGTGCAACGCCGGCATCCGGAACAAGCTGTGGTCATCGCCGATGATGACGTCGCCCGGGAATTCGCCGTGATGCATGACGAGGCCGGCGGGAGTCGCCGTGGCCGGAAGACGGAAAGGCAGCGAGACGCGGAACGATTCGCCGGGATTGAGCGCATCGGACATCGATTTTCCGTCTCCGGACGGGGCGCAGGGTTGGTATCGTCTGCCCTGTTCGTCCTCAATTTCGGTGCCGGCGTCAAGGGCGCGTTGCCGAACGCGGCGGGCGACGCTCGAAACTTCCACGGTCGCGATCCAGTCGCGCTGGCCGTTGCCAGGTCCGCAGGCGTTGGCCGAAGTGCGGACCCCAATTGCCGCCACGCACCAATCGTCGTAGCAGCGGCGTTCGCCGGGAGCATAAAAGCGGCGCGGCCTGGCGACGGCGGCCGATAACAGGACTACGGCGTAGAGCGCCACAAAAACGCCGAGCACCCGGCTCGCGCGGCTGACAGCCGGCCATCGGCGTCCGATGGCCGCAATTGCAATACGGACGGCCATCACCAGGGTGAAGAGGAACGAGACGATGAAAACGAGGTCGAACAGCGACATTAGAAAGTACTTTACACAGACAAGTACTGTACGTCAAGGGGGCTTTTGAATTGACCGAAAATCCGGCCCGGGCGGCAGGTGATCCGCCGCACCCAAAAAACGGCGTGAAACGTGGATGGCAACGTGCTTCGTTTTGTCGTATGAGAACGGTTGGAATCGTTCTGATCGTGCTCGGTATGGTCGGCCTGGCATGGGGTGCGTTTACCCAGCCGCGCGACAGGAAGGTGCTCGAAATCGGGCCGACTCACGCCAGCCGGAACCAGGCTCGCATCATTCCCATCCCGCTCATTGCCGGAACTTCGGCGCTCGTGGGCGGAGTGCTGCTCGTCCTGATCTGGCCTCGGTAACCCCGGCTTCATCCGGATGAAAGCACCCTATGGATGCCGGCGTGCTTCGTCCAGGCGTATGAGCAGAGTGGTCGGAATCATCCTGATCGTGCTTGGCCTGGTGGGTTTGGCTTGGGGCGGGTTTACCTACACAACGCGCAAAAAAGTTCTGGACGTCGGGCCGATTCATGCGAGCCGCGATAAAACGCACACCGTTGCCATTCCACCCATCGCCGGCGCGGTCGCTTTGGTGGGAGGGGTAGTACTCGTTTTGGTCCGGCCGCGTTAGCGCCTATTTCGCCTGCCCGCGGACGGCGATACCGATCTCGCGCAGTTGTTTCTCCGGCACGGTCGACGGCGCGTCGGCCATCAGGTCGGTGCCGCGCGCGGTTTTCGGGAACGGAATGACGTCGCGGATGGAGGTCTCGCCAGCCAGAATCATCACCAGCCGGTCGAGCCCAAGCGCGATTCCGCCGTGCGGCGGTGCGCCGTATTCCAGAGCCTCCAGCAGATAGCCGAAGCGCCGGCGAGCTTCGTCCTCGCTGAATCCAAGGGCGGCGAATACCTGCGTCTGCACGTCGCGGCGGTGAATACGGATCGAGCCCGATCCCATTTCGACGCCGTTCAGCACCAGGTCGTAAGATTTGGCGCGGCAGCGCGCCGGGTCGGAAGTCAACTTCTCCAAATCCTCGTCGTGTACCGACGTGAACGGGTGATGGGCGGCGGTCCACCGGTTTTCCTCTTCGTCCCATTCAAACATCGGAAAATCGACCACCCAGAGAAATTGCAGGTTCCTGGGATCAAGCAGCTTATGACGATCGTTAAACTTCTGCGCGGCTTGCAGGCGCAGTTGGCCGCAGGCCTGATACACCGTCTCTTCGGGGCGATGGCCTTTGGGTTCGCCGGCCCACGCCGCGAGCATCAGCAAGTCGTTCTCGCCGGCGCCGCAGCGCGCGCGAATTTTGGCCATCGCCTCCGGAAAATCGCGATCCATGCGCTTGGCATCGTCGAAGACGCGCAGGCCGCGCTCCTGCCCGAACGCCTTTAGTTCGTCGCGCTCCTTGCGGCTGGGTGCGCCGGTGTTGGGAACATGAATGGCCACGAGCGGGAGACCGTTCGCCGCCAGCTCCGGCAGGAGATCGCCGACGGGATGCATGGGCGGAACGCGCCGGTCGGGCTTGTCGATACCGTAGCTGCGCATTGCCTCGGCGTAGGTGAGGCGGTCGAATGGTGCTTTGACGGTGAACCCGGCCACCGCGCACACACGCTCGATCAGCGGCTCGATGGTCTCGAAGACGCGCTCCTGCTGCGGGAAGGACATCTCCACGTCGATTTGCGTGAATTCGGCCTGGCGGTCGGCGCGGAAATCTTCGTCGCGGAAGCAGCGCACAATCTGGAAATACTTGTCGAAGCCGCTCACCATCAGGATTTGTTTGAAGATCTGCGGTGATTGCGGCAGCGCGTAGAACGTACCGGGTTGCACCCGGCAGGGCACCAGGTAGTCGCGCGCCCCCTCGGGGGTGGAGCGCGTCATGAACGGTGTTTCAATCTCCAGAAATCCGCGATCCCACATGCTTTCGCGAACCGCCTTCGCAATCCGGGAGCGCAGGATAATATTGTGCTGCATGCGCGGGCGCCGCAGGTCCACGTAGCGGTATTTCAGGCGCACGTCTTCGCTGACGCCGACCTCGTCTTCCACCGGAAACGGCGGCGTGCGCGATTCGTTGAGGATCAAGACGCGCTGCGCCACAACCTCGACTTCACCGGTTGCGAGATTGGGGTTGACCATGCCGGCGCCGCGCGGTTCTACCTTGCCTTCGACCGCGATCACGTACTCCGGCCGCGCCAGTTCGGCGCGCTGGTGCGCGCTGGAATCGGCATGGAACACGGCCTGAGCGATGCCTTCCCGGTCGCGCAGATCGACGAAGATCACGCCGCCGTGATCGCGGCGTTTGTGCACCCAGCCCATGAGGACGACGGTCTTGCCGACATCCGAGGCGCGCAGCTCGCCGCACATGTGGGTGCGGCGAAGCTCGCCGAGAAAATCCAGCGGTACAGAGGTTTCCATATCGAATTGTCTCATTGTTTGGCGGCGGCCAGAGCGGCGAATATCTCATCCGCCGTCAGGTTTTGCTGCTCGCCCGTCGCCATATTCTTCAAAGCATACCGGCCGGCGGCGATTTCGTCGTCGCCGATAATCATGGTGAAGCGCGTCCCGGCTTTGTTCGCGAGTTCCATGGCGCGTTTCAGCTTGGCTTCCACCAATTCGACGGAGTACCCGGCGCGCCGGAAATCGCGCGCCAGTGTTCCGGCGTGCCGCGTTGCCGCGGCGCCCAATGGCGCCACGAAAAGATCCAGCGGCGCCGCCTTCTGCTCGCCCTCCACGCTCATTACCAGGCGATCTTCGCCGATGGAGAAGCCGATTCCCGGCGAATGCACTTTCGAGCCGAGAGATTCGGCCAGCCCGTCGTACCGCCCGCCGCCGAGCACGGAATTCTGCGCGCCGAGCGCGCCGTGCACCACCTCGAAGGTCGTGCGCATGTAGTAATCGAGGCCGCGCACCATGCGCGGGCGCACTTCATAGCGGATGCCGCGGTCGTCGAGATACTGCTTCACGGCGGTGAAATGCGTCCGGCAGGGCTCACAAAGGTAATCGAGAATGCTCGGCAGCTTGTCGATGATCGGCTGGTCTGCTTCTACCTTGCAGTCGAGCACACGCAGCGGATTGGTAACCGCGCGGCGCTGGCAATCGCCGCACATCCGGTGCGCAACGCCCTGCAATTCCTGGCGCAGGCGCTCCACATATTGCGGGCGGCAATTGTGATCGCCCACCGAATTGAGAAGCAGGCCGGCGTCGCGCAGACCGGCGCGCGCAAGCATCTCCATCACCATCTCGATGACTTCCGCGTCCACCAACGGCGATTCCGAACCGATGGCCTCCGCGCCGATCTGGAAGAACTGCCGGTAGCGTCCCTTCTGCGGCCGCTCGCGGCGGAACATCGGACCGATGTAATAGAGCTTCTGCACCCCCGGCCGCTGGTCGAGGCGGTGCTCGATATACGCGCGGATCACCGAAGCGGTATTTTCGGGACGCAGCGTGAGAGAGGTCTCGTCGCGATCCGCGAAGGTGTACATTTCCTTGGTGACGATGTCGGTTTCCTCACCCACTCCGCGGGCGAACAACTGCGTCTCTTCCAGAATGGGCGTGCGAATCTCGTGGTAGTTATAGGTGCGGAAAACCCCGCGCGCAATGGCTTCCACGCGATTCCACACTTCGGTGGAGGGAGGCAGTAAATCCCTGGTTCCTTTGACGGCTTTGATCAAGGTGGTTGGAAAAGACTATGCTAACATGCGGTGCCCATTCGGAAGCGATTGTTAGCCATTGCGGGAGCGGCTGTGCTTTTATTCGCAATTCTGGCGCTTTGGGTACTCTCGGGCGATTCCATGCGGTTCGACCTGCGGATTCGCGAGGCGGTACACGCAACGGCCTCGCCCGCAGCTACCGCTGTTCTCTACGCGGTCACACTGCTTGGCGCGGAATGGGTCATGGTGCCGGCCGGCGCGCTGCTGGTTTGGCGGTTGGCGGTGCACGGCTACCACCGCGCGGCCCTGCTGCTGGCGGTGGGCAGCCTTAGCGCCGACGCGGCGTCGGAGTTGTTGAAACTCATTTTGCACCGCTTGCGCCCGCCGGTATTCTTCGGATTGCCGCCCGCCATTTCCTACAGCTTTCCCAGCGGTCACGCCTTTGTGGGCACGGTGTATTATGGCCTGCTGGCAGGGATGCTCGCCCACACCTTCCCGCGCCGGCGTATTCTCATCCTGACGTCGTGGGTACTGCTGGGGCTGACGATCGGCCTCTCGCGCGTGTACCTGGGCTATCATTACCCCACCGACATTCTCGGCGGATGGCTTTGCGCCGCCTTTTGGCTGGCGATGGCCATGGCCTGGTGGTCAGGCGGCGCGCCGGTAAACGCAGCCGGCCAGACCCAGGAAAAGAGCGATCAATAGGGCCTGGAAGACCTGCGACCACGCGGCGACATGATCGCCGAGGAAGGTGGTTTCGCCGCCGTGCCCGGCAAACCAGCTCTGCCACCTTTCGGTGTCCTCAGCTTTGTCCTTGTTCATTTGGACCCGGTAGCCCGGTACAATTGCCTGGAATGCCGGATCGCTTCCGTACTTGTTTTCAAGCTCGGCCAGCCAGCCCTGGTAAGCGGCAAAGCGATGCTTGCTGAACCAGTTGTTCCAGGCGGAACGGGAAAGCGCCTCCGGCGAGGGCGGGACCAGTTGAATTTGCCCATTGGCAAACTGGAGCCCCCGGAATACGGTGCTCGCGGTGGAGTTGTCCAGACTTTCGACATGCGCGTGGAGGAAGACTCCGAACGAAAAATCCACCGCGCAGCCCAGCACAATCAGGAGAACAAGAGTGCGGCGCCGGGGCGATACCACCGCCGCGAGCATGGCCAGACCGGCCGTCTGCAGCGCAAGCAGCGTGAGATGTCCCACGCCCAGAGGATCGCGCTCGCCCACCACGGCCACGCCGAGCAGCAGGCCGGCGGCAATGAGAATGCGCCAAAAAATCTGCTCGGGAGTTGCCGGAAGCTTGCTTTCGCGGGTTTTGGCGGGCGACTTGGCGCGCGCTTTGGAACGCGCTGCCACCAACTTTCGCCGCCGGCGCAATTCCTGAAACGCAAACCACAAAATTAGTGGACCGCCCACGAGCCCCATGGCGAATATCGCGTTCACCTGGTAAAAGATAAAAAACCAATCGCGGACTTTGCCTTCGGTCCGCTGGTTCTCGAACTGATCGAGCAGGGTGGGATCGCGGGCCACAATGGGAACGATGGTATCGGCCAGGTTGGACGCGATCTTCTCGATGGTGCTCCCCTGGTATTGCTGGCTGGATGTGACCGTGGTATTCGACGCCAGCGTGGTATGGGTGCCGTATACCGCGATCGACCAGACCATCCATGTGCCCACCAGAAATCCGCAGAGCACCGCGATCGCCGCCAGTTCGCGCCACTTTTGCGCGCGCCGCGGAAAGACGCGGATCAGATAGTGCAGCGTGAGGATGGCGACATAGGGGCCGGCGGAATAATGTACCAGCAGACCGGCGGCGAGCGCCACAAACGCTGCCGTGGTGCGGACGGTGTCGCCCTTCCGCCAACCGGCCAGATAGAACCACAGCGCAAGCACTACGTAGAAGGCGGCGGCGGCTTTCGTCCACGTGTACGTCACGTTCTGCATGATCAGCGGGCTGGAGGCGAAAAGGAGGACCAGCAGCCACGTGTGCCGCCTGGCCCGCCGCCCCAGCGCCGGCATCATCAGATAACACGGAAGGAAGAGAAGCAGGTTCAAAAACAAAAACACCGTTTGAAAGATCTCGAAGCGGTCGCTCGTGACCGCCAGGAAAAACGAGGTCACCACGTTCATCATGGGCGGGCGGGCCGGCAGAGGATAGCCGGGGAAAATGATTACGTTGGCGGGAAAATGGTGCAGGAAAAACAAGCTGCGTTGAAAATGCTCCAGCCAGTCGCCGAACCACAGGGCGCCGGAAAAGTTGCGAATAATGGCGGCCAGCAATGCGCTCCACAGGCACAGGAATCCGAAGCCGGCCAGCGCGTGCTTGACCTGTGGCACCCGCAGCAGGCGAACCATATCCTTTCGGCTCACCAGCGCCAAAGCCACCGATATGGCTGCAACCACGGCGTAGGGCAGACGATGAACAGGCATGCCATTGCCGCGCGATCCGGTGCAATAAATCCCCCACACCGCGAGATATAGCAGGGTGAGCGATAGTCCGATGGAGGCGCAGAGCTTCTCCAGCGGGGTCCAGCGCAGTTTGCGGATGAAGAAGAAACCCGGCGCAAAGCTCGAAACCGGCAGGAGGAGCAGCAGCAGTCCCAATTGACCAAGGAGCATGCGAACTCCCAGTCTACCCCGCCCTAAGGGACGCGTCGGCAGTTCGTCAGGCGGCGGTGATCGGTGACGCCGAGGCGGCGGGGAACGGAATCACGCGGGATGTGGATCGCGCCTTTGCCGCATGGCCGGCACGCGGGCGATGAATGGGCATCGGAATGGTTCGCGCCATACGCGTCCGATCGCATCTGTCCTCGATATGTTGGGCGAGGCATTCTACCGCCGCGATGTAGGCCTGAAGCGCGGCGGATCCGGATTCGGCGGGAGCAGCCTTATATCGCTGTGCCGCGTGTCTGATTTTGGCGACCAACGAAAGCTGAGTTTCAAGGTCTAACTCATGCGTCGAGAGTTTTGACATGGGCGTCCTTTCCGTGACGCCGGAAACTTTACCGCCGGCGAACATGAACCCGGAAAGGTAACTGCAATCTTCGTGCCACGATTGATGGCCAAAATCGCACGTTTTCTTACGGCACTCCCGGCGGGAATTTGACACCGTCAAATTCTTGAACTGCCGCGCGGCGGCATTTTGGTAGGATTCCTTCGAGCGCGGTAGGCGCTGCCGGTCCGCGAAGAGGGATTTTCCCGCGTGGAGCTGCTGTCGCCGAATCGCCAGGGATTGCCACGGCCAAAGGCGGTCCGCGCAATTCGGAGCCGCTGCTCTATGTCTGTTTCTCGCGATTTGCCTCCGCGCGATCGTCGAGGGCGGGCGATCTGACCGCCGCGGCGCGCCTGCTGCTGGCTCAGGGCGCCCATCCTCATGGGTCTTACGAGGATGAACACTGGCCTGACAATCCATTTCCGAGCCTCTATGGCGCCTCCGGCATGAATAACCACGCGGCGCTCCCAAGCCTCCTGCTGGATGCCGGAGTTCGCCCCGACGACAACGAGTCGCTCTATCATTCCAGCGAAGTCTGCTGGAAGGGATACGTCGATCTCGTGAGGCTGCTGCTCGATCACGGAGCGCCTTCGACATCCAGGACAGCACCTTCCATGCCACGCCCGTAGGATGGCTCCATCCTGGCAGGCGAAACTCCATCGAGCAGGGAGACTTCGAGCTGACGGACCGAATCCTGCGCTCTGCCGGCGCGAAAATGGACTGAGGCGCTACTTGCTCCCGATCTGCGCGAGCAACTCGCGGACCGCGACGTCGAGCTGCGAATCTTTGCCGGTGTACGACTCTCCGATCGGCCGGCTGACCGCCACGTCCACCGGTCGCGGATTGTTCTCCATCACTTTGCCGTCCGCGCCGCGGATGACCGTGGTGGGCATGCGCATCACCGTGCCGTCGATGAGGGTCACCGATCCCGTATAGATGATCCATCCGGCGGTGGGCTCGCCCACCACCTTGCCTAGTTTCAACGTTCGGTAGCCTTCGGTGAAATCTTCGGCATCAGACAGCGAATGCTGATTCACCACAAGAATTGTGGGCAATTCGAGCGATCTCTGCCCTAGTGCGGTGCGCGCCGGCGCGGCCGGACCATTGCGGTCGGTCATGGTCAGGTAGGGCCGGCGAGTCAGGACATCGAGCGCGTAGGCGTTGATGAATCCACCGTTATTGTTGCGGATATCGATCACCACGCCTTCGCGGGAACGATTCTGCTCGTCGAGATCGAGATAGAGCTGCGCCAGCGCCTGCTCCGACATATCGCGCAAATGGACATAGCCCAGGCGGTTGTTGCTGATCTTTGCCACATACGCACGATTGTCTTCCACCCACTTGCGATAGATCAGGTCGGCCAGCGAGGCAACCGGCTGCACCGTGACTTGCCTGCCTGAAATATCGAGTACCACGCGCTTGTCTATCTTGTGCTGCAATTGCTCGTCGAGATTGACGCGCGGGCCCATGGCAACGCCATCCACCGCGCGCAGTTCCTCCCCCGGCTGGATCTTCGCCAGCTCCGCGGGCGAATGCGGCAGCACCTGGGTGATCTTGAGGGTGCCGCTGGCTTCATATGCGGCGCGGTCGAACGTCAGCCCGAGCTGGCCCACCACGCCACGGCCGCCGCCGCCCTGCGCCACCGGAGCGGAAATGCCCGAATGCGAGGAATTCAGCTCGCCGATCATCAGCCGCAGGATGGCGCGCATTTCCTCGGGATTGTGCGCGCCCTCGATGAGCGGCGCGTAGGTCTTGCGGACGCCGTCCCAATCGGCGCCGTTGTACTTCGGGTCGGCGTAATTGTCGCGCTGCGCCGCCCATGCCTCCTCGAATACGGCCATCTTTTCGTGATTGAAATCGACATCCATTTCGGCATCGACATTCACCACGCGGGTCTGCTTGTTTTCCACGCCGATGGCGGAAACCTTTCCGCCTTCCAGGAAATATACGTCGCGCGAGTCGGCGGAGAACTGCGCATGCGTCCGCATCGCCGCGGTATTCGTCAACTGTCGCGCCGGACCGCCGGCGCCGCCGCGTCCTCCACCACCGCCACCGCGGCCGCCGCGGCCGCCTTGCTGCTCTTCCAGCGGATAGAGGTACAGATTCGATTGCCCGCCGGCCGTGCCGCTATACAGAAGATACTTGCCGTCGGGGCTGATCACTGGATTATTGATCGTCAATCCCGCCGTATTGAGCACGCTGGCGCGCTCCCGGATGTGATCGAATTCGAACTCCACTTTTACCGGCGGCTTCGGCTCACCCGTCCCGCTTCGTCCGCCGCGGCCCCCGTTTTCGCCATTGCCCGCGGCCGCTCCACGTCCGCGTCCCGCTGGTTCCGGCTTGAAAAGGTCGTCGAACTTGTCCTCGGCATATTTCGGCTGCTTCGGCACCAGATCCACACGCACGAGTTGCGGCGTTTCGGTCCTCTGGCCGGTTTCGAAAATCAGGAATTTCCCATCCGGGCTCCAGTCCACCGAATTGGTGTTGCTGTTTGCCAGGAAGCTCACCTGGTGCTTCTCGCCTCCGGCGGCGCCGGCGACGTAAATGTTGCGCAAGCCGTGGTCGTCCGCCGCCACGAACGCCAGCCACTGGTCGTCGGGCGCCCAGGCGTAGGCTCCGGAGATGAATCCCGAAGCTACCAGGTGGTCCTGTTTGGATTCCAGGTCGATGACCCGCAGTTCTTTTCGGTTGCGCACGAACGCCAGGCTCTTGCCATCGGGAGAGAATTTAACCGAGCTGTCGGGTCTGGTGTCGTTGGTCAACTGCGTCTCGGCGTGGTGCGCAAAATCGTAAAGGAAGACGTGCGTCAGCGCGTCGCGCTCGCTCAAATAGGCCAGCCGGGTGGAGTCCGGCGCCCAGGCGACTTGCGTTTCCGGACCGGGCGTCCGAGTCACGCGGAACGCCGCGCCGCCATCGTGCGCCGATGCCGCGAACACTTCGCCATGAGCGATGAGCGCGACTTTGCGCCCGTCCGCCGAAAGCGAGAGATCGTTAAATGTATTCAGAGTGAGGTGCGAGATTTCCGGAGTGAATGCCGAGCCGACGAGCGTGATGGGGATGGCGTACGCCTCGCCATTCTTGGTGTCGAGCTGCCAGATCTTGAAGTCGCGCTCGAAAACCACCGCCTTACCGTCGTAAGAAATGGAAGGCCACAAAACGCGGCCGTTGGTGAATTTCGTGACCTGCCGCATCTTTCCGCCCAGCGTGAGCGTCCAGAGGTTTTCCGCGCCGCTGCGGTCCGACATGAAAAAGAGGCTCTTGCCATCCGGCATCCACATGGGCCAGGCGTTGCGGCCGTTCAGATCGACGATTTTCTCGTAAACCGCCGGCGACCCCTCTTTGCGCAACCAGATCTCCGCTTCGTCCAGGTGGCTGTGACCGTGCCGCCACCATTGCGAATCGCCGTTGCCGCGCGCCGCAAACGCCACAGTCGAGCCGTCCGGCGCGGGAGCCGCCTGAAACTCGTTGGTGAAACGGTCGGCGCTCACCGGCATCGGCGTGCCGCCTTCCACGCTCACGCGATAGATGTCGTTCTTGCCGCCCACGTCGTTCGTGCCGTTGGAAAAGTAAATCCATTTGCCGTCGCGCGACCACGAATCGAGCTGATCCAGCCGGTCGTCGAAGGTGAGCCGCTTCAGGTCCCCGGACGCCAGCGTGAGAACGTAAATGTCGCCGCCGCCGGTGCGGGTGGAAACGAACGCCAGCCTGGCGCCGTCCGGCGAATACAGCGGGCGCGATTCCTCGGCCGGATCGGAGACCAGCAGGTGCGCCTCGCCGCCCTTGGCGGGCGCCACCCAGATGTCGCCGCCGGAAACGAATGCGATTTCCGGACGGGTGGGACACAACGCCGGGTCGGAGAAATAGGGCACGCCGGCGGCAAGCGCGGCTGTGGAAAGCGAGAGCCAAAGCAGAAGGGGTCGCATAAATTCGGATCTTGGCGGCCATTATACTGCAATGGAGTATTATGGACCTCATGTTGCGTCCGTTTCGCTACATTCTGCTTTGCCTCCCCGCCGCAGCTTCCGTCCTGGCGCAGAGCCAGCCGGCCATCGATAACGATCAGGCGCGCGTGCTGACCGCGCACGACCAACCGCATGTGAAACACGCGCTGCACGAGCACAAGTTTAATCGCGTGATGGTTTACCTCCATGCCGGCGAGCAGGACATCATCACCAGGGATGGCCACAAGACCACGCTTCACTTCCAAGCCGGCGACGTGAAGTGGAGTCCCGCGACCGGGCTGCACACTTCGGAAGTGACCAGCAACGCGCCCGTGAGCATCGTCGAAATCGAAGTGAAGAAGCCCGGCGATCCGTCGAAAACCGCCGCCACGGCGCTCGATCCGACCAAGGTCAGCCCGGCGGTGTACAAGATCGAGTTCGAAAATCCGCAGGTGCGCGTTCTGCGCGTGAAATTTCCTCCGCATGGTACAGTTCCCGAGCATGAGCACGGGCTCAATCGCGTCGTGGTCTACCTTACCAACCAGGACAGCAGGATCACCACGCCCGATGGCAAGGTCGATGAGAGCAAACACAAGCCCGGCGAAGTAAGTTGGGGCGGACCGGCGCGGCACAGAGAAGAAAATGTGCTCGATACGCCAGTCGAAGTGATCGTCGTAGAGTTTAAGAGCTGAGTTACTGCCCTACGCACAGCAGCGCCGAATTGCTGGTAAACGATCCTATCTGCACCTGTACCGGCTGTTCGCCGCTTACCGCGGGCACCTGTATATTCATCTGCATCAACCCCACGAACGTTGGCGCCATGCCCGCGAACCCCACGTAAGCTGAAGCGTTGCCGATGGTGGCAGTGGCGGTTAGCGTCTCCTGCGAAACCGGGCTCGACAGGGCCGCCGCGCCCGAAGCGATCGGATTATCCAGCGGACCGCTCCCCATCAAATAAACGATTACATAACTTCCCGGAGCGGCGCAGTTCGTCGATGTATTCAACGAGTCGGCCGGGTAGTTCTGCGCAATCGCGCGGACATTGCCGGCGCTATCGGTCCAGGTAAGTATGCTCGGAGCCGCCTGCTGCACGGTAATCCCGGCCGAGATGCCCGGATTGCCGTTGGAACTTACCTGCACTAATGCCGGGCCCGGCGCAATGGCGTACGGAATCTGGAAATCGATCTGCCCGGGCGACACGTAGTACAGCGGCGCCGGCGTACCATTGACGGTTACCTGAACGTTTCCGAGCCCGTTGCCGAGCGGCAGCCCGGGAGTCGTTGCCGGCGCGGAAGCCAGGTTCGTGCCATAGATATCCGCCAGAGTTCCCGGCGATACCGGTGCCGACGCGCTGGCGTGAATCACCACTCCGCCGGGAAAGATCACCGGCCGTTCCGCCGCCGCGCTCGCCGTCTGCAACTCCGCCGCGATGGCATTGTAGGCCGGCTTGGGATTGTACTGCTGATCGAGCAGCAGGGCCGCGCCTTCCCCGGGTTCGAAGCTGGGAATCCACGAATGCAGATCGGTCACGCCCCAGGTGAGGAACGCCGTGCAATTGGAGTTGGCCTGGCAAGCCGCGAACACGTTCTGATAAGTGGTGGCCTGGGCCGCAAGATCGGTGGCCGATGCGGTGCCGGTGCTCGTGTTCACCGGCAGCGCCACGTCCATTTCCGAGACGTGTACCTCCAGTCCGAGCTTGCCGAGCCGCGCCATATTGGCGGAAATGTCGCTTTCGCTGGGAACGTCGCTCGGGTTCACGTGCATCTCGAGTCCCACGCCGTTGATGGGCACGCCGCGGCTGATCATGCCTTGCACCAGGGTGTAAATCGCGTTGGATTTCGCGCTCAAGCCCTCCCCGCCGTAGTCGTTATAGAACAGTTTGGCATTGGGGTCGGCGGCATGCGCCAACTGGAAGGCAGTGTCGATATAGCCGCTGCCCAACTGCTGATACCAATAAGAAGTTTGATCGAGACCGTAGGGCGCGCTGTTCGATAATGCCTCGTTCACGACGTCCCAATCCACCAGCTTGCCTTTATAATGCCCCACCACGTTGTTGATATGATCCTGCATGATGCCCGCCGCCTGAGCGCTGGTGAAGTTCCCATTCAGGAGCCAGGGAGGATTGTTTTGCGACCACACCAGGTTATGCCCGCGCATTTTCATCCCGTTCGCCTGCGCAAAGGCGAGCAACTGATCGGCGGCGCAGAAACTATACTGGCCCTGCGCCGGTTCGGTCTCGGCGAATTTCAAATCGTTTTCCGGGACGATCAGATTGTACTGCCCGCCCAGCGCCTGCACGTAATTGGGATCGGAAAAATAAGGAGCGTCCGCCGCGGCGCCGATCAGCAGGCCCGAGGGCGCGGCGAGGTCGCGGAGTCCCGTGCCGGTGCGAGTGGCCACCTGGAGATCGAGAGCGAACAGCGTATCGCCCGATCCGGAAGGCATGGCGGCAGCCAGCGCGAGCACGTTCAGGGTATCGCCGGGGGACACGTTGAAACCGAAATACACCTGGCCGGAACTGAATAAACCCGGATCGGCGAAACTCCCGACTTGCGAGCCGTTGGCGAAGATCTCGATCTGCGTGCCGATTCGAGCGACCTCGAACGCCACCGGATCCGTCACGCCTGCGGGAATCGGCCACGTCTGGGCTGTGGGGCTGGATGAGGTCCCGGTCCAGTAATTAGCCTGAATCACGCTTCCGGAGCGCCCCACATCGAGCCGCTTGAGGCCCTGCCAGTACGCGCTTCCGGTTGCCTGCGTCCCGACCAAGGAGAGGAACGAACCGCCCGTGGCCGGGTCGGATAGAGTTGCCAGCACGCTGAAATCGCCCTGAGGTTTCAGCACCGGACCGGTGGTGTCGATTACCGTGTTGTAGTTGGCGCTCGATGCCGCGATGGAGAGGGTGTCGGCGGCAACATTTACGCTGGTTACACAGCCCCATAAGCCGCCGGCCACCAGATCCTGCCCGCCTGGAACGTAGACCCATCCGCTGCGAAGCTGGAGCGGGGCCGCGCCGGCGAGGCAAGCGGCGAAAAAGAACAATAAGAGTCGGTTTCCCTTCATGGCCATTCGAACCGATCAGTATATACCGTTGCCAGCCTTTCGCGGCCGTACGCTACACTTCAGGAAGACATGCTCGCGCAGCTTCTGGACTCGGGCGACGCCACGCTCTACGACATCCACAGCCAAGTTCCGGGACCGGCGGGTTCGCTCCCGGTGACGCCCGAAATGCTCATCGCGCGGCCCTCGGGCGATATCTTCGGGTGGGCGCAAAATGCCGGTATGGGTTGGGATCCTGCGGCCCTGGGCGGAAAAGAATTCCTCATCCTCAGCACCCACGGGGGAATTCGCGCGGCCGATGGCACGCCCGTGGCGCTCGGATTCCACACCGGCCACTGGGAAGTCGGCCTGTTGATGGACGCCGCCGCCAAGGAACTCAAATCGCTCGGCGCCATCCCGTTCGCGGCTTATTGCACCGACCCCTGCGACGGCCGCACGCAGGGTACCACCGGCATGTTCGATTCGCTGGCCTACCGCAACGATGCCGCCAACGTCTTCCGCCGCCTCATCCGTTCGCTTCCCACGCGCAGCGGCGTAATCGGCGTGGCAACTTGCGACAAGGGTTTGCCGGCCATGATGATGGCACTGGCTTCGATGCGCGATCTCCCGTGCATCCTGGTGCCGGGCGGCGTCACCCTGCAGGCTGCCGGGGGCGAGGACGCCGGAAAAGTGCAATCCGCCGGAGCCCGTTTCGCGCGCGGGCAGATGACGCTGGAGGATGCGGCCAATATGCTGTGCCGCGCCTGCGCCACTCCCGGCGGCGGCTGCCAGTTTCTGGGTACGGCGGCTACCTCGCAGGTGGTCGGCGAAGCTCTCGGAATGTCGCTGCCGCACTCCGCGCTGGCTCCCTCGGGCCATCCCATCTGGACCGACATGGCGCGGCGCTCGGCGCGCGCGGCTCTCCAAATGGAATCTGCGCGCCTGACGATGAGCGGCGTACTCAGCGGCGGCAATGTGCGCAATGCCCTGGTGGTGCACGCGGCTTTCGGCGGCTCGACCAACCTCATTTTGCATTTGCCTGCCATCGCGCACTCCGCTGGACTCGCGCGGCCCACGGTTGACGATTGGACGCGCGTCAACCGGCAGGTGCCGCGCCTGGTCGACGCTCTGCCCAACGGACCGAAGGGCCACCCCACGGTGCAAGTCTTCCTCGCCGGCGGAGTTCCCGAGGTGATGCTGCACCTGCGGCGGGCGGGGCTGCTGGAGACCGGCACTCTCACGGTAAGCGGCGAAAAGCTCGACGCCGTTCTCGACTGGTGGGAACAATCGGAGCGGCGCGCGGCTCTTCGAAAAGTGCTGCGCGAACGCGACGGTATCGATCCCGACGACGTCATCATGGATCCTGCCGGTGCGCGCCGCCGCGGCCTCACTTCCACCGTCACGTTCCCCATGGGAAATCTGGCGCCCGGCGGGTCGGTGATTAAGAGCACCGCCATCGACCCCACGGTGGTCGATGCCGACGGCGTGTATCGCAAGACCGGCCCGGCGCGCGTCTTCCACACGGAGAAAGCTGCCATCGCCGCAATCAAAAGAGGGGACATTCATCCCGGCGACGTCATCGTGCTCATGTGCCGCGGTCCCATGGGGTCGGGCATGGAAGAGATCTTCGCCATCACCTCGGCGCTGCGTTATCTGGATTTCGGCAAGCACGTCGCGGTGGTTACCGATGCGCGCTTCAGCGGCGTCTCCACCGGCGCCTGCATAGGCCACATCACGCCCGAAGCCCTGGCCGGGGGACCGATCGGCAAAGTCCGCGAAGGCGACCGGATCGAAATCGTGGTCGATCGTCTCCGTCTGGAGGGTTCCGTGAACCTGTTGGTGGATGGCAGCGCGGAGGCGGGGACGCGCGAATTGATCGCCCGCGAACCCGCCGCCGATCTTGGCGCCGACCCCGCGCTTCCCGCCGAAACGCGATTGTGGGCCGTGCTCCAGGACGTGAGCGGAGGAACCTGGGGCGGTTCGGTGTTCGATGTGGAGCGGATCATCGCCCGGCTGAAATCTTCGAAAGGCTAAAATTCGTAAAAATGCTCATTTTCCGAACCGAAATCGGCTGGGAGCTCGAAGGCGTTCACGGCGGGCGCATACCAATTCCGCCGCAGGTCTCCGGTCGCCTCACCACTCGCGAAGACCTGTACGAGTATCTCGCCGGACTGGCAGGCGAGGCCGCCCCGAACAGCGGCAAACACGCGCTGATCGCGCCGCTCGAAGAACAGGAGGTCTGGGCCGCCGGAGTGACTTACTTTCGCAGCCGGACTGCACGCATGGCCGAGTCCGAGGCGGCTGGCGGTATGAGCTTCTACGATCGCGTGTACACAGCTGCGCGGCCCGAGCTGTTTTTCAAGAGCACGCCGCATCGCACGGTAGGTCCCGGTGCGCCGGTGCGCATCCGCCACGATTCGAAATGGAATGTGCCCGAGCCGGAGTTAACGCTGCTGGTATCGCCGAAGGCCAAGATTCTGGGTTATACCGTGGGCAACGACATGAGTTCGCGCGATATCGAAGGCGAAAATCCGCTGTATCTCCCGCAGGCGAAGGTCTACGACGGCTCGTGCGCGCTCGGCCCTGGAATCCTGGTCACGCCGGCGCCGCTGCCGCGCTCGACGGCGATCCGCATCGAAATCCGCCGCGCTGGTTCGGTGGCTTTTTCCGACAGCACGACCCTGGAATCAATGAAGCGCGATCCGGCCGAGCTGGTGGACTATCTTTTCCGCGAAAACACGTTTCCCAACGGATGTTTTTTGCTGACGGGGACCGGAATCGTGCCTCCGCACGAGTTTACTCTCGCGAGCGGTGATGAAATCTCCATCACCATCGACGGCATCGGCGCACTGACCAACCCCGTCGCATAAGTGCGTTGTCAGATATCATTTGTTAACCAAGGCGACTCAGCACGCTGGCGCCGCCTGATGTCAACATTGGGCGAGGTCGAATGGATGACCGCCCTCCTGCTGGTGCCTGTCGTCATCCGCACCGATGCCGAACATCGCCGTCTACTCGCGCCGCCGAGGCGATCATGGAGAAACCCGAAGACGAAATCTCCAGGGAGGAGGGACGTCTGCTGGAGATGCTGGCTATGCTGATCCAAGAATACGGGGCCCGCCGTTCCGATGCCGATGACTGAGCCCCATAAGATGCTGGCCCACCTGCTGAACGAACGCGGGTGGAAACCGAGCGACCTATGGGGCATTCTGCCATAAGCCGGGTCTCCGGGATCTTTGGCCTGCCGGTGGAGTTGTTTCCCTAATGGAAGAAAGCGGACCAGGCACTACGAGGAAGAAAGGCGACTAAACATTCCTTCGCATCCGTTTAAGCTGCCAATAGAAGCCACCGACAAACGCTACCGTGGCCACTGTCACAAAGGCAAGGGGTCTCACCCGGACCACGACGAAGTACGAATCCTCGAAATATATATCCCCGGATGCTCCGCGCGTGGATTCTCCCATGTGGCGGCCGATTTCGCGATTGGCCGCCACCGTCTCCGCTATGGCGCCGAGAGCACACACTGTCAGCGCGAGTGCCAGACCTGCGCACACAGCTTTCGCCACGGTTGTCCTGCTCACACCCACTATGGTCCCAAAATGATGTTGTCGGGACTTAAACATCACGATCGTCCCGTGTATCCGCGGCATGAAGCCCTTGCTCGGCGAATATCCCGCTGCACGTCTCGACGCACTGCACGCAAATGTAAGCGCGCGGGCAGTCGTTCCACGTGGCAGCCGGAGCGTAAGGCGGAGGCCATATGGATGCGATCATGTGTCAGCGCCAGTGCAATAATCCCCAAAGTACCGGTTGAAAATTCCCCAGCTCCTCAGGCAGGTGGTGTAACCCCCGACTCTGGAATACAGAGGAGGGTCGACATCTGCTCAGGGGGAAAGACGTGGAAGAGATCAATCAACTCAAACGGGACGGACTCAGTATTTTGGCGATCAGCATCCTGACTGGGTACGACCGTAAAACGATTAGGAAGTATTTGTTGGAGCCAACCGCCAAGCCGGAATACCCACGGAGGCCGAAGCCGGTCGGCAAACTGGAGCCATTCCAGGCGTACTTGGGCGAACGGTTGCAGGCAGGCGTTTGGAACGCGAGGGTGTTGCTGCGGGAACTCCGCTCGCGCAACTACACCGGCGGCTACACGCTTTTGACGGATTGGCTGCGGCCACAGCGCGAGGCGGCGCGCGTGATCGCCGTGCGGCGGTTCGAAACACCGCCGGGTAAGCAGGCACAAGTGGACTGGGGCCACCTGGGGTCGCTCACCGAACAAGGCGAAGCGCACCCGATGTGGGGCTTCACGATGAGCTTGGGCTACAGCCGGCGGATGATGGCCGAAGCCGCCACGAATCAGAAGCTCGGGACGTTGCTGCGCATGCACGAAGCGGCCTTCCAGGAACTGGGCGGCGTGCCGGAAGAGATTCTCTACGATCGCATGAAGACCATCTGGACCGGCACTGACGAACGCGGCGAGATCATCTGGAACGCGGTATTTCTGGACTTTGCCCGGTACTGGGGTTTCCGGCCGCGACTGTGCCGGCCATACCGGGCGCAGACCAAAGGCAAGATCGAATCGGGCGTGAAGTATGTACGCCGGAATTTTCTGTGCGGTCTGCTGGGCCGAGAGCCGGGCAGTTTGGAGGATCTGAATGCGGAGCTGCGCCGCTGGATCTCGGAAGTCGCCAATCTGAGAGTGCATGGCACGACGCACGAGCAGGTGCTGGTTCGCTGGGGTGAGGATCGAGTCCACTTACAGCCGGTCAACGGACGACCGCCCTATCCGTATCGCGATGAGGAGCAGCGGAAGGTGGCCCGTGACGCCTACGTCTCCTGGCAGGGGAGCCGCTACTCGGTGCCTTGGCAATATGCGGGCAAAGAGGTGTGGGTGCGCGAGCACGGCGGCGAGGTGGAAGTCCGGTATGGCGCCGAGCGAATCGCGTTGCACGGGCAGGCGGCCGCTCGCCATCAGGTCATCACGCAAAACGAACATCACCAAGGCATTCCACTGGGTAGCCCGCGGACGGGCAAGACACTCATCCACATTCAACAGGGCGCGCCGGTTGTCGAGCAGCGGCCACTGGACGCCTATGAGAGTCTGGCGATGGGAGGCTCGCAATGAGCACTCTCGAACAACTGCGGACTACCCTGGCTGCGCTCAATCTGGCTGCCATTGACGCCCGGCTGGAAGCGCTTCTGGAGAGCGCTTCAAAGAAGGAGCCGGCATATGCCGACTTCCTGCTGGAAACTATGAGCACGGAAGCCGATGCGCGCCGCCAGCGGTATCTCAAGACGCGGTTGCAACTGGCGCATCTGCCGTACATAAAGACTTTCGATCAGTTCGACTTCGCGTTCCAGCCGTCGATTGACGAACGTCAGGTGCGCGAACTTCGGACATTGCGGTTCGTGTATGAAGCGTCCAATGTGATTTTGTTGGGACCGCCTGGCGTCGGAAAAACCCACTTGGCGGTGGCCCTGGCGGAAACGGCCATTCAATCCGGGCAGGCAGCCTACTTCATGACGGCTCACGATCTGGTGACCGACCTGGGACGGGCGTATCGCGAAGGCCGCCTCGACCGACGGCTGAGAATCTATCTTGCTCCAAAGGTGCTCATTATCGACGAGATGGGATATCTGCCGCTGGATGAACTCGGCGCGACGATCTTCTTTCAGCTAGTCAGTGCGCGCTACGAAAGGGGTAGCATCATCCTGACTTCGAACAAGAGCTACGGCGAATGGGGCACGATCTTCGGCGACCCGATCATCGCCACAGCGATCCTCGACCGCCTCCTGCACCACTCCACTACGGTCAACATCCGTGGCGAGAGCTACCGGCTCAAGGAGCGCCGTAAGGCGGGCTTGCTTCCACTACCGGAGCCGCAGCAGGACGAGGCGCGGGCTGTCGCCCCGAGCAGTCGTGGCAAGCGGAACGTTTGAGTTTTTTAAGGCATGGGCAAATCTATCAATCCGATGTGGTGTTCTTTTAACGCCCAGGGCGAGGCCGTCGCGGGCTCCGCCCCGGGCCCCATCGTCTTGATGAGTTTGCAGTCGGCTATTCCTCGGCGGGTTGCACTCCTGCATTGCCCGCCTCCGCTTCACCGGCTGGTTTCTATGTACCATCCACCAGCCGAAACTGTAAACCACCACCTGAAGAGGGCTGGGGAATTTTCGACCGGAATAATGAGGAATTTTCAACTGGTATTGACACATGTGTCCATTTAGATCTTCGTAGGTCCGCCCACAAAACGAACATCGGGGCGATTCATTGCGCGGGCGGCCATCGGAGCTCCACACTCAGAACAGTCTATCAGCCTGCTGAGAGCGTATTGTTTTTGTCGCTAAGCCGAATTCCTCTTGATTTTCTCTTTTTGTTCGCCCACAATAGGGCGAGAGGCGAATATGGCACTCACCAAGCGTCAAAAACAGGTGCTCGATTTCATCGCCGGGTTCGTCGATGAGAATCGTTACTGCCCCAGTTACGAGGAGATTGCGAAGGGATTGAACCTGGCTTCTCTGGCCACCGTCCACAAGCACATCTCCATCCTCGAGTCTAAGAATTATTTGAAACGGGGGTTCAATCAGAGCCGCTCGCTCGAAATCACCGCGAAATACATGGCGGAACTCCAGCGCGCCAAACCGCCGCAGCCGGAAATTCCTATGCGCGGACGGATTGCCGCCGGGAAGCCGCTCGAAGCGGTGGAGCAGAACGAAACCCTGAATCTAACCGATTATGTCGGTGGCGCTAACACTTATGCGCTCGAAGTGCGCGGCGATTCTATGATCGAAGACCATATCTGTGACGGAGACGTGGTCCTGCTGGAAAAGACTACGGACGCGCGGGACGGAGATATCGTGGTTGCCTTGGTTGCGGGTAGCGATGCCACTTTGAAACGGATTTACCGCGAGGCGCCGGAAACAATCAGGCTCCAGCCAGCTAATTCCGCTTTAAATCCGATTATTGTTCCGGCTGCCGATGTAGAGGTACAAGGCCGCTTACTCGCGGTATTACGAAAGTACCGTTAGTTTGGGAGCTAGGCAGTGGCGGCGGCGGCGATGCCTGCCGTCAATTCCTGCTCCGCGCGTAGCCAGTCTTCTTCCGGGGACCCGCTTTGATAACCGCGTGCTTCCCAATACGAATAGGCCAGGCGGGCGATCTCTTCACGGCTGGGCGCTTGGGGAGACGATTCCGCTACCGGTAATTCCGCCGCCGCAATTGGCGCGGAGCGCTTTACGCGCTTCGATGCCGCAGGTTTGTGACGTGCCGGAACTGCCGGTGATACAACGATTTCTTTCTCAGATACACGCTTACTGGTCATATAGGTAAGTGCTTTCGAACAACTTTAGTGTCTTCTATTTTACCTTATCGCAAGCCACGAAGACATTAAATCTTTCTATCAACGCCATTACAGGACGGCCGGAAAATGTGATTCGGACCACATTATCCGGCGGGCGTATACTGGGTATAGGTTGCGAGGCGCAGCGACTCTCGGGATTGTGCTTGCGCTGACCGCGCAGGCAACCTCCGCGACACCGCCGGTCATTGCGGTGAACGTGGATGGCGTAGTGCACCCCGTCACCGCGGAAATTGTCGCCAGCGCCATCGCCCAAGCCAAAAGTGCCAATGCGTCCCTTTTGCTGGTGCGTCTCAATACGCCCGGCGGCCTAATGGACGCCATGAACAAGATCATCGAGGAGATCCTGGCTTCTCCGGTTCCCGTCGTCACCTACGTGACGCCCAGCGGCGGACGCGCAGCCTCGGCGGGTTTCTTTATTCTGGAGGCGGGCGACATCGCTGCCATGGCACCCGGCACGCGCACCGGAGCGGCTCACCCCGTCGCCATGGGCGGCGAAATGGATGCCGTGATGGCGCAGAAGGTGGAGAACGACGCCGCCGCCGGCTTGCGCAGCCTTTGCATCAAGCGCGGCCGGAACGCGCAACTCGCCGAAACGGCCATCCGCGAAAGCAAGTCGTTCACCGAACGGGAAGCGCTCGATCAGCATCTCATCGATCTCATCTCGCCCGACCAAAAGCAGTTGCTTAACACTCTCGACGGCCGCACCGTCACCCGCATCGACGGGCGCACCGAAACCCTGCACACGGCGGGTGCTGCGGTCATCGACTACCGGCCGACGCTGCGACAGCGCATCATCAGCGCCATCGCCGATCCGAATATTGCCCTGATTCTGCTGGTGGTCGGGGCGCTTTGCCTCTACCTGGAGTTCAACTCGCCGGGCCTGATCGTCCCCGGCGTCGCGGGCGCGATCATGGTCCTTCTGGGACTCTCGGCCATTTCGGTTTTGCCGATCAGCTGGCTCGGCGCGTCTCTGCTGCTGCTGGCATTCGGGCTGTTCATACTCGAGGCAAAATTCGCTACTCATGGGATTCTCGGTGTGGGAGGTGCAATCGCCATGGTTCTGGGAGCCGTCATGCTGGTGGATAGCCCGTTGCCCGAAATGCGCGTCCACTGGGCCACCGCCATCGCCCTGGCGCTGCCCTTTTCTCTGATTACGATCTTCCTGCTCTCGCTGGTGATGCGCGCCCGCCGCAACAAAGTCGATACCGGGCGCGAAGGAATGATCGGCGAGACCGGCGCCGCCATTACGGAACTGGCGCCGGAAGGCAAAATCTTCATCCACGGTGAATACTGGGATGCGGTGTCGCCGCGCCCCGTGGCCGCCGGCGGACGCGTGCGCGTGACCGCCATCGACAAGTTGAAGCTGAAAGTAGAACCTACAACGGACTAGGAGGTCCACATGATCGACTTGACCAGTTTCACGACCATCATCGTCTTGATCGTCGTTCTCTACCTGATCAGCTCCATCAAGATCCTGCGCGAGTACGAGCGCGGCGTGATTTTCCGTCTCGGACGGGCCTTGCCGGCACCCAAAGGACCGGGGGTGATCCTCGTGTTTGCGCCCATCGACCGCATCGTGCGCGTATCGCTTCGCATCGACACGCTCGAAGTGCCCGCCCAGGACGTGATCACGCGGGACAACGTCACCGTGAAAGTGAACGCGGTAATTTACTTCCGCGTGGTCGATCCGCGCCCCGCGGTGGTCGAAGTCTCCAATTTTCTCTACGCCACTTCGCAGCTCGCGCAAACAACCTTGCGCAGCGTGCTGGGCGAAGTGGATCTCGACGAGCTCCTGAGCCAGCGCGAAAAGCTGAATATCCGCCTGCAATCCATTCTCGACCAGCACACCTCGCCGTGGGGCGTGAAAGTCACGATGGTGGAAGTGAAGCAGGTCGATCTGGCCGAGCAGATGATCCGCGCCATCGCGCGGCAGGCGGAGGCGGAACGCGAGCGGCGCGCCAAAATCATCCACGCCGAGGGCGAATTCACGGCATCGGAAAAACTGGCCATGGCGGCCGAGGTGATCCAGAAGCAGCCCGTCGCGATTCAACTGCGATATCTGCAGACACTGGTGGAAATCGGCGCCGAAAAGAACACCACCATTGTATTTCCGCTTCCAATCGATATAATTGCATCATTGAAGGGTGCGCTCGACGGCATCACCCCAAAATCGTAAATCATGCGGAATAAGGAAACGGGCGAATTCGAACTGGTAGTCGGCGACAAGCAACTGCTGAGCGGTTTCTTTATCGGCGTCTTGCTGCTGGCGGTGGTGTTCGCCATGGGATACGTGCTGGGGCGCGGCGCTCCCAAGTCCGCGCCGGCGGCTCCGGAAACGGCAGCGGTCCCGGCCGAGAGCCACGCGGCCGCGGCGCCGGTGAATACCCAACCCAGCCCGGTGAAGCCCGATGCCACGCCCGCGGTGATGAATCCCGATGTGGGACATCCCGGCGAGGACACGCCGCCCGCCGATCAGCCGCCGCAGCCCACCACCGTTCCGGCCAAGGAAGCCGCCGCACCCGAGCCACCCGCGCCGAAAGAGCCTGCGCCTGCTCCCGTGGAGCACCCCGCCGCCGGCACATACTGGCAGGTCCTTGCCGGGAGTCATACGTCGGCCGAAGCCATGTCGCAGACTTTGAAAAGCCGCGGGTTTCCCGTGGTCACACGGCCGGGCCGGGACAATCTCACGCTCGTATGGGTCGGTCCGTTTGGCGACAAAGAGTCGCTCTCCAAGGCGAAAAAGCAGCTGGAAGACGCCGGGATGACCAACCTTTTCAAGAAGCCGTGAGCGACGCCCTCATACAGCTCGGCGGTGCCAAGCGTCCTCGCCTGCCCGAGTGGGCCCGCAAGAGCCGCACCCATTTTCCATCGCTCAACCGGCTCAAAACCGGATTGCGCCAATTGAATCTCCACACTGTGTGCGAATCGGCCCGCTGCCCGAACATCCATGAATGCTTCCATCGCGGCGCCGCCACCTTCATGATCCTCGGCAGTCACTGCACGCGTGGGTGCGGGTTCTGTTCGGTACCGAAATTCAATCCGGTTCGCCGCGAAATGCCCCTCGACTCCGCCGAGCCCGCCAACGTGGCTCGCATGGCGGCCGATATGAAGCTGCGCTACGTCGTGATCACCAGCGTGAATCGCGACGATCTCGCAGATGGCGGCTCCGCCCACTTCGCCGAGACTGTCCGCGAAGTGCGTCGCGCCTTACCCGGCGCCCGTGTGGAGGTGCTCACGCCCGATTTTTGCGGCGATCTCGACGCCGTAGCGCGGGTCCTCGATGCCCGTCCCGACGTTTTCAATCACAATATGGAAACCGTGCCGCGGCTCTACGCCCGCGTGCGGCCGCAGGCCGATTACCGGCAATCGCTGGCTGTGCTGGCGTTCGCCAAACGCTATTCAGGCGCGCTTACGAAGTCCGGTTTTATGGTCGGGCTTGGGGAAACGGAAGACGAAGTCCACGCACTTTTGCGCGATCTTCACGCCTCCGGGACCGATGCCGCCACCATTGGCCAGTACCTTCAGCCCACCCGGCGCAACCTTCCTGTGGCGGAGTTCGTTACGCCGGCGCAATTCGAGCGCTACCGCGATTACGGCCTGTCGCTCGGTTTCAAGATGGTGTTTAGCGGACCGCTGGTTCGCAGTTCCTACATGGCCGACGAAGTGGCCGACGCCGCGCGACGGGTGCCGTGCTGAACCTTTTGCTGGCGCTGCTTTCGGCGGCTCTGCTCGTCGTTTGTTTTCCGCGATTCAACCTGGTGTGGCTGGCGCCCTTCGCGCTCACGCCTTTGCTGGTCGGGTTGGCGCGCGAACGGCGGCCGTGGCGGCGTTTTGCGCTGGGGTGGATCGCAGGCGTGGTTTATTGGTGCGGCGTCTGCTATTGGGTCGAAATCGTGCTCGCGGTCCACGGCGACATGGGCGTGCCGCTGGCATGGGCGATGTTCGTCCTCTTCTGCCTGGCGAAGGCGCTGCACCTGGGAGTATTCGCGCTGCTCGCCGGAATCCTCATGAGGCGCTGGTGGGCCATCCCCGCGGTGGCGGCATGGTGGGTTACGGTGGAAGCCACCCATGGCTCGCTCGGCTTCGCCTGGCTGGCGCTCGGCAATGCCGGCATTGACATGAGCCTGCCCATGCGGCTGGCACCGTACACCGGCGTCTATGGAATCTCTTTCGTTTTTGTGATGATGTCGGCGGCGCTGGCGCTGGCGATTTTGCGGCGCCCGCGCCGCGAACTCGCGTGGATGGCGCCACTCGTGCTCCTGCCGCTCCTGCCCGCCATGCCGCCCGTAACTCCCGGACAGGAAGCGGCGCTGCTGGTGCAATCCAACATTTCCGAGACGCAGGATTGGACTCCGGATATCCTCATTCAAACCGTGCGCGAGCAGGCGGCCCTGACGCTCCGCGGCGCTTTACAACCGGGGCGCCGCCTGCCATCCATTATTGTGTGGCCGGAAGTGCCGGCGCCGTACTATTACGAGGAAGACGGCGGCTTTCGTAACTACATCAACAATCTTGCCCGCATGACGCAGGCCTACATTCTGCTCGGCACGGTGGCGCACACCCCGAAAGGCGCGCCGCTCAAT
The DNA here is from genome assembly GCA_035509055.1 of Bryobacteraceae bacterium. GTDB lineage: Bacteria > Acidobacteriota > Terriglobia > Bryobacterales > Bryobacteraceae > PALSA-129. The sequence goes on along the minus strand of DATJMA010000030.1, from coordinate 49,593 downwards.
TCCGCCGAGCTCATTTCGCCCACCGGCAGTCCGCTCACGCGCTACGACAAGGTCAATCTGGTGCCATTCGGCGAATTCGTTCCCTGGCCGTTTAACTACGTGGCCGGCAAAGTCTCGAGTGAGGTGGGCGATTTCGAGGCGGGACACCGCGTGGTGGTTTCACAGGTAGGCAAACACCAGATCGGCGCGTTCATCTGCTATGAGTCGGTCTTCCCCGGCTTCGTCCGCAAGTTCGCCGCCGGCGGCGCCGAAGTGCTCTTCAATCTCTCCAACGACGGCTGGTTCGGCCACAGCGCCGCGCGCCTCCAGCACCTCAACATCGTCCGCATGCGCGCCGCCGAAAATCGCCGCTGGATTCTGCGCTCCACCAACGACGGCATCACCGCGGTCATCGACCCCGCCGGGCGCATCCGCGGCAATCTGCCGCCCAACGTCCGTGCCACCGAATACGCTAACTTCAACTATATTTCCGCGGAAACGTTTTATACGCGCTTCGGCGACTGGTTCGCCGTCCTGTGCGCCGTCGCCGCCACTCTGGGCGCGGTAGCCAGCGCATTACCGTCCGCCGGAGACGGTGCGAAAACGGACGGATCGCGGCCCGCCGCGACGTTACCATAAGCACATGCGATGGATTTCGTTGACACTCGGCGCGGCGCTGGTTTGCGCGCCCGCACTGGCCAATGAAGCAACCAAGACGAGCGAGCGGCTGAACGAGGCCGCCACCTTGTTTTCCGAAGTAATGGGGACACCTGACCGGGCGATTCCGCAGGGGCTGCTGAATAAAGCTTACTGCGTGGTGCTGGTGCCCGGGTTGAAGAAAGCGGCGGTACTGGTGGGCGCCAAATATGGGCGCGGGTTTGCCATTTGCCGCGCCTCCCACGGCCAGGGCTGGGGGCCACCCGCGGCCATCCGCGTCGAAGGCGGAAGCTTCGGCTTGCAAGCTGGCGTGTCCTCGACCGACGTTGTGCTGCTGATCATGAATTCGGGCGGCATGAAGCGGCTCACCAAGAGCAAGTTCACCATTGGCGCGGAAGCCACCGCCGCCGCCGGGCCGGTGGGGCGCGACGCAACCGCGCAAACCGATGCCTTCGTGACGGCCGAAATCCTCTCCTGGTCGCGGTCGCGCGGCCTCTTCGGCGGAATTTCACTCGACGGCTCCACGCTCCGCAACGACATCGACGAGAACGAGCTGCTGTACGGCCAGCGGTGGACCAGCAAGCAGATTCTCACCAGCGGCGCCAAGCCGATTCCCGCAGCCGAGAAACTGCGCGAAGTGTTGAGCAAATATTCGCCGAGAAGAGCGGGCTAATCGCGTGATTCGTGCCCCGGCCCGCGATCGCCGGAACCTGGCTGTGAAAGGGCCGCGCCCCCGCAGACCGGTCCCGGGATCGGTGGCGGATGCTAACTCCAACGCCTGCAACACGGAAAATTCACTAACCGGTCCCAGGGAACGGTTCGCCGGGCGGACGCCGGTCTTTCCCTTCAATATTGCATGACGCGATTGCCGCCGAAATCGAACCGGAATCGCACTTCCCGCAAGCCCGCGCCTGCCATCACCCTGCTCAGCCGCGCCTTGTCTTCGGTGTAAAAGAGCAGAAATCCGCCGCCGCCCGCGCCGATCAACTTCCCGCCGACCGCCCCATTGGCTCGCGCCAGGCCGTAATAGCGGTCGATCTCCCCGTTGCTCATGCCGGCGGTGCGCGCGCGTTTGCGTTCCCAGTGCGCGTGCATCAGCTCCCCAAACGCCCGGAGGTCGCCGGCTTCCAGCGCCGCCTTGCTGTCATACCCGGACTGTTTGACGAAGTGCATTTGCTCGATCATGTCCCGGTCCTTCTTCCTGCTTCGCACGTCCTGGTCCTTGAGGATCTCGGACGCGTTGCGGGTGTAGCCGGTAAAGAACATGGCGAGGCCGTCCTCAAGGCGATGCAGCGTGGCGGGCGGAAGCTTCAACGGTTGCACGTCCACACGGCCGTCGCTCTCGAAGGTGAACGCGGTAATGCCGCCATAGGCGGCGATGTATTGGTCCTGTTTCCCGATCGGTTCGCGGAGGAGATCGATCTCGATGTGGCACGCCTGTTCGGCGATGTCGCGCTGCGTCACATGATTTCGGCAGTAAGCATGCAGCGCGCACAAAAGCGCGGTGGTAAAGCTGCCGGACGACCCCAGGCCGGTACCCGCGGGGATGTCGGACTGGCTGGTGATTTCGAGGTGCGGGTCCTCGATGGCCACCATTTTCAGAGCCTCGCGCAGAATGGGGTGCTGGATTTCGTCGGGGCGGGACACCACCTCCGTCTTCGAGTAGCGGACGAGAATTTCCGGCATGAAGGTTTCATGCAGCGTGATGTAGACAAACTTATCGATCGCACCGGCAATCAGAAATCCGCCATGCTCGCGGTAATAGGATGGCAGGTCCGTGCCGCCGCCTCCCAGAGAGATCCGCAGCGGACTCCGTGTGATGATCATAAGCTTGAATAAAAAGTGTCGCGGGTAAGCGGACGCACTGTCAAGATGTCGCAAAACAGGAAAAGGATCGCCGGTCAAGGGGTCTCCTCGCTACAATGACAGTCTTGAACCCCAATACACCTGTAAGAGTCGGACTGGTGGGCGCGGGGTATGTCAGCACCTACCATGCACGCGCGTTACGCAGCTTACCATTCGTAGAAATCGTGGGGATTGCCGACCTCGACGAGGACCGCGCCGCGGTGCTGGCGCAGCAATTCGCCATCCCGCGGGTTTTTCCATCGCTGCGCGCGATGGCCGAAGTCCAGCCGCACGTGGTCCACATTCTCACGCCGCCCGCATCCCATGCCGCCCTGGCCATCGAAGCTCTCGAAATGGGCGCCCACGTCCTGGTGGAAAAACCCATGGCCGAAACCGTGGCCGATTGCGACCGCATGATCTCCGCCGCCCGCCGAAAGGGCCTGGTCCTTTCCGTCAATCACTCCGCCCGCATGGATCCCGTCGTGCTTCAGGCGCTCGAGATGGTTCGCAGGGGAGCTTGCGGGCAGATTCAGGCGGTGGACTTCTTTCGCAGCTCCGATTACCAGGCGTATTCCGGCGGCCCGAATATCCCGCCTCATTTTCGCAAGGGCTCGTATCCGTTTCAGGATCTCGGGGTCCATGGCCTGTACCTGCTGGAAGCTTTTTTGGGCCCGCTCCGCCGTGCCGACACGTATTACTACGCGAGCGGTACCGGCGATCCCAACCTGGTATTCGACGAGTGGCGCACCCTGGCCGAGACCGATCGCGGCACCGGCCAAATGTACATCTCCTGGAACGTGCGGCCTATTCAGAACGAGCTGGTCATCCACGGCACGAAAGGCGTCATGCACGTGGATTGCTATCTCCAGGTCGCCTCGCTGCGCAGAACATATCCCGCTCCCAAGCCGGTGCAGCGCATTCTCGGGGCTGGATTCAACTCCCTGCACATGCTGGCCAAAGTCTCGGTTAACACCGTGCGCTTCGCTACGGGACGGCTGAAGCCGTCGCCGGGCATCCACGTTTCGGTGGTTAAGTTTCACGAAGCCCTGCATAACGGCCATCCACCGCCGATTCCCGCCGACGAGGGGCGCCGCGTCATCGCACTCCTCGAAGACGTTTCGCGCCGTGCCGACGACGATAAGCAGGCGTACCTCGCCGAGTCGAACCAGCACCTCCGGCCGCGCATCCTGGTGACCGGGGCCGCTGGATTTGTGGGTAGAGCTCTGGTCGACCGGCTGCGAGCCGAGACCGGAGAACCCTTGCGCCTGATGATGCGGCGCCCGTCCTCCACCGAGCCACCCCCCGATGTCCAGCTAGTGTACGGCGATCTGGGCGACCCGGCTTCGGTCGACCGCGCCATGCAGGGGATCGACATTGTCTTTCACCTGGGCGCCGCTATGAAAGGGGGAAATTTCGAATACCAGAGCGGCACAATCTGGGGCACCAGGAACGTGATCGATGCCTGCGAGCGGCACCGCGTGCGCCGCCTGGTTTACGTCAGTTCCATGAGCGTGCTCGACCACGCCGGCCATCGCCCCGGGTTTCCGGTGAACGAGTCGGCTCCCTACGAGCCGTATCCCGAACAGCGCGGCCTCTACACCCAAACCAAGCTGGAAGCGGAACGGATGGTGCTCGACGCCGCCGCTACCGGCCGCATCCACGCCATCGTCCTGCGGCCGGGCCAGATCTACGGTCCCGGCGCGGAAAAGGTCCCGCCATCGGGAACCATTAAACTGGCCGGAAGGTGGGTCGTAGTAGGATCGGGCGACCATCATGTCCCGCTAGTCTATATCGATAATGTGGTGGACGCGCTGGTGCTGGCGGCCCAGCGCGATTTGCCCAACGGCTCGATATTTCAGCTTGTCGATCCGCAGGGCCTGACGCAGCGCGCTTATGTCAATTACGCCCGCCGGTCGCGGCAGGTTCGAGCCTGGTATCTGCCGGCATGGCTCTTGACGGCGGCCGGATACGGTGTTGAATTGCTCGGCAAGCTACTGAAGCGCCCGGTACCGCTCACGCCATACCGCGTTCGTTCCATTACCCCCCTCTGGCCCTGCGACTGCACCGCGGCGCATACCGTTCTGGGCTGGCGCCCGCGCATGAGCATCCAGGAAGGAATGGTGCACACCTTCCCGGATTAAAACTTCTGAAGCTTACCCCGTCCCGATCTTCCTTTGCAAACCGCCCGGAATCGCAATCTCCGCCCGATCGGGCCGGTATCCTCCCCGGGATTGGCCGGAAGATACCCTGGCCGCCAGGGCCAAATCCCGGAGCGAATGGGCATATAATCGCTATTACTGGCCCGGGCGCGATGGGGTGGTTTGGGAGGCCAACATGTTGTACAAGGAACGAACATGCCTTCGGCCCCACCACCCGGCGAACTGCCCACCCTCCAGGAGGGTGAGTTGCCTTCCGCCGTCCACCGGATCGTCCACAGCAGCATATTCCATGGCTCCGAGATACTCCGGCACCTGCTTTGCTACCTCGCGGAACGTGCCGCAGCGGTGCCGCCTGAAGCGGTTAAGGTGCGGGAGATCGCCGTCGCGGTCTTCGGCCGGTCGGACGATTTCGATTCCCAGAGCGATTCGATCGTCCGTGTGCATACCGGCCGCCTGCGATCGAAGCTGGCCGAATACTACCTGGGCGAGGGCGCCGCAGACCCGATCGTCATCGCTATTCCGAAAGGCAGTTACGCTCTAACCTGGAGCCGGCGGCAGCCCTTCCCCGGACCATCTGTCGAAGCTCCCGCTCTTCAGCCGGCTCTGCCTCCGCATTCCCCTGTCCAACCCGCCGCGCGCTTCCCGCGCCTCAGGTATGTGACGCCGCTCGCCACGGTGGTGCTTGTGGCCGCCATTGCCGCATGGGCCGCCGTGGCACGTCTGCAAAACGGCCGCTCGGCAGAGTCTGCGGCACTGCGTTGGTTCTGGCAGCCTTTCGTGAGAAACGAGCAGCCCCCGCTCCTGATATTCGCAAACCTGGAATTGGTGGGCTCACTGGACGAGGGGCTGCGCGAATATGATCCCCACACGGATGGGTCGCGCCCGGTGATCAGAACCTATACCACCACCGGCGAGGTAATGGGGGTTTACGACATTACGCGTTTGCTGGCTTCCCTCCACCAGTCCGTCCGGGCCAAGCATGGATCGCTGCTCACGTGGGACGAAGCCAAGGACAGCAACCTGATCTTCGTCGGCGGACCGCTGGCGGACACTCCCTTGCGCCAAGCGCCTACATTTACGGAATTCCAGTTCCGCAACCGGCGGGACGGCGTACCCGGACAATCCGGCGCAGTGGTGAATCTGCATCCGCAGGCCGGCGAGGAACCGGTTTACTACGGCCCCTCAACCCGGCCGTTCGATTTCGATTACGCGGTGATCGGCCTTCGGGCCTCGCTCAATCCCGGCCATTGGGTATTGACGCTGGCTGGAATCACCGAATATGGCACGGAAGCCGCCGCCGATTTTGTCACCCGCGAGGAGTCGATAAAGGACCTCCTGGCGAAGCTCGGCGTTCGCGACGGCAGCCCCGTGCCCGCGTTTGAGGCGCTTCTCTACACCCGAGTCACGGGCGGCGTGCCAATTGGGCAACGGCTGACCCTGGTGCACCGCCCGAAGCTCTAGCCGATCACGGCCCCCTACGGCCTGCGCCGGCGGCGCAGGAAGGCTGCGATGGCGAGGAGTTCTCCGCCCAAGAGAGCGATGCTTGCCGGTTCGGGAACGATTTCGGCGCCCACTTCGCCGATTCCGCTCGGCGGATAGAAATCCTGAATCGTGATCTGGTCGCCGGCTTGCACCGTAACTTCACCGGTGCTGAAAAGGCCGGACGCGAAGGCCGAAGCAGGATCGGCGTAGAGCGAAGGGATATCATCGCCGTAATCCACGTCGGTCGGCGGCACCTGCGCGGTCGAAAGCACGAGTTGGCCGTTGTCGTAGACATCGTAATAGTCGCCCGTCACATAGTACCCGGTCACCAACAGTGTCCCGGAATGGCCGGCGACCAACACGTCGGGGAAGAAATCGCCCGAGTTCATCAAAGTGAACGGTTCCGTCACCCAGGTTTGATACGGCAATGTGTCCGCGGATGCCAGTCCGGCGAACAGTAGAGAGACAAGTCCGGTAAGTAAGAATCGTTTGGTCATGGTTTATTCCTCGAGAAATTGTTTGCTATTGGGCGATGTCGCCGTAAATAATGCCTCTGCCGTTCATGCCGAAGTAGACGCGTCCGTAGATCCGCGGGTCGGCGGTGATCAGCGTCGGGCCTCCGTATTGGTGGAGATCGTCATTGATGCGCAGCCAGGAAGCGCCATTGTTATCGGAACGGTAGAGACCCAGAACGCCGAGCGGCGAAGTGGTTCCGTAGAGCAGAATCGATTGGCTGGAAGTCCCGGGCGCGGGCGCCCCGATTCCCATGGAATTGGCTGCGCTCACGTTGGCAAGCTTGGTCCAGGTTACGCCGCCATTGGTGGAGTGGTACAGGCCGTTGGTGCCGAGCGGCAGCCAGATGTCGCCTGCTTTCGCGAAGTTGACTACGGGTATGCCGCACCCGGAACCGTTGCAACTCCCGGTAGTGCCGAGGCTGGCGGTGTTGACTTTGGTGAAGGCGGTGCCGCCGGAAGTGGTGGTGCTGTAGAACCCTCCGGTGGAACCGGTGCTGCTATAGAAGGCGTAGAAAGTGGTCGGCGTGACCTTGTCCGCTACGACGGTAATGCGGGCCGGCAGTCCGGTGCTGCTGGTCCACGAGGTGCCGTCGTTGGTGGAGTACTGCGCCCGATTCGAGTTGCCGCTGGCGGGGCTCCACATGATCATGGTGCCGCCGGCATCGATCGAGGCGACGCCGCCGTTGGAAGAGTTGCCGCCCGTGGCGCACTTCGGGAACGGATTCCAGGTGGTGCCGCCATCGGTGGACCAGGCGCCATAAGTACACGGGCTGGTGGATGCGCTGGCCGGAGACTGCGTCCGGACAATGAGCGACGGATTTTGACCGGCCCAGTCGAGGCTCCCGACCGTGGTGGCGACAGGATTGGTGTACATGCCGCCGGCTGGCGAGACTGTGAAGTCATCGTGCCGGAAGCCGCCGATATCCCCGACGCCGCTCAGCAGGTGGGCGCCCTGGCTCGGGCTGATGAGGGCAATCACTGCCGTCTCTTCAATCCCTTCGCCTTGTACGTACCAGGTGGATGCGGTGCCCGAGTCGGCCGCCGAGAGGTTGTCGGTGGCATAGAGCGTCGCGCCGGTGCCGTACATGAGATGGTTCGGATTGGTCGGGTCGATCAGGAGGGCCGAAATCCACCAGCCAAACTTGGATGAAGGTGTCGGAGAGATGGGATAGGAAGTATCCCCGAACGTGAGGTACGGCGAGATCGGGCTGTACACGGAGGGTCCGAAATAATAGTTGCCGGCCTGCGGTCCGTCGACCCCACTGTTCGATACCAGGAGGCCGAGATTCGACCAGGTGCTTCCGCCATCCCGACTGAGGTAAACCGTATCGACCGGATACCAGCGGTCGAACGTGCTGACGGCCACAGTTCCGGGAGTGTTGGGATCGATGGTGAGACCGCAGAAACCTCCCAATGGACCGCTCTGTCCCTCGGCGGTATCGAACGGCGGCGTGATGTTGGTCCAAACTTTGGTTGAAGGGTTGTAACGTTCCACCAAGCCATAATCCATGCTATTGGGTCCCGGCAGATCGGCGAAGGTCATGTAAAGATTGCCATCGGAGCCGAACACACCGCGTTCCGGAGCCGGCGCGTGCGTGCCGTTGGATACCGTGAACGGCCAGCTTGTGGGCTGTCCGGCAACCGGGTTCCATGTGGCGCCATCGTCGGTGCTGAGGTAAACCGTGGAGTTGGTGTAGTCTCCGGTATAGACGTAGCCGGGATTCTTGGGATCGAATGCGACCCATTGAACGCCATAGCCATTGGTGTCCGACTTGACCGGGTAGCTGGCGACCTGCGTCCAGCTCTGAGCATAGTTCTCGCTCACCCATAGACCGTTGCTGCGCGTGCCCATGAAGAGCTCGTTCGATTTGAACGGATTTACAGCCAGACGCTCACCCACCGATCGGCCGTTGTTGTTCGAAGCCATCACGAACGAGCCGGCGCCTGAACTCGGAATGGAATATGTGGTGAAAGTGGTGCCCTGGTTGGTGGAAACCAGGAAGGCGTATGGGCCCCCGCTATACATTCCCGCGGCGATGTAGAGCCGGCTGGGATCGTTGGGGTCGATAGCGATGCTCTCCGGGCCAGTCAGGTTATAGTTGGCCGGGGCCATAAAGTCCAACAGCGGGATCCACTGGCTGGTAGACGGGTTCCACCGGTACACACCGCCGATGTCGGTACGCATATAAATGAGGCCAGCCTGCTTGGGATGGCCGATCAGGCCAGGAATGTATCCCCCGGCGACGATTCGTACGGGATTGAATTGATATGCCTGTGCGGTTGGAACGCGTTGGGCAATAGCTGTACCGCCCACAGTGAGCAGAGCGCAGGCAAACGTGGCGCTACACAGAACTCGAGAACGTGACATAGGTCGGATTGTCCTTTTTTTCCTCTCCACTCGCTTATGTTTCGCCAACCGGGCGACGCGCACAAGCGCATGGATTGAACAGCTTCGAGGTTACGCCCCGCGCAAAATGCAACACAAGTGAAAACTCGTGTGAAACCGCGTATTATCTCTGTGAATCGGCACAGAAAGTACCGGCGGATTTGTGCTTGCGTAATGGCCGCTCCGGCCAGCAGACAATGGAATTGCCTGGTCTATGGTCCCGGTGCTCGCGGCGAATTTTTTGGAACTATCGGGACTGCCGGGCGGGGGAAATATAGGGTTCTCATGGCCAGAAATCCGGCGGGAAATGCCGCCCGGCGATTCCGATTGATTTGCCACCCCATCCGGGAATGCAGGCCTACTTCCTGGCAGCTTCCGCGGCCCGGGCGGCCTTCAACTCGCTCAGCTTCTTTTTCAGAAACTCCTGATATTCCTTCTGGAGCTCCTCGGTTTTGGGCCGGGAGTAGATGTCGGTCGATTTGTACTTGCCTTCGTCGAACTTCATCTTCGTCCATTCGTCGTGGATGTGCGTCTCGTCCGCCTTGTCCAGGATGCTCTCCGCCATCGACGGGGGAATGAAGGACACTCCTTCCTTGTCGCCGAATGCGATATCGCCCGGCATCACCACCACGTTTCCCATGCGCACCGGCACATTGTAGCCGTAAAGGATGGAACCGCCGAACCAGGTTGGCGTGATGGAGCGCACGTACGCCGGCATCTTGATCTCGCCGACACCTTCCAGATCGCGCAACGAGCCGTTGATCACCACGCCGCCACCCTTCGTCGCCTTCATGATGTAATAGTCAAGGTTGTCGCCGATAATGCCGCCGCCATCGGTTTTTCCATACAGGTCGATCACCAGGACGTCTCCCGGCTGCAACTGATCGATCGGCCACTGATTCGTCAGCGCTACGCCCTTATCGCGAGCCTTGGCGAGCAGGATCGTGTCGATATCCGCGCGCACCGGCATGTACATCGCGGTCACCACGCGCCCGGCCATCTTCAGTTCCGGGTGCAGCGCCTTGAAATCGCCGTCGAACTGGCTGTAACTGGCGATGTTGGGCGGACCGCCGCCGCGGCCGACCGGAATGATTACTTCCTCCTGGGACAGACCTTTGGCGCGCTCGAGCCAGCTGTCGGGAACTCTAGGCCGCCCGTCGGGAAAGCGCTCGCCGGTCCAGGCTTTGGTGTATTCCACCATATCGTCTTTGGTCCAGGAGAATAGTTGGGCTTTGGCGGCAGGCGCCACGAGCGCCGCCAGCGTCCACGCCGCGGTGAATGCCAGACAGAATTGACTGCGAAATATGCGGTGCACGCGAAGACCTCCCGGAAAATGTCAGCATATATGGTAACGTGGCTGTCTGCCGTTATGCGGCCGACTGGTTGCTGTCGAATCATCGCGGTTCTCGGACTGCTGCCCTTGCCTGGCGCCGGGCAGTCAGACCTCAAGCTCTGGTACACCAGGCCGGCGCCGATCTGGACGGAAGCGTTGCCGGTCGGCAACGGGCACCTCGGCGCCATGGTATTCGGTGGGGCCAATCGCGGAGCGAATAACGGCGACCAGGAGGATGCCAGGGCAAATCTCGACATACTGGACGGCCGCGAAACGCGCGCCCAGGACGAACACCTGCAATTGAACGAAAGCACCGTGTGGCACGGCGCCCGCACCGATAAGCTCAATCCCCGCGCGCGCGAAGGATTCCTCAAGGTCAGGAACCTGCTGTTGGAATCGAAGGGCGAGGACGGCGCCAAAATCGCCGAAGCGGAACGGATCGCCGCCGGAACCATGATTCCCACCCCCCGCGGCATGCCGGGGTATTCCACGCTGGGCGACCTGTATGTCCGCTCCGCCGCCGGTACAGCAGCCACCGGTTACCGCCGCGAGCTTGACCTGGAAACCGGCGTCGTCACCGTAACCTACACCGCGGGCGGAGTGCATTATCAGCGCCAAGTCTTCGCCTCGGCGCCGGACGGTGTCATTGTGCTGCACCTCACGGCCGATAAGCCGGGCAGCCTGACGTTTACGGTCAGCCTGGACCGTCCCGCCGATTTCGAAGTTCGTGCGTTGAGCGACCATGATCTCGCTCTGACGCCAGGGATCGCGCATAAGGACCAGATCAACTTCCATGGTCAGGTGCGGGTCTTGTACGCCGGCGGAAAGATCGAAAGCCAGGACAACGCGATCAGCCTCGGTGGCGCGAATGAAGCTACCCTCCTGATCGCCGCCGCCACCGATTTCCGCGGCGAATCGCCTTCGAAGCAGTGTGCGGCAGCGCTCGATGCAGCCGCGAAGAAGAGCTTCTCCGCGTTGCGCGCGGCAGCCGTCGCGGATGAAGAAAGCTTGATGCGCCGCGCCGGCTTCCACCTCGGTACGCCGGATGCCGCGCTGGCCGCGCTGCCCACGGACGAGAGACTCCGCCGCGTTTCCGCGGGTGGGACCGATCTCGGATTGCAGGCGCTCTACTTCCAGTTCGGCCGTTATCTGCTGGCCGGTTCCAGCCGCCCGGGCGGTATTCCGGCGACCCTGCAAGGTTTGTGGGCGTCCGGAATCGACAACCCCTGGGGATCGAAGTGGACCATCAACATCAACACCGAGATGAATTACTGGATTGCCGAGGCGGCCAACCTCTCCGAACTCCATCTGCCGCTGTTCGACCTGCTCGACATGGTGAGCCACCCCGGTTCGGGCACCGGAATGGAGGTGGCGGCTAAGTATTACGGCGCGCGCGGGTTCGTGATCCACCACAATACCGACATCTGGGGGGACGCCCACCCCATCGACGGCGTGCCTTACGGGATCTGGCCGATGGGCGGCGCGTGGTTGACGTTGCATGCGTGGGATCACTACGCCTTTTCGGGCGATAAACGCTTTCTCCGCGAGCGCGCCTGGCCGCTCCTGCACGACGCATCGCTTTTCTTCCTCGACTATCTGACCGGCGACGGCGCCGGCCATCTTGTCACGGGCCCGTCGCTATCTCCCGAGAACCGGTACAAGCTGCCGGATGGAACTGCGCACTCTCTTACCATGGGCCCGACCATGGACATCGAAATCGTGCGGGAGTTATTCCAGCGGACGATCCAGGCGGGCGCCATCCTGAAAGCCAAGCCGGAATTCTGCCGCCAGGTCAGCCAGGCAATGGCCAAACTTCCGCCATTTCGCATCGGCCAAGCCGGCAATCTCCAGGAGTGGCAGGAGGACTACGCCGACGCGGAGCCCGGGCACCGGCACATTTCGCATCTTTGGGCGCTTTATCCCGGCACTCAGATAACTCTCCAGCACACCCCGGAACTGGCGAAAGCCGCCAGGATCGCATTGGAGCGCCGATTGGCCGCGAGAGGCGGTCAAACCGGGTGGTCGCGAGCTTGGGTAGTCAACTACTGGGATCATCTCGGCGAGGGAGAACAGGCGTACGAAAGCATGGCGGTGTTATTTCGGCAGTCGACCTTCCCGAATCTGATGGATACCCACCCACCGGGCGTATTTCAAATTGACGGAAATCTGGGAGGCGCCAACGGCATGCTGGAGGCGATCGTTCAATCGCGCTGGTATCCGGACCACGCCGAAGTCGATCTGCTTCCCGCGCTTCCGCGTGAGTGGGGGCGCGGTTCGGTTTCCGGAATCCGCGTGCGCGGCGGCGCGGAACTGGCATTAGAGTGGGATGAGGGCAAAGTCCGGTCATCGCGATGGCGGGCTTCCCAGGACGAAACGTTCGAGATCCGGCTGCCCGCCGGCCAGAATCTCCGGCGTTGGACGGAGAACAGCCATGTACGTCCGGTCCTTCCCGGGAAAGCCGGCGCGGTTCGAGTTGCGGTGCACAAGGGCGGGGTTTACGAATTCGCGTTTGAATAGTTGCGCCGCGGCGCCTTTTGTAACCCCATGGAATTTTGCAAGTCTCTCAATCGAAGCCATCCTTTTTCCAGGGCGGAACGAGGCTCGGACCTGTAGAGCGCGAGTGGGGCCACGGTCATCGCAGTAAGCATCCATACCAAAGCGGGCGGAAACCGCAGCGCCACGCCCCCGCGCAGCAAAACCAACCACGCGAACAGCAGCGCTACCGCCAGGGCGGCCGACCTCGCCCGTCGATGGGCCAGGCGCCAGCAGCCCAATGCGAACGGCACCGCGAGGACCAAGTCGATGAGGTAATGCTGGCCGAGCCCGAGAGTGGCCACGGCGGTGAGCAGCAGGAACACACCAGTGCCTGCCTGCAGGCGCCGGCTGCCGTACATCAGCGCGAATAAAAACAGAATCAGCGCCCAGGCTACGTGACCGCTGGGAATCGCGTTCAGAACGACGTTAGGCAGGATACGGCGATGAGGGCTGCCGGAAACCGGAGCCAAAGACGGAAAGCCGCTGCGCAGGAGGAATACGGGTCCGGCGGCGGGACAAAAGCGGTAGCAAAGGACCACCGAATATCCCAATGCCGCGGTGAGGCAATATCGGAGCCGTACCACTCTGTTGGGAAGCGCGAGATACACCACCGTTCCAACCACCGGCAGCGCGAAGTATACCAGCAGACAAACCAGCGCTCCCGCAAGGTGGCAGCGGATGAATCTGCCGGCTGCCAGCTCCGGCCAGCCGTAGTTACCGTCGAAATTCCAAAGGAATTCGTCGAAGGAGTGAACATCCGAACTGGGCACGAGGACCGAAAGGACCACGCCGGGGATGACGGTAGAGATCAGAAACAGAAGCTCCGCGCCGGGAATGGCCAGGTCGGTACCCCGCAGCCGGCCATACGATAAGATGACCGCGCCCAGGCACGCAGACCACGTAAAGGGAGCCCAGAGGTGGAGACGGTCGGCGATTCCCGAGAGCGGCCAGAGGACTGCCACCGTCAACGAAAACATCATCCACAACCAGGCCGAAGGTCGTGGTTTGAATCGGGGGCCCGGCCGAATCGCAAAACGCATCCTCGAAAAAGATCGCACGGTCACTCATGAGGATGGGCCAAAAATGAGCTGCTGTCTTGCAAGATTTAAGATAACAAGGTTTTAATATATGTGACTTATTAGACCTTGAGGATCGTATCGATATCGGTCATCCAGTTTTCCGCCGGGGCAACGATAGTTCTTCATACGGCGCTGCTCACGACGCAATCGGGATGAGTCATTTTGGCCGCCGGCGACGCTACGTGAGTGCACAGCCGCAAGTCTCAAAGGAGGTTAACAGGTAAACAGATCTGTAATTACAGTACAATAGCGGCAGACGCGAAGGTTCGAGGAGTGCGAAGTATGAGCTCTGCGCCGGCCGCCGAAGGCGAAATCACCCGATTGTTGCGGCAGTGGAGCGACGGCCGCGACGAGGCCTTCCGCGAATTGCTCTCCGCCGCCTATACCAAGCTCCGCCTGATGGCGCGCGCCTGCATGTCTCATGAGAGGCAGGATCACACGCTTCCGCCCACCGCGCTCGTCGGGGAGTTGTATCTGCGGCTGGCCGGCGCCAGGCTGTCGGACTGGAAGGATCGCGAGCATTTCTACAGCTTTTGCGCGCGGGCGATGCGCTGGATCCTGACCGACCACGCCCGGGCGCGCGGGGCTGAAAAGCGGTCGACGGGACGCGTGCTGCCAGTGACCGCCGACATCCGGTGGCTGGGCGACCGCGAGGAGGACGCCTTCGACCTGGACCGCGCGCTATCGCGACTCGAGAAGATCGATCCGCGCAAGGCGAAAGTGCTGGAATTGCGCGTCTACCTGGGGTGCACGGCCGATGAAACGGCGGACATCCTGAACCTGTCGAAGGCCACGGTGGATCGTGACATGAGGCTGGCCTGCGCCTGGCTATGCCGGGAGCTGCGGCCCGGGAAGTAGCGCCTGGAGGGGCGCACGGAAATGGAATCGTTCTGGCGCCGCGTGGAAGATCTGTTTCATGCCGCGCTCGACCAGCCGGAATCGCAACGCGCGACGTGGGTTGCCGCGCAGGCCGGACCCGACACCGGCGTTCGCGACGAAGTCCTTTCGCTTCTCGGCGCCGACCGCAAACACAGCGAACTGAACTCGCTAACCTCTCCTGGCGGCGACCCGCCCGAGGCAGGACAGAGATTCGGGCCATATGTGACGGAGCGGCTGCTGGGAAGCGGTGGAATGGGCGCGGTCTACCTGGCGCGGCGGGCCGACGGGCAGTTCGACCAGACCGTCGCGCTCAAGGTCATGGCCCCGCACCTGGCGGGCGAAGTACTGGTCCGCGAATTCCGGAACGAGCGTCAGTTGCTGGCGGCGCTCGCGCATCCCCACATCGCGCGCCTGCTGGACGGCGGCGTGGCCACCGGCGGGAGCCCTTACCTGGTGATGGAATATGTGGACGGTGAGCTTTGGGATCGCTACTGCGCCTCCCAGAAACTTCCTGTCGAGGATCGCATTGGTTTGTTTTTCCAGGTGTGCGACGCGGTGGAGTTCGCGCACCAGAACCTTATCGTTCACGGCGACCTGAAACCCGGCAACATCCTGGTGACGGCGGATGGAACCGTGAAACTGTTGGATTTCGGGACCGCCAAACTGCTCCGCGACCCGGAAGGAAAAATCACGCAATTCTCATCTCTCACGCCTCGCTATGCCAGCCCGGAACAACTGCGCGGCGAACGCGTGAATACTCTGAGCGACGTCTTTTCGCTAGGGGTCATTCTATTCGAATCGCTGACCGGCGCATGGCCGTTCGGCGACCCAAAATCGACTGGAGACTCGGTGGAGCGCATGCTGCATGGCCGCCCGCCGAGCGCGCCGGCGCATGTCATCACGGAAGCTGCCGCGGCGGAGAGGAGCTTGAGCCGGGACCGCCTTCGGCGCCAGATTGTGGGAGACCTTTCGACCATCGTGTTGAAGATGCTGGAGAGCGAACCGGCCAAACGGTACGGGTCCGTGCGCGAAGTCAAGCAGGATCTGGTGCGATTTATCCAGGGCCGGCCGGTGCAGGCGCGGCCGCACTCCGCCTGGTACACGGCGCGCCGGTTCGCTGCCCGGAACTGGCCGGCGGTGGTGGCGTCCGCGCTGGCGATGGTTGCCCTGGCGAACCTGACGGTGTTTTCGCTCTATCAATCGGCCCGGGCCAGGGCGCAGGCGGCGCGCGCCCAACGGGTCAGCGACTTCGCTAAAGACACATTCCTTTCCGCCGGTTCCTACTGGTATAGTCCTCTTCGCGGCAAACACGACGCCATCCAGTTCAGCGACATTCTGGACAACGCCTGCGCGCGCCTGGGCCTGGCGCTGGGCCGCGATCCCGAAGCGGAGGCCGATCTCCGCGCGACTCTGGGATTCACCTATGCCGTGACCGGAGAACCGGCCAAAGGCGAAGCGCAACTGCTTCAGGGCATCCAACTGCTGCCGCGGATCCGCGGCGGCGCGCCCAAAATTGCCGCCAACCTGTATGCCAATCTTTGTGATGCGCGCTCCTTCCAGGGCCGGTATGCCGAGGCCCTGAGCGCGTGCCGCCAGGCGGCGGCGCTCGATCGCGTGGCGGACCACAATAGCCTGGGCGCGGTATTGCACGACACTGCGTACATGGCGGTGAACGCCGGGGAACCTCTGGCGGAGGCCGAGGCGATGTACCGCGAGGCTATGCAATACCCGCGCGCCAACCAGCCGTCGTTTTCACCGATCTCCTTCAGCCGGATCGGGATGCTTCGCCTTCGGCAAGGCGACCTGGAAGGCGGCGAGCGCCTGCTGCGAGAGGCCGAGCCGCCGCTGCGCGGAAACGGCGAGCCCCTGATCGAGCTGGTCCCTGTTTTGTACGCCCGGGCATTCGCGGAGGATGTGCGGGGAAATTATCCGGAGGCGGTGGCGTTAATGTCCGAGGCGCTGGACCTGGTGACGCGGCGGCGTGCGGCCTTCATGGAGCCAGACGAGCGGGCGCTACAATTAGCGGCCTACCAAGCTCTAGCCGGCCAGGGGAGCGCGCTGGCCCGATTGCGCGATGTGGAGCGGCGCATCGCGTACACCAACATTGCTCCGGTGGACCAAATCCGGCATCATTTCTTCGCTGGAGTGGTGGAGGCCTACCGCGGCTCGAAATCCGCGGCGGAAGCGCACCTGCGGGCCGCGCTCGCCGTCCAGCAGACCGCGATGAGCCGGCAGCCCGATCTCGCCGTGGAGATTTACGTTCGCCTGATGGAACTGCTGCGCTCCTCGGACCGCCCGGACGAGGCAGCCGAGGCGGCGCGCCGGGGTCTGGCAGCCGCCGCGCAAGCCTACGGCAGCTATTTTCGGGGCCACCCGTTCGTGCAGGCACTCACCCACGGCGCGCGCTAAGGTGAGTCCTTAGCGCAGATGCACG
Source organism: Bryobacteraceae bacterium (assembly GCA_035509055.1). Taxonomy (GTDB): domain Bacteria; phylum Acidobacteriota; class Terriglobia; order Bryobacterales; family Bryobacteraceae; genus PALSA-129. The sequence goes on along the minus strand of DATJMA010000030.1, from coordinate 32,310 downwards.
GTCAACGGCGCTCAGTCGTGCCGCAGGGCGGCCATCGGATGGACCCGGCTGGCGCGGCGCGCGGGCAGATAACTGGCGATCAGCGTGACCAGGACGACAAGCGCCACGGAAATCGCCAGCGTGGGCGGATCGATGGGCTTGAGTTCGAACAGCAGAGACGCCAGCAGGCGCGTGGCGGCTAGAGAGAGCGCGATTCCCGCCGCGGCGCCGATGGCGGCCAGCAACAGGCCTTGCCCGAGCACGCTCCGCCGGATCGCATCCGCCGAAGCGCCGAGCGCCATGCGAATGCCGATTTCCGAGGTGCGCCGCGATACCGCGTAGGAGATCACGCCATAGAGTCCGAGAGTTACGAACAGCACGGCCATGGCCGCGCAGACAGCAGCCATCATGGTGTAGAACCGCGGGGCATCGAGCGTACGGCCGAGGCGGGCTTTGACGGTGCTCAAGCCCTTCACCGGCACGGTGGGATCGGCTTGGGCGATGCGGCGCCGGATCTCCGGAATTACGGTCTCGGGCGGAGCGCTGGTGCGCGCCACTACTCCCCCGTACGCAGCCGTGAATTGACCGATGGGAACATACACGGTGGCGACGGGTTTTGTGCCGAGGCCGCGATCGTGAATGTCGCGAATTACCCCCACGATTTCGCGGAAGTTGGGGCCGTCCCACATGGGCGCGATCCGCTTGCCGATAGCGCCGCTCTGCGGGAAGTACATGCGTGCCAGTGTCTCGTTGACGATGGCGACCGGAGGCGCCCCCGCAACGTCGGAGCGAGTAAAGTCGCGGCCGCGGGATAAGGCGATTCCAGCGCTTGCGAAGTACTCCTCGCTGGCGATCTGAAAGTTGCAGAACGGGCGCATGGGACTGCTCGAGCCGGAAATCGAGAACGGCATGAAGACCCCGGCGCGGGTTTCCGGCGGAGGATTGGTGATCCAGCCCGCGGAGACTACGCCGGGCACGCTGCGCACCGCCTCCATGATCCGCTGGTAATGGCGCGCGCTGTCTTCGCGATGGCCGCTGGGGAAAGCCACCTCGAAGGCGACGGTATCGCCGGTGCGGAAGCCTGGCGGGACGGAACTCAGGCGCAGGAAACTGTGCGCGAGCAATCCGGCCGCTGCCAGCAGGCCGACCCCGAGGGCGATTTGCGCCGTCATAAGAGCCCGTTGAAAGTGCAGTACGGCGCGGCTGGCAGACGTCCGCGTACCGGAGACGAGCGTTTCGGTCTGATGGCTGCGATGCACCGCCGGCAGAACTCCGGCCAGGATGGCGGTGACGAAGCAGGCCGCCAAGGCGAACGCGAGCACTCTCCAATCGATATCGACGCGCCCGGATACCGGAAGATGAGCGGGAGAATAGCGCACCAGGGTATCGAGCGCCAGGCGTGCCAGCGCCACTCCCAGAACTCCCGCGAGAAACGTCAGGCAAAGGCTTTCGATCAGCATTTGCCGGACGAGTCTCCAGGCGCTGGCGCCCACGGCTTTGCGAACGGCCATTTCCCGCCCGCGCTGGGCCGCGCGGGAAAACAGAAGATTCATGATGTTGGTGCAGGCGATGAGCAGCAGCACGATCGAAATCCCGAGGGTAATCAGCAGGGCGGGACGAACCGAGCGGGTGGTGTCGGCGGCGAGCGGGGAAAGACGGACCGTGGTGCCGCGCAGGGACGGATCGGCGCCCGCCATCCCAGCGGCAAGGGTTTTCAGTTCGGCGCCGGCGGCGGCGAGCGGAACGCCGGCTCGCAATCGTGCGATGGCGAACCATTGGGAGGAATTGCGTCCCCAGCTAGCGGCAATGTTGGCGATTGGAAAAATGAGATCGGGCTCTTCCGGGAAATAGGAAGCGTCGGATCGCGGGAACTGAAACGAAGCGGGCAGGACGCCGGCCACCGTGCTCGCTGCGCCGTTCAGGACCAGCGGCCGGCCCGCCGCGTGGGGATCGCGCTGGAAGACATCCATCCAGAGCCGGTGGCTGATGATCACGCCGGAGTCTTTCAGCCGGCTCCCGCTGCCGGGCAGATTACGACCGAGGGCGGGCTGAATGCCCAGCGTCTCGAGAAGTTCGGGGTCCGCGCCGATGGCGACGAGGAGCATCGCCCGGTTGCCGATGACCACGGGCATCTCGGTAAAGACAAAGCTTCCGATACCGGCGAGGGACCGGGACGAGGCACGAAAATGTTCGACTTCGTCCAGCGATACGGTCGGAAACGTGCGGCTGACGCCGCCCTGGCGGTAGACCGTCGATACAGCCATCAGGCGGGACGAATCGCGATATGGAAGCGGGCGGATCAGGACGGCATTCACCACGCTGAAAATCGCGGTGGTGGCGCCGATGCCGAGCGCGAGGACGAGAATCGCGACGGCGGTGAAGGCTGGACTCCGCCGGAGCGTTCGTAGGGAGTAACGGAAGTCCATCGACAACTGGTTCATGAGCCCCCTCGAAATGGGTTAGACTTCCTGAACCCGGAAAAGTTACGGTTGGTTTTGGTTCAAAAATCGAGTTGGTGGATGGCACTATCGATCGCGGGCGCCATTTGCGCGATGGTTTCTTCCGGACTTCCGACATCGTATCGATGGATCGACTGATACAGGAGATCGTCGGCCAACCGGCAACTGAGCTGTACCAGCGATACCAGCGGGTTGAGGGAATCGGGCCGATGATGGTCTTCAGCCACCTCCTCAAAAATCGGAGGGAGATGCCAGGCATGGGCCAGGAGGGCGCCGGCGTGGCAATGGGTCATGCCGAACTCCGCCGTTTCGGCATCCAGAATCTCGGCCGTGCTGGCATATGCCGAGCACGCGAGGCTAGCGTAACGCTCGGGATATGCGGCCAGCAGACCGTTGCGTCCGAGGTCATGCAGCAGGGCCGCGACATGGCACTGTTCGGGCGCGATCTGGAAATCCAGGGCCAGATGGCGCGCGACGATGGCAGTGGCCAGGCTGTGCATCCAAAAGCGGCGCTGGATGGGAGTGTGCGGCCCTCCCGCCAGCAGACCCCGCAAGGCCAGGGTCGCGGCTAACGATTTGGTCCGCTCGGCGCCCAAAAGCACGATGGCGTGAGAGGAGTGAGAGACCCGCTCCCAGACGCTGAACAGAGGAGAATTCACGACGGCCAGCATTTCGGAGGCGAGCGAAGGATCGGCCTCGACTAGGCTGCACACCTGCCCGATATCCACGTCGGGGCCGTCGAAAAGCCGAAGCAGGCGGATCACCACCGGCCGGAACGGTGGGAGCTTCGCCAACTCGCCCAATTCCAGTGTCTCGACCTGCGTGGGCGTGTCGTCAGGCGACACGCTTGAGCCGGATTTCTCCCTCTGGCCGAAAATCTCCGTCGCTGATAATCGATTCCACATTCTTCACCAGGCGGCTCCGCCGCTCCGCGCGGCGCATCTCGATCCAGAGCGTCGCGGCTATCGCAATCACTCCCAACTGGAGGATTGCAAATGTTAAAAGGCGCATTACAGCAACCATGAACGAAATAGGCCCTCTTTTCCGGTATGATCCTACAGGTGTATGGCCGAGCCTGCAATACGGAGCTTGGTCATTATGGCGCTAGCGGATTGTGGTATGAAAGTACTGGAACCGGGGTAGACGGTACGGCACGAAAGGCCTCGATTGGAGGTACTTTCAGGACTGGTCCAGAAGATCGAAACTGCCGATGATGACCTTGTATGGGCCGGAGTGAGATCATCCATGGAGACCGCCGCGGCGAGCGCCGGTACGCCTACGAGATGGAGTTGCAGTTCAGCTACACGCTCGGGGGTGTGCAGCGTTTCGGCTCCGGACTGACCGTGGATTTGAGCCGGGGGGCGGTGCGGTTCGTGGCCGACGATCCTCCTCCCGAGGGAAGCGACGTGGAACTCCGGATCGCCTGGCCGTACCTTCTGCAGAACGTCTGCCCGTTGGAACTGATCGTCCGCGGAAAGACCAGAGCGGTCAGCGACCGGGGAACGGTTCTGACGATCTCCCGCTACGAATTTCGGACTTGCGGGCAGAGGTCATTCGTGTCGGCAGCGACAGGGGTTTCCGGCAGCGGCATTCTGGCGTAAACCCGAGAGCTCAGGCCGGGATTTGTACCGGGCCATCGCGCCCAATGCCGCGTAGTTTCCCGGGGCGGCATTCCGCGGAAATGTAGTGGGACGCCCCTGGCCGGCGCGAGACGCCCAAGTCCCGCTTCCTGTGATTCCAGCCACAGATTCCGGCCGTCGCATCGCCTTAGTGGAACGGAAGCGCCGCCAGAATCTGGCGCACGTAGTCCATGGTTTCCGGAATGTTGGGCACGGCGCCGGCGGCATCCACTTTTTCCGGTCCGGCATTGTAGGCGCCCAAGGCCTTCGGAATGTCGCCGCTATACTTGTCGAGAAGTTGACGCAGGAATTTCGCGCCGCCGTTCAGATTGCTGGTGGCATCGAACGGGTCGAGGATTCCGAGTTGTTCGGCGGTAGCCGGCATCAGTTGCATGAGCCCCATGGCGCCTTTGGAGGAAACCGCGCAAGGGCGGAAAGCGGATTCCTGCTTCATGACGCTGCGGAGGAGATCGGGGCTCACCCCTTCGCGTTCGGCGGCCTGCCCGACCAGGGAATCGACTTGGGGCGCGGGCAAGGGCTCGCACTCGAGGGCAATCGGCGCGCTGGAAACGGGGGCGGGCAGCGCCGCGGTAACTCCGCCGAGGCTCGCCGCACGAGGCAGGACGAAAAAGCTGTCGTTTCCGGCGGCTCCTGTCTGCCGCTGGATAGAGGCCCGCTGCCTGGCCAGCGATTCCTGCATGGCGGCGACCGAATCGCGCTGTCCAGTTGCCGGGCTGCTGGCCGCGGGGGCCGGTTGGGCCGCCGCTGGAACTGCCAGCAAGGTTATAAAGATCACGCAGTTACAACCAATTAACGGGTTTTGCATGGAATAATTCCTCGAAAAAAGTCGCGTAACACCGAAATGTCTTGTGGAGGGTCGGTCATGGACATCCCGCGAGTCGATTCCATGGGCGTAAGCACCGCGGTGAGCGTGTCTACGCCAATGAACGAAAACGACGTACCTGTTCGCCAGTTGGTGACGGCCGTCAACGAAATCAACAAATCGGAACTGATGGGCGAGGGACGACAGCTGACCTTTACGCGCGACCCCAGTACCCGCAAGCCAGTGATCCAGATTGTGGACCAGAATACGGGTGAGGTTCTAGACCAGATTCCGCCCGAGACCGTACTGCAATTGTCACAAATGAAATAGCAGCTTCTCAGGGGAGAAACGCAAACGACATGTGGAGAAACGTTTACGTCGATACGAGGGTTCTGTCCGCCGATCCGCTCGAACTGGTGCATATCCTGTACGAACACACGCTGACGATGGTCGGCGATGCGCGGCGATTTCTGGCTGAGGGCAACATCGCCGCCCGCGGGCACTCCATATCGCGAGCCATAGCGGCCATTGACGAACTGAATTGCTCGCTCGATCGCGACGCCGGCGGTTCCATCGCGAGCAATCTCGGGGCGCTTTACCAGTACATGCGTTCCCGGCTGCTCACGGCGAATATCCGTCAGGAAGACGCGCCTCTCGCGGAAGTGGAATCGTTGCTGCGCACACTGGGTGAAGCGTGGAACGCGATCCGCCCCGCCGCGCAGGCCGAGTCGCGGGATTCCTCCGAGCCGCAGCGCGCGCTGGCTTTCGCCGCCGGAGAGCCGGAGTTCGCCGGACAAGGCTGGAACGCGTAAAGACATCAGTCTTTTTGGGCGCGTGTCAGTCCGTCGGCCACCATTTTAGCCAGTCCCAGGCCCCCGTTCGCGGAAACCGCTTGAGCGAACGCTTCCTGGCCGTATTCCATGGCGGCCGAGGAGGATTGGTCGTCGCCGGTGCCGAGCCATCCACCTTCGCTATCCTGCATGGATTTCATCATTTGAGCCACTAGCAGCGACTCGAACTGCTTGGCGGCATTCAAAATCTTGTCCGGAGTGTCTTTGGATTTGGGCGCCGGGCTGGTGATACCGGCAGCGGTTGCGGTGGAATCGATCGTCATGAAAACCTCTTTGAGCCGCGAATCGACCGGGATCCGAGCGCATCCGCGGCCATTAAATTACCTTGAGCTCGGCATCGAGCGCTCCCGCGCTCTTCAAATTCTGGAGAATCGAAATAATCTCGCGCGGCGTGGACCCGATCGCGCTCAACGCACGCACCAACTCTTCCACGGTCGCGCCTTCTTTCAGCATCAGATTGCGAGCGGGTTCCTGTTTGACAGCCACATTGGTCTGAGGTGTCACCGTGGTTTGGCCGCCGGAGAAGGGAGCGGGTTGAGAGACATCGTAGGTGGTCTGGATCTCCACACTCAAGTTACCCTGCATGATGGCGACCGGGGCAATTTTCACGTTCTTGCCCATCACGATGGTGCCGGTGCGCTCATTGACCACGATCACGGCTTCGGTATCCGGTTCAATGGTAAGAGCCTCCAGTTCCGCCACGAATTCGGTGCTGCGTTTGGAATATTCCGTGGGCAGCGCGACGGAAATCAGCGCGGCGTTGTCGGCGTGGGCCACTTGACCGAAATGCTGGTTCAAGGCTTCGGCCACGCGCGAGGCCACGGAAAAGTCGGCATGGCCCAGTTGCAGGTGGATCTGGCTGCCGAGATTCGGCGACGGAGCGACGCGTTCGACAATGCCTCCGCCGGGAATCCGTGAAACCGTCGGATGGTTGACGGACGCCGAATTGGCGGACTGGCCCGCGACAAAGCCCCCCATTACCGTAGGTCCCTGCGCCATTGCGTAGACCTGGCCATCCGGACCTTTCAACCCGGTCATCAGCAGGATCCCGCCGTAGAGACTGGGAGCGTCTCCCATAGCGGCAATCGTGACGTCGATGCGAGAGCCCGGCTGGGCATAGGGCGGAAGCGTCGCGGTTACCATGACGGCGGCCGTGTTCTTGACCAGGATGAGGGTGGGGTTGACGGTGAGGCCCATACGTTCCAGAAGATTGGCAAGGCTTTGGGCGGGAAACAGAGTCTGCTGCCGGTCGCCGGTACCGGCCAACCCGACTACCAGGCCGTAGCCCATCAACTGGTTGTCGCGGACGCCTTCGACCGTCACCAACTCCTTCAGGCGGACTGGAGAATTGGCTCCGAACAGCGGTCCGACCGCGAGAACGAGCAAGCTTGCCGATATCCTCTTCATGGGACGGTCTCAGAAAGGCAGGATGCCGAGCAACAAACGCCACAGGAAGAACGGCCGGCGAATGGCGTCGTTGATCACACCCTTGCCGTCGATGTGGATTTCCATCTGCGCGATCTGGTTGGAGGTGATGACGTTTCCGGAAGTCAGGTCCGCGGGCCGGATTACGCCGCGCACGGTCACGAGCTGGTGTTCGGAATTGACCAGCACGTCCTTTGTGCCCTCGACCACGAGGTAGCCATTGGGCAATACATGAGTCACACGGGCGCTCAATGTGGCCGTAATGGTGGAACCGCGGGTGGTGGTTCCGCTGCCATTCAGCGTCTGTGAACTGGCGGTGTTCAGAAGGTTTTGGAGCGCACCGCCGGCGCTCTTCGGCGCCAGCAGGGCGGTGATTTTGCTGGTCGCGGTAGAAGCCCGCGAAGTCTGCGTGGTGCCCGTGGCGACGGCGGATGCCGATTCGTCCACAACGATAGTTACCAGATCGTCCACCTGCGCGGCGCGGACGTCGCTGCCGAGGTCGGTAAACCGCGAGGCCGAGGAAAACAGCGAGCCGGCCGATGGCTGCACCGGCGCCACCGGTTGTTTGAGGGCCTCCTGAAGGTATTTATCGAGAGCGCTCGGTTCAGTCTGTTTCTTCTTCTTGCTGTTGGCCGGCTGCGCCGGCACGGCCAGTATGAGGACGGCGATGAGGGAAATGGAAAATGGTGTCGGGAAACGCATCTCAGATGCCTCCGCCCGCTTCCACGACGGCCGTGTCTTTGCCGGTGATGCGGACCTGGAAAATCCTGTTGCTTTGCGGATTGCGTACGGAAATCGTGTCGCCGCTGCGTCCGCCGGTAACGGCGCGCGCGGTCAAGCCGACGCGGGCGTTGCCGCTGCGCACTTCCACCTGCACGTCGTCGCCCCGGTTGATGTCATTGGGCGGGGTGAGCAGATCGAGGCGCAACTCGGTTCTGGCGGCGATGGCATGAATCGGTAGCAGGCCGGCCACCTGATCGAGCGAGACTTCCTTTGCTCCCACCGGAAAACAGGTGGAATCGATGGCGCGAACCTGGCGCGCGGCGAGGGGTTGGCCTGCCCGGAGATTTTCGGTCGCGATCAACTTCCGGCACGGCACCGAGAGCGCTGCGCGGACCCAAACCGCGAAGCGGTGATCGTTGCCATAAATCACATCTCCACGCCAGAAGACAGGCCCCGTGGGATCGGCCGGCTGGGGCGTTCCCAAGCCACTGAGCGGAAACTCGATGCGCCCTTTCGGCACGCGGTCGGAGATGGTCTGCGCGATTTCGATTTTGATACCAGGAACCTGCAAAGAGTTCTGCATGGCGGCGACGGCCTGCGCGCGGTCGAGTGGGGCGAGGGGCCACGCAAAGCAGATGTCATCGGCGGCCGAAAGGACTACGCCGAAGCGGTGCGCCAGCATGCGGAGTTCGGAAGCGTGGAACACGCGTTGCGCGCCGGGCACGGGAGCTTGTCCTACCAGTGCGTCGGCGGGCGCGGCGGCGAATTCTGGGAGGACGGCCGCGAGGTCCCTGGCTAATATGCGGTCGTCCCCCACCGGGCGGCAGGACGGTACCTGCGCGGGAGCGAACCACGCCGTCCAACCGAGCGCAACTAGGACCCGGAACTTCATTGCTTGAGATTGTTGACCTGCTGGTACATCTCGTCGGCGGCTTTCACCACCTTGGAGTTGGCCTCGTAGGCGCGCTGCGCCACGATCAGGTTAATGAATTGATCCACCACGCTGACATTCGATTGCTCGGTGTAGCCCTGCATCACGGTGCCGAGCCCTTCGGTCGAGCCGGGAGCGGCAACCGTGGCCTGCCCCGACGCGGTGGTGGGTTCGTACAAATTCTGGCCGACGCTGGTGAGGCCGGCGGGATTCTGGAACATAGCCAACTGGACCTGTCCGCCCTGCTGCGCGGCGGTTTGTCCGGGAGTCATGTAGCTCACCGTGCCATCGGTGGCAATGGTTACGTTCTGAGCGTTGAGGGGAATGGTGATCTGCGGATCGAGCGGGTTACCGCTGGCATCCACCACGTTGCCGTTCATGTCGGTTTGGAAGCTTCCATCGCGAGTATAGGCCAGGGTTCCACTCGGCAGGCGCACCTGGAAGAATCCGTTGCCCTGAATGGCTAAGTCGAGCGGATTGCCGGTTTGATTGAGGCTTCCCTGGGTCAGGATGAGCTCGTTGGACGCGGCGCGTGTACCGAGTCCCAACTGCAGACCGGCGGGAACCGTGGTGGATTGCCCGGCGTTGGTACCGGGCTGCACGATGCTCTGATACAGCAGGTCCTGAAACTGCGGCGTGCGCATCTTAAAACCGGTGGTATTGGCATTCGCCAGATTATTGGCGATGTTATCGACATTGAGCTGCTGGGCGGTCATTCCGCTCGCGGCGCTATAGAGTGCTCGAATCATATATAAAATCCTCCGATTCCGCGGGGTTATACCGCCGGATTGATTACGTTGCCGTCGGCGCCGATCATGCTGGCGGAATAAGTCATGCCGGAAATGGGCGGTCCGACATAACCCTCCGGAAAGACTGGCATGGAACCACCATACTGGTAATAGTTAGTCCAGGCGGATCCCTCATTGATAGTCGACGTTATGTCGGCAGTAAGTTGCGGGGCGCCTTCGTCGCCGCAGTTGGCATAATACGCCAGGTCGGCGGCATTGAACGTCTGGCCGTTGGGGAGTTGGATGAAATTGGCGAGCGGCTCGTTCCATCCTTCGACCTGACCGAAAGCCGGCCGTTGCACTACCGTTCCGCCCAGCAGTTGCGCGAGTTGCGCCGCGGTTTGATCGGAAGCGTATTGGGAACTGGGCATGGTGTCCGAGCCCATGGGCGTCGTCTCCTGCAATTGGGACGGATCGGTGACGTAGGTGGCCTGAAACGAGCCATTCATGATGGCATCGACCAGGGCTTCCACACCGGGAGTCGTGGTAGTGGTTGTGGTGGTGCTGGCGGTAGTCGCGGTTGCAGTGGCCGCGGCTTGAGTGGCCGCCGTTGAAGTGACGACCGTGTCGGTGGTTTCCTCCCCGGTAGCAGTGTTTGTGCTGGCAGCGGTGGTGCTCTTAGCCGTCGTCCCGGTAGTGGCCGCAATGGTTGCGGGCAGTCTTTCCCCGGTATCTTCTTTTATCACGTTGGCCGTAGCGGCCGCGATGGCGGTGTCGAAGCTACTCTTGGTGTGAGTAGCGGAGGTCGTGGACGGATTCGCGGCCGTGGCGGTTGCGATCCCGCCGCCGAAGAGGGCGGCGAAGTCGTACTGGGCGCCGCTCTGCTGGGTGGTCTGCGCTGCCGCCTGGGCATGGCGCAGCGCGGCAGCCTTCTCGAGCGCGATGGCCTCAGCGATGTTGTTGTGGGCAATCCGATTCATCATGTAAGTACTCCTTTTCTGCCGCGTCAGGCGCCGACGCGCGCAACCTCTTGAATGGTTTTCATATCCATGTCATTGCTGACACCGACTGCTTTTTGCAGCATTTCGAACTGGCGCATGACTCCCACCAGCCGCATGGCGGCATCGGCGACGGGAACGTTGGAGCCTTCGATCTGGCCCTGTTTGACGGTTACATCGGTGGCCGCCGTGGGGATATTCTTCGGGTCCGTATTCTCAAAACAGGTGCTGCCCATTTTGCGCAGGGAATTGGTGGATTTGAACGTCACGATGTTGATCTGGCCAATGGACTGGCCGGATTGCTGCACCGTGCCATCGGGAAGGATGGTAATCCGCTGGTTGGGAGTTACCTGGATGGTGCCGCCGGTCGTGTTTTGGAGCGGATAGCCATCGTTGGTGGCTAACTCGCCCGAGGCAAGTACTTTGAGATTGCCGGCGCGGGTATACAACGTGCCCTTAGGTCCATTTACAGCGAGGAAGCCACTGCCGATGAGGGCTATGTCGAGCGGATTGCCCGTCTCGGTAACCATGCCCTGTGAGAAATCGGTCCACTGTTTTTCGACGGTGGGCAGGGTGGAACTTGGTCCGCCATTGATAGGGTCGTCGGAATCCTGCGAAGCGTAAGTGCCGTAGAATTCGAGGTCGCGTTTGAAGCCGGCGGTCGCGGAATTGGCCAGGTTGTTGGCGAGCAGGTCAAGCGACTCCATGCGCGATCGCAAGCCGCTGGCGGCGGCGATGGTCAGGTTATCCATGAGCGGCTGTTGAGCGAAATGCAACTGAGTGGCCTAAGTTGGTCCGCGAAAAAATTCTAGAAAATCTGTTAGAACGAGCGATATGTAAGGACGAGCGAGGCTGCGGCTTGTCAAAAGTTTGACTTAAGGGATTGACAGTCAAAAGCCTAACACCCCTGCCGTGCGCCTATCGGATTGAAAAGAATAGCGGCGCCCGATGGCGTTCGATCTGCATTTTCCGGCTGCGTGACCGTCACCTCCGCTGCGCACGCAGCCGCGCCCTCTCTTCCTCTCGCCGCGGCATTCCGCCCGCTTGATGAAGCCGCGGGAAGCGGAGTGCTGTTCGCGAACGAACTCAGCGGAGTAACCGGACAGACCGGGGATTCTACTGCTGCCGGGAAAAACCTGGCAAAGGCAACCATCCAGCAGGCGCTCGCGCTTCCGCAAACCTCGGTTGAGGCAGCTCAGGCTGCGACGCCCGCGGCCGCCGCCGGTCAGCAGACCGCCGCCGCGCTGGTTCTCAGCTTGCCGCGGACCGCGGCTCCGGCCGCCGGCATCATCCGGCCCGCATCCACGGCGAAGCGCCCGGCTTCGAGTGGGAGCGCGGCCCCGAAACAATCCGCGGAGGGCAATCAGACGGCAACCGTACCGGTGATTCCCACTCCGGCCGTGCCAGTTCCAACACCTCTCACCGCGGCGACGGACGACAGTGATGGCGACCCTATTGATAGCGACGATTCGGCCATCGCGCTGAAGCCGCCCGCTGCGCACGGCGCGCCGGAAGAAGCTCCGGAACCGGCTGCTCCGGCAGTCACCAACTCCGCCGAACCGGCACAAGCGGCGCCTGACATGGCCTTCGCCGCGCGGGTTCAGCCCGCGGACGGCTCCGCGCATTCCACCCTGCCGGCCGAGATGGCATCGGCTTCGGCGGTGGCATCGGCCAGCAAGAAGATCGAGACTGCGGGGCAGGACGAGGCCGCGGCGGCGCCGGAGTTGCGCGCGGCAATGCCCGCCGCAACTGCCGCCATGGAGCGCACCGCGGAACCGGCACAGGATCCGGCGCCCGCGCAGTCCAGTCACGCCGCAACCGCCGCTCCCCGCGCGGAAGCAACCACTTCCGCGCCGGAAAGCTCCTCAAAGTCTTCCGCTCCGCTCAAGGATATTTCGCTGCAAGTGAATCAGCCGGGCAAAGAGCGCGTAGACGTGAGGGTAGTGCAGCAGGGCAGCGAAGTCCGCGTCTCGGTGCACACCGGCGACGCCAGTTTGAACACCGGCCTGCGGCAAGGGTTGTCGGAACTGCAGAGCCGGCTCGAAGAAACCGGATATCGCAGCGAGATGTGGCGGCCGGGAACCGGCACGGCGCCGGTGGCTTCCGCTGTATCTCCTCAATCATCCAGCAATCACTCGCGCGGCGGCGACGGTCAGCCGCAACAGCAAGGCGGGTCGCAGCAAGACGGCGGCCGCCGCAATCCGAATTCATCCAACCAGCCCCGCTGGGTCGAAGAACTGGAATCGACTTTCGCCGCGGGAGAGAAATCGACAGGAGACTTTTATGGCTTCAGCAGTTAATGGCCTGGGCAGCAGTTCCAATACGAGCGACTCGTCGGCCGCGGCCTCGGCTTTAGGCGGTACCGCGCCCAGCGAGCAGATGTTTCTGCAGCTTCTGGTGGCGCAGCTGCAAAACCAGGATCCGCTCAACCCCACCGACAGCACGCAGTTCGTTTCGCAGTTGGCGCAGTTCAGCGAACTCGAGCAGGTGATGGCGATTCGCACCGACACCGATACGTTGGTGACCGACGCATCGACCGCGGCGGATTCCACGACGAGCGCCACCAACGGCACCAACGATACAGGCACCACCAACAACACCGGAACGCCGGCAAGCAATTAAAAAAGCAATCCTAGGAGGCACAGCTAAACGTCATGGGAACCGCATTCAGTACCGCGCTCTCCGCGCTCAACGCCGATTCCACGGCGATCGACGTGGTCGGCAACAACCTCGCTAATCTCAATACCACCGGTTTTAAAGCCAGCACGGTGGAATTTTCGGACTTGATGGCTGAACAGCTCGGCACGGCCTCCGGTGAAAGCCAGGTCGGTTTGGGCGTGGGCCAGGTCGCCGCCGTGCAGAATTTTTCGCAGGGCTCTATTACCAACACGGGCGCGGCACTGGACGCGGCCATTCAAGGCAACGGCTTTTTCGTGGTCACGGACTCCAACAACAACCAGCTCTACACCCGCGACGGCTCGTTTCAGTTGAACTCGGACGGCGTGCTTCAGACCGTCACCGGCCAGGATGTGCAGGGATGGATGGCCACCAATGGCGTGGTCAACGCCAACGGCCCCACCACGAACATCAGCGTGCCGGTGGGATCGAGCATCCAGCCCCAGGCAACCGCCAACATGAGCATGGGCATAAACCTGAACAGCGCCACGGCGGTGAACGGCACTTTCAGCGCGCCCATCCAGGTGTACGACTCGCTGGGCCAGGCGCACACCCTCACGGTGACGTTTACCGAGACGGCGCCGGAAAACTGGAATTACGCCATAACGATTCCCAGCACTGACCTTGCCGCCGGCGCCAACAACCAGGTGGCAAATGGCACTCTGACATTCGGCTCTAACGGGCAGCTCACGAACCCCGCCGCGGTTGCCCCTCCCGGACCTCAAGTACCGATCAACTTCGCGGTCCCAGGCCTGGCCGACGGAGCCGACGACTTGAACATCAACTGGAACGTGTTTGACAGCAATGGAAATTCTCTGATCACGCAGTACGCGCAGGCATCCGCCGAATCCAATCCGACGCAAGATGGATTCGCCGCCGGCCAGATCTCGCAAGTCTCCATTCAAAACGGCGGTCTGGTAGTGGCCAGTTATACCAACGGACAACAGGTAACCGTCGGGCAACTGGCGGTGGCGTCGATCGCCAATCCTACCAGCCTGGCGGATGTAGGCGACAACAACCTGCAAGCTACCGCCGCCACCGCGCAGGCGGCTATCGGCGCGTCGGGAGCCGGCGGTAACGGCACCATCCAAGGGGAATCGCTGGAAGCGTCCACCACCGATATGGCGGCCGAGTTCACCAACCTGCTCTCCTACGAACGCAGCTACCAGGCGGCATCTCGCGTGATCACCACGGCCGATACGCTGGCGCAGGAGACGGTGAACCTGATCCACTAAGCGGCTGAAAATGGCGAATACGACACAAGCCGGTCATCTGCTGGACATTCCGCTGGAAGTGGAGGCGGTAGTCGAAGGCAACCCCTTGCTTGTGAGCGCGCTGCTCGAATTGGCGGTCGGAAGCCTGGTGCTCAGCGGGCGGGCAGCGGGCGAAAACGTCGATGTTTTGGCGGGCCAGTCCTTGCTGGGCTCCGGCGAACTGGCCCGCGCCAACGGGCGCCGCGTAGTCCGCATGGTGAATTTCAAAGGCAAGAGCTGACATGGATGCGATCGGGCAAGCGCTGGTAGTGGTGTTCGTCCTCGGTCTTCTGGGCGCGACACTGTATTGGCTGCGGGCGCAGGGGATCGCCCGATTCAGCGGCAAGAGTGTGGGCCGCGGGAGTGGCCGCCGCATGCAGACCCTCGAGCGGCTGGCGCTCGGTCCGCAGCATTCACTTCACCTGGTAAATGTGAGTGGACGGGTGCTGCTGATCGCCGTCTCCCCGGGAGGGTGCGCCGTGCTGGACGGAGAAATCCCGACGGATGACAGGCAGGTGGGACGATGAGCCGGTTGGTGAAAGGCTTGTTCTTCTCCGCGGTTCTTGTAGCCTCGGCCCATGCGGCTAAAGCGCCGGCGCCGGCGTCCCCCACTGTCATGGGGATCCAGCTTTCCAAAGGCGGCGAATCGCTCAGCGTACCGATGCAGATCGTCATCCTGCTGACGCTGCTGACGCTGCTGCCGGCCTTGATCATGACGATCACACCGTTCCTGCGGATCGCTATCGTGCTGCATTTCCTCCGGCAAGCCCTGGGAACGCAGACCGTGCCGTCCAACCAGGTGCTGGTGGGGATTGCGCTATTTCTGACGATCCTGGTGATCTCGCCGGTGGCCTCGGACATGTACCATCAGGGCTGGGAGCCGCTTCAAAACAACCAGCTGACGGTGGACCAGGCGCTCGACGCCGGCGCCAAGCCGCTGAAAGCTTTTCTGATCCGCTTCGCGCGGGAGAAAGACGTCAAGCTCTTCCTCGACATCACCAAGTCCCCGGCGCCGCACACTCCCGACGATCTGGGATTGCAAATCCTGGTTCCGGCCTACATCCTGTCCGAACTGAAGGCAGGATTTCAGATCGGCGCCGTTTTGTTTCTTCCGTTTCTCATTATCGATATGGTGGTGGCTTCGGTAACGCTCTCCATCGGGATGGTGCAACTGCCTCCGGTGATGCTTTCAGCGCCCTTTAAAATACTCCTCTTTGTGCTGGCCGACGGTTGGAATTTGGTAATCGGCTCGCTCATGAAAGGCTTCTACGCATGACCCCCGAATTCGCCATCCAGATTGTCCGCGAAGCGCTGATGACGGCCTTCTGGCTTGCGCTGCCGCTGCTCGCCGTCGGTTTCGTCATGGGTATTCTGGTCAGCCTCATCCAGATTGTCACTTCGATTCAGGACACGGCCTTCAATGCGATTCCGAGGCTGGTGGTATTTTTGGGTGCGTTCATGATCGCCCTGCCCTGGATGCTGCACCGGATGAGCGCATATACCGCGGGGATACTCGGGAACTTGAGCCGCTATGGGCGGTAACCTGCTGGTTTCGACGGCAACACTCTTCGGTTTCCTGCTGACGCTGGCCCGCGTGGCCGGCGTTTTCGTATTTGTGCCCATGCCGGGGGTTTCGGGCATGATCAATCCGGCGCGCGTGATGCTGGCCTTTGGCATCACCATCGCGCTCTACCCGATGTGGCCGCACATTACGACTTACCCCGAAGCGGGGACGCTGGTGATGTGGCTGCTGGTGGAAGCGGGCCTGGGAATCGGCATCGGCCTGGCCGTGGCCTTTATTACGGAGGCCTTTTCCGTGGGCGCGCAGGCCATGAGCTTGCAGGCCGGCTACGCTTTCGCCTCCACGTTCGACCCCAATACGCAGGCCGATTCGGCCGTGGTCGTGGTGTTGATGCAAATCGTTACCGGCCTTCTCTTTTTCACCACCGGGCTCGACCGCGAAGTGATTCGCATCTTCGCCTACAGCATGGAGACCTACCCGGCGGGATCGTTTGTGCTGACGCGCGGCGCCGCGGCGCAACTGCTGGCGGTGGGATCGACGATGTTCACCACGGGACTGCGGCTGGCTTTGCCGGTAATCGCCGTCATGGTGATGATCGACATCTCGCTCGCGCTGCTGGGGCGCGTGAACGCGCAATTGCACCTGACGATTGTGGCGTTCCCCGCGAAGATGCTGATGTTTCTGACGCTCATCGGCTGGCTGGCGCTCTTATTTCCGGTGCTGTTCCGCGCGCAGTCCGGGGCTATGCTGACGGCCGCGCGCGGGCTGGTAGCGCGATGAGACGGGCGGCCCGGTAAGGAATGGCTGACCAGCAAAAAACCGAACAACCGACGCAGCGGCGCTTGAAAAAAGCCCGCGAGGAGGGGAATTTCCCCACGGCGCGGGTTTTCGTGAACGCCGTGCAGTTCGTGGCCTTCGTATGGCTGCTGCGGACTTGGGGCCCCGGCTGGATCCAAGAGTTGCGCGCCAGCATTGCGTCGCTCTTGCAGCATGCGCTAGACCCCCGGATGGGCACTGGCGAGGTGGTTGGGCTGGGGCTCGACCTGTTGAAGCGCATGATGATCCCGTTCACCGTCCTGGGGGGAACGATGATCGCCATCACACTCGCCATCCAGTTCGGGGTGACGAGGATGGGCGTAAGCCTGAAGAAAGTCACGCCTGATTTCAGCCGTTTAAGCCCGGTCTCGCGCCTCAAGGAACTTCCGAAACAGAATCTGCCCTCGCTGCTTCAGGCGATCATCATCATCCCGGCGTTCGGCGGCGCGGTGTACTACCTGGTCTCCGACAACCTGGGGGTATATCTCTCCCTCCCACTACGCAGCATTCCAGATGCTGTCACGGTAGTAGCCGGCTCGATCCAGACTCTGCTATGGAAAGCCGCACTGGTATTCGTGATTTTTGGGGCGGTGGACCTGATCCGCCAGAAGCGGCGCTATCAGAACGACTTGAAGATGAGCAAGCAGGACATCCGCGACGAGTTCAAGGAAGTGGAAGGCAATCCGCTCATGAAGCAGCGCATCCGCCGCATCCGGCGGGATATGGCACGCCGCCACATGATGAAGGAGGTGCCGAAAGCCACCGCCGTCATCGTCAACCCGACCCATTATGCCGTGGCGCTGAAGTACTCCATGGATTCCAAGGGCGCGCCGATGGTAGTGGCGAAAGGGAAGAACTACCTGGCGCTGCGCATCCGCAAGATGGCCGTGGAGAACCAGGTGCCGCTCATCGAAAACCCGCCGCTGGCACAGGCGCTGTACAAATCGGTAGACGTGGGGCAGGAGATTCCAGCACAATTCTACCGCGCGGTGGCCGAAGTGCTGGCCTACATCTTCAAGCTGATGAACGGGCGGAGAGTGGCATAAGAGCGAGAAGGAGTCGCACGCGGATTTTCGCCGGCTGGAATGCGGTTTGGGTGCATTTGCACCTATACGGGAACACCGTATACTCAAATCGTGGATATGGATATTCGCCACGAGCCGATACGTCCGGAAGGCCCGCTGGACTCGGCACGGTAGAGGCAAAGGCCGCGGAGTGCGGGTAATTGGATCAGTAAGCGGCCGGCTGGGAAGCTCAGTCGCGTAGGGAAGGACGTTGTTCGAGGATTGAAGGAGGCAGCGCGTGCTCGAGGCGAGCTCTCTCCGCGCGCAAACGAGTACGATGTCCCGGGCCCGGTAAATGTGATGGCGGTTCGCGCCAAGTCCGGGCTATCGCAATCTCAGTTCGCTCGCCGTTACGGATTCAGTACGCGCACCTTGCAGGATTGGGAACTCGGCAGGGCGCAACCGCCGAGCGCCGTGCGCGCCTACCTTACCATCATCGATCGCTTTCCGGAGACCGTCGAAAAGGCTCTCTTGGGCGCTGCGTGAAATCGCCACCCGCCGGATATCGACGCCGGTCGCGATTGGCGTCGAGGCGAATCGATCCCGATTTCGTTCATGGCAATGGGGCCGACTCCGCGGTCCTAACCCCGCGACGCTTCCCCCAACGCCGTTTCTTGGGAGTGTGCCCGCAGATTAATGCTGCGAAGGGCTGTTATCGCCAGCCACTCCCTTCGCCATTTCGGAGCACCGAAATGTCTGGGTTTCGCCCGCGGGCCTAAGAGCCAGAGACCAGATGATGCGGGAGGCTCAACCCGAACCGAATCCGATCGACCTCCTGAAGTGGTTTGAGGAATGCCGGCTCTTCCAGCGGCCATAATTGAGCCGCGCGGGCGGTCGAACCGGCGGAAACGAGCAGACAGTTCACCGCTCGGCGCGCAGCTTCGTTGGCCGCCTCCATGCAGGCGATATCCGTGTAGGTACGGACGTAATCCGAAGCCACAAACAAGTTCTGCAACTCCACTTGCGCTTCCGGCCTGTATTGCAGCGATCCCGCGGTGTTGATCATCAACGGTTCGGCATTTGTTGCCGTGCCGGGATTAGGGAATTCAATGTCCGGATCGAGGAACCAAGAAATCAGATTCGAATCGGCTATCGGAGCGGCGCCGCCGACGTTCAGGTGCTGCTTGAGTTGCGTCCACACTTCCTCCTTGATCTGTTCGGCGGTGCACTCTTGCGCACTCTTGCCATATACCACTCCTGCAGCTTGCCACTCGGAAATGTCCACTGAGAGGATCCCGCCTACCGTGCCATCGCCGAGTTGGGACAAGTCAACATTGGTCCAGAATTGCCGTTGCGATATGGACGTGAGCGCCCAGGGAGAGTCTAGATAGATCGCATGGCCGTTCACCAACGGGACATCCTGGGCAAGATAGAACTGAATTCCATTCATCCACCGGGTTTCCAACTTGTCCAGGTTGGCGAGCGATGGGGCAGCTCTCTTTAACTCATCCGTCATCAGCGCGCTCATCACCTCTACCGGAAGCGCCGCGATGTAGTAGTCAGCCGTGATCGTAGAACGGCCGGAGACGGTCTCCACGATTGCGCCGGTTACTCGTCTACCAGCCGTTTCGATCGCAGTCAGACGGTTTTCGGGATAGAATTGCACCCCGAGTTTCTTCAGATACTCAATCCAGGGATCGATCCAGACATCGTCCGTGGGACCCGACAGCAGACGATCGAAGACGCGATCCGGGCAGATCAGGCCGTACAAAAGCTGCAATTGAGTGCAGCCGACGGTCCGCGTGCTGCTCTCTTCGGCGCGCATAGCGACCAGCGATCGCGTAAGGCCTTCCCCCAGGTAGGCCTGGTAAGCCTTCGACATCTTTGGAGCGGCAATGAAATCCCACCATGCGATGTTCTCGAATTCCGCAAAACGGCGCTCGGAACAGCTCGTAGCCACGATCAGCAGGCGGTCGATGAAGTAGCCCAATTCGTCCGCCGGGACGCCCAATGGCGTGAACAACTCCTGCAGAAACACCCGGAAGTCAGCCAGCGATGCGGGACAACGGGCAAGCCATGTGATTTCAGCCTGGTTTGACCTGGCTAGCAAGATGCGCGTCGCCACCGTGAGATTGTCGAATGCGTTGCCATTCGCACCGTATGGGATGCGGTGCATCGTGTCGGTGACATGCTTATAGAAACCGGGAAAGAAGCGGAAGCCGTGCTCCCCAGGAAGCGGCCTCCTGCCATCGCGGGCCGAACCCGGAACGGGAATGCTCCTGGCCTTGCCCCCCCAAACCGGCTTTCGCTCATAAACCCGCACCGAAAAGCCGCGCTCAGCCAGCTCATGGGCCGCGCTGAGTCCTGCGACTCCGCCCCCGAGGATGGCCACAGTCTGCTGCATTCCGTAATTCTACGACAGACCGTTGAGGCCGACTCAGGCTGATGCACGAAGCGAGCCCCGGAAGACTTTCGCCATGGATGGTTTCGCCGACAAAGGGGATTCCTGCGGAGTGCGTGGCGAGCATGGCACGGGATCGCTGTCGATATATGCCCTTCCCACCAGCAGAGGCCCGCGGAGTCGCGTCCTCGGAGATCCGGACCGAGACACGCCTCCCACCCAGTACCGCCCAGGTTGGTTGCCGATTCACGACCCGACCCGCCTGGGCCCGTGAAGCGTTGGCTGGTAGTCCCTTGCAGCGTTCGTGAGAGGGCTGTAGACATGCCCATCGACGGATTGGCCATCGACTTATCCAACCGAAGTCTTCATGGGAGAGTGGCGGCATCGGGGGCAGCGCGGCCCGCCGTATCGTGTTCGCCCGATTGTTGCTTTTCAGCGAGTCTTCGTCCGGCCTCAAACCTGCGCTCCCACGAATGGGCGGCGAGTTGCATAAACACTCCTCGAAGCCGCGAAGTGTCAAGACGTTGACAGCCCGAGGAGTCTAGTTTGGCCGCACAGGCAAAAGCCATCGCCGCACCCGCGCCGTGGAAGTTGGCGCTCAGCAATTGGAAAGAGCTCGGTGTTCCCGTCGCCGTGTTGGGCGTAGTGATCGCCCTGATCACACCGATTCCAGGCCTGGTGCTCGACGTCCTGATCGTCACCGACATCATGATGTCCGTGGTGGTGATGATGGTGGCCATGTACATCCGCAAGCCGGTGGAATTCAGCGTGTTCCCCACTACTCTGCTGCTGCTGACGCTCTTCCGGCTGGCCCTCAGCATCTCCGCCACCCGCCTGATTCTGATGAACGGCAACAGCGGCACGAGCGCGGCGGGCGACGTCATTCAGGCCTTCGGAAACTTCGTAGTGGGCGGCAATTACATCATCGGGACGGTGATTTTCCTGGTGCTCATCGCCATCCAGTACGTGGTGATCAACCATGGCGCGGTGCGTATTTCGGAAGTCACCGCGCGCTTCACACTCGATGCCCTGCCCGGCAAGCAGATGTCCATCGATTCCGACCTGAGCTCGGGCCTGATCGATGAGACCGAAGCCCGCAAACGCCGCAAAGACCTGGCGCGGGAAGCCGAATTCTACGGCGCCATGGACGGCGCCTCGCGATTTACCCAGCGCGACGCGGTCGCGGCCATCCTGATCACCGGCATCAACATCATCGCCGGCTTTCTGATCGGGGTGTTGCAGCACGGAATGGATCTGAGCAAGGCGCTCCAGACGTACACGGTGTTAACCATTGGCGATGGGCTGGTGACGGTCATCCCCGCCCTGATGATTTCGATCTCAGGCGGCCTGATCGTGACGCGCGCCAGCTCCGACGACCGGCTGGGGGCGGATTTCGCCCGGCAACTGTTCGGCAGTCCCCAGCCTCTTTTCCTGGCGAGCGGTGTGGTGATCGTGCTGGCTTTCTTTCCGGGTCTGCCGACGATTCCATTCCTGGCGTTGGGTTCGGGGCTCGGATTCGCGTCGTGGCGGATGCGGAAGAAGCAGACTGCCGCTGAGAAAGCCACCGCCGTCGCCAAACCGGCCGCCGCCAAAGACAATATCGATTCGCTCTTGAAGGTGGAACCCCTGGCCATCGAGATGGGGCTCGGGCTGGTGAAATATGTGGGCGGCGGGCAGGAATCGCCGTTGATCAAGCGGATCGGTGGAATTCGCAAGCAGATCGCCTCCGAATTGGGATTCGTGCTCGGGCCAGTGCGCGTGGTGGACAACGTGGCGCTGAAGGCGCATGAGTACGTGATTTCGCTGAAGGGCGCGGAAATCGCCCGCTATGAGCTGCCGGCGGGGTGCGAACTGGCCATCCCGGTGGGTAAAGTCGAACCGCCCGCGGGTGGACGGCCGACCAAGGAGCCGGCGTTCGGCATGACCGGATGGTGGGTGCCGTCGGAACAGGCGGAAGCGGCGCGCCGCGCGGGATACACCGTGGTGGATGCGGTCAGCGTGCTGGGCACGCACCTGGCCGAACTGATCCGCCGTTACGCGCAAGAACTGTTCTCGAGGCAGGATGCCAAGAAATTCCTGGATCGCGTGGCAATCGACAATCCCAAAGTGGTGGAAGACCTGGTGCCCAAGCTGCTGCCGCTTTCCACCGTGCAGCGCGTGCTGCAAAACCTGCTGCGCGAGCGCGTTTCCATCCGCGACTCCGTCACCATTCTGGAAGCGCTGAGCGAAGCCGCCGTGACCACGCGCAATCCGGTCCTGCTGACCGAATATGTGCGCCAGGCACTGCGCCGCATCGTAGTGAAGCCATTTCTGAACCCGGCGGGCGACCTGCCGGCTTACCTGCTCGATTCGCAATTGGAACAGACCGTGGAAACCACGATCCAGCACGGCGAACAGAACAGCCATCTGACGCTGGCGCCGCCGGCCATCCGCGACTTGCTGCAGCGCGTCAGCACCAAGGCAGGCACTCCGGAGACGCCCACGGCAGTGATCGCCGGTTCGGGCGCACGTTTCTTTCTGCGACAGATGGTCGAGCCCAGCAATCGCAATCTGTTTTTCATCTCGCACAACGAAGTTCCCACGGAAGTCAAAATCATTTCGCAGGGGGTTATCCAATAAGCCATGCCCAAAGCTGAAAAAGGCAATCTTTACGTAAAATCGTTTTTCGCGTCTTCTGTTCCCGCCGCGATGAAACAGGCGCAGCGCGAACTCGGTCCCGACGCCCTGTTGTTGAATACGCGCGAAGCTCCCCCCGAAGCGCGGCACCTGGGCCAATTCGAGGTGGTCTTCGGAACCTGGCCGGAATCGCCCGCCGCCGAATCCGCCGCTCCGCCACCTGTAGCGCACACCGGCCAGATGCACGACCGGATCCACGAAATCCGCCAGATGATGGGCCGGATCCGGCCGGAACCGGCCGCCCACACCGCTCTGCAATCGGGTGTGACGCGCGCTCTCATCCATGCGGGTTTGGACGGGGAATTGGCGGAGTCCATCGACCTAGGCGTCAGCCGGCGCATCGGCAAGCCGGCGGTGCTCGATAGCGCTCGAGATCACGCGGCGATTGTGGCCGAACTCGAGAGCCGATTCGATGTGCGGCCCGAAATCGGCCGGATCACCGCGCTGGTCGGTCCCCCGGGCGTGGGCAAGACCACTACGCTGATTAAACTGGCGGTCGGCCAATACCTGAGGCAGGGGAGGCCGTTGCGCGTGATTTCCACCGATAATCTGCGCATCGGAGGGGCCGACCAATTGCGGACCTATGCCGGGATTCTCGGCGTCCCATTCCAGGCAGTGGAGAGCATGGCAGGTCTGGCGCAGGCGGTGGACGCGACGCCCGCGAATACCTGTCTGCTCATCGACACCGCAGGCTACAGCGCGGCGCTCCAGCAGGAACTGGGGCTGCAACTGGCCACGTTCCTTCGTCACCGTCAGGAAATTGACACGCACCTGGTCTTGACAGCATCCATGGGGCGGCTCGAACTGCGGAACACCGTGGACCGGTTTGCAGGGTTCAATCCCTCGAAGCTGATCTTTACCCGCATGGATGAAGCAAGTTCCACCGCCAGCATGTTTTGCGAGGCCGCGCGCACGCAACGGCCGATTTCGTTCCTGTGCCACGGTCAGGCAGTGCCCGAAGATATCATGCCGGCATCCAAGGATCTGATCATCGACTCGCTGGTACGAGAATTGCCTGTTTCGCTACAAGCCGTAGCGTAAAGAATCCGATGGCCACTGGCCTCCAACACTACCGTCCCGCGGGGAACGATGGGAACAACGAGCGTGAAGCTCTGGTTCTCGAACACCTGCCACAGGTTTGCCTGATCGCGCGTCGCATTCACGACCGCCTGCCGGACTATATCAGCCTGGACGATTTGATTTCCACGGGTGTAATCGGCCTCATGGCCGCCATCGACAACTACGATTCCAGCCTGGGCGTGCAGCTCAACACCTATGCCGAGAGGCGGATTCGAGGCGCGATCATCGACAGCCTGCGGGAGATGGATTGGGCGCCGCGGGAGACGCGCCGGCGCTCGAAAGCCATCGAAGCGGCGATCCATAAAGCCAAGCAGCGGTACGGGCGTGAGCCTTCGGAAGAGGAAATCGCCGCCGAGCTCGAAATCGGCATCGCGGAATACCAAAAGTGGCTGGCGGACGTGCAGTCGGTGGAGCTGGAGCGCCTGGAATTCGAGCCGGGCGACAACTCCGGCCGCAATTTGCTTCACTTCGTTTCGTCCGGCGAAGACGCCTGGCCTTCGACCGTGGTGGAAAAGGCCGAACTGGTGCGCATCATGGCCCTGGCGATCGAGCGCATGCCCAAGGCGGAGCGAACCGTGTTGAGCATGTATTACTACGAAGAATTGAATTTGCGGGAAATCGCCGAAGTGATGGGGATGCACCTGTCGCGGATCGCGCAACTGCGCACGCAAGCCATTTTGCGGCTTCGCAGCCATATGGAACGGGTCTGGCTGAAGCAGCCAAGGAGAAAAGCATGAGCGCCGCTAACAGTTCGCCGTCCGCGCTGGATCTGCTGCTCGACATTGAGTTACCGGTCACGCTCCGGTTCGGGCGCACGCGAATGACGCTGAGCGAACTGATGGATTTGAATCGCGGCTCCGTGATCGATTTCGGCCAGAGCTCCGAGGCGCCGGTGGAAGTGGTGGTCAATGGCCGCGTGGTGGCCCGAGGCGAGGCGGTGATGGTGCAAGGCAACTACGGAGTGCGTATTTCCGAGATCGAGAGCCGCCGCAGCCGCCTGGAAGCGGCGCCCGGCGCGGAGAGTGAAAAATAATGCGTTATCTCGACTGGTTGTTGAATCCCGTGACGTTCTATTCCGGCGCATCGATTTGCCTGCTGGTAAGCCTGTGGCTGTTCATCAGCGTCAAAATCGAATTGGCACGTTTGAGTGCCGAGGCGGAAGACCGCGAAGAAGCCAAGGAGATCCATGACCCGGAAGTGGGCGAACTCAAGGTGGAAATAGCGAAGCTTCGGGAAGCGGTGGACCGGCTGGAGGCGGAGCGTTTCACTCCACCCATCGCCACGGCCACCGACAAGCGGTCGCAGGTAATCCGGATGCACCGGCGCGGGGAACCCGTGTCGAGTATTGCGGCCGCTTTGGAAACGCCGCCCAACGAGATCGCCTTGCTGTTGAAGCTGCACGCGATGAGCGGGAGGAAGGCCGGGTAGGCCGGGGTTTCCCGCTCAGCAGCCAGGGTGGAAGACGTCGAAGGCGGACAGGAATTTCACGCAGAAATAAAACGCGTGCAGGATAACGTTATCCCGGAATTTTTCTGCTCTGGTTTTCATTTCTCTGTGCCTCGGTGTGAAATTTTTATACTGCCACTCCCTCGAACGACCGTAGTTTCATGATCAGCGTGGTGCGCTTCATGCCGAGTAACTCGGCGGCGGCGGTCTTGTTTCCGCCGGTCTGCGAGAGCGCCTGCTGGAGCATCGAAAGCTGGAAGCGGGTGACGGCGGTTTCGAAGTCCACGCCCTGGATCAGGGGCGAGTTGGTCGGGCGGTCGGCAATGGAGACCACTTTGCGCGGGATAGGCTCCGCCATTCCGAGGTCGCGCGGGTAGAGAATATCGCGATCGCCGCACAGGGCGATGGCCATTTCCACGGAATTCTCCAACTGGCGCACGTTTCCCGGCCAGGAACAGGTCTTCAGCGACTCCAGAGTTTCGGGGGCGAGGCGGCGAACCGGGATTCCCTCGCGCATGCAGATTTTCTGCACCAGATGATAGACGAGCAGCGGGATGTCATCCTGCCGGTCGCGCAGGGCGGGCAACTGCAACGGGACCACATTCAGGCGGTAGTAAAGGTCTTCGCGGAACCGGCCTTGCCGCACGCGCTCCAGCAGATTCACATTGGACGCGGCGATAACGCGCACATCCACCTTGATAATTTCCGAACTGCCGAGCCGCTGAAACTCGCGGTCCTGCAGCACGCGCAGCAGCTTCGCCTGCATTTCCAGGGGCATGTCGGCGATTTCGTCGAGGAAGAGCGTACCTTTATGAGCTTTTTCGAAACAGCCCACGCGCGCAGAGACTGCTCCCGTGAACGCGCCCTTGGTATGGCCGAACATCTCGGCTTCCAGAAGATGTTCCGGGAGTGCCGTGCAATTGACAGGGACGAGATTCTGATGCGCCCGCGGGCTGGCCATGTGCAGGGCCCGGGCAGCCAGTTCTTTTCCGGTACCCGATTCGCCGGAGATCAACACGGTGCAGCGGCGCGGTCCGACCAGGCTGATGGTATCGGCCACGCGCTGCATGGCCGCGCTTTCGCCCACCAGAATTTCACGCCACGGTTCCCGCGGCGCGGCGAAGCGCCGGCGCGACTGGCATCTCCGCTCTTCGGCCGCCTGGTCCAGGCAATTCCGCAGGGAATCCATGCTGTCGCGGTAGCCCACGCAATGGTAAGCGCCCGACCGGTGCAGGCGGACGGCCTCAGCCGCCGTCATTTCAGGATCGTAGAAGACCACCGGCATGAAGGCGTCAATTTCGCGGAACGCATCCAGCATCGAAACGCGATCGCTATCGGGGGTTGGGCCCTCGACCAGCACGCAGTCCATGTCCTGGCGAGCCAGCACAGCACACGCCTCGGCGGGATCCGCAACCGAAACGGCATCGAATTCGGACAGAGTCAAATGCGTCTGGCCACTCGATTGCAAATCGTTGCCCGGTTGGTTGCCGTGGATCCACAGGATTTTCGGGGAAGGCATAGAAGAATCCACCTTAGTGCGGAGTTTGAAATGGATTCTAGAGATGATTTAGGTAGTACGAGTTGACTTGCCAAGGTTAACAGCGTGCCAACAACCGTAAGTTGGTATTGCAACTGCTTACATGGAAGTGGCACGCTGTTAATGGGCTGGAAAGCCGATACGCATGAGTATCCAGATATATAACGATGGTTTGGCAGGCGCGGGAGCATCCGAAGCCGCACGCACGCAGGAGCTGTCGCACGCCACTCCCGCCGGCAAGCCTGCCTCCGGGGCAGCCGCGGGCGCGGAAGATCAGGTTCAGATCTCTTCGCTCTCCTCCACGATTACCTCGCAAGCGAGCGATCGCGCGGCGCGTGTGGCACAGTTGGCGTCGGTGTATCAAACCGGGCAGTATCAGGTGAATTCGGTCGAAGTGAGCCGCGCCATGGTGAATCACGCACTGCAATCCGGAAGCGTGGAAGGAGATAAGGAATGACACCGGCGCCAGCAACCGCCCATCTCGATCGCGCCCGTTCCGGCATACGGGAAGCGTTAGCCGCATGGGATGCGGCCGATCTTTCGCGCGTTGAAAAATGCTGCCAACTCCTCTCTACCGCCGTCGGCGATTTGCGGGTTTTCGAAAGCGCCGTGCGCACGGGGGAAGTTCCCGCCAGCGATGAAGTTTGCTCCACGCTGATGGCCGTGAAGATGGAAGTGGTGGCAGCCACCCGGGTGGTCGACGCCTGCGTGGCGTTTCATCGCGGCCTGGCGGCGCGAACCGGCGAAGCCCCGCCGGTGTACAACGCGGACGGATGCCTCGCCGAGGAATCGGAAGGATTGGAATCCGAAGTGCATGCCTGACGAACCATGGCGAACATCCTCGCGTCTTTGTCGAGCGCCGGAAATGCCCTGGACGTCTTCCAGCAAGCGCTGAGCGTCATTCAGAACAACGTCGACAACTCGTCTACCCCGGGCTACGCCACTCAGACCTTGAACCTCTCGGCGCAGCCGCTCGTGGTCACCGGAGGCCTCACTGGCGGAGTGGCGGCTCAGGGTCTGGACGATTCGCGCGACAACTACGCCGAAGAACAGGTGCAGCAGCAAACGCAGACGCTGGGATTCTATACCGCGCAGGCGCAATCGACCGGCACAATCCAGAGTTTCTTCGATGTTTCCGGCACCGGAGGCGTCCCCGCGGCGCTGAATAATCTGCTGAGCGCCTTTTCCAGCTGGAGCGTTACACCCAGCGATCCGACAGCCGAACAGAACGTGCTCTCCAACGCGCAGAGCCTTGCCAGTTCCATCAACGGTCTGGCCAACTCGCTTTCCAGCACTTCCCAGCAGATGGATACCGATATCTCGTCAACGGTCTCGCAGATCAACACGATTGCCGCGCAGGTACAGCAGTATAACGAGCAGGAGTTGCAATCGTCCACGCCCGATCCCGGCGCTGAGGCCAACCTGTATTCGGCGCTCGACAACCTTTCGCAGCTCACCAATTTCACCACCGTCAAACAATCCGACGGCACCATCACGGTAATGCTCGGCGGCGGCGATCCGCTGGTGATGGGCACGCAGGTGAACCAGCTTTCGGCATCCGATGCCGTGGCTGCCAACCCGCCTGCCACCTACCCCAACTCCCCCCCCAGCGCGGTGATTACAGATTCCCAAGGCAACGATGTCACCTCGCAGATCACCAGCGGACAACTGGGCGGGTTGCTCGACACGCGCAATCGCGTGCTCGGATCGATCCTGGGCAACGCGCAGCAGCAGGGAACCTTAAACCAATTCGCCCAGACTCTGGCCGACACCGTGAACAACATCCTGGAATCGGGCACGGTTTCGACCGCGCAGGGCGCGGCTGCGGGCACGGCCCTCTTTTCGTACGACAGCACGAATCTCACGAACGTCGCCGCCAGCCTGGCGCTCAATCCGGCGATTACGGCCAGCGGGCTGGCGCCGGTGGATTCTTCGGGGAATGCGAACGGAAATGCCAACGCACTGGCGAACCTGGGCAGCGCCGGCAACACCGCGGGCAATATCGGCGGACTGAACCTGGTGCAATTCATGGCGCAGATGACCAGCGACATCGGGCAGGAAAATCAGACCGCCACCACCAACCAGAGCACGCAACAGCAGATCGCCGCCCAGGCGACCACCTTGCGCGATCAGGTTTCCGGCGTCTCGCTGGACACGGAGGCCACCCAGGTGCTTCAGTTCCAGCGCGCCTATCAAGCCACCGCGCAAGTGCTGACGGTCTTGAATGACATGCTCGATACCACCATCAACATGATGACGGTGACCACGTAATCGGGAGCGATTCTATGTTTCCAGGCATCAACGGAGTCACGCAGAGTTATTTGGGAGATCTCGCCCGAACCGAGACGCAATTGGAGCAGACGACGCAGAATGTCAGCTCCGGCATCGACGTCAACCAGCCATCGGACGATCCCGCGGCTGTTTCGGAAATACTTCAGACCGAAACCGCGCTTTCCAACAATAAGCAGATTCAGAGCAACCTGAGCAGCGTCACCACCGAGGTGAATACCGCCGATTCGGCATTGCAGACCGCGGTGCAGGCACTCTCCAGCGCGATTTCGATGGCGACGGAGGGCGCGTCGTCCACGGCTACAGCCGATTCGCGCGCCACTTTGGCCCAACAAGTCGCCAGTATCCAACAGACGCTGGTGGGAATCGCTCAGACCACCGTTAATGGCCGGTACATCTTCAGCGGCGACCAGGATACCCAGCCCCCTTACGAGTTGGACTCGACCCAGCCGGAGGGAGTACAGCAGCTGGTCACCGGCAACTCAACGCGGATGATTCAAAGCGTGGACGGCACTTCGTTCGCGGTAGCGCTGACTGCGCAACAGATTTTCGATGCCCAGAATGCCGACGGAACACCCGCCACGGGAAACGTCTTTGCGGCGGTTCAAAATCTCGAGACCGCGCTCGCCAACAACGACACCGCGGGGATCAGTTCGGCGCTCAGTTCTCTGCAATCGGCCAGCAGCTATCTCAACGATCAGGTCGCGTTTTACGGAAACGTGGAAAATCGCGTTCAGGAGGCCACCAGCCTGGCGCAGAAGTTCCAGACACAGGAACAGACCCAATTGAGCAACCTGCAGGATACGGATATCCCGACCGCGGCCGCGGAACTCACTCAATTACAGACGCAGGAGCAGGCGTCGATGTCGGTGGAGGCCACGCTCCAGCAGCAGAAGAACCTGTTCAGCTATCTTGCGT
This sequence comes from Bryobacteraceae bacterium, assembly GCA_035509055.1. GTDB lineage: Bacteria > Acidobacteriota > Terriglobia > Bryobacterales > Bryobacteraceae > PALSA-129. The sequence goes on along the minus strand of DATJMA010000030.1, from coordinate 2,156 downwards.
GACGAAGAGAGATTGGCGATGACCCCTGAGCTTCCAGCCGATAGCCGCGCTTACGACGTTTGCAACCCAGATCGCTTGCCTGCCGAACGGATTGCCTTCGTGGACGGCATCCACCAGCAGTTTCTGCACGCGTTCGCCGCGTCCCTGGCGAACTACCTGGACACCGCCGTCGCCGGCGCGACCGCCGGACTCGATCAACTCGCGCTCAAAGACTTCCTCGACGCTTCCGCCGGCGATGCCTGCCTGGTGACCCTGAATCTCAAGTCTACCGGGGGCCAGGCGTGGGTGGGGCTCAGTTCGAAGCTGGTGTTCCATATTCTGGACATTCTGCTGGGTGCTCCCCAGCCCGCCACACCTTCGGAGCGCACGACCATTACGGAGATCGAAACCCATGTGCTGCGCGAATTCTTCGACGCGCTGGCCCGCACTCTGGTACATGCCTGGGGGCCCAGCGGCATCTCCCTGGAGATGGGTTCGATTACCAACGCCGATGAGGTGCGGCAATCGGCGGATCTCGAAGGTACGGCTCTGGTGCTGCACTGTAGTCTTCGCATCCAGGAGCAGGACGAGACGTTTCGGGTCGCCGTCCCGGTACTGGCGGTGCGTTTGGCGGCGATCGAGCACGAACAGAAGGCCGCGGCCGAAGCGGCGGGCGAGAGTGCCGCGCGGGCGGCGCGCCTGGAGACTCTGGGCTCGGCGGCCCTCGAATTGGAGGCGTTTCTGAGCGGCTCGGCGATTCGACTGGGGGACCTGGCGGCGATGCAGGCCGGCCAGGTGCTCGTGCTGACGCAGCCGGCCGGTTCGCAATTCGAATGTTCGGTAAACGGAAGGATCAAATTCCGCGGAGAGTGGATTTCGCTCGGCGATCGCCACGGTTTGCAAGTGGATTCGATTGTCGAAACCGAAGCGGGTGCGAAGAGATAAGGCTTGCAGCGCCCCTGCCGGAAAGTGAATCGCGGGCCGCGCTCGTTCTTAATCCGAATACACGAAACAGCTCGCGAGGTGTACCAGCAGATCCACGCAGAGACCTAATTGCGGATCGGTGGAGCGCTCAGCATAGAGATCGCGGCAATTGCGCATCTGGCTGGCCACCGATTTGAGGAGTTCCAATTGTTCGCAATCGGGGTGGGAATCTGGAATGGGAGAAAGGAACGTACTGCGATCCAGTTCCGCCCGCAGCCGGGGCAGATCGCCGCAAACCCAGGCTCGTAAGAGGGATTGCGCCTGGCGGACAGCGATGGAGGGCGATCGCGATTCAGTCAACTGCATCACGACACACTTATCGGCATTAATCCGGTGTTTTCTAGCCGAAATCCGCCGCAATTCGGTAGAAATTTCTCCTGCACCTCCGATGTGTACAAAGAGTGGGGAAGATGATCTACGTCACACGCCTCAATCACAAGCCCCTTGTTATCAATAGCGACTTGATTGAGCAAGTGGAGATGACTCCCGATACCGTGATCAGTTTGACCACCGGCGAAAAGATCATGGTTCTGGAATCATCCGACGAAATCGTGGAGAGAGTAGTGAACTTCCGGCGATCAATTGCAGCGGGTCCAGCGCGGCCGGTTCCAACCGCAAACCGGGTTGCACCGGGGGAGCTCGATGGCGGATACTAACCCGAAAAAAGGAGGCGGCTCGCGACCGGACCTGGCCTCACTCCTCGGTCTGGTGGTGGGGATCGGCGGCATCCTGGGAGGGATGCTGCTCGAAAAAGGAGAACTGCGCCATCTGTACCAGGTTTCCGCGGCCATCATCGTTCTGGGAGGGACCTTTGGCGCGGTGATGGTCACTACTCCGATGAACGTCCTGTTGCGAGCCATCAAACACATCGCCGCGGTGTTTTTCGACAGCTCGCAGTCGCCCGAAGCGACCATCGAAGAAATCATCCAGTACGCCACGCAGGCCCGCAAGCAGGGGATCGTATCGCTCGAGCAGGCGGCCGGCAACGTATCCGATCCGTTCCTGAAGAAGGCTTTGAATCTGGCGGTCGATGGCATCGAAATGAGCCAGATTCGCAGCATCATGGAGCTCGATCTTTCGCTGGTGGAGCACGAAGGCGAGGCGGAAGCCAAGGTGTACGAAGCCGCCGGCGGTTACGCGCCCACCATCGGGATCATCGGCGCGGTCATCGGGTTGATCCACGTGATGCAGAA
>DATJMA010000029.1:0-21164 GCA_035509055.1 Bryobacteraceae bacterium | reverse complement strand
GCATTACCTGCGGAATCAGAAGAAGTGACGTCATCGCGCCTCTGGAGGAATCGCGTAGAAAGCCGCGCGGTGCGATTATGGAGGGTTGCCCATGTTGCTCAACCCTCAGTTCCGCCCGGTGCTCGATCCCGATTTTCAGCCGGCTTCGCTATGGAATCGGGCTTACCGCGCTCTGGTTTCGCAGAGCGGAGGCGGAGTCCCTTTGGCCATCGCGCTGGAACGCTCCGATGGCGGCGTCTCGGTTTATCGCACGGCGGTCCTGCCGGAACACGGCGAAACCAGGCGTTATGTCGAACGGCTGTTGAAATTCCTGCTTTGGCAGAAAGGCGGATGGCGCATCACCATCGCGGGAGATGCGAAGCTGGTTGGCTATCTGCGCGATGTGTACCGGCCCGGTGGTCAACGTGCGTTCGATTTTGAATTCATGGGAGAACGCGTGTACGGCAACCGGCTGCGGTTCGCGAGCGCCCGCTACGACAGGGCGCCCATCGAGCGCGAGGCTGCCGCGCCTCTGGGCCGCCACCTGGAGGGTTGCCGCATCGGGTTCGATCTTGGCGCCAGCGACCGCAAATGCGCCGGCGTCATCGATGGCAAGGTGGTCTTCAGCGAAGAAGTTCCCTGGCAGCCGAGCGTGCAACCGGACCCGCAATACCATTTCGACGGCATCCACGACTCGCTCCGGCGCGCCGCCGCGCATCTGCCGCGCGTTGACGCGATCGGCGGCAGCGCTGCGGGTGTGTATGTCAATAACGAGGTGCGCGTAGGCTCGCTCTATCGCGGCGTGCCGCGCGAACTCTTCGATAGCCGCGTGCGCCGCCTGTTCTTCGACCTGCAAAAGGCATGGGGAGGGGTGCCGTTCGAAGTGGTGAACGATGGCGAAGTGACGGCGCTCGCCGGCTCCATGGCTCTTCGCGATAACGCCGTTCTCGGAATCGCCATGGGCAGCAGCCTGGCCGCCGGATACGTCACCCCGCAAGGCAACATCACGCCGTGGCTCAATGAACTGGCTTTCGTGCCGGTGGACTATCGCGAGGATGCGCCGGCCGACGAATGGTCGGGCGACCGCGGAGTGGGCGTGCAGTATTTCTCACAGCAGGCCGTAGGGCGCTTGCTCGCGGCGGCCGGAATTGCGCTGCCCCCCGATATGCCGCTTCCGGTTAAACTCGAGCAGGTGCAGGCGCTAATGACCGCGGGCGACGAGCGCGCACGCAAAATCTATCAGACCATTGGCGTATATTTCGGCTACACCATTGCGACATATTCGGATTTCTACGATTTCCGCAATCTACTGGTGTTGGGCCGCGTGCTTACCGGCGAGGGCGGCGACCTGATTCTCTCCACCGCGCAGGAAGTCCTTCGCGCCGAGTTCCCGGAAATTGCCGAACGCGTCCGTTATCACATTCCCGGCGAGCAGGAAAAGCGGCATGGCCAGGCTATCGCTGCCGCAAGCCTGCCCGCAATTCCCGTTCAGGAGCATTCATCGTGAAATTTCATCATCCAACCGCTGATTTCTTCGTGCCCGATGGCGCCGCGCCCGATGAGGCGCTCGCGCGCACCACGCACATGTGCATTTCCGCGCACCAGGACGATATCGAGATCATGGCGTACACCGGAGTCGCCGAATGTTTCGGGCTCCGCGACCGCTGGTTCGCCGGCGTTGTGGTCACGAATGGCGCCGGCAGCCCGCGCTCGGGCATCTACGGCGATTATACCGACGCCGAAATGCAAAAAGTGCGCGTGGTCGAGCAGCGCAAAGCCGCGTTTGTCGGCGAGTACGGCTGCCAAATCCAACTCGGCTTTAGCAGCTCGGAAGTGAAAGATGCCGGCAACCCTGCGGTGATCGACGACCTGAAGCAGATCCTGCTCGCCGCCAAGCCGCAGTTCGTGTATCTCCACAACCTGGCCAACAAGCACGACACGCACGTGAGCGTGACTCTGCGGGCCATCGCGGCCCTGCGCGCGCTACCCGCGGCAATCCGTCCGAAGAAAGTCTACGGGTGCGAAGTTTGGCGCGACCTCGACTGGCTGAACGACGAGGACAAGCAGATGATGTCGGCGTCCTCGCGCACCAACATCGCCGCGTCCCTGGTGGGCGTGTTCGATTCGCAGGTTACCGGCGGCAAGCGCTACGACTTGGCTACCGCCGGCCGCCGCCTCGCCAACGCCACTTACTACGCACCGCACGGCACCGACGAAGAGAGCGCGCTGAATTGGGGGATGGATCTGACACCGCTGGTGAACGACCCCTCGCGCGACATCGCCGGCTATGTCCTGGAGTTTGTCGAACGCTTCCGCGCCGATGTGGAAAAGCGCGTTAAGTCGTGGGGTGGATAGCCGCTTCGTAGTGCGCCCGCACCTTCCTTGCCGCCGCGCGGCCCACGATGGCAGCCAGTTGATCTTCGCTGGCCGCCCGAACCAACTCCGAGCTGCCTAAGGCTTTTAAGAGCTTCCGCACTGTGATTTCGCCCACTCCGGGAATGGCATCCAGCTCCGATGTCAGTTGCCTGGAATTCCGGCGCGAGCGGTGGAACGTCACCGCGAAGCGGTGCGCCTCGTCGCGGATCGATTGCACGAGGTGCAGAATCGGCGAGAAGCGATCGAGCGCGTATGGCTCATCCTCCTGCCCGTAGACGTAGATGATCTCTTCGCGCTTGGCGATCGACGCCAGCGGCTGGTCGAAAATTCCGATTGCTTCCAACGCCTCCGCGGCCGCGTGCAACTGCCCGAGACCGCCATCGATCAGCACCAGCCCCGGCATCGCCGTGCCTTCCTCTTTCAATCGCGAATAGCGCCGTGTCACCACCTCGCGCATGCTGGCGAAATCGTCGTTGCCGATCACCGTCCTGATGATGAACTTGCGGTAATCGCTCTTTTTCATCCTGCCGTCTTCCCACACCACCATGCTGGCGACCTTGTCGGTGCCCTGGATGTGCGAGATGTCGAAGCACTCGATGCGCGCCGGTGGCGCGGGCAGGCTCAAGGTGTCCTGGAGCGCATCCTGAATGGCCTTCGACGATGGCTTGAGCACGCGGAAACGCGCGTCGAAGCTGTGCTTGGCGTTGGTCGCCACCAGGTCCATCAGCGCCTTCTTCTGCCCGCGCTGTGGTGTGCGGATTTCCACTCTCCGACCACGCTTTTCCGAGAGCAGCTCTTCCATCACCCCGCGGTCGTCGAATTCCACCGGGACATGAATTTCGCCGGGGATGAGCTGCTGGTCCATGTAGATTTGCAGCAGCAGCGAAGAAAAGAACTCCGGCTGGTCGAATGCCTCCTGGTCTTCCCAGAAAAACTCGCGCCGGTCCACGATCTGCCCGTGGCGCAAGTGGAAAAGATTCAGCGCTACCATGGGCGGCTCGGCATAGACGCCGAAGATATCGATGTCGTCGTCTTTGGCGGCGGCCATTTTCTGCCGCTGCTCGATCTCCTCGACAGTGCTGAGCAAATCGCGGAGCGATGCCGCCTCTTCGAAACGCATGTCGTCCGACGCCGAAGCCATGCGCGCTCTCAGATCGCGCGCCAGGTCGGTGTGGCGGCCCTCCAGAAACTGGCGCACGTTGCGGACCGCGGCGCCGTACGCATCATCGGTGGTCAGTCCTTCGACACATGGCCCCAGGCAGCGGTGAATGTGGTATTGCAGGCATGGCTTGGGATGAAATCGCGTGAGGTCGATCTTGCACGAGGGCACCAGGAAGTGACGGTGGATGAAATGCACCAGGCGGTGCGCCAGGTTGGCCGGAAAATACGGCCCGAAATACGTGGCGCCATCCTTCCGCAGGCGGCGCGTAACGTACACCCGGGGATATTTTTCGTTGGTCAGCTTGATGTACGGATAGGTCTTGTCGTCGCGCAGCAGGATGTTGAAGCGCGGCTTGTACTGCTTGATGAGATTGTTCTCGAGCGCCAGCGCTTCCTTTTCGTTGTCGACCAGGATGTAGTCGATATCGCGGGCTTCCGAGATCAAGGTGCCAGTCTTGGCGTCGGCCAGCTTGTCTTCCAGAAAGTAGCTGCGGACGCGGTTGCGAAGGCTCTTGGCCTTGCCGACGTAGATTACTTTTCCAGCGGCGTCTTTGTAAAGATACACCCCGGGCGCGAACGGGATTTGCGCTACTTTATCGCGGAGTTCCATCGCCGGAGGGTATAATTCGATTATGTCACGCAGGATTCCGTGGCTGTTGCTGACTGGCTTGTTGCCATTAGCCGCTCAGGAGCAGACCACCCCGCAGGATAACCCCAAGCCTCAACTCGAGCAACGGACGCCGCCGAAAACTTCCGGAAAACAGGCGGTGCCGCCCGAGGAGGACAAGTCCTTCCTGAGCGAAGAGCACTCGTTCAATCCACTGCAGTCGCAAAAGAGCGTGGAAGTGGGCGATCACTATTTCCGCAATGGCAAACTCCAGGGCGCGATCTATCGCTATCAGGACGCCACACTTTGGAACGACGGCAATGCCGAGGCGTGGCTGAAACTGGGCAGAGCCGAGGAAAAAGCCAAGGATCCGGAGGCCGCCAAGAAGGCTTACACCAAGTACCTTGCTCTCGCCCCCGATGCCAAAGAGGCCGGCGCGATTCGCAAAAAGCTGCAATCCCTGAAATAATCGCTCCCATGATCCGGCTCCAGCGCCATTTGCCTCCGGTGGTGGCGCTCGCGGCGTTGAATGGGTGGATCTGCGCGCCCTTGCTCGCCGCCGGATATACGAACCAGTTCAGTTCGATCGACGGCGCCTTCATTTCCATCGCCCGCTACCTCTCGCGCCACTGGAGCGATCACTCCTGGTGGCCGATCTGGCATTGCGGCATGCCATATGAGGACACCTACGTTCCTCTGCTGCATTTAATTGTCGCCGGGTTGGCCAGTTCCGGTCGGATTTCCGCCGCCCACGCTTATCACATCGTCGTCGGGACCGCCTACGTGCTCGGTCCGGTGACGCTATACCTGATGGCTGTTTATCTGGGCGCTGGGCGCGGCGCCGCGCTTCTCTCGGCGGCGATTTACTCACTCTTCTCTCCTTCCGTGCTGCTCATGCCTGCGGTGGCCCGCGATTTGGGTGGTTTCTGGTTTGGCCGCCGCATGCAAATTCTGACGGTCTACGGCGAAGGTCCGCACATTTCCGCCATGACGCTGCTGCCGGTGGCGATCGCGGCGCTCGCCTACGCGCTCGAAAAGCGCACGGGCCGGTCCTTCGCGCTCGCCACCACGGCGCTCGCGGTCATCTTCCTGGTCAACGTCCCGGGCACGATGGCGACAGGTGTCGCGGTATTCTGCTGGCTCGTCGTCCAGCCTGCCGGAAGCCGCCGGGCCGCCTGGGCAATCGCCGCCGGCGCCGCTGCCTTGGCCTATGCCCTCGCCTGCCATGGCATCCCGCCTTCCTCCGAACTGGTTGTACTCCATAATGTCGGCCCGATGCACCGGGGTTTTTCGGCAGCCGCGAAATCCGCGCCCGTCCTCCTGCTCGCGCTACTTGGCGCCGCCGCGGCTGCCGGCTACCGGCTCTCGCGAACCCGCGTACCCCTGCTCCTGCGGTTCGCGATCCTCTATTTCGTTGTCACTGCCGCGGTGGTGTTGACTGCCAGCCCGGCGAAATTCGAAATGCTGCCGCAGGGCGGGCGCCTGCAGCTTGAAATGGAAATGGCGATCTGCCTCATTGCCGGGATCGGTCTCTGGCACGTCTATCGGCGAGCGCCCTGGCGCCTGCGGCTGATTCTGGCACTGGTTCTTGCAATCGGTGCGGGATACCAGCTCAAAAACTACCGTTCGGGGGCGGATATCGATACGCGTCCCGCCAATCTTGCCGCACGATCCGAACACGCCAGCGCCATGTGGGCCGATGCCAATCTCGCCGGTGAGCGTGTCTATGTCACTGGCTCCGATTCTTTCTGGTGGAACACGTTCACGGATGTCCCCCAGGTCATCGGCTGCTGCGATCAGGGCGAATCGCTGTCGCTGATCGCCAATGTGCACTACCTGGTCGATCCGCCGGCCGGTCCCTATCACGAGATTCTAACCAAGGCATATCTGGAAGCGCTGGGTGCGCAGGCGATCGTAGTCAGCGGCCCGCAAAGCACCGATACATATAAAGACATCCAGGCGCCCGAGCGGTTCGACAGCATGTTCCCGGTCTTACACCGTGAATTGGGCGACACCATCTATGCCGTTCCGCAGCGTAGTACCTCGCTCGCTCATGTCGTCCACCTGGGCGAGACGGTGCCCACGAATGTGGCATCGGACGCGTTGCCCTACAAAATCTACGCTTATTCCCTGGTCATTGAGGACCCCACTCGTCCGGCTGCCGATTTTCAATGGCTCTCCGATGGGGTCGCGCACATTCGCGCCCAATTAAAGCGCGAGGACCTCATCTCCCTTCAGGTGCCCTGGTTTTCCGGCTGGAAAGCTTTCGTGGGCGGCCGCCCGATTCCGGTCTCCCCCGACGGCATTGGCTTCCAGGTGCTCCACCCGGCGTGCGACGGGGCTTGCGAGATCGCACTTCGCTGGACCGGGCGCCCCGACCGCATCCCTTCGGCAATCCTGTCTCTCGGCGCCCTGGCATTTCTCGCAGTGCTGTGCGCCAAGCGGTAGAATTTGGGTTCGAGGAGGTTCCGAATGCCACTTGAAACTGCTGCCTCGCGGACGATCTTCCGGAAGACCAACGCCAGCTTGGGCCGTCACGTCGCCGTTACGCCGGCCAACAGCACCAACCGCCACCTTTCCTACGGCCGAATCATCCTCAACGATCGGCTGCCCCATGTCAGCTTTCACAATGGAGATCATGAGACCGGATTCATTCTGCTCTCGGGAGCCGCGAAAGTGGCGGTGGACGGCCGCGAGTTCGAGCTCTCCCAGTACGATGGCATTTACGTCCCCCGCGACTCTTCCATCAGCGTGAGCACCGCGGCCAGTGTCGATATTGCCGAGTTCTTCTCCGACGTGGCCAATCGTTATCCCCTGCAAGTGGTGCGCTACGCCGAAATCTCGCAGGACCCGGCATTGAAATTTACCGCCGGCATACCCACCCAGCAGCGCCATCTGAACATCGTGCTCGGCAAGAACGTGGAAGCCGGCCGCCTGGTAGCGGGCTTCACCGTCTCCGAGCCTGGAAACTGGTCGAGCTGGCCCCCGCATGAGCACACTGCCATGCTGGAAGAGATGTACGTCTACTTCGACATGCCTGATCCCGCGTTCGCCATCCAGATGGTCTACGAAAACACCGAATATCCGGAGACTGTAACCGTAGTGCGCGACGGCGATGCCGTCCTCATGCCCGCCGGTTATCACCCCAACGTTTCGGTCCCCGGACATCGCATGTCGTTTCTGTGGGCCATGGCGGCGCATCGCGAAAAGGTCGACCGCCAGTTCGGCGTGGTGAACGTGCAGCCGGGGTTTGGCGCCGGCGGCTCTGGTCTGGAAGCCAGCCGGAAATAGATGCCCGGCATTCCGGATTGTTTCAGCCTCAAAGGCAAGAATGCGCTGGTGACCGGTTCGCGGACGGGGCTTGGCGCAGCGATGGCCGTGGGACTGGCGCGGGCGGGCGCCAATGTGGCGGTCAACAGCTCCACCACTGACGGCATCGACGAAGTGTGCCGTGCGGTCACGGATTGCGGCGCGAAGGCCGTTCGCGCGGTGGCCGACGTGGCCGACGCACGCGCTTGCGAGGAAGTGATCGAGCTGACCGTTCGCGAACTCGGGTCGATCGACATCCTGATCAATAACGCCGGCATTATCCGAAGGAGTCCGGCGGCGGAATATTCGGCCGAGGATTGGGCCAGGGTTCTCGAGATCGATCTCAACGCGGTGTTCCGGCTGTGCCAGCTTGCCGGCCGGCGGATGCTGGCGCAGGGCAGCGGCAAAATTGTCAACATCGCTTCGCTGCTCTCGTTTCAGGGTGGAATCCTGGTGCCGGCTTATGCGGCGGCGAAGGGAGCGGTGGCGCAACTGACCAAGGCGCTGGCCAACGAGTGGGCTTCGAAAGGCATCAACGTCAACGCCATCGCCCCCGGGTATATGGAGACCAACAATACCCGCGCTCTGCGCGCCGACCCGGTGCGCAACCGCCAAATCCTGGAGCGCATTCCTGCCGGCCGTTGGGGCAAGCCCGAAGATCTTGCGGCCGCCGCCGTCTTTCTTGCATCGGCGGCGAGCGATTACATGCACGGCCACGTTCTGGTGGTCGATGGCGGCTGGATGGCCAGATAAGGTACCGAAGACATCATGTCCCTTACGATCAAACCGAAAGAAGACTGTCGTTATGACCTGGTAGCGCTGGGCGAAATCATGTTGCGGTTCGACCCGCGGGACCGCCGCGTCCATACCGCCCGCTCGTTCGATGTCTACGAAGGCGGGGGTGAATACAACGTGGCGCGAGGCTTGAAGCGGTGCTTTGGCCTGGACACGGCCGTGGTGACAGCCTTTGCCGACAATCCGGTCGGACGACTGCTCCAGGATCTGATTTACCAGGGTGGTGTGGACCAGAGATTCGTGCGCTGGATGGCATACGACGGCGTTGGCCGTTTGGTGCGCAACGGGTTGAATTTTACCGAGCGGGGATTCGGTGTTCGCGGGGCGGTGGGATGCTCGGACCGCGGCCACACCGCGGCTTCGCAGCTCAAGCCCGGCGATATCGATTGGGAAGAGGTGTTCGGGCGAAATGGAGTGCGGTGGTTCCACACGGGAGGAATCTTCTGCGCGCTTTCCGAGACTACTCCGGAAGTGGCGTTGGAAGCCATGCAATCGGCGCGGCGACACGGAACGGTGATTTCGTACGATCTCAATTACCGGGCATCCCTATGGAAGGCGGTCGGCGGCAAGCAGCAGGCGCAGGCGGTGAATCGCCGGTTGGCGTCGCTGGTCGACGTCATGATCGGGAATGAAGAAGACTTCTCAGCCGCGCTAGGCTTCGACGTCGCGGGTCTTGATGAGAACATCATCCGGATCGAGGCGGCTGGCTTTGAGCGGATGATCGAGACCGTGGTCAAGGAGTTTCCCTTTGCGGTGGTAGCGACTTCTTTGCGCAAGGCCACTACCGCCTCGCGCAACGATTGGGGCGCAATGTGCTACGCCGATGGCGCATTTTATCATGCTCCCAACCGGCCGGACCTGGAGATCCATGACCGCGTCGGCGGAGGCGACGGCTTCGCCTCGGGCCTGATCTACGGTTTTCTCACCGGGCAGGGCCCGCAGTGGGCGGTGGAATGCGGAGCGGCACATGGCGCCTTGGCCATGACCACCCCGGGAGACACCACCATGGCAACCCTTTCCGAGGTATTACAACTCATGAAGGGGAAATCGGCGCGCATCGAGCGGTAACGCGGGCAAGCGACGCGCTTGCCCTTCCACCCGCCCTATTCGGGCTTGGCGTTGCGGCGCCGCAGGAAAATCAGGACACCGAAAACTACTACAAGGGCAGCGGAAACTAAACGAATCGTAGTGGAATCCACAACCGTACTCCTTTCCTGGTTAACTTATCGACCGTTTACATCTTTTCGATCATAGGAAACAGATCCCGCACCAGACGCGTGATCACAGGACCCACCGTCACCACGAACAATGACGGCAGCACGCAGAAAAAAATCGGGAACACCAGCTTCACCGCCAGCTTCGCGGCCCGCTCTTCGGCCCTCTGCCGGGCCATCACACGCAAATAATCGGCATGACTGCGCAGACTCTGGGCGATGCTCGTGCCGAAACGATCCGTCTGCACCAATACCGCCACCAGCCGGCGCACATCCTCCACACCCGTCCGGTCCGCCAGGTTGTGGAGGGCGTCCGCGCGCCGTTTGCCCGCGCGCATCTCCAGATTCATCACCGCGAATTCGCTGCACAGTTCGGGGTGCGGCCCGCGCAACTCCTGCGCCACCTGGAGAATGGTCTGATCCAGCCCCAGTCCCGATTCCACGCATACCACCATCAGGTCCAGGACGTTGGGGAGCGCCTTCTCGATGGCGTGCTTGCGGCGCGCGATCTTCCACAGCAGATGCTGCATCGGCGCCACAAAACCGGTCGCCAGGCCCGCCACTATAAACTCCATTAGGTGTTCCGTAGTGGCATACGTGCGTAAACCGAGGGCGAGACCGCCGGCCCCTAGAATTGCCGTGGAACAGGCGCGGGCGCCGTAGAATAAACGCACTGCCTGCGGATTGCGGTAACCGGCGCGCATGAGCCTGCGCTTCAGCAGGGGGAGGCTCTTGGGCGTGGCGGGTACGAGCGAGCCGACCCAATTCACGAGTTCTTTCCAGATGAGGGCCGGTGAGGGGAGAAACGACGACACGACCCGCCCCGAATGCTGCAAACGGTCGATAGGACGGATCCGGCCGCCGCCAAAGCGCAGGAGCAGAAAAGCCGTCCCTCCAGCTACCGCCACGCCAACCCAGATTGCCGCCAGCACCAGCACGTTACACCTCGAAGGTCACAATTTTTTTGATGATCATGTACCCCACGATCTGTAGCGTGAAAGCTGCCGCGAGCATCTCATGTCCCGCTGGATCGTCGAGAAAAAACCGCGCGTACTGCGGATTCACCACGAACATCAGGCAGCCTACCGCCCCCGGGATCGCTGCCAGGATTCGTCCCGACATCAGCCCTTGCGCGCTGATGGCGCGTATGCGAGCCCGCAGCTTGAATCGCTGCCGGATTATATCCGCGAGCTTGTCCAGCAGTTCCGCCAGATTACCGCCGGTGCGCTTTTGCAGCAGGACCGCAGAGACAAAAAACTGCGTATCCAACAAAGGCATCCGGTGGGCCATTTTTCGCATTACGATGTCCAGAGGCTGTCCCAGGTTCTGTTCCTCGTACGTGCGCCGGAATTCGCCGGCCAGCGGCTCGCTGAATTCCTTGTGCACCATCTCGAGCGCCACCGAAAAGGCGTGGCCCGCCCGCATGGACCGTGAAATAAACTCCAGACACTCGGGAAACTGCTCCTCGAACTGGCGCAATCTCGTTCGCGCTCGCCGTTGTACCCACTTCGCCGGTGCCGCTGCTCCGAGCCCGGCTGCCATGAGCGTCACCATCGGCATGGAGTTGTGGGTCAGCAGCAGCACCGCCAGGGAAAACGCCAGCGCGCCCCCGGCGCAGCGGTGAATCAGGCCCACCGCGCCCCATTTGACGTCCGCCGTCTCGAGCAATCGCTCGACGCGGGCGCGTAACTGGAACCGCGCCAGCAGGCTGGCCGCCATGCGCGCATGTTCCTCTCCGGGAACGTGCATTAACACCGGACCGGTGGGGGCCCGGGACGGGTTCCGCGATGGCGCCCTGCGGCCCGTCAGCCGCCGCAAACCGCTGACATGCTCCTGCCGCGTGGCCCAAAGCGAAAGCAGAACCATCGTCATCATGCTGACCCCTGCCGTAACCAGAAACAGCGGGATCATGAATGCTCCACCATGACCACCTCGTCGAAAAGCTCGACCGGCAGATGAATTCCCGCAGCCACCAGTTTCTCGTTGAACTTGGGCAGAATCCCGGTGGCGGCGAAACGGCCCACCACTTTGCCGCCCTCCGAAACGCCCAGTTTCTCGAATACGAAGATATCCTGGAGGGTCACAATATCCGTCTCCATTCCAGTCACTTCGGTGATGTTCATGACTCGCCGGCTTCCATCGCTCAACCGCGACACTTGCACCAGGATTTGCACCGCCGACGCGATCTGCTGGCGAATCGCTGCCAGGTGCATGTTGGCGTTGGCCAGTGAAACCATTACCTCGAGCCGCGAGAGGGCATCGCGCGGGCTGTTGGCGTGCACCGTGGTCAGCGAGCCATCGTGACCGGTATTCATGGCTTGCAGCATGTCCAGGGCTTCCTCGCCACGGACCTCGCCCACGATAATGCGGTCTGGCCGCATGCGGAGGGCGTTGATCAACAGCTGCCGTTGCCGGATGCTGCCTTGGCCTTCCACGTTCGCCGGACGGGTTTCGAGGCGCGCCAAGTGCGGCTGCTTCATCTGCAGTTCGGCCGCATCTTCGATGGTGACAATCCGCTCCCGCGGGGAAATGAAGGCTGAAAGGCCGTTGAGCAGAGTGGTTTTCCCTGCGCCAGTGCCCCCCGAAACGATGATGTTCAGGCGCGCGCGAACCGCCGCCTCGAGCAGCTTCATCATTCCCGCGGTGAGCGAAAGCTTCTCCACCAGGTCCGCGGGCATCAACCGGTCGGTGCCGAAGCGCCGGATCGACAGCAGCGGACCATCCACTGCCAGCGGCGGAATGATCGCATTGACGCGGGAGCCGTCGAGCAGGCGCGCATCCACCATGGGGTTCGACTCGTCCACGCGCCGGCCCACCTGCGACACGATCCGGTCGATGATCCGCAGCAGGTGCGCATTGTCGTGGAAGCGTACGCTCGTGGCCTCGAGCACCCCGGCGCGTTCCACATACACCTGGCTGTAGCCATTCACCAGAATGTCGGAAATGCCAGGGTCTTGCAACAGCGGTTCGAGCGGTCCTAGCCCGAACACTTCGTGCAGGACTTCCTCGCTGATCTCCTCCTTTTCGATGGCCGTGAGCAGGGTCGGCTCCTGCTCGATGATGGTCAGAGCCGCCTGTTTCACCTCCCCGCGGATGCGGTCGTTCTCGATTCCGGCCAGCGCATCGAGATTGATCTGATCGAGCAGCTTGCGGTGCAGGGTGAACTTCAGTTCCTGGTATTCCGGCCGCGCAGAACCCCTGCGCGGCGAATTCCGCAGCAAGCGCTGTTCCCATCCCGTTTCGACAGCCGTCAACACCCCATCACCTCCCCGCAGGCGCTATTTGGATCCTTCACGGTTCCTCGCTTCCACCGGAAAGGTCTCCAGTGTCTTCTGATTGCCGCGAATCAGGACGATGGTCTCGACCGGAGCGGGTGCCGGTGCCGCCGGAGGCGCCGCCGCCGGTGGAAGAATGGAAGAGATGATACGCCGCTCCGGCGCGGGCCGCCGCGGCGCAACTACCGGCTGCGCCGGCGGTGTCTCAACCGCGCCGTGAGTATAGAGCTCGCGCAGTTCGCGCCTGGCTGTATCTTCCACCCGCTGATCGCCCGAATTCCGCAGCACCAGTTGAATGTGACCCTCATTGGCGGCCAACGTCAGGCTTTCGGCCTGCAGCGGATCGACCAGCAGCGTGACCACCGGCACGCTCATCGATTGACTCTTGCCGTCGGTCTCGACGGTCTGGCCGGCCGAAAGCACGGTCACGTTCTGAAGCACCGTTGCCGTGAACGTGTCATCCGCGCCCGGCGGCCTGCCCGTCACCAGTACATCCACGCGCATGCCGGGCAGCACGAATCCCGCGACGCCGGCTACGTCGTTGACCCGCACGGATACCGCCCGCATTCCCGAAGGAATCAGGGGCGCCACGCCGAAACCGCTGCCGCGCGCCGCCAGCCGTCCGTCGACCACCGCCTCATCGGCTTCGATGGTGCTGACTACCGGCCGTCCCACAACGTCTTCCGGGCGCGAATAACCACCTTTGGGGAACAGGTTTTCGGGAACGTGCCGGATCCGCAGCGAGCTTGCTGCGATCGATACTCCCGGCGAGAGCGGCTCAGCCGCGACCACCAGCGGCTTTTCCGCCATGGGCTGCCGCGATCCCGCCGCCGACCGGTAGAACACCAGCGCGACGATCATCCCCCACACCAGGCTGCTGCCCACAATAATCACGAATCTGCGATCCAGATGCATGCCTAACCCCTTCCCAGTAACGCCAGCCAAGCGCCCAGCGTGAGTGCTGGAGCGTAAGGAATCGCGCGCGCTCCCCGCCAGATCAGGAGAACGCCCGCGACGAGGGCTCCGATCGGCGCCGCCAGCAGTGCCGCCACCAGAATCCCGGAAGGCCCCAATAATGCGCCAAAGGCTGCCGATAGCTTGAGGTCACCCGCTCCCATTCCTCCCAGGCAATAAAAAATCAGAAATAGCGCGAAACCGAGCGCCGCTCCTCCCGCCGACCGCCCCAGCCCGGCAAGCCCCCCGCTGACGAAGTGGCAGATCAACCCCGCGGCCAATCCGCTAAGATTGATCCAATTCGCGATCTGCCGGCGCCGTAAATCGTCGGTAATCGCCGCGCATCCCAGTGCTACGCTGATCATCCCCGGCCCGTTCATTTGAATCCTGTCTCCGCGACCAGCAGCACCGCCTGCCCATCGCGGTAAGCCACCCGCCACGAGGGATCGCGCTCCAGAACTTGTCCCAGCGGCCAATCGAGTGGCAGCAGCGCGGCCGTAAAGCCATAGCGCGCCATTATGTCGCGACAGCTCCGGCCAGCCATCATCAGCGCCCGGTAATCGTTCCCGATGTCCTCCCCGTAAAAATCGCTTCGCCCGTCGAAGAACACGCGCCTGCGCGGGTAGAGCCGGTAAATCAGATAATCCGCCCATTGGTCCGACGTGAGGATGCGGGCAGGCCCGGCGAGCAAGCCGGCATTTTGAGCGACTGCGTTCACCGGAAACGACCGCGCGGGAAAATCCCAGAGTCCGTTCGACGGAAATATCGCCAGGAGGGCGAGCGCGCCGAGAATCGGCATCCATGCCGTCAGCTGCCACCGCGCTCCCAGCGAACGCGACGACTCCCAAAGTACCCGCGACGTCCCCCGGGCGTCCGATTGGCACGCCGAGTCTTCCCAGCTCCGGGCGGCGTAAGCCCCCAGCAGCGGAGCCGACACCACCGCGAAAATCGGAACATAACGCGCCGAACGCAGTGCCACGAAACCGCAGATCGCCACCAGGCCCGGCTCAAACCACTGCGACCGCCGGCAAACCTTCCCTGCCACCGCCACTCCCGCCAGCAACAGCACCGCGAAAACCAGCATGTTCTCCGAGCGGATCTGCGGCGATTGAAATTCCTGGACATTCCGCGCAATCCACCGCGACCCGAGGTATTCCCAAATGTGCCGGTGCAACTGCCATCCGTACGGGTTGATCAGCGTGGCCATCGCGGCAAACCCCGCCAGCAGCCCATATCGCTTCCAGGCAATCCAGTTCCGCTCCAGCGCGCTCCCCGCGGCCAGAAACACCAGGATCGCGAGCCATGCCGCGAATCCGCCATGGAGATTCGCCCATAATCCGGTTACCGGCACCAGTATCCAAAGCCATGCCGTAGCGGCACGGCGGTCTTCGTCGAGGAGCCATAATCCAGCCACCAGCAGGACCAGCGAAAGCAGGTGCGGCCGCGCCAGGTTGTGCACGCTGGCGGCGTTCGTCGCGGCGAGCGTTACAGGTAAGGCAACCCAGGCGCCAGCGCCCCGCCGCAACAGCCAGGCGAAGAGCAGCGTTGCCGCCAGGCAAACCAGGATAGCGCCCAGGGCAGCCACGCCGGGAAGACCGAACCATTGGTGAATGTACGCGAAGATTATGTCCGACAGCCACTCCCAGGCATACCAGGGCTGGCCCGCGCGCGAAAACGAGAAGAGGTCGCTGACCGGGACTCCATGGGCGGCAATATAGTCTCCCGTGCGGATATGCCAACCCGTGTCGCCGTCCGCCAACAACCCCTGCCAAGCGTCGACTCGTCCGAATTGCGCTGCCAGCAGCAGGGCAAAAAACAGATCGGGAAGCGTTGGCGCTAGGCGGAGCGACCGCTCCGCCGCCGGGACCAGGAGTGAGCCTGCTGCGGCCATATCTCATGGAACAGATCGGCCAATGCCGGAGTTTTCTGAAGGGAGGAAAATGCCGGGTCCCGGTGCTGGTCTGCATTCGGATCGCCCGATCCGCCGGCTCCCGCCTGTAAATTCCGCCATCTTGGCCGATCTGAACAACAGGAAGAATTGCTTTGCTGGCACCGGTCGCCGAACCTCGCATGCACCAAATCTGGAAACCTCTGGTGGTGTGCCCCCATCCCGATCTCGCCAGCCGAATTCGCATGGCATTCACCGAACTGGGGATCGCTACGCCCGGCAATCTTCCCGAATACCCTCGAACGGGGTCGATTGCGGCACTGGCGGCGCAGGGCGGCTGTAACGTCTGTTTTCTGGATGTAGCATCCAACGTGGAGCAGGCCCTGCTGCTGATCGCCGAAGCCGCCCTGCTGATGCCGGTGGTGGCCCTGAGCGCGCGCAAGGATGCCGACCTGATCCTCCGCTGCCTTCACCGCGGCGCCGGAGAATTCGTCGCCGAGCCGACCGCACAGCAATTCCGGCTGGCGCTCGACCGGCTGGGGCGCTTGCGCGGGGCACTCTCCGCGCCCAAGCCATCCACGGTATATTGCGTGGTCCCCGGCAAGCCGGGATGCGGCGCCAGCACTTTGGCGATGCACCTGGCCATCGAACTCAAACGCGCCGGCGCCTCCCGGGTCCTGCTCGTGGATACCGACGTTCGCGGCGGCACCATCGCGTTCCTACTGAAAGCGAAGGCCGATTTTCACCTGGGCGACGCCGTGCGCGACCGCCAGCGCATGGACTCCGATCTGTGGGCCCGGTTGACGGTGCTGTGCCACGGGGTGGACGTGCTGCTGGCTCCGGACAATCCCGCCTCGCCGGCGGAAATCGACCGGGTGGTGGCCGCCGATCTGATCCACTTCTGGCAGTCGCAATATGAGGCAGTCGTGATCGACACGCCCGGCGCGGAACCCGGAGCGGTAGAATTCGTTCGTCTGGCCGATCAGATCCTTCTGGTCGCGACCAACGAATTAGTGGCCCTGCACGCTACCCGGCGCTCGGTGGAGTATCTGGAGAAGAACGCCATCGACCGCAGGCGTCTCCGCCTGGTAGTGAACCGTTATTCTCCGGCTACCGGGCTGAAGCGCGAGGAAGTCCAGTCGGCCCTGAAATTGGAGCCCTACGTATTGCTGGCGAACGAGTACGAAGTTGTGCAGCAGGCGGTGCTCGAGGGCCAACCGGTCGGCCCCGGTACCCGATTCGAGCGCGGGTTGCGGGCTCTCACGGCGCGGCTCACCGGCAAGGAAACTCCCGCAGTGAAGAAGCCGGCTTGGCTCGGCCTGCTGCCGAGGAGAAGTTAGCATGGGGCACCTAAGATATAAAACGCAAGCGGCTCATGTAAAGCTCCAATATCTACGCGATCGCCAGGTTGGTAATTTAGATTACGCGGATAAGTTGGGCGCTTTCCAGATGAAGGTAGGACGATGAAACGGTCAATTCGAAGCGTCTGGCGCGATGTCCTGGGACAGGACCTTGTGGAATACGCCCTGGCAGCCGGCATGGTGGCCGTGGCGGTGGTGGCGTCGATGCCCCCTCTGAGCGCCATTATGGCCAACGTCTTCAATGGCATTGGCGGACTCATTCAGAACAACGTCCCGTAAGGGGCAGGATGCCGGGGCAGTGCCCGGACATCCGAGTTCGCGAAAGAGCGGCGGCGTCTTTCGCAAATCGTACTGGTCCAACAGAGGCACGCCGTCCTTGGGGCCGGCGCGTCCGCAGAGGAAAGGAAGAAATGAAATGAACTGGCTCAGGAACCGTGTGCTTCAGCTCCAGGTTTGGAAAGACAGCAGCGGGCAGGATCTGGTCGAATACGCCCTGGCAGCGGGCATGGTGGCAGTAGCCGCCGTGGCGTGCATGCCATCGCTCAGCACGACTGTAAACAACGTCTTCACCCGAATCGGCAATCTCATCGACACCAACGTGCCCTAGAGACCGCCAAATGTGGTCCTCCGCCGCCGCCCGGCCCGCGTATCGCCGGTTGCGGCGGGGGACCGCCAGCAGTGACTTCGAGGTCATGCCCCGTACACTCGGCTGGCGCTGGCGGGCACCCTGTAGCTTGATGCATGATGGGTGGTGAATGAAAGCCCTACTCCTCACCGACTACATGCGCCTCGAGTTGCGCGAAATGCCTCCGCCGGTCATTGGCCCGCGCGATGTGCTGGTCCGCGTCCGCTCCTGCGGTATCTGCGGCAGCGACGTCCATGGAATCGACGGTTCCACCGGTCGGCGCATACCGCCTCTGGTCATGGGTCACGAAGCAGCCGGCGTGGTTGAACAGGTTGGCGCCGATGCGGGCGAATGGAGTCCCGGCGACCGGGTCACCTTCGATTCCACCATCAGTTGCGGCGAATGTGCATTTTGCCGGACAGGCCATATCAACCTGTGCGACAACCGCCAGGTGCTCGGCGTCTCCTGCGGCGATTACCGCCGCAACGGCGCGTTCGCCGAGTACGTCTCGGTCCCCGCGCGCATTCTTTATCGCCTCCCGGATTCGCTTTCCTTCGATCACGCGGCCATGATCGAGGCCGTCTCGGTCGCAGTCCACGCCGTGAGCCTGACTCCGCTCCACCCCGGCGACACGGCCGTGGTAATCGGCTGCGGCATGATCGGACAACTCACCATTCAGGCCGCCAAAGCCGCCGGCTTCGCGACCGTCATCGGCGTGGACCTCGACGATGCCCGTCTCGACGTCGCGCGCCGCGCCGGCGCCGATGAGGCGCTCAATTCCCGCGCTTGCGATGTCCCCGCCGAAATCCGCGCCCGGACCAATGGCCGCGGCGCTGATGCCGCCCTCGAAGCTGTGGGAATGACCGCCCCGATTCAAACCGCGATCGCTTCGGTTCGCAAAGGCGGCAGCGTCACCCTCATCGGCAATTTCAACGCCCAGATCGATCTGCCCTTGCAGCAGGTCGTGACGCGGCAAATCCGCCTGCAAGGCTCCTGCGCCTCCTCCGGCGAATACCCGAAGTGTATCGAACTGATGGCCGGCGGCCAGATTCGCGTGGACGATCTCATCAGTGCGTACACGCCGCTCGAAGACGCGCCCGCATGGTTCGACCGTCTCTACCGCCAGGAACCCAATTTGATGAAAGTAATCGTCCGCCCTTAGTTTTGTGGCGCTGCGCCTGCCGTGCTAGAGTCATGGATGTAGTTTTCTCACGGATTCCTCGGTCCATGGGCGGTTAGCTCAGCCGGTTAGAGCGCCTGCCTTACAAGCAGGAGGTCCGCGGTTCGAGCCCGCGACCGCCCACCACCCAAGCTCTTTCGGGGGCAGAGCCAGTCCCAGTCTTTTTTAAGAACAGCGCCGGACTCTAGCCCGAAGTTTCAGGCTCAGTGTAGGACCCAATATGCGACTCCCACGATTACCAAGGCCACTACCGCTCCCCCGGCAACCGCTAAAACAACCTCACCGGCGGTTAAAGCCGTGCTGCCCTCCGCAACTGTGGTCCCTTCAGCCAGCAGGGTCTCGGCCTCCGACGCTCTGGCCAGATTGTTCCCCGTTTGCACTGCCTCCTGAACCTCGGTAATCTTCGATCCGTTGCTGATCTGCGCCGCCTCTTGCTCCAACTCGGCACTTTTCTCAAAGGTTTCCACCTGTGCAGTGCCGGTTTGGGCGGCTCCAGAGCCAGCGGCACTCTGGGCCACGCCGCTCTTCTGCGCGAGCCCATAGGCTGCCGCCCCTGTCAGTCCCACACTGAGGGGATCCATACTCGCGAGCAAAACCTGCGGGTGGTCGGGGGTAGTGCCGGACCGGTCCGTCCGATTGATCGGGTCATTGTTGACATATGCATAGAGATTTCTACCACCGCCGATTCCAATCGGATCGGTCTGCAAGAACCTGCCTAGCTCCGGTGAATAGTACCGCGCGCGTACATAGTACAGCCCGGTCTCCGCGTCGTACCGGTAACCGGCGAAAAGATACCCTGTCCCGCCGCCGCCGGCCGGCACTCCAAACTCGCTGTAGGTGAACGACTCAGCCGCGCCGGAAGTGCCCGGCTGAGTCAAGGCTACCGTGCTGCCAAGTCCGTCGAGATGGTAGTAAGCAACCGCCCCGTTGGAAGCTGTGACCGATGCCACCGCGGAACCCCCCACTCCCCGTACGGTCAGCACCTGCGCTGTACCAGCACCCGTGCCGGAATAGTCAGCGACCTCGTCATCACCCGCCAGAACGAATTGCGTCGTTACCCCGTTGACGGTCTTCTGCCTGCGATGGCTCAAAGGATCGTAGAAATATTGACTGCTTCCCGAAAGCGCGTTTTGCGCTTCAATCAGCCGGTTCTCCACGTCATAGCTAAGAGCATTGACGCCGTCATAGGTTAGATTGTGATTGCCATCATAGGTGAAAGTTGCAGAGTTGACACTGGTATAACCATTGTCCACGTCGGCAGGTGCGTAATTCAGTCCGACGGCAGCCGGAAGGTATTGGAACGAGCTATTATTTACCGCCGTGGTCTGGCGCTGATGGTTCTTGAACCATCCGTACTGAAATGTCACGCTGCTGCCGCCCGTAAAGCTCTCCGTTAATGCCAGCAGATTGTCGCCGGCATCGTACTGGGTGTATGAATCGGTTGTGCCGTCTCCATACGTGATGAGCGTCCGGCGCGACAGCGCGTCCCACTGGTATTTCGCGAGCGGTGTGGAAGAAGATCCATTGGCGTCGATTTCCGTCATGCGGTTCAGCGCATCGTATGCGTAGGTGACGGAATACGAAGCCGGCCCATTGCTGCCGGCGGGCCACTGCAGACGCGTGCGATTCCCCACCGCGTCATATTGCGCCTGCATACTCCGCCCCTCTTGATCCGTGTAACTGATGACGCGGCCTGCCGTGTCGTAGCCGATCTGGTACGGATTAGCGCTGGTAGCGTCCGCGGCTTGGAGCAGGCGGCCGAGATAATCGTAGCCGTATGTCACTTCCCCGGCCGACTCGCCAGCAGGCGTCTTGCTCATCCGGCGATTGAGCGCATCGTAGGTGTAGGTAATCGTTTGTCCGGATCGCGCCGCTTTCTGGAGGACCGCGCCGTCGGGATTATAGGCATACTGTTCCGCCGTGCGATCGGGATAAGTGGTCTGCATCAGCCGATCAAAACCGTCGTAGGTGTAGGTTGTCTGGTTGCTGTTGGCATCGGTGAACGCGATCTCGTTGCTGTTCGGGGAATAGGCGTGCGTTTCCAGCACCGTTCCCGGAGCAGCGGTGGTGTCGCTGACCTGGTAGAGGCGGCTGAGTGAGTCATAGGTGTATGTGCGCTGCCTGTTCTGCGTGGCCGAAACCTGGGCGGTGACGGTTTGCCTCCGGTCGTCCGCGTCGTAAGTCGCCATCACGGTGTTTCCGAGCGGATCGGTAATGGTGGAAAGCTGGTCCTCCAGCGTATAGCTGTAGGAGGTAGTCTCAAATGTGCCGGACGTCAATTCCCGGGCAAGAGTCTGAATCTGTCCATCGGGATAGTAAGTGTACTTGGTCACCACTCCTGCGAGAGCCCGATCCACCTCCACTAATCGCCGCAGGCTGTCATGAGTGTTTGTGGTAGTGTGCCCATTGGCGTCGATTTCCGTCATGCGGTTCAGCGCAT
>DATJMA010000028.1:0-2937 GCA_035509055.1 Bryobacteraceae bacterium | reverse complement strand
GACTTCTGCAGCATGTAGTTGGTGAAGTGCCGCGCATTGGTGGTCTTGTCGCCGAATAGGATGGTTTCAGCGCTGTTCAAGCCGGTAACGTCGAAGGCCGGCGCCGCCTTCATGCGGTTGATGTGCTGAGCCGCGAAATCCTCGATGGTGAAACTGGCCGTCTTGCCGTCCCATTTTAGCCACGACGCGTTCGCGGTCAGGTACTCCTTGCGCTTGTCTTCGGTTAAGCTGAGCAGGTACTTTCTGGCCTCGGGCGCGAGATAGTATCTGACGAGATACTCGCCCATGTTGGCGGCCGTGAGGGTACCGAAGTTGTCCTTGCCCTTCAGATTCAGCGAAGCCTGGTAGGGCGCGAACAACTGTTTCAGATCCGCGGAGGTCGTCGCGTCGATAGCGCCATTGGACTTCGAAACCCCGAACTCCCATTCGTACGAGAGGTCGGCGTGATTGAGGTCGGTGATGGGCGAGTGGCAGTCGGCGGCGAAGATGTTGTCCTTCTCGTCCGCGGCGCCGATCTCTTTGAGGTAGGGCTCGTACAAGGGGCTGTTGCCGCTGGCGCCGAGAAGCGTGGTAAGCCCGCCGCCGGCGCTGCAGCCGCTGGCGATAATCTGATCGACATTTCCCGGCAGAATGCCCTTGTTGTGGCGGATATAGCGTACTGCGGCCTTCAGATCCACGATCGCAGCCGGTGCCTTGCCGTAATAAGTTCCGTCCTTGGCCTGATTATCGCGTCCACGAACGCCTGGGTTGACGGTCACATAACCTAGCGCAAGCGCATCATTGCCGCTGCCGCCCGGTCCGCCGCCGGGAGGTCCACCCATGCCCCGCCCGCGCGGTCCGCCGCCGGGAAATCCACCCATACCCCGCCCGCCCTGGCCAGCGCCAGGAGGTCCGCCTTGGCCGCCAAAGCCGCCCGGAGGGCCAGTTTGGCCGGCTGGACCGCCGGGTGTGCCGCCGGGGTGGCCGCCCGGACCGCCCATACCACCCGGTCCCCCCATCATGGTCGAAGCATCCCGAACGTTGGGAGAAGACATATAGCCGGCGACTCCGACCGAGAAAATGATGGGGGACTTGCTGGCGTCAATGGCCTTACCGTCGACCGAAACAGGAACCATGACGTCCAGGCTTTCGTACTTGACGTCCACGGGTTTCGCGACATAAGGAAGATGCCGATAGGAGTGAACGACAACTTTCTTTTCCCCGGTGGCGGTTCTCACCGTCACGGTTTGCTCGGTGAATTTGTCCTTAGGGAACAGCAAAGGATCGGCGGCGCGCGCTACTCCGCTACCGGAGTAGCCACCAAGCATCGGCAGCGCCGTGGCTAGAGCCAGGCGCAGAAAAGGGACACGTCGTTCCACTATAAACCTCCCGTGGTTTCCATGGACGAGTATAGCGATACCGGATTTGAATCTCCAATATTCTTGAATGGATCCGATGATTGCGGAGCTTATCGCGAGGTGCCGGCTGAAGCGGGTTCGCGAGCAGGCGCACGGAGCGGATTTCGAACTTCGAGAACTCGCTACCGAAGAGCAGATCGAGGAAATGCACCGCGATAAGCTGGCCATGGGTTTCTTCCCCGCCACGTTGGATGATGGGCCTTTCGCGAGCACGGTGGTGGCTCGGCAACGCTTGGAGGCCGACGGGTGCGCCGATAGGATTACTCCCATAAACGCCCTTCCGGCCGCAATGCCTGGACGGCCTCCGCGTCCCGGTGCCGGCAGCGTCCGTCGCAAGCAGTCTACAATGGAAAACGAGGACTCACCTGACGACACGCCAGTTCGACGTTGTCATTGAGCGCGACGCGGAAGGCTTCTACGTCGCCTCGGTTCCACAGATACCAGGGTGCCATACGCAAGGGCGGTCGCTCGACGAGATCCACGAGCGCATCCGGGAAGCCATTGAGTTGTGCCTCGAGGTCAAGGGCACACCGGATCAGGATTTGGAGTTTGTCGGCATCCAGCGCGTAACTATCGCCGCATGAGTCGGACACCGCGTCTCAGCGGAGCCGAGGTGATTGCCGCCCTCGGAAGGGCCGGTTTTTCCGTTCTCCGCATCAAAGGCAGCCATCACTTTCTCCGACATGATGATGGCCGTAGCACCGTTGTGCCCGTACACGCCGGCGAGAACATCCGGTCTGCTTCACAAACTTCTCCGTGATTGCCACAGGACCGTCGACCAATTCGCAGATCTGCTCTTGAAGCGATTCCTCCCCATAAACGCCCAAGGATTCGGCGATCCACGTAGACCGCCGGATTCCCTGTTGACAGCCCTTGGTACCAGGAAATTGGGCCGCGGGCAAGATAGGCGTTCGGGGAGATCACGCCGCCGCCGGCGCCGATCGGCTGCATCCTTCCCCCAATGACTTCTGGCTCGACGCATTGGTCTTTTATCGGCCGAGGCGCAGGCTGCTACTGTTTCACTAGTTCCACACGGCGGTTCAACGCACGACCGTCTTCGGTATCGTTCGAGGCCACCGGCGCGTACGATCCGTTGCCGAAGGACTGCAGCCGGTCGGGCGCTATGGCGTATTGGGTGGTCAGCGCTTTTACCACCGATGCGGCGCGCTGCCGCGAAAGCTCGAGATTGGCGGACTGCTGGCCGACGTTATCGGTGTGGCCCACCACATAGATCTTGAGCTTCGGATCTGCCTGCAGCAGCTTGACCACTTCCTTTAGCGCCGCGGCGGATGCCGGTTTGAGATCGGCCTTGCCGGTATCGAACAGAATTCCGTTCACGACCGTGTGTCCGCTGGTGGTGATGCCGTTCGACATGGCCGCCGCGTTGGCGGTTACGTCTTGTGTCAAGGTGGTCTCAAACATCACCGTCTGCACGTAATGTCCGCTGGCGGACACTTCCTCCGAGATCCAGGTCTTGCCACGGTTCACCGTGAAATCGCCGTAATCGCCCGAGTCGTAGAGAAACGTGTAGCCCGCCAGC
>DATJMA010000027.1:0-120024 GCA_035509055.1 Bryobacteraceae bacterium | reverse complement strand
TACGCCGAATTCGACGGGCAGCGCAACAAACGCGTCATTATTAAAATCATGGGCGAGTGAAAGGGAATGGCCCGCCGGGGCATTCCCGGATGGAGACATCAATGAAAAACGTTCTGCTTCCCTTGTTCCTCAGCGCGGCGGTAGCGCTTGCCGCGGATCTTCCGGTGAAAGAGGTGGTGCTTTACAAGCACGGCGTGGGATTCTTCGAGCGCGCCGGCGCGCTCGCGCCGGGCGAATCGGCGCGGCTCGACTTCAACGCGTCCGATATGAACGACGTGCTCAAATCGCTCACGCTCACCGATTCCAGCGGCGCCAAAATCTCCGGCCTTCGGTACGATTCCCAGGACCCGCTCAGTCACAAACTGGCCGATTTCCCGTTCCAGATTCAGGGCGGGCAATCGCTCGCCGCCATGTTCGATCAGCTCAAGGGTTCGCGCGTGGAAGTCAAGCTGGGGACCGACACCGTGGCCGGAATTATCGTCACCGGGCGTGTGGTGGAAGGCACCGACAAGCAGCCGGAGCGCGAATACCTGACCCTGATGCTCGATTCCGGCGACATGCGGACGGTCGACCTGAACGCGGCCACCAGCATTCGCTTTCCCGACGCCAAACTGCAGGCACAGTTCAAGGATTACCTGGGAGCGCTGGCGGCGGCGCGGTCGAAGGACAAGCGCAGCGTGTATATCGATTCGAGCGACGTCAAGGAGAGGCAGTTGGTAGCCAGCTACATGATCCCGACGGCGGTGTGGAAATCGAGCTACCGGCTGATTTTCGGCGACAAGGGACAGCCCACGCTGGAAGGTTGGGCGATCGTCGATAACACCACGGGCGAGGATTGGACGAAGGTGCAGCTTTCACTCGTTTCGGGACGGCCGATCTCGTTCGTAAGCCAGTTGTACGCGCCAAAGTATGTGACTCGTCCAGGAGCGGAGTTGGCGGACGACGCGGCCGCGCGTCCGGTGGTGCATGACGAGGCATTTCAGACGACCAATGGCTCGCTCGCCGGTGTAGGCGGCTACGGCAACGGGGCGGGCATCGGCAGCGGCAGAATTCCCAGGGCGACGCCGCCGCCGATGGCAGCGCCCCAGATGCGAGCTAAGGCCTCGACCATGGCCATAGACGGCGCGGCGCTTCTTGATAACACCGATACCGGCGCGGCTTTCAGTGCCGCTCCCAGCACCATCGTCACCAGCGCCTCCACCGGCGAACTCGGCGAACTCTTCGAATACCGCATCGCCCAGCCCGTCACCATCCGCCGCGACGAATCGGCCATGCTGCCGTTCCTCCAACAGGCGATCGAGTCGCGCAAACTCCTCATCTACTCGGACCATAGCTCGCCGCATCCCACCAACGCCGCCGAGCTAACCAATTCCACCGGCAAAACGCTCGACGGCGGCCCGATCACGGTCTACGACGGCGGCGTTTACGGGGGCGAAGCGCTCATGGAGACCCTGAAGGCGGGCGATAAGCGCCTCATCAGCTACGCCGTCGATCTCGGCACACGCATCACCGAGGCGTTCAACAGCAAGTCCGCCATCGTGCGCGAAATCCACGTCAATCGGGGCATGCTGACCGTGAAATCGGCCCAGGAAGAGACGCGCACCTACACCATCCGCAACGTCGACCAGAAGGCCAAGACGCTGATCCTCGAACATCCTCTGCGCCAGGGGTACACGCTGCTCAGTCAGAAGCCTTCGGAGAAGACGGCGAACGCATACCGCTTCGAAGTCGCTCTCGCGGCAGGCGCGTCGCAGGAATTCGCGGTCAACGAAGAGCGCGTCTTCGATAACGTCTACCAGTTGACCAACGTCACGCCCGATTTCCTCGCCGATTACATCCAGAACCGCACCCTCAGCGACGCCGGACGGCGCCAATTACAGCGCATCGCCGACCAGAAATCGCAGATCGCCGCCAACGATGCGGCCATCGCCGACAATCGCAATCAGATCCGCGATCTGACGAGCGACGAAGATCGCATCCGCCAGAACATCAACAGCCTGAACAACGTCAGCAGCCAGCAGCAGCTGGTGCAGAGCTACGCCAAACAACTCGACCAGCATGAGCAGCAACTGGCCTCGCTGCGCGACCAGCAGGCGGAGCTGAACAAGAAGCGCACCGCGCTACAATCGGAGCTGAATAAATTGATCGACGGCCTCACTTTTTGATGAAGCTGGCACTTATCGGGTACGGTAACGTGGGGCGCGCGCTGGCGCGCCTCCTCCGGCAAAAGCGCCGGCAATTTCCTTTCAAAATTACCGGGATTCACACGCTGCGGCACGGCACGGCGATCGATCCGCGCGGGCTCGCGGAAGATCCGCCGATGGGCCCGCGCGCCGCATCGATCGAGGCGTTCCTCGACGCCGCGCAGGCGCAGATCGCGGTAGAGCTGACGACGCTCAATCCATCCACCGGCGAGCCGGCCATCGCGCACATTCGCGCCGCGTTCGCCCGCGGCATGCACGTGGTGACCGCCAACAAGGGTCCGGTTGCGCACTGCTATGCCGAACTGCGCGAGGAAGCGGCCCGCGCGGGTGTGAAGTTCCGTTTCGAATCGGCGGTGATGGATGGCGCTCCCATTTTCAATCTCTGGCGCCACACCATGCCCGGCGTGAACGTGCTGGGGTTTACGGGTGCGCTGAATTCGACGTCGAAAATCGTGATCGAGACGATGGAGCGCGGCGGATCGTTCGAGGATGGGCTGGCGGAGGCGCGGCGGTTGGGAATCACCGAGGCCGATGGCACGTTCGATATCGAAGGCTGGGATTCCGCCGCCAAGACTGCCGCGCTGGCCAACGTCCTCATGGACGCGCGCACCACCCCGCAAGAGGTATCGACGCGCGGCATCGCGCGGCTTACTCCCGAGCGCGTGCAGGAACTCAAGAGCAAAGGCAAAGCCGTGCGCCTGATCAGCCGGGGCAAGCGGACTGCATCGCGCCTTTCGCTGCGCGTGCGCGCCGAGGTGCTCGACCGCGCCGACATCCTGGCCTGCACGCCGGGGACGTCTAACATCATCCTTTTCCACACGGACCTGATGGGCACCTTCGGCACCATCTCGCTCGATCCGCAGGTGGAGCAGACAGCCTACGGCGTGTTCAGCGACCTGGTGAGCCTACTCCTGCCGTAGCGCCACGGTCGGCTCGATGCGCGTGGCGCGGCGCGCCGGAACGCAGATTGCCGCCAGCGCCGCCGCGCCGAGTACCAATGGCACCGCGGCGAACGTCAGCGGGTCGGTAGGCCGGACTCCGTACAACATGCGCGACATCAGCCGCGTCAATGCCAGTGCTCCGGCAATGCCCACCAACGATCCGGCGAGCGCCTGCGTCATCCCCTGCCGCAGCACCATGCGCAGCACATCGTACCGGCTTGCGCCGAGCGAAATGCGGATGCCGATTTCGTGCGTGCGGCGCGCAATGGCGTAGCTCATCACGCCGTAGATTCCGACCGCGGCCAGCACCAGCGCCACGCCGGCGAAGATGGCGAGAAGCATCATCAGGAACCGGGGTTGGGCGGTGGCGTCGGCGACAGCCTGGTCCATCGTGAGTACCTGGGAAATCGGCAGATTGCGGTCCATCGACCATACGGTCTGCTTCACGGCCGATGCCATGTCGGCCGGATTCCCGGCGGTGCGGATGACCAGGGTGATGTAGGACATGTGCGAATCGGCGCCGCCTAGGAACGGGCGGTCCTGTAGCCCTGCGAGATAGACCTCCGGGTCGGGCTCGGAAGCCCAATCATACTGGCGCGCGTTGGCGCACACGCCGACGATCGTCACCCAGCTGTCTTTTTCGATGGTGATTCGCTGTCCGATGGGATCTTCGCCCGGCCAGTACTTCTTGGCGGCGGTTTCGTTAATCACCGCCACGCCGGGCGCGCGGGAATCGTCCGTGGCGGCGATGCCGCGCCCGCGCCGGATGGGCAGCCGCATCGTCTCGAAGTATCCCGGCATGGCGATCCGGTAGACCGCGCCGGGCGATTCGCCGGGACGCGGTTTGGGACGCCCCGCAATCTGGAAGTCCCATTCCCACACGTCGCCGGCCAGAGGCAGATGATTGATGGCGCCCACGGATTCCACGCCGGGGACGGTGCGTACCCGATCCATCAGTTGGCGATAGAACAACTCGCGCGGACCCTCCGGCGCTTCGCGCGAGCCAGCCACCGAGACCACCATCGAAAGCACGTGGTGCGGATCGAAACCGGGATTCACCGCTTCGAGCGCGGCGAAACTGCGGATCATCAATCCCGCGCCGATGAGCAGCACGAAAGCCAGTGCAAATTCCGAAGCCACCAGAAAACCACGCAAGCGATTTCGGGCTACGCCATCGCTTCCACCGCGTCCGCCTTCCTTTAGTGCGCCGCTGAGATTGGCCGCGTTCGATTGCAGGGCGGGCGCGACCCCGAACAATGCCGCGGTAATCGCCGTGACGGCGAGCAGGAACAGAATCGCGCGGCCATCCACCGCAACCGTCTCGACCCGTGGGATATCGGCGGGGCTGAGCGCCACCACCGCGCGCACGCCCCAATAGGCCAGCAGCAGGCCGGCGGCCGCGCCCAAGCTCGCCAGCAGCAGATTTTCAGTGAGAAATTGCGCCATTACGCGCCCCCGGCCGGCGCCGAGCGCGCTGCGGACGGCGATCTCGCGCTGCCGGTCGGCCGTTCGTGCCAGCAGCATGTGGGCCACGTTGGCGCAGGCGATGAGCAGCACGAATCCCACCCCGCAAAGCACGATGAGCAGCGGCGTTTCCACCTGGCCGACGACATTTTCCTTCAGCGGCGTGAGCTCGACGCCACGATTCGTGCCCGGAAATTGCCGCTCCAGCCGGCCGGTGATGGCCGCGATTTCCGCGCGCGCGGAGGCCAGGGTCGCCCCCTGCTTCAAACGGGCGAACACGCGCAGGCTGTTGCCTTCGCGGCTCTGGAGGCGGCCTGCGAATGCCATCGGCACCCACAATTCAGCGTGGGTGGCCCAGAATGGCGGAAACTTGAAGGCCGCCGGCATCACGCCGACGATGGTGTAGCCCGTCCCGTCGAGAAGCATGGACCGGCCGAGCACGTTCGGGTCGCCGCCGAAACGCCGCTGCCAGAGACGATAACTGAGAACTACCTCGGGCGTGGGGACGCTTTCGTCTCCAGCCGGCGGAAAAGTGCGCCCCATCAAGGGCGCAATGCCCAGCAGGGGGAAGAGATTCGGAGTGACATGGAGGCCGGGAATGCTTTCCGGCGTATCGGTGCCGGTGAGGTTCGGAGTCCAATATTCGGCGGCTGCCATGGCGTCGAAGGAGCGGCTCTGATCGCGCCAGTCGACGTAGTTGGCGGGTGCGACGGGCGCGTTGCCGTAATGCAGCAGCGTCACCAGGCGATCGGGATTGCGGTAGGCGAGCGGGTTCAGCAACACCGCGTTGACCACGCTGAAAATCGCGGTATTAGCTCCGATACCCAGTGCCAGCGTAAGAATGGCGAGCAGGGTGAAGCCCGGCGTGCGAGCCAATGACCGCGCGCCGTAGCGGAGATCCAGCGCGAGATGTTCGACTCCGCGCCAGCCCCAGGCATCGCCGCTCGTCTCGCGCAAGAGCGTGGCGTTGCCGAACTGGCGGCGGGCGGCGGCGCGGGCGGCATCGGGCGCCAGGCCGTCGCGGATCAGCGATTGTTCGCGCATCTCCATATGGACGCGCATTTCCTCGTGCAAATCTCTATCGAAGGCGCTGCCGCGGAACAACATGCGCACGCGGCGAAGAAACTCGGTCACCCGGTTCATGTCAGACCTCCCATAGTTAGACTATGGTAACGCAAAAAGGGTTAGGCCAATCGCGATTCTGTTATGCTAAACCCTTGCCAATTCCCACTAAACGGCTCCAGCCGCGCGCGTACCACGCATTTCGGTGCATCGGTGCCGATTGCGAAGACACCTGCTGTTCGGGATGGCTGGTCAACGTCGATAAAGATACGTATGAGTTGTACCAGCGCTGCGGTGACGCCGAGATGGGACCCCGTCTGCGCGAACTGGTGAACATCAACCCGGTGAGCCAAAGCAGCAACAGCTTTGCTCGAATCGGGCTCGACGGCGCCAGTTGTCCGTTTCTCGACCATGGCCTGTGCAGCGTGCAAAACCGCCTCGGCGACACCTATCTTTCCATCACCTGCGCGAAATATCCGCGCGTCTGGAACGTGGTAGACGATGTGGTGCAGCGGTCGCTCGACCTGGCCTGCCCGGAAGCCGCCCGCCTGATGCTTCTGGACCCCGGCCCGATGGCCTTCGACGAAGACGATGGCGCCGATTTGCGGCCCGGCGAGTTATGCGAACTCACCACCCGCGACCCCGGGTCGGCCAAACCGTACGCTTTTTTTCGCGAGATCCGCGCATTTCTGATCGAATTGCTGCAATACCGCGCGTATCCTTTATGGAAGCGGCTCGTGGTCCTCGGTTCGTTTTGCGATCAGCTGGAGCAGTTGGCGGAAGCCGGGCAGAACGCGCAAGTGCCCGCCGCCATCCAGTGGTTCCGGCAAGCCGTCGCGGGCAATCAGCTCGACGCGGCCATCCAGCAGCACTCGCCCAAACCGGTATTGCAACTGGGCATCGTGCTGGAACTGATTGTGGCGCGCATTACGGCGGAGTATGTGGCGCCGCGCTTTCTCGAGTGCTACCGGGAGTTCAAGGACGGCATCCTGTGGACCGCCCAATCCAGCATGGAAGAGATCGGCCGCCGGTACGCCGCGGCTTACGCGCGCGACTTCGCGCCGTTTCTGGAGCGCCACGGCCACTTGCTGGAACACTACCTCGTCAACTACGCCCACCGCACGCTGTTTCCGCTCGGTCCGCAGAAAGGCATCGGCGACCCGCATATCGATCACAAGGTCGAGACCATTCGCGACCACTGCCTGCTGATGCTGGTGTATTACGGCGTGATCCAGACGGTGCTGATCGGCCAGGCGGCATTCCACCGCGCGAACTTCAGTCCGGCGAATGCCATCCCGGCGGTGCAATCGGTAACGAAGGCATTCGAGCATAACCTTTCATTCTCCGGACAGGCGCTGAAGATTCTGCCCGAAAAAGGCATTCGCAACTGCGTGAGTATGGCGATTCTGCTGCGAAATTGAAAACCGGCTATGGCTTTTCCGCCCGGTCTACCACGATCACCGGCATCGGATGTTTGCGCTCTTCCACCTTCAACCCCAGTTCCTTTTCGATCGCCTCGAAGACCGTCAACCCGCCCGGCGGAGTCGATGCCGGCGCGTTCACATCCGGACCGCGGTTGTCTGAGCGGCGATTCCGCGGCGTCCATCTCAGAGTGAAATCGTAGGCCCCCTCGAGACCGGTCAGATCGACCAGCGGCAGCGTGAAATAAGCTTGCGCGACACTGGGCAGGCGGCCGGCGAACTGCGCCATGGTAGTATTCCGGCAAGTGTAGGAGCGGCCCTGGTCGGAGACCACGAGATCGCACTCGGAACGCGCAGCCCCATTCGACGCCCGCAGCGTAGGGCTGGATTTTCCCGCCACCAGCGCGAACACCGGCAGCGGCCGGTCTTCGCTATGAGTTTGAAGCGCGAATTTCTCCTGGAGCAGCGTCTTCAGCATGCCGGCGATAGCGTGCGGCGACATAACATCGGGCGATTTGGCAATCACGTCGAAGCGGTCGGAATCGATCCAGCCCGGCCCGCCGGCCACCCGGCCGGTCTTCACTTCGTATGCCAGCACGATCAAGTCGCGCAGCGTGTAGCCGAGGATTTCCACCTGGCCGCCGGGGAGCGCCGAGAGCCCCTGCCGCCCGGCGGATGCCCGGCTCGGTTTGACCTCCGACACATCGAAGCGCGGAGGCAGGGGAATGCCCTTGTCCGGCCCGGCGGAGGGGGTGGGGTTTACGTGCTTGATCACGATGGCCGGCATCGGTCGCGTCGCGGGCTCCAGTTTGAGCCCCACTTTCTCCAGGGCGTCGAAGAGCGAGACGGCCCCGGAGCCATCGGCCTTCGCCGCAAGATAGGTGGGCTGGCTCATCCAATCCAGGCGGAAGTTGTAAAAGCTTCGGAGGCCGCTGGTATCCACAATCGGCCGGTCGATATAGTTGTGGGCGATTTCGGGCAGCAGTTTGACCAGGTCCTCCATGCCGACATCGTGGCAGACGCGATGGTTCAGGCGCGGGTCGCCGCCGGCGCTGGGGCAATCGGGCGTTTGCGGATGTTTGGATTCGCGCAGCTTGAACCCCTTCGGAGCCACTGCCAGAAGATATACCGGGATTTCCCTCTGCTGCGGTTCGACCACCAGTCCGAAGCGATCAGCCAGCAGCGTCCGCAGCATTTCGAGCACTTCGGGCTGGGATGTCTTTCGCGAAGCCGGCTTGGCGGCGATGTCGAACCGGGCGGTGGCCAGCCATTCCGGCCCTCCCACCACCTGTCTGACGGTCACGCCGTAGGCCACCGAAATCAGCCGCAGCATGGTAGTGCCGCGGCACTCGAAGCGGCCTTCGGGAAGAAAGCCGCCTTGCTCGCCCGTTCCCGGGGCGCTGATGCCGACGTCGGCTTTCTCGAACGCGAGGCGCGGCGCTGCCGGCTGCGCGAGCATGGCTGGCGCCAGGAGAACCGCCGGCAGGGCGAGTCTCATAGATCCTCCAGGCGCGGCTGGTCTTTGCCTCCCCAGGCAGCCAGGAACGATTGCCGCACCTCTCCCGCTTCATACGCCTTCTGCTGCGTTTCGAGCGCCCGGCACAATCCGAAGAGCGAGCGGGGGTTGCGCGGATTGCGTTGGAGATCGTCGCGGAAGACCTGCTCCGCTTCCGCGGCCTGACGATTACGCAGGAGCGCCGCGCCCAGGGACTCGCGCAACGGATAATACCAGTCCGGCACGTCGTCGAAGTTCATACCATCCTGCACTTCGACGGCGTGCCGCCAGCGCGCGATTGCGGCTTCCAGGTCGCCGCGGGCGGCGGCGATGCGCGCGGCGAGCTCGTCGTCGGCGAGCGCGTGCAGGGTGCTCCAATCGTTGAAAAAGCTGCCGAAAGCGCGGCCCTGGGGAAGCGCGGAGAACGCCTGCTCCATTGCCGTCTGCTCCGCCACGGCTTCCGGCAGTTGGACTTTGGCGGCGCGTGCGCAGCCGCGAGCCAGCCGCCAGAGGAAGGTGGCGCCCTTCAGGTTCGCGGCGGGAGCGGGTTCGGCCAGGATGTCGTCCCATTTCGAGAATCTCAGGAGCACCAGCGTGTACATGGCAGCCATGGCTTCGTTAGGGCCGTGCGCCGGCAGCGCTTTCGCGGCTTCGAGAGCGGTTTCGAATTCGCCATCCATGCCGGCCGAGACAGCCAGAAAGTGCTGGTCGTGGTTGGCGTACCCCATGACGCCGGGTGGTTCGGCGGGCTGCTGCCGGCGGTATTCCTGGTCGGCGGCGATGGCCTGAAGGTTGGCCTGTACGGCTGCCCGATAATCGCCCGTGCGCAGATAGATGTGGGCGGGCATGTGTACCAGGTGGCCGGCGAGCGGCGCGAGGGCCGCCAGCCGGTTGGCGCTGGGCAGCGCGCGCTCGGGATGGGGCGAGCCTTCCATGGTGTGGATGTAGAAATGATTGATCCCGGTGTGCTCCGGCCAGCGGCGCAGCGCGTCCTCGAGGACAGCCACGATTTCGGGGGTATCGGGACCGGGCTGGCCGTCGATTTTCCAGAGGTGCCACGGGTTCATGTTCATCAGGCTGGCGGCGAAGAGCGCGGCCGCGTCGGCGTCGTCCGGATGACGGCGGTAAACGTCTCGCATGGCGTCGGAGTAAGCGCGGTCGAGTTTTGGCTGATCGGGGGTTGCGGCGTCCGTGAATTGCTGTGCCAGGGCATCGATGTAGGCGCGCTCCTGTTCGGGCGCGGCGCGCTCGAGGCCGACGGCGGTCTGGATGAAATCGAATCCGCGGCGCTCGCGCTGCGGGCTGAGGGTGGCCGAATTGTAATTCGGAGCGTTCGCCAGCGCCATTCCCCAGTAGGGCATGGCGGCATCGGGGTCGAGATCGGCCGCGCGCCGGAAGGAATTCACGGCTTCTCCGAAATTGAACGCATAAACCAAGGCCAATCCCTGATCGAAGTATTTTTGCGACTCGGCGCTTTTGGTGGCGATGGGGTGATGAATAGCGCCCATGCCTTCGAACAGCCGGGCGGGGCTAGCCGGGGAGTGGCCGCCGCCGTGCCGGCAGGCGGAAATCAGAAAACACGAAAATGCGAGTACTGCAAACGCTGCCAGCGCGGGAGCGGCTGTTCTTCTGGCTTCCGGTTTCCTGCCTCTGGCTCCTTGTTTATACTTTTCCACGCGCGACGATGGAGAGCAGCTCTTTCTGGTCAGCGGAATCCAATTCGCCGACGAACACGCGCTCGACCATCCCTTTTGAATCTACGATGTAAACCGTGGGTGTGACGACGCCGAAGCCCTCCAGACGGGAGTGCAGGACCTTATCCACGCTCAGTTTTTCGTCGGCGAGGTGCTGCTCGATGACCGCGACCGCATCCGCGGAAGCGACAATGACGGGGACTTTCGCCGGCGATGCCTGCCGCGCCGCCATCAACTGGCGGTAAAAAGGCATGCTGTCGTTACAAAAGTGACAGGTGGAACTGATCTGGAGCAGCACCGAAACCGGCGCCGATTGCCAATCGGCTCCGGGCAGCCGGATTTCCCGTCCGACCACGCTGGCAGGCGCCGGGGCTCCCGCATCCGGCTGCGAAAAGAACCGTTGTTCGATGAGCAGACCGCCCGCCAGACAACACAGGGCGATCAGGAAGACATGAGTGGCAGTTTCGAGCTTGGTCATAACCCGAAGCCTTGGAATGGGTTAGCAGCCTCCGCCGCAACCGCCGCAACCACCCCAACCGCCGTTGCAGCCGCCGTTGCAGCCGGTGTAGCCGCCGTCGCAACCCGTATACCCGGTGCAGCCGGAATATCCGGCACAACCGCCGCAGCCCACGACGGGTGTAGGTGCGTAGCAATAGCAGCTGTTGCAGGTTTTATAAGTAAGCAGACCAAAGGCGCGGCAATAATTGCCACAGCCGAGGACGCATCCCGTAAGCGGCATCCTACCGCGGTGAACGTGAACGGGCCGGGCCAGACACATGCACGTCAGGACCAGGGCCAGCACCGTAAGTGCCGCCAATCTCAGGGTCTTGTTCATTGTCACCCTCCCTGGTAGAACGCGCCGCCAGGGGCTGTCCTGCCTTCTGGATCAAGAATACACCGATGCCGGAACGCCTGAAATAGCTCGTTCGAAGTAGTTTTGACTGAGAAAAGAGAGTAGTTACCGGGGACCGAAAATTGCCCGCGCGTTGCCGGCGTAGAGCTTTTTCAGTACCGTATCCGGCAGCCCGAACCCATGCAGCGGCCAGTGATAGTTAAAGAATTCGCGATTGTAAAAGTGCTCGTCCTGCGTCTCCAGAATCCGGAAAGTCAAGCTGAACATCCGCTGGCTGTATCCCATATCGGTTCCGTACAGCACGCGATCCTGGTATCTCCCCAGAAACTGCGCGACGAATCGCGGGATGGGCGCCAGTTCCCCGAACCGGGCGGAGATATCGGCGAACAGGTTGGGATGGCGGTCGAGGAGCTGGCCGAGCCGTCCGAGGTCGTAATCCAGATTCATCAGATGGCAGGCGATGAATGTAGTCTGACGATGGCGGGCGACGGCGCGCTCGACGCTTTCGATCAGTTCGTTGTGTCCCAGCATGCCGGGCGTCACTTTGATCATCCAGGTGTAACCGTTCATCAGGCCGTCGTTGGCGCGATCCATCGGCTGGTACGACCAGATGGGATCGGACACATGAACGTTGACAGGCATGCCGAGCTGACCGCAGCGGTCCCAGAGCGAGTCCATGCGTGGATCGTCGGGATGAGGTCCCGCTGGACCGGTGGCCGGCGGGAAAAAACCGCTGCCCCTGCCCGGATAACCCGACGGAGCCCCGCCGGCCAATCCGGCTGCTCCGAATCCTCTTCCCTTGTCGCTGATTTCCCCCACGCCCAAAGCTCCCAAACGGCGGCAGTCTTCGAGGGCTTTGACGGCGCGCGGCCCGAACTCCGGATCGTGGACGCCGCTGAGATCGAAGCTGCACCAGAGGTCGAAACGGCCCGGGTGCGCGGCGTATAGCCGGCGGATTTCAGTAAAGTGTTCGGGCGTCGAGGCGCCGGTGAAGATCACGGTGCGCTCCACGCCGACCGCATCCATGAGCTTCACCATCGCGTCCACCTGTTGCGCGCTGCGGCCGCCGTGGCAATGCGCGTCCACGACGGGAAAGCGGGCTTTGAGGGGCTCGGTCCTGGGGATCTTATAAATGGATTCGGGGCGATAATCGTTGAGCAGGAACTTGTCGGGCGTGTCGTGCTCCGCGTCCTGATGGATCTGGGCGGAAGCCGTTCCTGCCGCGGCAGCCGCTCCCGAAAGCATCATCCAGTGCCGCCGGTTCATGATTCGAAATTCTATGCCCGGGCATGCACCGAAGCAAGCATTCGGGGCGCGTGATCCGGCCGTAACATAATTTCTGTTGCCCCCCGCGGCTTTTCATCGCAAACTAAAGGTTTCAGCACCGCAAGGGGGAAAGCAAGAATTGGAACGAAATGGCCGCAAAGGCTCCCTGGTCATGGAGCCCACGGAACGATGGACCCCGCAATTGGCCAGCGACCTCTACGACGTCGCCAGCTGGGGCAAAGGCTACTTCTCGGTGGGTGAAAACGGGCACATTCGGGTGCACCCGGAGAAAGATACCGCCCGCTCGATCGACCTGAAGCAACTGGTCGACACCCTGGTCCTCCGCGGCATCAATCTGCCGATCCTGATCCGCTTCGCCGATATCCTCAAACACCGGCTGGGCGAACTGCACAGCGCGTTTGCAACCGCCATCGCCGAGCATCGCTACCAGGGCGGCTACTGCTGCGTGTACCCCATCAAAGTGAATCAGCAGCGCCAGGTTGTGGAAGAAGTGCTGGAATTTGGACGCCCGTTCCAGTTCGGACTGGAAGCCGGGTCGAAGCCGGAGTTGATGGCGGTGATGGCGCTGGCCGACAACGACACGCCCATCGTCTGCAACGGTTTCAAGGATGACGAGTACATCGAAATGGCCATGCTCGCCCAGAAAGTGGGCCGGCACATTATCCCGGTGGTCGAAAAGTATACCGAGCTCGGCCTGATCCTGAAATACAGCCAGAAGGTCGGAGTGCGTCCGCGCATCGGACTCCGTGTGAAGCTCGCCAGCCGCGGTTCCGGCCGCTGGAAGTCGTCGGGCGGTTATCGCTCCAAGTTCGGGCTTTCCGTGACCGAGGCGATGCGAGCCTTGCAGGAACTGCGCGAGGCGGGGATGGCCGACTGCCTCAACCTGCTGCACTTCCACTTGGGCAGCCAGATCACCAACATTCGCCAGATCAAGGGGGCGGTCAACGAGGCCATCCGCGTCTATGTCGACCTGGCGCGGGCCGGCGCGGGCCTCAAATACCTCGATGTGGGGGGCGGCCTCGGCATCGACTACGACGGTTCGCAGACCGATTTCGAATCGAGCGTGAACTATACTCTCCAGGAATACGCCAACGACATCATCTATCACGCGCAGAACGTGTGCGACGAGGTGGGCGTGGCGCACCCGACCATCATCACCGAGAGCGGGCGCGCGATTGCCGCGTATCACAGCGTGCTGGTGTTCAACGTTCTGGGCGTGGCCGGAATGGGTGAATCCACCGATGTGCCGCCCGAGGTGTCGGCGGAAGCCGAGCAGCCGCTCATCGATTTGCAGGAAACCTACCGCGGGCTGACCGCCAAAAACCTGCTTGAAAGCTATCATGACTCGCAGCAGGCGCTCGATTCGGCCCTCAATCTGTTCAGCCTGGGTTATCTCTCGCTCGAACAGCGGTGCATCGCCGAGAACCTCTACTGGACGATTTCCCGCAAGATTCAGACGCTGGCGCGGCAACTCGATTACTTCCCCGAAGAACTGGAAGGCATCGATGCCATGCTCTCGGACACCTACTTCTGCAATTTTTCGCTTTTCCAAAGCATGCCCGATAGCTGGGCCATCAAGCAGCTATTCCCCATCATGCCGATACACCGGCTCGAAGAGGAGCCTGTGCGGCCGGCCGTGCTGGGCGACATCACCTGCGATTCCGACGGCAAAGTGGACGCCTTCATCGACCGCCGCGATGTGAAGCGCACGCTGCTGCTGCACAATTTCACCGGCGGCGATTATTACCTGGGGGCTTTTCTCCTCGGCGCCTACCAGGAAATTCTCGGAGACCTGCACAATCTCTTCGGCGACACCAATGCGGTTCACGTACGCCTGGGGCCGACGGGCGAAGTGATCCTCGATTCGGTGATCAAGGGCGATACCGTGCGCGAGGTGCTGAATTACGTGCAATTCTCGACGGACGGCCTGGTGAGCACCCTGCGGCGCGACGTAGAAACGGCGCTGCGCGAAGGCCGGCTGACCTACGAAGAGAGCGGCATGCTGATTCACTTTTACGAAGAGGGCCTGCACGGGTACACGTACCTGGAAGACGTTCACGAGAGGTAGGAGCGGCTACCACCCGCGCCGTAATTTTGAGCCTGTGGGGCGGCCGCCCCGCTAAGCTACCATCAGTCTGTAGCTACCCGATGAAGCTCCTCTTCGTAGCCTCCATGCCGATGGAATTCCGCCACCTGCGCCGTCCGCACGACGAAACCCGCACCGTCGCCAAGGGAGCCGGCGCCCATCGCGCAACGGCCGGCATCGACGAGGTCCTCGCCAACTTCCATCCCGACGCCATGGTCAGCATGGGATTTTGCGGCGCGCTCGATCCGTCCCTGAACATTGCCGACATCGTCGTGGGCAGCACCATCTTCGCCGGCGATCGGGTATTCCCCGCCGAACCCCCCATCGCCTCCTCGCCCCATCGCATCGGTCCTGTTTGTACCTCGGACCACATCGTGGGAACCGCGGGGGAGAAGAATTTGCTGCACTCCGCGGGCATGATCGCCGTCGAAATGGAGGCTGCCGGGGTGGCTCAACGGGCCCAAAAGCTTGGGGTGCCATTCTTTTGTATCAAATCCGTCACCGACCTCGCGGGCGAGACCATGGCCAATGATTTCAATGCAGTACTGCGCCCCGACGGCCAGTTCGATACAATAAATCTCTTAGCTTCAAGTTTGCGCCACCCGTGGGTCCGGCTGCCGGAACTGCTTCGTTTGCAGAGACGGTGCATGCTGGCCGCACGTTCGCTGGGGGAGTTCATTGCCGACTGTCGATTCTGACGCGAGTGCTGTGCCCACAACCATGCATGCTGCCGTGTATCGCGGGCAGGGCACCGTCGGCGTGGAAGAAATTCCTACCCCGCGGATCGGACCGGGTGAAATTCTCATCCGCGTGGAGGCGTGCGGAATCTGCCATACCGATCTCAAAAAGATCGAGCACAACCTGCTCGCGCCGCCGCGGATTTACGGCCACGAAACCGCGGGGGTGGTGGCTGCGGCCGGCGCGGGCGTCACCGCGTACCGGCCGGGCGACCGAGTGGTCGCTTTTCATCACATCCCCTGTCTCGATTGCTTCTACTGCCACCGCAAACTTTACGCGCAGTGCCCGGTCTACAAAAAAGTCGGAATCACCGCCGGATTCGAGCCCGCCGGCGGTGGGTTCGCGCAATACGTGCGGGTGATGGATTGGATTGCGGCGCGCGGCGTGGAGCGGATTCCCGATGGCGTGCCGTTCGAGCGCGCCACCTTAGTTGAGCCGGTCAACACATGTTTGAAGGCCGTGGTGCAGTGCGATCCGCAGCCCGAGGAATTCGTCGCCGTGCTGGGGCAGGGACCGATCGGGTTGATGTTCACCATGCTCGTCCACCGCACCGGGGCGCGCGTCGCCGCCACCGATACCATCCCCGAGCGGCTCGCGGTTTCGGCGCGTTGCGGCGCCGATTTCACCTGGAATCCCCGCGAGGTCGCGGTCGCCGACGAAATCAAGAAGCTGACTTCAGGCCGCGGCGCCGATCTCGTGATTGTCGCAGCCTCGGTGCCGGGTATTGTGGACCAGGCGATGGCGTGCTCGCGCCCCGGCGCGCGGGTGTTGCTTTTCGCTCAAACCTCCGCCGCGGAACGAATCGAAGCATCCGGAGCCGACATCTGTGTAGGTGAGCGGATTCTCTTTGGGTGTTATAGTGCATCAGTAGAGCTACAAAAGGAATCTGCAACTCTGGTATTCGGCGGTGAAATGCCGGTGGAGGAGTTGATCACCCACCGGCTACCCTTGGGCAAAATTGGCTCAGGCATTGATTTGGCATTGCATCCAGGACCTAAATCGTTGAAAATAATCGTTCAACCACAGAGGTGGTCGCATAGTGAATAACCAGATGATGGCCGCGGTGCTGTATGGAAAAGAGCACCTGCAAGTGGAACCGGTGGCCGTTCCCACAATCGGAAGCGGCGACGTCCTCGTGAAGGTTAAGGTCGCGCTGACATGCGGGACGGATGTCAAGGTTTTCCGCCGCGGATATCACGCACGTATGATCGTGCCCCCCGCGGTGTTCGGACATGAACTCGCCGGCGATGTGGTGGCGGTGGGAGACGATGTGCGCCGGTTCTCGGTGGGCCAGCGGGTGGTGGCGGCCAACTCCGCGCCCTGCGAGGAATGCTTCTTCTGCCGGCGCGGATTACAGAACCTCTGCGAGGATCTGCTCTTCAACAATGGGGCTTACGCCGAATACATTCGCATCCCCGCGCGCATCGTGGAACGGAACACCCACATCATCCCGGCGCATGTCGGCTATCAGGATGCCGCCCTGGTGGAACCCCTGGCCTGCGTGTTGCGTGGACTGGAAGAGACGCATCCGCGTCCCGGCGATACGGTTGCGGTGATCGGTCTGGGGCCCATCGGCTTGATGTTCGTCAAGCTGGCCAAACTCTGCGGCTGCCGTGTGGTCGCCATCGGACGCCGCAAAACGCAACTGGACCGCGCCGCGGCACTCGGCGCCGACGAACTCGTGACCGGCGGCGACCATCAGGACCCGGTGTCGACAGTGCGCGCGCTCACCCATTCGCGCGGCGTGGATATCGCCATCGAAGCCGTCGGCAAGCCGCAAACCTGGGAATGGGCGGCGGGAATGGCGCGGCGCGGCGGCACGGTCAATTTCTTCGGCGGCTGCCCCAACGATAGCCGCGTCCATCTCGATACCGCGCTGCTGCATTATTCCGAAATCACCTGCAAGGCCACCTTTCATCACACGCCGCAATATATTCAGAAGGCGCTGCAACTCATCTGCGCCGGCGATATCACCGCATCGTTCTTCGTAAATCGCGAAGAGCCCCTGGCGAACCTGCTGGAGGTCATGCGCCACCTCATGAGCCATAACGGGCACCTCAAAACGGCGATCGTGCCTTAGGAAGGGCGCGACATGCCTCTTCCGCCGATCGAGTTTGTCCGCTCGCCCCACGCGATGGCGAAGATTTATTCGCCCGAAGAAGGGCAATCGTACACCCGCTGGCTGGCAACCCATCATTACGAGAATTTTCACGTGGTGAGTTTCCTGCTGCCCAAGCGCCTGCACCAGGATTTCTTCAACGTGTATGCCTATTGCCGTTGGGCCGACGATCTCGGCGACGAGACCGGGGACCGCGCCGAAAGTCTGCGCCTGCTCGCGTGGTGGCGCGGCGAATTGGACGCCATGTATGCCGGGCGCGCGAACCACCCGGTCTTCTCCGCGCTCCGCTCCACCGTGGAACGGCACGCCATTCCCCGCGAACCGTTCGCCGACCTGATCGAGGCCTTCGTGCAGGATCAGACCGTGACGCGCTATCGCGGTTGGGACGACCTGTTCGGATATTGCCGCAAATCGGCCAACCCGGTAGGGCGCCTAGTGCTGTATCTGTGCGGCTATTCCGATGAGCGCAGGCAATCTCTCTCCGATGCCACCTGCACCGCTTTGCAGCTGGCCAATTTCTGGCAGGACGTGACCGTCGATCAGCTCAAAGACCGCGTCTATATCCCCCTCGACATCATGGACCGTCACGGATACACGGTGGAAGAACTGTTCGCCCACCGTTTCACGCCGGCGTTCCGCGAAGTGATGCGCGAGATCGTCCAGAGAGCGCGCGATCTCTTCCACGAAGGGCTACCGCTTGTCGGAATGGTGAACCGCCGGCTGGCGCTCGATCTCGATCTGTTCAGCCGCGGGGGACTGCGGGTGCTCGATAAGATCGCCGCGCGGGATTACAACGTGCTGGCGGCGAGGCCGTCGATTTCGAAAGCCGAGCGCGTGGGATTGCTGTTGGGCTCGCTGGGCCGGCTGGCGTTTTCGCGGGCGGCATGATGAACGCCACGCAACGGTCGTACGAATACTGCCGGCGCGTGGCCCGCCGCCGCGCCAAGAATTTCTATTACTCGTTCGTTCTGCTCTCGCGGCCGCAGCGCAACGCCATGTGCGCGATCTACGCATTCATGCGTTATTGCGACGACCTGAGCGATGAACCGGGCGCCACCCGCGCCGCCATCGACAAATGGAGGGCCGAGATGGAAGCCGCCCTCGAAGGCCGCTTCAGCGACCATCCGGTGTGGCCGGCGTTCTATCACACCGTGCGCCGCTTCGCCATCCCGCACCAGTATTTCCGCGAAATGATCGACGGCGTGCAGTCGGACCTGGAACCGCGGCGATTCGAGACTTTCTCGCAGCT
Organism: Bryobacteraceae bacterium; assembly: GCA_035509055.1. Lineage (GTDB taxonomy): Bacteria > Acidobacteriota > Terriglobia > Bryobacterales > Bryobacteraceae > PALSA-129. The sequence continues at coordinate 101,411 of DATJMA010000027.1, read as the reverse complement.
CTATCGTTATTGCTACCAGGTGGCGTCCGTGGTAGGGCTGACCATCATCCACATTTTCGGGTTCGATACGCGCAGCGCGCTGCCGCTGGCCGAAAAATGCGGGGTGGCGTTTCAGCTCACCAACATTCTTCGCGATATCCGGGAAGACGCGGAACGGGGGAGGATTTACCTGCCGGAGGAAGATCTGCGGCGCTTCGGAGTAACGGGAGAGGACCTGTGCGCCGGCCATCGCAACCAGCCGTTCCTGGAGCTAATGGCCTTCGAAGCGGAGCGCGCGCGCGCCTACTATAACGAATCGCGCCCACTGCTCGATTTGATTCACCCGCGCAGCCGGGCATCGCTGTGGGCGCTGATTGCGATCTATTCCCGGCTGCTCGAGCGAATCGAGGGTAGCAACTACGACGTTTTCCGGCGAAGGGTCCGCCTGCCGCTCTGGGAGAAATCGTGGATCGTGTGGCGGGCCTTGGTCGGGTGACCCGCCCCGGTTAATCCATTTCGATGACCACCTCGGCGGTGGTCTTCTCCAGTTCGCCGATCACCTCGACGGCCGTCTCCAGGGCCTCCTTGACATCGCCCATGGATAAACCGATATCGATGGCGAGCGAACCAACCGTCTTGGCATAACCGGTCCAAGCCGGGACGCCGTCCTTCATGGCTTTGAGGGTCTTCTCGAACAAGTCCTGCCGCTCCTTGGCGCGATTGATGCCCTCATTGATCTTGAAGATCGAGTTCAGCAGCTTGTCGAGCGCCTTTTCGGCGCTTTCCCTCTTTAAAACGATCTTGCCGATCTCTTTGGAGTTTTTGCCCTTCTTGATCGCCTCCTGGACCTTGTTGTGCCACTCCCGTTCCTTATCCAGAGCCGCGTTTACGGTCTGGCCGAGTTGATGGGATTCCTTTTCGAGCTTCTGGATATCGATGTAGTGCACCTTAATGTGCTCTTCACAGTTCTTGAGGCTCGGCGTTTCGATGCCCAGCGCGCCGCTGATCAGGTTCAACCCTATTTCTTTGATACTCTGAGAAACTTTCTGGCGTGTGGTGTCGAGATTCTTCTGCATGAAGGTCTCGAGCACCTTGATTTCGCCCTGGATAATCTTGGCGAACTGGTCCGCGTTGAGGAACAACTTGATGCATTCCTGGCCGATGGCATTGGCATTGCGGATGATGCCGATAATGGCCAGCGGCACATGCGCGCCATGGCTGGCCGCCGCCACGGCGATGTGGCCGCCGATGGAGATGACGTTGAGAGTGATTTTGCCGGCGCTTTTGATGCGGAAAGTGGAGAGATCCTTTTGGCCCTTCTTGTACTCCTCGAAGAGCTTGTCCACCTCCTTGGCCATCTCCGTGCCGGCCGTTTCCATCTTGCTCTTGATGGCCGATTCCAGGTCTTTGGAGAAGATGTTGGCGGTCTTTTCATCGAAGTTCTGGGCCTTCTCATCGGTCTTTTTGACCAGCTGGACGGCGGCTTCGATGGCGGGTTTGGCCTTCTCGTTGGCCTTCTCCTGCATCCGGTGTATCCAGACATTGTCTTTGGCCAACCTGGCGTAAACTTTGTCGTCGAGCTCGATGATGAGCTCCAGCTTCATCCCTGGTTTGAGCTCAACTCGTTTGGGTTGCGCTCCTTCAATCAGCTTTTTGGTTAAATCGTATTCAACGGCAGTCCATTTCTTCATGGTTTATTAACCTGCTTCTCCTCTCATATGTGCGGCTTGAAATAATCTCGGGGTACAAACAGGCGGTGTGGTTCCGCGTGAAAGAGTATACAGGCCGCGGAAAATATCTGTCAATGCGCCTGGTACTGCCCCCGAGGCACTGGCAAATTCGGGCAATTTCGCAAGGGCGCCGCGGTGAAGCCGCGACCGCGGGAACCATGGCTCCCGGGAGCTGGAATTCTCATGGCAACGATCCGATTACCGGTAGTGAAATATACGATGCCATTTCCGGCGTGCTGTATACCCTCTGCGTCGCGATTTCGAAATCTCCGGCTTTCGCCGCGTAAATGGACGGCACGAATTTTTGCGGATTGCGGTCAATGATCGGAAACCACGTGGACTGGATCTGCACCATGATCCGGTGGCCCTTGAGAAACGCATGATCGCGATCGCGCAGCGGAAAGTCCCAATCGACCGGAACGCCCGGCGGCAAGGCTTCCGGTTTCTCGAAACTTTTCAGGTAGCGGCCGCGCCGCACCTCCATGGCAACCGGCAGCAGGTAGCCGTTCATGGATTGCGCATACTGTCCCGGCGCCGGGCCGGCATCCGGGTTCCAGGCGTTCTTCTGCGCATCTTCGGGATACACGTCGATCAGTTTCACCACGAAGTCGCTGTCGGTACCGGACGTGGAAGCGTACAGCCTGGCCGCCACCTCGCCGGTGACGACGAGATCTTTCTCCAGCGGACGGCTGATGTAGGTCAGCACGTCGGGCCGGTGATCGACAAACCGTTGATCGTCCACCTCCCACGCGCGCCAGTCGCCGCCCGGGTAGGTCGGCGAAATCGGCCGCTTCCGGTATGGCACGGGGTTGGCCGGGTCCGATACATACTCGCGGTAGGGTTTACCGGCTTTCGGGGGCTCGAAGGCGAGGGTCCCATCGGATTGTAAATAGAGTTTCGTCGCTTTCGCGCCGGATGGCGGCCAGGACGCATACGTGTGCCAGGTGTTCGATCCCGTCTGGAAGGTCTTTGCCTGCCAGGCGAACGCGGCGCCCGATCCGTGGAGGTAATACCGGAAAAACGGCGCTTCGATTTCGGCGCGAAATTCCCTGGCGGTATCGTGGCCGCCGTAGTGGTAGACGCCGATGGATTCCGCTTTTGCGGATTGCCACTGGCCGTGCAGCCAGGGACCGGCGACCATGAAATCGCCGTGGCCGCCGTCTTTTTCCGCTTCGTGCCGAAAGATCTGCCAGGGACCCCACGGATCTTCCTGATCCCAGAACCCAGCCACGTTCAGGGTGGGAACTGCCGAGCCGTGAAGTTCGCGAACCCACGCCTCGCGTTTCCAGAAATCGTCGTAGTCCGGGTGGGCCACGTTGGCGTTCCAGTAGGGAATCGAGCCGTGGAGATAACGGGCATTCAGGTTCGCCACCGGACCGACCTCCAGGTACCACTGATAGGTGTCGTAAATCGGAAACTCGAAGTGCGTATTCTTCGCTTTGTCCGCCTGTTCCATGACGGCATATTCGAAGTTATAACTGAGGCGCAGCGCTCCGTACCGATGGTCGTCGTCGTTCATCCACTGGTCCACGGGCGATGCCTGCTCGCTTACCGCCTTGAGCGCGGGATGTGGCAGTAACAGAGTCAGTCCGGCGGTCAAGCCATCGTACGAGACGCCGTAGATTCCCACGCGGCCGTTGTTTGCGGGGACGTTCTTGACCAGCCAATCGATGGTGTCGTAGGCGTCGGTGGCTTCATTGACGGATTTGGGATCGCTCAGGTCAACCCGCGAAGACAGTTCGAAAGTGCCCTCCGACTTGAACCGGCCTCGTAAGTTCTGGATGACGAAGATATATCCGTCCGCCGCCAGTTCCTGTAAATTCGCCGCCAACTTTTCGGGAGCTTGCGCAGGCACGCCATACGGCGTGCGGCGCAACAAAACCGGCAGCGCGCCATGCTGGTTGACGGGCGTCAGAATCACGGTCTGCAGATGAACGCCATCGCGCATCGGGATCATGACTTCCCGGTACCGGAAGGGCGATCTTGCCCACGCCGGAGTTATCGACAGAACTGCCGCTATGGTTGCTACCGCCGATCGGTTCATCTCACCGCCCTCGCTTTCGCGGATCATTCAGTCTACCAGCCAACCGGCCCGGTCGCGGTACTCTCATCTCCAGTGGATGCTCTCTCTCGGGATAGACTCCGGTGCTGACGTACGGAAGGATTGTGCGCCGTGGCGAACGGGCCGAGAATACGGAAAAAGGCAAGGAGGGCATCGGGTACGCCATGAGCACCGAAGATTTCGAAATTGCGGAATATTTTCGCGGGCTGCTGGATCACGAGGCCGGATGCCGAACGGTGGGATGCGCGAACTGTGGCGCGCTCGAACGAATAGTCGAGGCCGTCCGGGAGCGGTTGTTCGGCAGCACCACTTATCGAATCGAGGGATCGCCAACCGTAGAACAGGAGCCGCCCGCGGAGTTGGTCCGGTTTGCCGTTCGCCGGCGAACCCACTCAGTCCGTTAATGTTACACCGCCCGGTTCGGGCTAGTGGCAGATTTTTCCCCGCTGGTGTTACTATTACAGACATTCTGGCTGTCTGGCGGGTTGAATGATCTCGGGCAATCGCCGTTCGTTTTTGTGGAAAATGGCGGGTCTGGCTGCCGTTCCGGCAAGCGCAACTGCCGGACCGGGAAATACCTTTCCTGGTACCCGGCAGGAAATGGCAACGCGCTTACGCCAAACTGCCGCTTTAGCCGAAGGCCGGCAGCCGCAAGCCAGCCACCCGAATAATGGTGACGAGACCTCGCTGCCGAATTACATCGCAAGTTTCACTAAGGGCCTGCCCCATACTCAACTGGGCGAGGTAGAGCCCAGCGCCTACCAGAGCCTGCTGGCTGCCCTGGAGACGGGCACGGAAACGGCCATCGAGAATATTCAGCGGGGATCCGGCGCCAAACTGGTCAATCCGCTTTCCGGCTACGCCTTTCAAATGGAGGGCGCCGATTCGCACATCTGGGGCACCGCGCCGCCGCCGGGTTTCTCCAGTGCCGCCGCCGCCGGCGAGATGGTGGAACTCTACTGGCAGGCGCTCTGCCGCGACGTGCCGTTTACGCAATACGACACCTCTGCTTTAACCGCGGCCGCGGTCGAGGATCTCAACCGGCTTTCCTCCTTTGCCGGTCCGACCTCCGGCGGCAAGGTCACAACCGATACGCTGTTTCGCGGTAACGTGACCGGCGGCCTGACCGGACCGTTCATCTCGCAATTTTTCTGGCAGCCCGTGCCGGTCAATTCCACTAATCTGGTCCAATTATATAGACAAGGCGCGGCAGGTTTAGATTATCTTAATAACTTTAGTGAATGGCTCGCCCTCCAGACCGGAGTGCCGCCGTTCCTGGCGTGGACTCCCGATCCGCAACCGCGCTACATCTTTAACGGCCGTGGGTTGGGCGAATGGGTGCATTACGACTTCCTGTATCAGGCATACCACAACGCGGCTTTGATCCTACTTAACCAGTCGCCGGACACGGTTCTCGACACCAATCCTTATCTGAGTCCCACTAACCCCTACAAAACAACCAAGGTAGAAACCGGATTCGGCAGTTTCGGGGCGCCTCACATCTGTAGCATTCTGGGAACCGTAACGATTGCCGCTTTGTACGCGGCCTGGTTCCAGAAGTGGATGGTACACCGGCGCTTGCGGCCGGAGGAGTTCGGCGGGCGGGTCCAGCAGACCAAGACGGGCGCGGCGCAATATCCGATTCACTCCGACCTGATGAACTCCGCGGCATTGCCGATGGTGTATGCCGCGAACAGCAGTTACCTGCTGCCACAAGCATTCCCGGAGGGCTGTCCGCTGCACCCTTCCTATCCGCAGGGACATGGTACGGTGGCCGGGGCTTGCACGGCGATGCTGAAGGCTTTTTTCGACGAGACCCAGATCGTGACCAACTGCGTGGTGGCAAGCGACGACGGACTGTCCCTGAATCCGTACACCGGGCCGGCGTTAACGGTTGGCGGCGAGATCAATAAACTCGGGTTTAACGTGGCCATGGGGCGAGATTTTGCGGGTATCCACTACCGCAGCGACGCCGAGGCTGGATTTCTGCTGGGCGAACAAGTGGCGATGGCCATTCTCCAGGACTTGGTGGATACCTACGCGGAAGATTTTTCCGGCTTTCAGTTCACTCTGATGGACGGGACTGCTGTTAGAATTGGTTCCCGAGGATAGCCTATCCTCCAAGCGCATTGCTGACCGGCGGTCTTCGAGGACCCGAGGTGAGTCCCCTATTACCGTAGAATAAGTCAACAACCCCCACTCTCTTTAGATCATTGCAGAGCAGGATGTTTAAAAAACTATAGTAAAAGACCTCAAAGTCCGAATATAATGGTTTCGGACTACCCTGGTTTTGGGACTTTTAAATTAGGAGTTTGATTGATGGGGGTCAAAATGGATCAACGACTTCCTCGAGCGCTAGCTGGACTTTCCGCAGTGGCGCTGATGGCTGTGGCCGCAACGACCACAATGAATGCGCAAACGCTCCAGGCGCCGCGACTTGCACTTCGTGCCGTAACGCCGGGCGATATTTCGACCTACAAGCTGCCATCCACGACGCAGGTCTCGGGTGGATTAAGTACAGTCGGGCTCGGCGAGCCACTGTATATGGAAGTGCAGGTAGACATCACCTTACCGGCAAGCCAGTTGGGTGGCGTGACTTGGGCAATCAGCGAGTCGCCGTCCGGCTCGAAAGCGGCGCTGGCAGCCAGCCCGCTCGGCACGATACCGATCAAAGAGCCGTCGGATGCCCTGATTTATCAGGTGGCCGGACGGCAGATGTTCATTCCGGACATCCACGGTCTTTATGTAATCAGCGCGACAGTGACAATCAACGGTACGGCGACGCAATTGTACCAATCGTATATCGCGGGCACGTATGTGGGAGTTGCGGTGTGCACGCAGTGCCACGGTGGCGGCCTTGCCCAGCCGATGGTGGCGCCGTGGTCGCAAACGGCTCACGCCAGCATCTTCACCAACATCATCAACGGCACTGTCGCCGGAGAGAACGAGAGCGCGTCTTGTGCCGCCTGCCATACGGTGGGCTATGACGCCCATTCGACGGTCAACGACGGCGGCTTCTCTTACACTGCCAGCCAGTTGAAGTGGACGTTCCCGACCACCGACGCGGCCGGCGATTTCCAGGCGATGCCGCAGGCGCTCCAGAATCTGGCCAATATTCAGTGCGAAAACTGCCACGGACCGGGCAGCGAGCACGCTTACTATGGCGGCGACGTGATCGCCGTGGCGATCCCGACCAACACGGGCGGATGCAACCAATGCCATGACGCGCCGACTCATCATTACAAGGGCACTACCTGGGCGCTTTCCATGCATGCCGTGACCACCACCGATCCGGCCGGCAACGCGAGCTGCGTCGGCTGCCACACCGGGACCGGCTTCATCGCCCGCATGAACGGCGAGAACCCGATTACCGACACGTCGTACCACTCCATCGATTGCTCGGCCTGCCACGAGCCACACGGGATGACGCAGCCTTCGAGCGATTCGCACCTAATTCGCAACATGGCGTCGGTGACGCTGGCTGATGGGACCAAGGTAACCAGTTCCGTAGTCGGCGAAGGCATTCTCTGCATGCAGTGCCACCAGAGCCGCTTGAAGGCATCGGCCGTGGACACCACTACCGGAAGCGCCCATTTCGGACCGCACGAAGGCCCGCAGGCCGACATGCTGATGGGGACCAACGGCTACACGTACGGCAAGACGATCACCAGTTCCGCGCATCAGTACGTCACCACCAACGCCTGCATTGACTGCCACATGCAGACCGTGGCCAGCACCGATCCGGCGTTCATGAAAGCCGGCGACCACACCTTCAGCACCACCTATGCTCCCGCGGGACAGGCGCCCGAGGATCTGGTTGGCGCTTGCCAGGCCTGCCACGGCACGGACCTCACCAGCTTCAACTTCCCGATTTTCAATTTCTCCGGCGGCAGCGGTTTTGCCGGCGTGCAGGACCAGGTACAGTCGCTGCTCGACCAGCTTTCCACGATGCTTCCGCCCAACAGCCTGGTGAAGAGCTCGCTCACCATCGATTCCACCTGGACGAAGCCGCAGCTGGAAGCGGCGTACAACTGGCTGTTCGTCAACAACGACGGCAGCAAGGGAATCCACAACCTCGACTACGCGGTCGGCCTGCTGCAGGCCTCCATCGCGAACTTGCAGGGTCAAAAGTAAGTCAGCTATTGGCGGGTGTGGCTCCCGGCTAACGGGAGTCATGCCCGCTCCTTCCTGCGTTTTCCCTCCGGTACCTCCTCGCCTGCACCGCACCGGCCTTTCGAGATATACTGCATCCAACCCTATGCTCATTGCCCTTTTTGCCGGCCTGGGTATTTTCGCGCTCGGCTATCTGATCGTCTGGATCCAGCAGGCGCGCCACAGCAGCCAGCCGTCGCGCAAACCAACGCCACTCGGCATCGGCATCGGGTTGTTCACCAATTTCCTGGATACTCTCGGGGTCGGATCGTTCGCCACCACCAGTTCGCTGTTCAAACTGGGTGGTCTGGTGCGCGACGAGGAGATTCCGGGAACCCTGAACGTGGGCCACACGCTTCCCACGGTGATGGAAGCCATTCTGTTTCTGGGTTTCGTTCAGGTGGATATCACGACGCTGGTGACGATGATTGGGGCGTCGGTGCTGGGGGCGTGGTTGGGAGCGGGTGTGGTTTCCGCCTGGTCGCGGCGGAAGGTGCAGATCGGCATGGGCAGCGTGCTGCTGGGCGCGGCGGCCATGATTGTCCTGAACCAGATGAACTGGGTGCCCGGAGCCGGCAATGCCATGGGGCTGTCGGGAACGCGGCTGCTGATCGGCATCGCGGGCAACGCGCTGCTGGGTGCGCTGATGACCCTCGGTATCGGCCTTTTTGCGCCGTGCATGATTCTGGTTTACCTCCTCGGAATGAACAAGCTCTGCGCGTTCCCCATCATGATGGGCTCCTGCGCGTTCCTGATGCCGGTCGGCAGCGCGCGCTTCGTGCGGGCCGGGAAATATAATCTGAAGGCCGCGATGGGGCTGGCGATCGGAGGCGTTCCGGGAGTGCTGCTGGCATATTATCTGGTGAAAACCCTGCCGACCGCCGCGCTGAACTGGCTGGTGGTGGTTGTGGTCACGTATACCGCCATCATGATGTTGCGAACCGCCCACCGCGAACGCCAAGCCCCGGATATGCTGCCCGCGGAGGCTTCCGGCGACTGAAAGGATGACGACGCAGGCTGAAAAAGGCGCTGCGTTCCACGCGCTGCACCGGCGCGCGGGCGCGTTCCTCATTCCCAACCCCTGGGACATGGGCAGCGCGCGGGTGCTGGCTCATCTGGGCTTCGAAGCGCTAGCCACCACCAGTTCGGGTTTCGCGTTCACCCTGGGAAAGCCCGACGGAGCGGTCTCGCGCGCGGCCATGCTGGCACACGTGGCGGCGATGGTTTCCGCTGTCGATCTTCCCGTGAGCGCCGATCTCGAGAACGGCTACGGCGACGCGCCGGAAGACGCCGCGGAGACCATCCGGCTGGGAGCCGCGGCAGGGCTTGCCGGCGGATCGATCGAAGATTCCACTCGCGGCGCCACTCAGCCGGTCTATGAAACCGAGCACGCCGCGGAACGTATCCGCGCGGCGGCCGAGGCCGTGCGCGCGCTGCCGTTTCGCTTCACTCTCACTGCCCGCGCAGAGAATTACATTGTGGGCAGGCCGGATTTGGCCGATACCATCCGGCGGCTGCAGGCATACCAGGAGGCCGGCGCGGATGTGCTCTATGCACCGGGGCTCACGTCGAGGAACGAGATCGCGGAGGTAATCCGATCGGTGGACCGCCCGCTCAATGTGCTGGGAGGGCTCGGCCCGGCGCCACTGTCACTGGCTGAATTATCGGCAATCGGCGTGAAGCGCGTGAGCACCGGCGGCTGGCTGGCGCGGGCGGCGCAGGGCGCGTTCCTGCGCGCCGCTCGGGAGTTGTGGGAGCGCGGAACTTTCGGATTTACCAAAGACACCCCCGCGGCACGCGAAGTGAACCCGCTCCTGGAAGGCTAGCGCCGCGACCGCACGATCGATTTCCGCGTGTCTCGAAGCATCGCCCTCGCAAGCCCTTGATTCGGGATGGGGCTGGTACCTAGATCTTCTTATACAGAATTGTGGTCGACTCCAGCTTTTTTCCACGGGGATCGCTGGCGTACCCTGGAATGGCTCCCGCGGCTACATACCCCATCGATAAGTAGAGCGGCTCCGCCATTTCTCCGGTGCGCGTGTCGAGCGTAATCAGGGTTCGCATCTCGCGCCGGGCCACCTCTTCAATGGCCGACATCAAAGCGCGTCCCACGCCGCGGCGGCGGGCTTTGGGAAGCACCAAAAGCTTGGCGACCTCGGCCCGGTGCCGCTGGTTGGGAGGCCAGTCGAGGATCATCTGTACCGTCCCTACGATTTCGCCGCCGCTTCGCGCCAGCAAGACGACGGGTTTTCCTTCCGCGACGCCGGGCAGAATCTTTTCGCGCCAGAATGCGCGCGCTGCGGCGAGCGAAAACGGCAAGACGAAGCTCACGATCGCGCCGGCATGCACTGCGGCGTGGAGAACGGCGGCGAGGCCATCGAGATCCGCCTGGAGCGACCCCGCGTGGGGTTTCCATTCTTCGATAGAGGCAGGCGCTAGCAGCATTTAGGGCGTGCGTATTTGGCGCGCTGGCGCTCTTCGGAAAAGCGCCGCCACTCCGCGCCGGAATGTTCCCGGCCGTGCGCGGCCAGGTACCGCCGGTACGCGTTCTCATCGGCTAATTCGCGGAGAATGGCGAGGACGATCTGCCCGAAACGCCGCAGACGCGTCATAGTTCCTCCGTTTGCAGGCGCGACGGCACAAACGGCGCTTCGCGCACGCGGGCGTCCGCGGTGCCGCGCAGGATTCCGATCCAGACGCGGGCCGAATCCGCCAGCACAACCGCCACCAGGGCCATGAGGACACCGCAGACCGCGGCATCGAGGCGGGCATTGAAGATGAGGGTTTGGGCGGCGGCGCTGACGGTGCCGGACGCGGCCAATTTGTCCGCCTGCGCCAGGAAACCGATCGCCGGCAGGGGCGAAAATATTTTCTGCCATCCGGCGGTGAACGTCACCGTCACCAGCCAGGCCAGCGGAGCGAACGTAATCCAGGCGTATCGAGCGCCATGCATCTTCAGCAGAATGGTGGTCGCCACCGAGAGCGCTATGGTGGCCAGCAGCTGATTGGAAATGCCGAATAGCGGCCATAACGAATTGATCCCGCCGAGCGGATCGCGCACGCCTTGAATCAGAAAATAGCCCCAGGCCGCCACCACCATGGCGCTGGTGAGGATCACGCCCGGCATCCACATCATCCGGCCCAGCGGCGGCGCCACATGGCTCAGCAGGTCTTGCAGCATGAAACGGCCCACTCGAGTGCCGGCGTCGATGATGGTGAGGATGAAGAGGGCCTCGAACATGATGGCGAAGTGGTACCAGAATCCGATCAAAGCGCCGCCGCCGGTGCGCGCGAAAATGTGCGCCATTCCCAGCGCCAGCGAGGGCGCGCCGCCCGTGCGGAAGAACAGCGTGTTTTCGCCGACGTTCTTCGCCAGCTGCGCCATGGTGGCCGCAGTCACCGGAAATCCCCAATGCGAAATGGTGGCGACAGCCGCGGCGGGGGTGGCGCCCACCACGCCGGCGGGCGAGTTTACCGCGAAGTACACGCCCGGTTGGAGCACGCACGCCGCAATCATCGCCATAATGGCCACGAAGCTTTCCATCAGCATGGAGCCGTACCCGATCGGCACGGCGTGCCATTCCTTAGCGATCATTTTGGGCGTCGTGCCGGAGGAGATCAGGGAATGGAAGCCGGAGACCGCGCCGCATGCGATCGTGATAAAGCAGAACGGGAAGATCTTGCCGGCGAAAATCGGGCCAGTTCCGTCAACGAATCGCGTGAAAGCGGGCAGTTGCAGCTCGGGACGCGCGAACAGGATGCCCACCGCCAGCATCAAGACCACGCCGAGCTTCACGAAAGTGCTGAGATAATCTCGCGGGGCGAGGAGCATCCAGACGGGAAGCGCGCTGGCCAGGAAACCGTACAGGATGATCACGGCCGCGAGCGCCATCGCGCTCCACGTGAACACCGGCGCCAGGCTCGGCGACGCCGCGACATACCGTCCGCCGAGAACACTGGCGAACACCAGCACAAACCCGATGGCGGAACACTCCAGCACCTTGCCCGGCCGCCAGTAGCGCAGGTAAAGTCCCATAAACAGCGCCACCGGCATGGTAGCGGCGATGGTGAATGTGCCCCACGGGCTGCCCCGGAGCGCGTTGACCACTACCAGCCCGACCACCGCCAGCAGAATGACCATGATGATGAGCACCGTAACCAGCGCGATGAAGCCGCCCACTTTGCCGATCTCCTCGCGGGCCATTTTCCCGAGCGACTTGCCGTCGCGCCGCATGGAAGCGAAGAGGATGACGAAATCCTGCACGGCCCCGCCGAGCACGGCGCCGATCACGATCCACAAAGTGCCCGGCAAATAGCCGAATTGAGCGGCGAGCACCGGCCCTACCAGCGGTCCCGGGCCGGCGATAGCCGCGAAGTGGTGGCCCAGGAGGATCCACTTATTGGTTGGTTCGAAATCGTGCCCGTTGCGGAGGCGTTCGGCGGGAGTGGCGCGGCTGTCATCCAGCGCCATCACCCGGGCGGCGACGAATCTACCGTAAAAACGGTAAGCCGTGATGTAGGTGCACGCGGCGGCGAGCACCAGCCAGATGCTATTGATATGCTCGCCGCGAATGAGCGCCACGGCGGCCAGGCAGACAGCCGCGGTGATGGCGATCGCGCCCCAGAGGAGACGGGTGAGAAGTTTCACGTTCTAAGAGTCTACTAAATGCACTGCTCCTCGCGGTTCGCGGCTCACTCCAGGTGGACGAACTCCACGGTCCACGGGCTCGGCGCGAGATTCACGCGGGCGAGCGTGATGGGCAGGCGGAAGCGGCGCGGGCCCGCGCTTCCCGGATTGAGATACAGCACGCCCGAGCGCTCCTCGCGCGATGCCTTGTGGGAATGGCCGCTGACGACCATGGCGAAGCCGGCGGCGGCGGGATCGATTTTCAAATCATGGACGTCGTGAATGATGTAAATTCGAACGCCGTTCACTTCCACCTTCGCCGTCACCGGCAAACGCGCGGCCCACGGGTCCTGATCGATATTTCCGCGCACCGCTGTCACCGGCGCGATCGCCGCCAGCTCTGCGAGGATCTCCGGTTTGCCCACGTCTCCCGCGTGGATGATCCGGCCGACGCCGGCGAGTTCCCGGAGCGCTTCCGGGCGGAGCAAGCCGTGAGTGTCCGAGATCAGGCCGATCTGCATGATTCATCTTAGCCGTGAGATTTGATAACGTGTGGACGTGAACCCTCATTTTTCCATGAAGAAGGTGACCTTGTTAGCCGGCGTCATTGCCCTCGCGCCGGTGCTGGCGCAGAGAGGCGCGCCTCAGGCTAATGGTCCCTGGATGGACAAGAGCTTGAGCCCCGACCAACGCGCCGACCTGGTGTTGGCGCAGATGACGCTCGACGAGAAGATTACGCTGGTGCATGGCATGGGTGGATTCGGCCGGGCCGGAGCGCATTCGAATGGCGGCGCCGGGGTGGTGGAAGGAATCCCGCGGCTGGGCCTTCCCGATTTGCAATTGGCGGATTCCGCGGTGGGCGTGCGCTCGGCGGCGGAGCGCGGCCGGTACTCCACGCTCCTTCCCTCGACAATCGGCGAGGCGGCGACGTGGAACCCGAAAATGGCGTGGGACGAAGGCGATGTGATCGGACGCGAATTGCGCGATGAGCAGTACAACGTTTCTCTCGGCGGCGGCGTGGACATCACGCGGGAGCCGCGCAACGGCCGCAATTTCGAGTACCAGGGCGAAGATCCGGTGCTCGCCGGCAAGATGGTGGCGCAATTCATTCAAGGGCTGCAAAGCAACCATGTGATCGGCGATGTGAAGCACTATGCGTTCAACGACCAGGAAACCGGACGCAATATCGGCAATGTTTTGATCGGCAAGCGCGCCGCCCGCGAGACCGACCTGCTGGCCTTTGAAATTGCGGTAAAGGAAGGCCAGCCGGGAATGGTCATGTGCTCCTACAACAAGATGAACGGCGATTGGGCGTGCGAGAACAGCTACCTGCTCACCGACGTGCTCAAGAAAGCGTGGGGATTCCCGGGCCTGGTGATGTCCGACTGGGGCGGCACGCACAGCACCGCCAAGGCGGCCCTGGCAGGGCTCGACAACGAGGAACCGGGCAGCATGTTCTTCGGCGCGGCGCTGAAGAAGGCCGTGGATAGCAACGAGGTTCCGATGGCGCGCTTGAACGACATGGTTCATCGCATCGTGCGGACGGAATTCGCGTTGGGAATCGTGGACGACCCGCCGAGGGGCCGCGTGGTAGACCCGTTCCGCGGCGCCGATACGGCGCAGGAAATCGCCGAGCAGTCCATGGTTCTGCTGAAGAACTCCGGCAACCAGCTTCCCCTCGACGCCGCAACGGTGAAATCGATCGCGGTAATCGGATCGCATGCCGACACGGGCATGATGTCCGGCGGCGGTTCGGCGCAGGTGGATGCTCCCGGCAGCGGGCCGAGCCCGTGGGGAAGGCCGGTCTGGTTTCCGACGCCGCCCTTGAAAGCTATTCGGGCCAAGGCGCCGCAAGCCAAGGTGGAATTCAACGATGGCGCCGATCCGGCAGCGGCCGCGGCGCTGGCGAAAATGTCGGCAGTGGCGATCGTGTTCGTCAACCAACCGACGAGCGAGGGCGCGGATCTTCGCACGCTGAAACTGCCCGGCGACCAGGATAAGCTGGTGAGCGCGGTGGCGGCGGCTAATCCGCACACGATTGTGGTGCTGGAAACCGGCGGCGCGGCGGCCATGCCGTGGATCGACCAGGTGAGCGGCGCCATCGAGGTCTGGTATCCCGGAATCCGGGGCGATGTGGCGTTGGCCAATATCCTGTTCGGCGATGTCAACCCGACCGGTAAACTGCCCGTGAGTTTCGCGAAAACCGATGCCGACCTGCCGCATCCCGAGATTGCGGGCATGGAGGCTCCCGGGCGCGCCAGAGGCCCCATGCAGCCATTCGATATCCCTTATTCCGAAGGCCTCAAGGTCGGATACAAGTGGTTCGACGCCGAGAAGAAGGACCCGCTGTTTGCGTTCGGTTATGGGCTCTCGTACACCACTTATGCCTATAGCGGGTTGAAAGCCGGCACCGATAGCGTGACTTTCACGGTGCGGAATACCGGCAAGCGCGCCGGTGCGGAGATCGCGCAGGTCTATGCGGGGTTGCCTGCCGCCGCCAACGAACCACCGAAGCGCCTGGTGGCGTGGGAGCGGATTCCGCTGGGGCCGGGCGAATCGAAGACCGTAACCCTGGCGATCGACCCCAAATTCCTCTCTATTTTCAACGAAGAAAAGGACGGTTGGGAATTGCTCCCTGGCGAGTACCGGTTCTTCGTGGGCGGCTCTTCGCGATCGACGCCGCTGACGGCGACGGTCAAGCACTAAGGCTCCCATGCGGCGGGCAGTCCTGGCCGGGATTGCCCGCCCGCTCCCCTCCTGTCCCCTGGCCCTCCGCTTGCTAACCAGTTCCAAATCCTACAGTCTAAAGAACAGCCGATGGACCTGAGCGATGGAACGTACGTTACCAGGGCGCGTTCGGGCGACTCGGACGCCTTCCGCGTGCTCGTGGAACGTCACAGCCGCTCAGTCTTTCGTCTCGCTTTTCGTATGACAGGAAACCAACAGGACGCCGAGGACGTGGTGCAGGAAAGCATGCTCCGCGCGTACAAACAACTCGGCAAATTCGATGAACGGGCCAGCTTCGGCACCTGGCTTTACCGCATCGCCGCCAACTGCGCGCTCGACCTGGTGCGGTCGCGGAAACGGCGGTCGCAAAACCAGGTACTGGCGCCGGAGGGGGATGCCGAGTTGGAAAACCCGGTGCTGACGGTACCCTCGCCCGGTCCGAACCCGGAGCGCATGGCGCTGTCGGGCGAAGTGCGCGAGCGGCTGACCACCGCTATGGGCGATTTGAGCGCCACCGAACGGTCGGCGTTTGTGCTGCGCCATTTCGAAGGGATGTGCATCGAGGATGTGGGCCGCGTGCTGGGCTGCCAGCCGGGCGCGGCGAAGCACAGCGTGTTCCGCGCGGTGCAGAAATTACGGCGGGCTCTCGAGCCCGTGGTGAGTGCGGCCAGACCATGAACCACTTGAGCGAAGAAGAACTGATTTTGCATTACTACGGCGAGGAAGGCGACGCCTTCGCGGCGGAGCAGCACCTCGACGAGTGCCAGGAGTGCCGGGCGCATTACAGCTCGCTCCAGCGCGTGCTCAACGTGGTGGATACCCTGCCCGTACCGGAGCGGGCCGAAGAATACGGAAGCGAAGTCTGGCGGCGCATCCAGGGACGGCTGCCGGGACGCCGGCGCTGGCGGGTTTTGGAAAGCCCATGGCGTTGGGCGGGCGCCGCGGCGGCGCTGGCATCGCTGGTGGTGGCGGCGTTCCTGGCCGGCCGCACGTTCCCGCGAGCTGGTTCGAAAGCCGCACCCGTGGAGACAGCCGCCGCTAACGCCGCGGATAAGCAGGCGGGCGATCGCGTCCTGCTGGTGGCCGTGGGCGACCTGCTGGAGCGCTCCCAGATGGTGCTGATCGAGCTGAGTAACGCCACTCCCGCGGAGAAACTGGACATTTCGGCCGAGCAGGAGCGCGCGGCGGACCTGGCGAGCGAGAACCGCTTGTACCGCCAGACCGCGCTTCAGAAGGGCGACACCGCCATGGCGGGCGTGCTCGACGATCTGGAGCGCACTCTGGTGGACATCGCGCACGAACCGTCGCAGATGAAGCCGGCGGAATTGGAAGCCTTGCAGCATCGCATGGATTCCGCCGGGATTCTTTTCAAAGTGCGGGTTTTGGGGACGAAGGTAAAGCAAAAGCAGGAATCGGCCGGACCCGTGGGGCGGCCCGACCGGCAGAAATTATAAGGGGATTGAAGGACCTATGACGACTTATCGCAGTTTTACGACGATCGGCGGCTGGTTTTGCGCTGCCTCTCTTTTGTTGGCGCAGACGGCGCCTCCCGCTCCACCCACGCCGCCCGCTCCGGCGCCCGCACCGATGGCCGCACCGATGGCCGCGCCCACTCCGGTTGCGCCCATGGCACCGATGCCGGCGATGGCTCCTCTGGCGCCCATTCCACCGATTCCTCCAGTGGATCTTGATATCAATGTGACGCCCGACATTCAGCTGCAGCTCGATAACCTGAGCCAGAACTGGCCGGACATTCAGGACCAGATCGACAGGGCCCGCGAAAAGGCTGCCGCGGCCGCCGCCAGCATGGCCGACAGCCGAATTCAGGATGATATCCAGGACAAGGTGGCAGCGGCCAATGAAAAAGCGGCCCAGGCTTATGCCAAATCGGCTGAAGTCTACGCCAGGTCGGCCGATAAATTCAATTTCAATCTTGACTTCAATAAGAATTTCGCGATGCAGCAAGCGCGCGGCTTTTCTTTTGGCGGTCCGCGCGGCAGCGATGACGGCGTGTACAACAACGGACTCCGCGCCATCGACGACCATCAGTACGAGCAGGCGCTCTCCAGTTTCAACACGGTGGTGTCGCGCGCCGGCGTCCGCGCCGAGGGTGCGCTCTATTGGAAGGCCTACGTGCTGAATAAGCTCGGCCGTACCGCCGAGGCTCAGGCAGCCATCGACACCCTGCGCAAAAGCTATCCCAACAGCCGGTGGCTCGACGATGCCAAGGCACTGGAGCTCGAAGTCAAACAAACCAAGGGGCCGGTATCGCCCGAGGGGGAAAACGACGACGACATGAAGCTGCTGGCGCTCAACGGCCTGATGCAGTCGGACCCCGAAAAGGCGCTCCCGCTGGTTCAGAACCTGCTGAAGGGCTCGCACTCGCCCAAGCTCAAGCGCAACGCGCTCTACGTGATCGCGGAGAGCGGCACGCCCCAGGCGCAGCAACTGCTCGTCCAGATCGCGCGCGGCGGCAATCCGGACCTGCAGGTGCGCGCGATCCAATACATGAGCGAAAAGCGCAATCCCGACACGCCGAAAACCCTCCTCGAGATCTACACATCTACCAACGATCCGGCCGTAAAGCGCGCCATCCTGGATGCGTTTTCGAATAACCGGGACAAGGGACGGCTGCTCACGGCGGTGCGCGGCGAAAAGGATCTCACGCTGCGTGAGCAAGGCTTCCGCGACCTCGGCCGGACCGATGGGCAGCCCGAATTGTGGCAGATCTACCAGGGGGAAACCACCAGCGATGGAAAGATCGCTGTGCTGAATGCCATGTACCAGAACGGCAATCTCGACAAATTGACCGAAGTGGCGCGCACCGATAAAGACCCCAAAGTTCGCCAGAAGGCCATCGAAGTGATCGCCTCGCAGGAATCCGGCACTCCGTCGGCGACGCTGGTTTCGCTATACAGCGGCGAGCAGGACGAGCATGTGAAGAACACCATCATCGATCACCTTTCCGCGCGGCGCAATGGCGACTGCAAGCCGCTGGTGGATGTGGCGAGGTCCGAAAAGGATATCAAGCTGAAAATGCGGCTGGTGGAGCGGCTTTCCGGCATGACGCGCAGCTGCCAGGCGGCAACAGATTATCTCCAGGAGATCCTGAGCCGATGAAACCCGCGCTCTTCGTGCTGGCGGCGCTGCCGCTCATCGCCCAGCCCAAACTGCTGGTCAACGCCCGGACGGACACGCGTTCGGCCGCCGCCGGCCTGGAGCGCGAGTTCAAGTCGCTTCTCGCGGCGCAACCGCAGCCGGCCTGGATCGGCTACGAGGTTCCGGCGGTTCGCGGCGCGGAAATGGGCTGCGAGTACGTTCGCGATGGTATCAACACGGCGGGAATCGTCCACCTGGAGCCGCCCGATCACGCCGTGATCATGTTCCGCGTGGAAGGCAGCACGGTGAACCGGCTGCGCAATCTCTCGCCGGATTGCGAAATCGATGCCGGCGGACTGCCAGTACACTGGCTCACCGGTGTCGTGCCGGCCGAGAGTGTCGCGCTATTGGCCACGTTCGTGCCGCGTCAGGAACTCGATGCCAATAACGCCTTGGGAGCGATTGCGGCGCATGCCGACCCGTCGGCGGACGCGGTGCTCGCGCGGTTCCTGGCGACGAATGAGCCGGACTGGATGCGCCGGCGGGCAGCGTCGCTGGAGGCTTGGGAGCGCGGGGCGCGCGGCGTGGAAGCGGTGAAGAACTTGATCGCCGTCGACCCGAGCGAATCGGTCCGGCAGGCGGCCATTTCGGGACTCGCGCGGAACAAGGATCCCGAAGCGCTGAACGTGCTGATCTCGACGGCGCGGAGCGCCAAAGAGCCGCGCACACGTTCGCAGGCGATCAGTGCGTTGAATCGCAAATCGGGGCCGGCGGTGCTCGATACGATCAATGCCGCGATCGCCAACGACCCCGACGCGCAGGTGCGCCGGCGCGCGGTGGATACGTTGGGGTCGTTGCCCGACGGCGAGGGTGTTCCGGCGCTGATTCGACTGGCAAAGACGTCGAAAGATTTCGATGTTCGCAAGCAGGCCATGAACCGGCTACAGAACTCCCACGACGCGCGGGCGGAGGCGTTCTTCGAGGAAGTGCTGAAATAGGGAGCCGGGTGCCTTCACTCGCGTTGGCGGAGAATCACTCCCCGTAGTTGATTTCCGTTTGACGGGCGGACATCGCGGTGTAGGCGATGATGATCGTCGACAGCAGCAGGAGGCCAGGGACGGCGAGCCACATTGGGGTCGGGTCGGCGTCGATCACCATCACGGAGAATGGCGGCGGAACGGGAACTTCTACCGGGCACAAACTGCGCAGATAGAAAATCACGCTGATTTTCTTGAGCAGCGCCGGCAGGAACGGGTTCAGATTCTCCCACACGAAGACCACCGCCGCGGGAATCATGGGATTGCGGAAGAACAGGCCGCAGAGCAGAAACACGGCGCCATAGCCCACGCATCCCAGCGCCGCCACCAGCATGTACGAACCCAGTTGGCTCATGCCGGGACCGTGATAGAGGTACTCGGTCCAGGCCTCGCCAAAATGGCGGGCGATGGTCAGGAATGCCAGTGCGGTGCTGCTCACGAACAGCACCAGCGCCACCGACAGACCGGCCAGATATTTGCCCACCACCAGCAACTCGCGGCGCATGGGGGTCAGGTAGTAATAGTGCAGTGTTTTTTCCAGAATCTCGCCGCGGAACAAGTTCGAAAAGATGCCCATGCACCCGAAGAAAATCACCGCGCGGAGATAGAAGAACTGGAAGATGCCCGCGAAGATGATGCTGTCGTCGCCCAGGTGATGGCGGTCCGTCAGGGAGTTGTGAATGCGGGTCATCACGATCCAGTGAATGATGGTGATGACCACCGGGCCGGCTGCCAGGCAATAAATCCACCAGCCGCGCTTGGAGAAAAACGTCTTTTTCATTTCGAGGCGCAGAACCGCCGCGACCTGGTGTAACCAAAGCTGCATCAGACGGCCCCTCCTTCCCCGCCGATCAAATACTGATAGACCGAGTTCACATCGTCGTCCGCCGGCGCCACCGACTCCACTTCCAGGCCCTTTTCGAGGATCACCTTGTTGAGGAGAAGATAGAAACTGTCGGCATCGGAGGTGCGCAGCAGCAGGCCCTTACGGTCCCGGGAGATCTTGGCCTCCACCATGCTGTCCTGCTGAAACAGGCGCGCGGCGAGGCCGCCGGGATCGTTGCAGCGCACCAGGATCTGCATGGGTTGCTCTTTGACTTCGTCGCGCACGCCCTTGATTTCACCCTCGGCGACCACGTAGCCCTGGCTGAGCAGGACGACCTGGTCGGAAATCTGGTCCACTTCGTGCAGAATATGGCTGGAGACGATGACGTGGCGGCCGCTCTGCCCCCATTCGCGGAAGAGCGCGATGGTTTCGGCGCGCGCCATGGGGTCGAGGCCATTGAGCGGCTCGTCGAGCACCAGCACCTGCGGATCGTGCGCGATGGATTGCGCCAGCTTGATGCGCTGGCGCATGCCTTTGCTGTAGGCGCCGACGGGACGCTGCGCGGCGGGTGTCATACTCACGCGATCGAGCGCAGTGGCCGTCTTGCGATCGCACTCCGCGGGCGGATAGCCGTGCATACGCAGAAACCAATAAATGAACTGATAGCCGGTGAGACCTTTCGGGCAGGCGTCGAACTGCGCGCAGTAGCCCACGACTTTGCAGAGCCGCTCGGGATCGTCGGGGGCGATGCCGAGCACCTTGATTTCGCCCTGCGTGGGACGAATCAGGCCCGTCATGAGATTCATCAGGGTGGTCTTGCCCGATCCGTTCGGACCCACCAGGCTGGTGATGCCGGGCGGGATGGCGAGGTTTACGTTGTTGATGCCGAGCACCTCGCCGTAGAACCGCGAGACGTTGGCGAAAGAGATGACGGAATCGCTCATCGCACCACCTCCGCGCCGCGAATCTTGCGCCGCAGCATGTAGAGGCAGATGTAGGCGAGCACGCCAAGCGCCGCCCAGGCAGTCCAGAGCGGCAATTCTTCTCCCTGCTGGGCGCGGAAAAAGACGGCGCCATTCGTCGTCTGGTTGGAGCCCTCGAACAGCTGCACCCAGACCACGCCGATGAGGTGGCTGATATTGAACAGGCTACCCCAGCGGGTGCGCTGCACGACATTGATGAGCCCGCCGAACGCCGAGGCGACGAAGAACACGCCGAACATCAGTCCGCCGGCCGCCGGCTTCCATTTCACCCAGGCGGAGAGCGCCAGCGCCAGCAGCGCCAGAAGCAGAATCCAAACCCACGCGCCGAAGAACATTCCGCTTGCCAGCCGCCAGTTATCGCGCATCCAGCCCCAGCCTTCGAGATAGCCCTGCAATCCGAAGCAGAGCAGCCCCGGAACCCAGGTCATCAGCGACATCAGGATGGCCAGCACGGACATTTTGCCGAGGACATATTCGGCGCGCGAGAAGGGGCGCGCCAGGTACAGCGAGAGCGCATTGTTGGCGAGATCGGGCGAGACCAGACCCGGACCGATGAACGACGCCAGAAAGAGCGCCATGACGCTCTGCCAGCCGAGCAGCGACATGAAAAATGTCACGTTGATCGAGATCAGGTTGCGCGCGCCCTGCTGCACGCCGAGCAGGCTGAGCGCGCTGACGTTGTGCTGGACGTAGATAATGAGCGCGCAGATCAGCGGATAGATGAAGCTGGCGATAAAGAAGATGGTAAGAAAGCGCTTGCCATGCAGCTCTTCGAACGCGTAACGCGGAATCACCAGGAAGCGCGACCAGGAAGCCGTCAGCTTGCCCTCGTACGGCCGGTAGGTTTTCTTATAGACGGCCATTGGCGTTCTCCATGGCTTTGAGGAAAATATCTTCCAGCGAGTCGCGCTTGTGATTCAGCCGGCGGATCTGCACGTTCTGCCCGGCGGCGATTTCGTACAACTGGCGAACGTCGAGGCCTTCGGGCATCACCAGTTTGATGCGCCCCTGCACTCCGGGAGCGGTCTCGCAGCCGAGTTTGACCACGGCGTCCAGAAAATCGCCGTTGTTGCCGCCGCGCGTCTCGAGTTCCAGGAAGCGGCGGTTGGCGCGGCGCTCCTCTTCCAGATTGCAAAATGCGGCGATGTTACCGTCTTTCAGAATCAGCACCTGGTCGCAGCAATCTTCCACGTCGTGCAGCAGGTGCGAGGAGAGCAGCAGATGCAGATCGCCGCGGTCGCGGATTTCCCGAATGAGCTGGATCATGCGCGTGCGCGCCGGCGGATCGAGCCCGTTGGTGGGTTCGTCGAGAAACAGCACTTTCGGCCCGTGCGCGATGGCCTGCGCCAGTTTGGCCGCCTGCTTCATGCCGAGCGAGTAGGTGCCGATGGCGCGGTAGCGGACCTCGCCGAGCCCGACGTAGAAGAACGCTTCGTGCGCGCGCTCCAGGGCGTGTTCGCGCGGCAAGCCGGCCAGTTCGGCCATCATCCGGACCATGTGGACGCCCGTCATGGAGGAAATATAGGCGTCGTTCTCGGGCATGTAACCGATCAGGCTGCGGACTTCGCGGGCCTGGGTGCGAACGTCGCGGCCGAGAATGCGGGCGGTGCCGGCGGAGGGTTTGTGGAAGCCGAGCAGCGTGTTAATGAGCGTGGATTTGCCGGCTCCGTTCGGTCCCAGCAAGCCGATGGCGCGCCCCGTGAGCGCCGCTTTCAGCTGGTTCAGGATGACGCGCTGGCCGAAGCGTACCTCCAGACCGTCAAGCTCAATGACCGGATGCATTACTTACCAGCATACGAGTTCAGACGCCCGCGTGTTCCCATCATTTGGCCGAACGGCAGCATGGGCAAACCGCGGAAATTGCCGTTTACCAGGCTCTCCAGGGTGGAGCCGAGGACATCGCCGGTAGCCGTCATGGTAATGCGGTCCGGCTCGCCGTATACCGCGAAAAGCGTCGGCTTGATGTTGTCGAGGCTGGGCAACTGGTGGTTGGATCCGGGGCGCTGCGGCAGCATCGCACTGGCGAATGCAGCCAGAGGCGCGAGCGAACTGCCGAGATTCTCGTACATCACGGCGGAGAAATTCACGTGCCGGTCGGGAGGCGTCAGTTCGAGGAATTTGCTCGAGTGCTTGATCGACGTCCCTTCCAGCCGGATTTGCAGCGCGCGCGCGACCAGAGCGCGCGTGGGAGCGGCCACCAGATAGCCGTGGTCGAAGGTGTAATGCGCTTCCAGCAGCGGCCCGGCATTGGCTTCCGCAATCTTGTAGTAGACGCGGCCATCCACCACTTCCTGCCCGGTCACAATGGCAGGCTTCCCGGTCTTGGCGACTTCCTGGTTATGCGCGGCGACGAACCGTTCGACGGTTGATTCGAAGCGTTCCGGATTGTAAATCTCGCTCACCAGTTTCCAGGAAGGAACCGGCATGATGGAGCCATCCATGGCGACCGCGAATTCGCCGCCGAGGCTGGCGGCGAGATCGTCGCGGACGTCGAAGCCCTTCTGCTGGCGCTCCTCGGCGAGCGATTGCCGCGCGGCCGCCACCGAACCTTGGACAACCGCCAGCGCCTGATCCAGAATGGCGGCAGGATCTTTCACTACGAACCCGAGCACGGCGAGCGCGTCGGGCGAGATGTAATCGAGCGAGCCCATCGGGGAAGGATCGGCCAGCTGAGCCGCCAATCCGGTGCGCGGGCCATCGTACCCGAGCGTGGCGCTGCCTACCACCTTGCCGCCCGTCTGCTTCGATTCGGCGCAGAAATATCGTGGACCCGAAGCGGAAGCCTGGCCGTGCGCGAGATCGACCCACAGCAGCAGTCCAGCGCCCTGGCTGTAGGATTCCTGAATGTGCTTGTAGAGCGGCTTCTGTGCGAATCCGGAGTCGATCTGGCCGGAGACTGCTTCCACCGCGGCCCGCTCCGGTCCAAAAATGAGGAGCCCGCCATGGTTCACGACGGTGAAAGGCAGGCCCTTCTTTTGCAGGAAATCCTCGAATCCATCGTGCTTCTGTTCGGCGACCAGGGTCAGGCCTTTTTGCCCGTCAGCGTCGATAATATCGATCTCGTCGCCCAGGTAACTGCTGGCGCTGCGCAGGATATCGATGGCCGCGCCGATGTGCGTGTTCCACAACTCAGCCAGTTGCGGGTTGGATTCGATTTTCTTCCCGAGGACCGCTTCGGCATCGCCCAGGTACTGCGCCAGGTTGGGGATGCTGGCGAAGAAGAAAGTGCCGGCCGGCAGGCGGCCGAGCAGTTTGCTCGAATACCGCAGCGCCGGTACTTGCGCCGACGTGAAGGCTTCCTTAAGCGGCTTGACGAGCAGTTGCCGGTCGCGGATCCAGGAGATCTCCTGGCTCACGGGCTCGGGCTCGACGCTGGTGCTGGTCGCGGTCTGCTGGCCGGCGTGGAGAACTTTCTCCCGGTTGTCCTGGGTGACGTGAACTTCGCCTTCCACGACGGCGACGCGCGAGCCTTTTACGCCCGCGGTGACTTCGAACACGGTGCCGGTCACCGCCACGCGACAATCGCCAGTATCGACATACAGGTGTCCCTGGGTACGGTGTTTGGCCTTGACCATGACACTGCCGCGGCCGAGGTGCAGCGTGAGATCCTGCCCGCCGGCGCTGGTGGAAAGGCTGGACCGCTCGCGCACTTCCACGACCGATCCATCGGCCAGTTGGATGACGGCATCGGAATCTTTGGCGGTGCGGAATTCCACCCCGCCCGGCAGATCCTGTCCGGCATGCATGGGCTGAAGTCCAGCGGCGGTCACCTCGAACAGTGTGCCATCGAGCGATTGCACCGAAGCGCGCCCGATTGGCGCGCCGTTCTCGCGGACGATCCACCACGCCGTGGAACCGGCGACAATCAGGACAATAGCGGCAACCGCCCAGCGGGCGGCATAATTCGTACGCAGGATCACAGTGGGCGCGGGCAACGCCACTACTTTGCCTTCATAGACGTGGCGGCAGGCCACGCACTGGTGGAGATGATCGCGCACCAGCGCGGTGCGGGCATCCGTCAGCCGGCCGGCGCGAAAATCGGGAAAGAGCGCCTGGAAATCGGCGCAATTGCGGATGACCGCGGCAGGTTTGGAGGTGGTTGCCGCGGCTTCGGAAAGTTTCGCCCACACGCGGGCGCCGGCGGCCTCGATCTCTGCGGTGTCGGGAACGTGATCGCGGATTTCCGCCACGGCTTGTTCCAGTTCCGGGGCCATGGGTTTGAATTCGGGTGTCATGCGATTCCTCCCAGGTAAGCTTTGAATTCTTTTTCCAAGCGGTCGCGCGTGCGGGAGAGAGTCACCGCGACCGTGCCAGGAGTGGTCTGCAAGATTCGCGCAATTTCCGGATTATCTTTTCCGTCGAAAAAGCGCAGCATAAACATTTCGGCAATCTTCGGATTTAACCGCGCCAGGGCGCCGCGCAGCCAGTCGCGAATTTCGCTGGAATGCTGCACTCTATCGGGGGCGCGGTGGGCCGGTTCGGAGAGCACCGGCTCCAGTTCGTCGAGGGGGATATTGCGAATATTCTGCCGCGACCGCACCAGATCGAGCGCGGCGTTCACGGCCGCGCGATGCAGGAAACTCGCCATGTTCTCCACCGGCTGAGCACCCGCTTCGCGCTTGACCATGCGAAGAAACACGGTCTGGAGCACGTCTTCGGCGTCGTCGGCGTTGCCCGTGACGCGATACGCGGCGCGGAACACCATGGCGTGGTGCTCGCGGAATATGCGCTCCAGTTCGGGCTCCGGCAGTTTGGCCGGTTCCATTTGGGCAGCCATTACGGCTTTCATGGTAACAAGCTCATCCGATTATGGGACGGCTCGAACTGGAGGGGATTAGCGCGCGCGCCGCGATTGGCCGCCTCCATGGTTTTCATCCGGCCCGCGCGGGAGGGAAAGGCGCCTTTTTGGCGCCCAAAAAAAAAGCCCCACGCCGTGAAGGGCGTGGAGCATAAAGGTCTACTGCAATCTGTCTCGGAGGATGACAGACCGGTGACGATGGTAACATCAGCGGACTGTCAAATCAATGAAAAAGACTATGCCATCGGTGAATATTTTGAGGGTATCCAAGGATAGCAGCCGAATATTTTTAACGCAGTTCTTCCATCACCGTGTCCAGCACCGATTTCGGCGGGCGAACCTTTGATTCCGGAAGAGTTGTTAGTGGGTCATCGGATAAATTCAGCAAATCGGTAAAAGTCGGTTTCTCGGTATTTAGATATAGAACTCCTGTGAGTACCTCACCTTTAGATTCAGACTCCTCCAGCGCTTGGAGCGCCTTGAACCGGTCGTTGACGTCGAAATCGCGGCCCAACTTGCGAATGCGCAAATGCGATCCGTCGTGCATGCGGACGTCGCTCACTTCGCCCTCGGGAATCTCCACGGAGATGTCCTCGAAGAAGGGCACGAAATCCAACTCCTGCAGCGCTTCTTCGTGGTCCTTCATATACGAGTAGCTCTTGGTGGATCCCACGTGATCGTTGAAGGTAACGCACGGCGAAATCACGTCGATTACGGAAAGCCCCTTGTGGGCGATGGCCGTCTTCATGATGGCCTGCAACTGCCTCTTGTCGCCGCTGAAAGAGCGGGCCACAAAAGTCGCGCCCCATTTGAGCGCCAGCGCGCAGCAATCGAAGGGCGGCAAATCGTTGGCGAGTCCGGTTTTCAGCGTCGAGCCGAGGTCGGCGGTAGCGGAGAACTGGCCCTTGGTAAGCCCGTAAACTCCGTTGTTTTCGATCACATAAATCAGCGGAATATTGCGGCGAACCAGGTGCATGAATTGCCCGATGCCGATAGAAGCCGTATCGCCGTCACCGGTCACGCCCAGTCCGAGCAGGGTGCGGTTGGCCAGAATGGCGCCCGTGGCGATGGCCGGCATGCGTCCGTGCACGCCGTTGAACCCGTGGGAGAGTCCCAGAAAATAGGCTGGCGATTTCGAAGAGCAGCCGATGCCCGAGAACTTGGCCACAGTGTACGGATTCACACCGAGATCGTAAAAACACTCGACAATGCGCTCGGAAATCGAATTATGGCCGCATCCGGCGCACAGCGTGGTCTTGCTGCCTTTATAGGGCAGCACCTCCAGGCCGATGTGATTGACCTTCTTCGGAGGCGGGGTCATGGTGGTGCTCATTTACTTGCCCTCCTGGCGGATGATCTCGTCGGTGACGGTGCGCGCATCGAGCGGCAACCCGCCGTAGTAACGCAAGCTGCGCAGCTTCGCCAGCAGTTCCACCTCGAAATCCAGGCGCATGAGGCCGAGCAACTGCGCGTCGCGATTCTGGTCCACCACGTAAACCCGGTCATGGCGCGCAATAAAGTCGCGCAGGTGCTGGGTGAACGGGTATCCTTTGAGCCGCAGGTAGCTGGCTTCGATGCCGTACTCCTCGCGCAGTTGATCGCAGCTTTCGCGCACGGCGTAGTCGGAGGTGCCGAAGGCCACGAACCCGATTTTTGCATTGGGCGCGATCGTTACCACCGGTTCGGGAATGTGCTGGCGCATCACTTCGAACTTGTGCGCCAGGCGATCCATGTTGTGGATGTAGTCGTCTTCGCGCTCGGTGTAGCCGGCTTTTTCGTTGTGGCCGCTGCCGCGCGTGAAGTATGAGGCGGCCGGATGATTGGTGCCCGGCAGCGTGCGGTAGCCCACGCCATCGCCGTCCACATCTTTATAACGGGCGAAGCCACCCAGCCGGTTGAGGTCCTCGGCGTCCAGGACTTTCCCGCGGGCGATCGGCTTTTCGGGGTACGGGAAGGCGTCGGCCATCCAGTTATTCATGCCGAGATCGAGATCGGTCATGACGAACACCGGCGTCTGGAATTTTTCGGCGAAATCGAACGCCTCCTGCGCCATGGTGAAGCACTCTTCGGGCGAGCAGGGGAAGAGCATGGGATGCTTGGTGTCGCCGTGCGAAAGAATGGCGGTGGTGAGCACGTCTCCCTGCTGCGTGCGCGTAGGCAATCCGGTCGAGGGTCCCACGCGTTCCACGTCGAAAACCACCACGGGGATTTCGGCGTAATAGCCGAGCCCGATGAATTCCGACATGAGTGAAATGCCCGGTCCGGCAGTCGCGGTCATAGAGCGGGCGCCCGCCCATCCGCCGCCGATCGCCATCCCGATAGATGCCAGTTCGTCTTCCGCCTGCACGATGGCGTAGGTCGCCTTGCCGGTCTCCGGATCGTGGCGGAAGCGGCGCATGTAGCCGATGAGCGATTCCACCAGCGACGAAGACGGCGTGATGGGATACCAGGTGACCACCGTGACGCCGGCGAACATGCAGCCCAGCGCGCAAGCGGCGTTGCCATCGATGATGATCTTGCCGGCGGTGGCATTCATGCGCTCCACGCGGTACGGCACGCCCTGCGGGAAATTCTTTTGCGCGTACTCGTGGCCGGCTTTGCAGGCGCCCCAGTTGAGTTCGGCGGCTTTCGCCTTCTTCTTGCCGAACTGCTTCACCAGCGCCTTGTGGACCTCGTCCATCTCGATGGACAGCAACTGCGCCACGACGCCGTCGTAAATCATGTTGCGGACCAGTTTCCGCAGCTTGGCTTCGGGGCAGACCGGCACCACCAGCTTGTCGAACGGCACCGGGAAGAAGTGGAGGTCGCTGCGCAGTTCGTTGAGCTTGAGCGGCTCGTCGTAGATGACGACGGCGCCGCGATCCAGCTTGAGAACGTCTTCGCGCGCGGTCTCCGGATTCATGGCTACCAGGATGTCGATCTCTTTGCGGCGGCCGATATATCCTTTCTTGCTGGCGCGGATGGTGAACCACGTCGGCAAGCCGGCGATGTTCGACGGGAACATGTTTTTGCCGGACACCGGAACGCCCATCTGGAAGATGGACCGCATGAGCACCGTATTGGCTGTCTGGCTACCCGACCCGTTCACCGTTGCGACTTGTATGCTGAAATCGTTGACGACCGGATGACTCGATTGTTCCGGCAGAGATTCCGCCGGAGACACTTCTAACGTTGACATCGATAAGGAATCCTTCGGAAGGGGAATGTAGCGAACTGCACTGCCTTTCGATTATAAGCGAAATGGCGTGGGGTGGTGGAAAGTACTTCCCCTACTCCGAAATATAGTATATCATAATTCGTAGCATGGCGCGAAAAATGACGGCGGGACCGGCGATGGACCCCGAGCTTCTGATCCTCTCCAGCCTGGCGGGCGGCCCGAAGCACGGGTACGCCATCATGCAGGAGGTCGCCCTCTTCTCCGGTATCGAACTGGGGCCGGGCACGCTGTACACCGCCATCACGCGGCTGGTGGACGAAGGTTGGATCGAGCCCGCGGAAGCGAGCGGCCGCCAGCGTCCCTACCGGCTGACTGGACAGGGGCTCGAGCATCTCCGCGAGCAACTCGAAAAAATGCGGCAGTTGGCGAGTTTCGGCTTGAGGAGGTTGCGGACCGCGTGACTCTCCGCAATATTTTGGTGCGTGCCTATCCGCGTTCGTGGCGCGAGGAGTATGGCGAGGAACTCGGCGCTATGCTCGGGCAGCGGGCAGTGAGTGTGGGAGTAGTGGCGGATGTTTTGGCCGGCGCTTTCCGGCAGCATCTGCGCCGCGACGACCCGTGGAAGATTTGCGGAGCTTTTCTGTTCCTGTGGACTGTGGCGGGAGACCTGGTGAACTGCCATTGGTTCCTTTTGTTGCTGCCGCCGGTCTTTTTTATTACCGGAGCGTGGACCGTGATGCGCGACCGGTCGGATACTCTGAGCGCCGCCCGCGCGGTGAGCAAAGCCGCAATCCTCGCCGTGCTGCCGGACGTCGTAGCGGTTCTCCTGGCAGGCCCAAATCCGGTGCAACTCCAGGACGGGATAATCTGCTTCCGGTGGGGCATCTACACCGCCACAATCCTGCGCCCGGAGTGGTGGGAGTATTTTCCGTCTCTCGCGCGCCAGGTGCTTCCGTGTATCTGGGTCGGATGCGTCGGCGGACTATTCGGCAGGCTCGCAAATGGCGTTCGCGAGGGCTTACGAGGATGACTTCACGAGATTTGCTTCTGCGTGCCTATCCGCGCTCGTGGCGTGAGGAGTATGGCGAGGAACTCGCCGCGATATGGGCGCAGAGCAGGCTTACTCCCCGTTTGACGGCGGACCTTCTGATTAACGGCGTCCGGCAGCACTTCCTTCGCGACGCTCCGTGGAAGTTCTGCGGCGCCGGTCTGGCGCTTTGGCTCCTGATGCTCCGGCCGGTTCTGGCCCTTCTGCACGAGGGTCGAATCTTTGCGATCTGGTACTTCGCATTGGGGTCCCTGCTTGTGTCTTTGGCCGGCGCCCTGACCGTCAGGCGCCAGCGCGCCAGTATTCTGGCCGGCGCCAAGGCGTCGGCCAAGGCAACTCTCCTCGGAACGACTGGCTTTTTCGCCCTCTACTTTTGCGTTTTACTGGGTTATCGCTCCGACCCCAATATCGGCCCTTTGATCGATTTCTGGTTCGCCAAAACCGTCGTCTTGAGCCTGACGACTTGCCTCGTGCTCGGCTTCCTGGGCGCCTTACTTGCCCCACAGTCGCACTAACGGCCCATCCGCGCCCGCCGCGGGATCGGATTTCGGAATGGGCAGCTTCGCCATCCGCTCGATAGCCTTGGCATCGGGCGCTTTCCGGCAAATGTCCCATTTCTGGCCGGGCGGATAGGCTCCCACCACCAGAAAATCATTGCTCGCTTCCAGACAGCAATGTCCCGTCCCGGCAGGCAGCACCGCGACATCGCCGGCGTGCACTACCACCTCATACCCACGCTCGCCGCCGAGCATCAACGTCGCCCATCCCGTGGCGAAACCCAGGACTTCGTGCGCCGTGGAATGGTAGTGGTGATAATCGTAAACTCCGTCGCGCCAGTCGGGCGGCCACCCGTTGCCTTCAAACAGCTCTTCGAAAGTTGCCGCCGGGTCGGCATCGGCGGGAGCGGCCGCGCTCCGGTAAATCAGCACCGGCAGCCGCTGGTTGTTGGGCATCCACCCATTGCGCGTAAGCCGCAGGATTTCGGGTTCGATGGCGGGCATCATGGGTTGGTCCTCTTGATCGGCACCATCAGGCCGTTGTGCCAGACCGCCGAGATTTTGCGCGTATTGCGAATGTCCTCGAGGGGATCTTCGTCCAGAACGATAAGATCGGCAATCTTTCCCTCTTCGAGTGTGCCGCGATCTTTCGTGCCGCAGACCTCAGCGCTCACGCTCGTGGCGCTCGTCAAGATGTCCATCGGGGTCATGCCCGCGCGGTGCATCAGCTCCATTTCCAAATGCTCGGCATAGCCGGGAATACGCAGTGGCGTAGCGCCGGAATCGGTTCCCATGGCGATCTTGACGCCCCCCGCATACATCGCCTTCAGATTGTGCAGCGCAATGACGAACGCCTGCCGTTCTTTGGCGGTTGCGGGGTCGTTACGGACCTTGTCGCGCCATTCGCGGCTGGAAAGCATCGCCTTCAGTTCGGGATTCAAGGCGTCGGCGAGGAAGGGATCGTTGAGCAGATCCGGGTGGTCGGCATAATGATAGAAGCTGTTATCCAGTTCCAGCGTGGGGATGTAATAAACGCCCTTCTGCTTCATTTTCTGTACCAAGGCCGGGTCCACGTCGCGGTCGCGGATGCTGTGCGCGAGAACGTCTACCCCGAGATCCACCAGCGCGGCGGCGTCCGCCATGTAATAGATATGCGCCGCCACGCGCAGATGGTTGGCGTGCGCTTCCTCGATTACCGCCTGATAGATCTCCCGCGGCATTTTGGGCAGCGTGCCCCCGGCATCGTCCACCCAGATTTTGACGATATCGGGATGGTGCGAGGCCATTTCACGGACATCCGCGCGCGCCTCCGCGGCGGTCGCCGGACGGTACACCTGATTTGCCCCGACATTCAACGCCGGAGCGCCGCCGGGCACGCCGATGCCGCGCCCGGCGGTGAAAATCGCCGCGCCCTGCGGCGCGAAAGCGCCCTTCCGCTGCTCCGCGCGAAGGTCGTAAATCAGATCGTGATTCATCCCCAGCGACAGCACCGCCGTGACGCCGTAGCGCGCGTACTGGTCGAGCTCGGCTGCGATGTTCTGGCGCGTGAAATTGTCCGGACTGGTGGTGGTGCCGCGCGTCACTCCCAGGTGGCCGTGGGCGTTGATGATTCCGGGGATGATCGTCTTCCCGCGGCAATCGACCGTGCCTGCACCGCGCGTGAGCGGAAGGTTGATCCCTACAATCCGTTCGCCCTTGATCTCGACAGACGCCTCCCGGTGCACTTGGCCGGTACCATCGATGATGGTCGCGTGCTGGAAAACAATGGATTGCGCCAGGAGTGTCGAGGACAAAAGCAGGAGGATCGAGGCGGTGCGCACGTCTATCTATACTGTCTCAATTCATGCCCGTCCGTCTCTGTGAGAATAAGGACTGAGGATGTTCCTTTTCGACTTTTTTCGCTCATTCCTGCCCCTGCACAATCCGTGGGGGTTCGGCGCGAGCGATTTCGTGGAATTCGCGCTCATAGGGCTGCTGGTCGGTCTGGTTCTGCTGCGCGGCGCGCTCCAACCGTTCGCCCGGCGATTCGCAGAACGCACGAGCTGGTGCATGCTGCTGCTGTTCGTGCTGCCGGTCGCGCTGCGGCTCGCACTGATTGCGCATTTCCCCATTCCCACTCCCGGAGGCGCGGACGATTATTCCTATATCCTGCTGGCCGACACCCTGCGCCACTTCCGCCTTACTAATCCGGTGCATGCCATGCACCAGTTCTTCGAGACGGTCTTCGTCCTCCAGCAGCCGACCTATAGCTCGATCTATTCGCCGGGCCAGGGGCTGATTCTGGCGCTGGGCTGGGACCTGTTCGGTCATCCGTGGGCGGGCGTGGCGTTGGGAGTCGGAGCATTCTGCGCGCTGGCGTATTGGATGCTGCGCGGCTGGACCACCCCGGTGTGGGCGCTCATGGGCGGGCTGCTCGCCGTCGCCGAGTTCGGGCCGCTCAACGAGTGGATGAACATCTATTGGGGAGGTGCGGTTTCCGCGGCGGCGGGATGCCTGGTGTTCGGATCCCTGCCCCGCCTGCGCAGCGCGCCCAATACGCGCAATGCCGCGCTGCTGGGCGCCGGACTGGGAATCCACATGTTGACGCGCCCTTATGAGTCCATCTTTTTGTGGATCGCCGCCGCTGCATTCCTCTTGCCGGACTGGCGGAAGCTGCTGAAACTGGCGCCCCCGGCGGGAGCGCCGGTGCTCGCGGCATTGGCGATCACGCTCTTACACGCCCACGCCGTCACGGGGAGTTGGACCTCGATTCCCTACGCGGAGAGCCGCTATCAATATGGTGTCCCGACCACGTTCACGTTCCAGCCCGCTCCCGTGGCCCATAACGATCTGACGCGTCAGCAGCGCCTGACCTACGAAGGACAGACCGAGGCGCATGATAACGCCGGTCCGTTTTTCGATCGTTGGGCCATGCGCCTGCGATTCTATCGCTTCTTCCTGCTGGCGCCGCTCTACCTCGCGCTGCCCTTCTTTCTGCCGAGCCTTCGCGAGCGCCGCTTCCTCTGGCTTGCCGCTACGGTGCTGTTATTCACCCTCGGCACCACGTTTTACCCCTACTTTTTCCCCCAATATGTGGCGTCTACGGCCTGTCTCCTGCTGCTCGCGGCGATAATCGGGCTCGAAAGGCTGAGCCGCGTCGCTCCGGAAGGCGCGCGCGTGCTGCTGTACCTCGCGGGCGCGCATTTCCTCTTTTTCTATGGGCTTCACGCGCTCGGCAACGATCGCATCTACCTCGCCATGCGTCATTTCGAAAGCTGGGACTATGTGAATTTCGGCGATCCTGAGGGGCGTTTGGCCATCGACCGGCAACTGGCGGCGATTCCCGGCAAGAAGCTGGTCTTCGTGCGCTACAGCCCCCAGCATCAGTACCACGAGTGGATTCACAACGCCGCCGATATCGACCGCGCGCCCGTGGTCATGGCGCTCGACCGCATTTCGCAGAACGCCGATCTGCGGAAATACTACCCCGGCCGGTCGGTGTGGCTGCTCGAGCCGGACGCGATCCCCCCACGGCTCACGCCTTATAAGGAGAGCGACGACTCGCCGTTTCTCGACGTGAAATAGGTCCCCCGGCCCCTCGGCCGGCCGGACAGCCTGTCACGCGCCAGGTGACAACTTGGCAGTCGCGAGTACTGGGGATAAAACCAACAGTACTATTTAAAATCAATGACTTGGTACATTGTCTGTTTGGACACCCGGGTGCATTTTCCGGGGCATGATTCGCACGCTTCGCAATTCGGCCATTGTCTGGTTGGCGCTCCTTTCGGTAGGGTCTGCGCTGGCCAACAACTCCAAGATTTCCCCTGACCTGCTGCCCCTGCTCAACAATTCCTCAACTCCGGTCAACGTTATCATTCAATATAATTCGCAGCAATCCACCAGCTGCACCACCGGACTGTTGGGAGGACTTCTCTGCCCCGTGCTGAAACTTGTCGGAGGGGTGGTCACGGATTTACTGGGCGTGATCAACGGCGCTGCCGCCACTTTGACGGGGACGGATATCGTTGCCACCTCCAACCAGTCGAACGTCGCTTACATCTCGCTCGACCGGCCCGTGCGTCCCATGCTCGATTACACCGCCGCCGCCGTGGGCGCGTCCTACGCCTGGGATTCGGGGCTCGACGGCACTGGCGTTGGCATCGCCATCATCGACAGCGGCATCTATCAGCATCCCGATCTGACCGGCAAATACTCGAGCGAATCGCGCGTGGTGTACCGGCAGAGCTTCGCTCCCGGCGGCGTACAGTTCGACGATTATGGCCACGGGACGCATGTCGCCGGAATCGCGGCGGGCAACGGCCGCTCGTCGGAAACCGTGGGCGCGTACCGGACCTTCAAGGGTATAGCCCCGAATGCCAACCTCATCGACCTGCGCGTGCTCGACGCCAATGGCGAAAGCAGCGACAGCGAAGTGATTGCCGCCATCCAGCAAGCCATCGCGCTCAAGAACAAGTACAACATTCGCGTGATCAATCTGTCGCTGGGCCGGCCCATCGTCGAGAGCTGCACCCTCGACCCGCTGTGCCGCGCAGTGCAGGCGGCATGGCAGAGCGGCATCGTGGTAGTGATCGCGGCGGGCAATCTGGGCCGCGACGGATACTCCACCATCCTTTCCCCCGGTAACAGCCCCTACGCCATTACCGTGGGCTGCATGAAAACTATGGAGACATATCCGGATTCAGACGACCGCATCGCCAGCTACAGCTCGCGCGGACCCACGTTTATCGATATGACCGTCAAGCCGGATATCGTGGCGCCCGGCAACCTGGTGGATTCGCTGCTCGCGCCGGGCTCGACCCTGGAAGCGGCGTACCCTGGAAACGTGGTGCAGCCTTCTTCCTACACCACCTCGCCGGTAAGCGGAGGCCCTTACTACTTCACCCTCAGTGGCACCAGCATGGCCACGCCGGTGGTTTCCGGCGCGGTGGCCCTGTTGCTCCAAAACCAGCCCAGCCTCACGCCGGACACCATCAAAGCCCGGCTGATGAAAACCGCCAACAAGAATTTCCCGCTTTCCAGCTCGGTGTACGATCCCACCACCGGCGAAACTTACGTGGACTTCTACGACATCTTCACGATCGGGGCGGGGTACTTAAACATCGCCAATGCCTTGCAGAACAACCAGACGGTAACTCAGACGGCGCTGTCTCCGCAGGTGCAATACAACTACCTGTTGCAGACCGCGTACCTGATACCCAACCTCGCCACCGCGTGGTGGTCGAATTCCGCGATGGCAACCTCGGCCGTATGGGGCTCGAATGTTCTCATGCCGACGGGCGCCTCCGCGGTATGGGGCAGTTCGGCGGTCTGGGGCAGTTCCGCGGTATGGGGCTCCTCGGCCGTGTGGGGCAGTTCCGCTGTTTGGGGCAGTTCCGCGGTATGGGGTTCCTCCGCGGTGTGGGGCAGTTCGGCAGTGTGGGGCTCTTCGGTGGGCACCGGCGAAAACTAGGCCACCCGCGACATCCGTCCCGATCCGCTGAACCACTCCACCGCGCGCGCGAGCGCTTCTTTGGCGGGGCCAGGTGCGAAACCCAGATCGCGCCTGGCCTTCTCACTTGTCACCCACATTTTCTCGCGCGCCATGCGGACTGCTGCCAGCGGGACGCGCGGCGCGATGCCCGTGAGATTCGCCCACGCTGTACTGCACGCCCCGGCGCACAAGGCGACCGCATAGGGCAGCCGTACCGTGGGCGCTTTGCGCTGGGTCAGGTATGCCAGCACCTGGAGAATCTGCGCCAGAGTCAGATTCTCGGCTCCCAGAATATAACGCTCGCCAGGCTTGCCGCGCTCGCAGGCGAGCCAGTGGCCCTCGGCGACATCGCGGACATCGACGATGTTGAGGCCGGTATCGATGAACGCCGGCATATGGCCTTTCAGGAAGTCGAGGACGATTTTGCCGGTGGGCGTAGGCTTCACGTCATGGTCGCCAATGGGCGCTGTAGGGTTTACGATCACTACCGGAAGACCCGAGTGGGCGAATTCCAGGGCGACTTGTTCCGCCAGGAATTTGGATCGCTTGTAATCGCCGTGCATGCCGGCCAGGGTTACCGGGGTGGTCTCGTCGCCGATGCCCTCGTGCATGCCGATGCAGCCGACGGTGCTGGTGTAGACCACGCGTTCGACGCCCGCGTTGCGCGCGGCCTCGAGGAGGTTGCGGGTTCCATCGACATTGGAGCGGTACATCTCGCGTGGATCCCTGGCCCACAGGCGGTAGTCCGCCGCCACGTGGAAGGCGAGTTCACAGCCGCCGGCGGCGCGCGCCACAGATTCGGCATCGCGGAGGTCGCCGGGGAACGGTTCGACGTCCAGCCCGTCCACCCGGCTTCCAGGGCGAACCAGGGCGCGCACGCCATATCCGCGCTCGATGAGGACTCGCGCAACGTGCCAGCCGATGAATCCCGAGGCGCCGGTGACGAGCGCGCGTTTCATTCCCCGCTCCCTGGTCGGGAAGGCCCCCCGGCCCGCGCACGACCCCGTCCCGCTTTCCATGCGATTCCTGCCGCTTCTGGTTTAAAGGGGGCCGGCATCGGACCTCGGGGGCCGCGCCACAGTTGATCCCGCTGAGTGGGGAAATTACCTGGCATCGTGAAAGATTTCCTGTGCCGCCATCAGCTCACCGCGAATCGCCGTGAGGTCATGCCTGCGAACGGGAGCGGGACTTCACGAACGAAGTCAGCGCCAGCAGGGGGAAATAGTCCTTGTACAGGTGATAGTTGAGGTAGAAAACTTTGGGAAAACCCGTGCCCGTGGCCAATTCCTCGTCCCAGTTTCCATCCGCGCGCTGCGTTTCCAGCAGGTATTCGATCCCATGCTGGACGCTCAAACTGCCGTCGTCGCCGCCCGCGATCAGGCCCATGAGGGCCCACGCGGTTTGCGAGGGAGTACTTTCGGCGGGGGTGAAGGTGCCATTATCGTAGCTGGCGCAGCTCTCGCCCCATCCGCCGTCGGCATTTTGTATGGAACGAAGCCATTCTCCGCCGCGCAGGACGTGGGCTTCGCGATCGCTTTCGCCGGACGCGGCCAGCCCGCGCAGAGCAAAGCAGGTGCCGTATATGTAAGCCACGCCCCAGCGGCCGTACCAGCTTCCATCCGGCTGCTGATTGCGCACCAGCCAGTCCACCCCGCGGCGGACGGCGCGATGATTGCGGTCCACGCCGTGGGCCGCCAGCGCTTCCAGCACACGCCCCGTGATATCGGGGCAGGTGGGATCGAGCATGGCGTTGTGGTCGGCGAAAGGAACCTTGTTGAGGAACTCCCAGTTGTTGTCGGCGTCGAAGGCGGCCCACCCGCCATCGGAGGATTGCATCGCGAACAGCCAGTCGAGCGCGCGCCGGTGGCAGGCGTCCTGCGCGGCTGGATCCGACCCGCGCGCGGTGCCGAGCGCCAGCATCACCATGGCGGTGTCGTCGACATCCGGATAGAACTCGTTGGCGTATTCGAAGGCCCAGCCGGAGGGTTCGGTATTGGGCCGCTTGACCGACCAATCCCCTTTGCGCCGCACTTCCTTGGTGAGCAGCCAATCGGTTGCCTGGCGCAGCGCCGCGTGCTCGGAATCCGTCTGGCCGAGAGCATAAAGACCGATGGCCGTATCCCAGACCGGTGAGAAGCAGGGCTGGAAGAAGAACCGATCGTCGTCATCCACCATCAGGTTGTTGAACTGGCGAAGAGCTTCGGCGCGCAGTGGGTGGTCTTTGGGATAGCCGAGAACGTCGAGCGCCATGACCGAGTACATCATGGGCGGATAGATTGCGCCCAAGCCCTCGGAGTGGCGCAGGCGTTCGATCATCCAATCCTTGGCTTTTTCGATGGCTTTACGGCGAATGCTTTTCGAGCCCCGGCGCTCCCACCACTTCAAAAACCAATCGGCGCTGAGGAAAATGTTGTGCCAGGTGAGCCATTGGCGGTCCTTTTGGAACGACCATTCGGGACTCGCGCCGGGTTTCCAGATTTCGTCGAGATGGAAGCCTTCGGGCACCGGTTTGCGCGGGTTGGCGGCATGAAGAATGGAAAGCGACACCACGATGGCCCGGGTCCAGGCCGACATCTGGTACAGGAAATCGAAGGGCAACAGGACTACTTCGGGCGGAATGCTGGGACAATATTTCCGGGGATAGAGATCAAACAGGCTGAGATTGACTTTGACGTAGCTGTTGGCTGCCTGAATCCCGCCAAGCTCCAGAATCCGGTCGCGCAGGCGAACCATGCGTTCGTCACCGAGTGGAATTCCAGCCAGTTTGAGCGCGAAATATGCCTTGACCGAGGCGCTCACTTCCGACGGGCCGCCGGTGTAGATGTTCAAGCCGCCATCGGGGAGCTGGCGATCCAGAATCGCGCGCGCGGCCTTGTCCACGAGCGAACGGGTTTCCGGTTCCCAAACACCGCTTTGCGGCGGATAAAGCCACAGTTGGAAAAGAATATAATCGGATTCGAGGGTGGTGTCGGCGGTGAGTTCGGCGCACCAGTGGCCATCGCGCTGCTGAAGGCTCGTGAGCCATCCGGCGGCCCGGCGAATCGCCAGTTCGGCCGCCGAGTCCAATGCATTGCCGATTTGGACGGGCGCACTCATTGGATCGTAATCGTCAGCTCCGATGGTAATGAAAATCGCACGTCTTCGTCTACCAGTTCCACTTCCTCCATTGCATGGAAGCTCGCGTCCTTTAAGAATTGCATCAATTCTTCGACCAGGTGCTCGGGCGCGGACGCTCCTGCCGTGACCCCCACATTCTTGACGCCTTTCAGCCACTGCGGGTCGATATCGCCGCAATCGTTTACCAGGTGCGATTTAACTCCGAAATTCTGCCCTACTTCCACCAGGCGCTTGGAATTCGAGCTGTTCTGCGATCCCACCACCAAGAGCAGATCCACGAACTCCGAAATGGCTTTCACGGCCATCTGCCGATTCTCGGTAGCGTAACATATATCCTGTGCGGGAGGACCTTGAATAAAGGGAAAACGCTCTTTAAGTCGCACGATAATATCGCGGGTTTCATCCAGACTCAGAGTGGTTTGGGTCAGGTAGCGGACACGCGTCGGATCGGGAAGTTCCAGGCGGTTCACGTCTTCGACCGTTTCCACCAGGTAGCTGCGGTCGGGAACCTCACCGAGGGTGCCGATCACCTCGTCATGGTCTTTGTGGCCGATCAGTACGATGCTGAACCCGTCGCGGGCGAAGCGCACGGCTTCCAGGTGGACTTTCGTCACCAGCGGACAAGTGGCGTCGATGACATCCAGTTTGCGCTCCGCCGCCTGGCGGCGAACCGACGGCGCCACGCCGTGGGCGCTGAAAATCGCCCGGCCCCTCTCGGGAACTTCGTCGAGTTCTTCCACAAAAACCGCGCCCGCATCGCGTAATTCATCAACAACATGTTTGTTGTGAACGATTTCTTTTCGGACGTAAACCGGCGGACCGTAGAGATCCAGGGCGATTTTTACCACATCGATGGCTCTCACCACACCAGCGCAAAATCCTCGCGGCTTGAGCAGGAATATTTTCTTTTCCGCGCCCTGATTCGGCGTGATCGGCTTAAGAGGCATAGCGAAGGATGGTAATAATTATAACAGGTGGCTTACGCGATTCGCACCCCAAAATCCGTGCATCGCAAGCATTTGCGCGATCCGTCACCGTGCGGACGTGGCACACTGTGGTCATGGTGCAGTGGACCGAGGTAAACATCGTAGACGATTTGACAATCCGTCTGGTTGCGAGCAATTCAGGACTCCGGGCACTCGAATTTCACAGTTTCGCCGAACCGAAAGGCGAAAGAAATGATCACAATACATGGATGAATTTGGCGGCTGAGGAGTTGCGCGCGTATTTCGCCGGTCAGTTGCGCACATTTTCCGTCCCTTTGGACATGCAAGGAACGGAATTTCAGCTGAGCGTGTGGAATCACCTCGTGAAAATCCCCTACGGAGAAACCCGGAGCTATGCGCAAGTAGCGGAAGCGGTCGGACGTCCGGCGGCGGTCCGCGCGGTGGGAGCGGCAAACGGGAGCAATCCGGTCGCGATCATCGTGCCGTGCCACCGCGTGATCGGGTCGAGCGGAAAATTGACGGGATACGGAGGCGGCTTGCCGATGAAAAAACGTCTGCTCGAATTAGAAGGCGCCTGGACTATGGCGTTGCGGATGTAACGCCGTCATTGTATCGTTGCAAACCTTTTTACAATTGGACGGTCACTAAAAACTCATAGAGATTGTGATAATGTACCGAAAGCCGCAAGTAATGGTGCGTAATCAGTCTCTAACCGAGCGCCTCCAGTTATTCATGAAAGGCGATACCGGCGCCGCGAACGCGCTGGTGGGGGAGATCTTGCCGAAGCTTCGCGAGATCGCTCTGCGCGCTCTTCGCCGCGAAGGTCCCGCGGCGCCTCTCTCGCGAACGGAATTGATTAATGAATTATGGGCACGCAGGCTGTCGAAAGGCGGCTGGCGCATTCAGGACCGGCAGCATTTCTACGCCCTGGCGAGCCTCGCAATGCGGCGGCTGCTAACCGACATGGCGCGCGAGAGGCTGTGCCTGTGCCGCGGCGAGGGAGCGAGCTCCGTTCCGCTCGACGAGTGCGACCCCATCATCGGGACATCGCTCGACGAAGCAGAGCGAATCGTGGGAATCGGCCTCCTCATGGAGAAACTGGAGGCCGAATATCCCGACGCCGCTCGTGTGGTAGACATGCATTACTTCAGCGGCTTCACCCTGGACGAGATTGCTCGCGAAACCGGGCTCACCTTCAAGCAGGTGCGTTTCCGCTGGGACAAAGGCCTGCGGTGGCTGAAGCGCAAGAGCCTCGCGCCGGAACCATCCCATCACGTGACTGGCCTGGAAGCGTCCCGCTCCAGGTCCCTGGCCAGAGGATTGACGAAGCAGCCTGCTACGTGAGGCCTTCTGGAGGGGTCGAATTCCAGGGCGCCGGCGACTAGCTCGATGGCTTCGTCCGAGAGATTCAGTTCCAGGCTTTTCAGTAGTTCCCGCGTTCTCACGCCAAGGTCGAGCGCCGCCGCCGGCAGTAACTGCGCCAGACGGCG
This sequence comes from Bryobacteraceae bacterium, assembly GCA_035509055.1. Lineage (GTDB taxonomy): Bacteria > Acidobacteriota > Terriglobia > Bryobacterales > Bryobacteraceae > PALSA-129. Next base: position 59,665 of record DATJMA010000027.1, on the reverse strand, counting down.
TCCGGTGAGCACTTCCACGGCAACCTTCGCCAGGCTGTAAATATCGGTGGAAGCCTCCGCGTAGCCAATGGCCTGTTCCGGCGCCATGTAGTCGAAGCTGCCGGCGGCGCGCGAAAGCCCGCAAAGAGTTTCGTTCGCGTCCTTCACGATAGCGATGGAGAAATCGATCAGCACCGATTCCTCATCGCGAGACCCGTCCCGCCGGACCACGATATTTTCCGGTTTCACATCGCGGTGACAGATGCCCAGCGCGTGGATGGCGTCCAGCGCGCTGCCGATCTGCCGCAGCAGCCGCGCCGCGCGCCAGGGTGCCATGGGGCCGGATTCGAGCACTGCGCGCAAGGTCCTGCCTTCCAGGAATTCCATCACCAGGTACGGCGCGCCGGAAGGCGTGCCGCCATGAGCGTAAATCGAAACTACGTTGGGATGACGCACCTGTTGCAGAGAGGCAACCTCCTGGTCGAAGCGCTGGTGAATCCACTCCGCATCTCCCACCTCGCTGCGAAAAATCTTCACGGCGCAGCGTTTTCTCTGCCGGCGATCATAACCGTCCATCACGTTGGCAAAACCGCCGCGCGCCAGCAGGCCGCGAACCTCGAAGCGCTGTTCCAATACCGTGCCCGCCAGTTCGCCGACCTCCGGCAACAGTGCGCGGGCGCGCAGTCCTGTCAGGTCGGGCAAGAGGTTGGCTTCTTCCTCCGCGCGCCGGCGATGCCAAAAATAAGCCGCCAGTGTGAATAGCGTGGCTGCGAGAGAATAGAGAAACAGCCATCGCGCCGAACGCCACACCGGAACAGTTACCACGAAAGAACGGTTTAAAATTGGCGACCATGGGCCGGAAAGTAACCGTGCCTGGACTTCCAACGAATGCCTTCCCGAAGCGCGCGCGCCCAGAGACAGATCGAGGCTCAACGACTCCCGCCATGAAGTCTCGTCAGGCCGAATGCGATACCGCAGCATCATGCCGTTGCGCCGGTCGAATTGCAGAGATCCGATGTGCGCTACTACTTTGACGCCATGGGGCACGGTTTCGACGGCATCCGCCATCCTCGGGGCCGACCCATTCCAGGAGTAGGCGGAAACAAAAATCCGCGGAGCGAAACGCGGGGTCATTAAATCGTCGGGGGGCGAGTAATGAAAAATCGACATGTCGATTCCCATCCAGACGGAGCCGTCGCGATCGGCAAAGTAACTTCCGGAGTTGACTCCCACGCCCGATAGCCCGTCGGATTGATCGAGGAACAGCCAACGGCCCTCCTTGGCGTTTGCCTCGTCCGCTACCGACAGCCCTTTGTTGCCGCCGCGCCACAACCATCCCCGCCTATCGACATCGAAGTTGAGGCTCTCGGCATCGCGAATCCCGCCGCCTTCGTGAAACTGATGGACCGCATACCGCCCATTGCCGAGAGGATGAATTTGGGCGAATGCCGGCGTGGTGTAGTAGCCGTACCAAACGTCGCCATCGGGAAGCGCCGCAAGCGACCAGCAAGGGTCTACCAGCAAACCGTCCTTGGTGGTGATCTCGCGCCAGGTTCCGTCCGCATCGCGGAAGGTCAGGCCGCCGTTATAACAGGCCCAGAGCCGGTGGGTGTGCTCTTCGTTTTGAACGTCGAGCACGTTGCCGGCGGGCTGGGTGAGGAGGTAGTGGTTGGCAAAGTGCAAGGTCGAACCGCCGCGCTGCATCAGCCCCAGCCCGATGCCTCCCAGCCAGAATTCGTCTTGAGCAGCAGCCAGCCGCAATCCATAGGAGCCGTTCGCGGGGGGAGTACGTGCAATGACCGTGCCATCTGGCCGGGCGATTACCGCGCCTCCGGGGTTGAGCGCCACCAACCAATTCCCGTCCGGCAGCGGCAGCAAATTCATTACCTGTCCGATGCCGGTTGGAAATGGCGCCAGCCCCTGCCAGTGCTGGCGATTCCGGTCGAGCACCCCAATGGTGTGGTCGAGGCCGGCATAAATCTGTTCGCCTTTGCGCTGCACGGCCCATGGGTTGTCGATGCCATCTCGCGCCGTCCAATACTCCATGCGGAACGGCGATGGGAAACGGTAAAGGCCCTCCGCTCCTCCCAGCCAGATGGTGCCGTCTTTGGCTTCGATCGCCGTGAACACTACCGGCAGGCCGTTCGCGGCGCGGGCGACCAGATAATGTCCCGGCCGTCCAACCGCCAGGATACTGTAACCAACCAGGATCATGGAACCGTCGGGGGCCTCACTCAAGGTCGAGCGCAAGCTCGAAAATGGCGGCTGCGAAAAGTGGCCGTCGCCGCAGCTATACAGGTCCATGCTTTCCGAGGCGACCCAAATGCAGCCGAAGCGATCGCGGAGAGTGCGCGTCGGCCCCGCGGCCGGAACGTTGGGATTGAATCCTTCCGCCGCGTGGAAGGTTTGCGGAAACTGCGTCCCGGGCCGCCAGCGAGCCACGTCCTCGCCGGTAAACTCTTTCCACCCGCCTGGATAGGGATAAAGGAAGTGCCCGGTACGATCGGGTTCGAAAAGTCCGGTGCCCTCGAGGTCTACGATCGGTTCGGTTTTCCATTGCTTGCCGGCCCGCGAGATCTTTACCAGGGTCGCATCGACCGGAACGCCTTTCCCAGCCGGACCCATGGCCGCGACGATGACGTCGGGAGTTGGGGCTGCAACTCTGACGAATACGCCGCTGCTCACGGCCTCCGTATGGCCGTTCGCAAAGCGGTACAGCCCGGTGTCGGCGCCTATCCAGATGACGCCGCTGGTATCCTCGGCGATGGAATACGCCGGTCCGGACGGAAAGCCATAATCCGCAAGAGAGAAAAGACGCGTTCCATCGAAACAGGCGAGTTGATCTCCGCCCACCCACAAACGTCCCAGCGAGTCCTGAAACAACGTCCGGACATTCTTCGGGGCTCCCGGAACGGGAAGAAAAGGATATTGCTGGCCAAACAGCGCCGGCGCCGCGCACAAAAGCAACCAGGCCGCGGCCGTCGAATAGAGACCCGCCGATCTGAGCTGTGCCGGGGACACCGAAGCACATTCTCGCATAGCCTATTGGACGACACATCCGAAGCCCAGCACCGCGTCGATGGCAATTTGGATATCCACCACATTGAGAACTCCGTCTCCATTGAGATCGTTCGATCCGGCTGCGAGACCCAGCGCCTCATTGACGATGATCTGGACATCGGCCACGGTCGTGTTTCCTGCTTTGGTGACATCGCAGGGGCTGTAGGGGCCGATAATGGTCAGATCGCTGGCGGTGGCCTGCACTACGCCCGCGAGCGCGACGCTCACCTGGTTGATCACTTCCTCCGGCAGGGCCGACGTCACGTTTACCGTGACGGTAATGGGTGGGTAGCTGGCTCCGGGCAGAAGAGCATCGCTGCGGGTACAGGTGGCGCCGGGGCAGGTCCAACCGGTACCGGCCATCGACACCAGCGTCATACCGGGAGGCAGGTTCTCGGTGACAGTCACCGTTCCTGAAGTGCTGCCGGCGCCTACTACGTTCGATACCGTGACGGTATAGGCAGCGCCCTGCTGGCCCGGCTGGAAGTTCGCCGCATGGGTCTTGGTAATCGACAGCACCGGCACCACCGGCCCGCCCACCGGCGTGCGCCCGATCTTGCCGCCGTTGTATTCCGCGAACCAGACGGCGTTGTCGCTACCGACCGAGATGCCGATGGGTTCGCTGTTGTTGGTGGAGATGGCGTATTGCGCCAGCACACCGTCGGCGGTCATTCGGCCGATCATGTTGGCTCCCTCTTCCGTGAACCAGATCGCGCCATCGGGACCAACGACCAGGTCCGCCGGTCCGCTGCCGCTGTTCGGTATCGGGTACTCGCTGAACACGCCGTTTAACGTGATCCGGCCTATCTTATTGCCGTTGGATTCGGCGAACCACAGGGCGCCGTCGGGTCCGGTGACGATGCCGATGGGGCCGGCGCTGCCGGTGGGTATGGCAAATTCGCTGATCGCGCCGGCGGTAGTGATCCTGCCGATATTATTGGCTTGCACGTGGTATTCGGTGAACCAAAGCGCACCATCCGGTCCGGCGGTGATGCCGAACGGCTCGTAGTAGGAATGCGCCAGCGGATATTCGGTAATCACTCCCGAAACGCTGGCTCGCCCGATTTTGCCGGTCCCATACTCGACGAACCATAATGCTCCGTCCGGGCCGGCTACCATTTCGACCGGCTCGCTGCCGGCGGTCGGAATGTTGTATTCGCTGAAGACGCCGCCGGTGGTGATTTTGCCGATCTTGTTGCCATTTCTTTCCGTGAACCAAAGCGCATTATCCGGCCCGGCGGCAATTCCGGTGGGCTGGCTCGCCGCGGTCGGCACGGTATACTCGGTGAACGCTCCGGCGGTGGTCAGCCGGCCGATCTTGTTGGCGATGTACTCGGTGAACCACAACGCTCCGTCCGAACCGGTCACGATGCGATTGGGTCCGCTGCCGGCCGTCAGCGGCTTGTATTCGGTGAACGATCCGACCGTCAACGAGGTGACGATCGCGGCATCGTTGGCGCTCGCCGGAGCCGAGCCTCCGCCGGCCACGGTCGCTTCGTCCACTTGCGGCGAGTTGGGGCTGCCGTTGACATTTACCGTCACAGTGATCGCGGGATAGTTCTGGCCTGCGGTCAGGACGTCATTCCGCGTGCAGGAGCCGGACGGCGCTCCGCTGCTCACGGCCGGGCAACTCCATCCGTCGCCCGACATCGAGACCAGCGTGAGTCCGGAAGTAACGGAATCGTTCACCGTCACCGTGCCTGTAGTGGCCCCGGAGCCGGCGGAGTCCGCCACCATCAAAGTGTAAGTGGCGGCTTTCTGGGATGGTGTGAAGTATCCGTCGTGGGTGACCGCAATCGTCAGGACCGGAGGATCGGCCTGGCCCTGCACGATCCGGCCGATCTTGCTCTTGTTCCATTCGGTGAACCAGATGGCGCCGTCGGGACCCACCGTGATGCCCGCCGGCAACGCGTTCGCCGTGGGAATGTTGTACTCCGTAACGAGCCCGCTGGTAGTGATCCTGCCAATCTGGCTGGTGCCATATTGCAGGAACCACATAGCTCCGTCCGGCCCCAGCACCATGGTCCACGGTTCGCTGCCCGAACTCGCCAGCGGAAACTCCGTAAATACCCCCGCCGGGGTCATCTGCCCGATCTTGTCTCCGCCATACTCGGTGAACCACAAGTTGCCATCCGGACCGGTGACGATCCCCACCGGGTTGGCGCTGGCCGTCGGAATGGCGAATTCCGTGACCACGCCCGCCGTCGTAATCCTTCCGATGCTGTCGACCTGAGGATGAGCCTCGGTGAACCATAGCGCGCCATCCGGCCCTACGGTAATCCCCTGCGGCTCGTTGTAAGTATGCGACAGCGGGAACTCGGTGATCACCCCCGCGGTAGTGATGCGGCCTATTTTGCCGGTGCCGTATTCCGTAAACCACAGGTTCCCGTCGGGCCCGACGACGATGAAGTGCGGGGCGCTGCCGGTTGTGGGAGTGGCATACTCGGCGATGAGCCCGCCGGTGCTAATGCGCCCGATCTTATTGTTGCCGGTATCGGTAAACCAGAGAGCGCCATCGGGACCGGTGACAATACTGACCTGGCTGGCATCATAGTCGGCCGCTTCGGTCACCGAACCAGCCGTCGTCATTCGGCCGATGTAGCCTGCGAGGTCGGTAAACCATAGGGCGCCATCCGGCCCCGAGGTTATGCCATACGGCTCGCTACCGGTGATGGGCACCGGATATTCGGTGAGGGTTCCGACGGATACCCCGGATTCGATTGTCGTGGAATCGCTCGCGCTGGCCGGGCCCGAGCCGCCGCCCGCCACGCTTACCGCATTCACCTGCGGGGTGGTGGCGTTCAAAGCTACGTTGACCGTGACGGTGATGGCAGGATAGTTGTTGCCACCCGCTAGAGGGTCCTGGCGCGTGCAGGCGTTGCCGCCGTTCGGGCAGTTCCATCCATCCCCCGCCATAGACACCAGTGTCATGCCGCCGGGCGGCATCTCCGTAACTGTCACCGTGCCCGCGGTTGGACCGGCCGCTGCGGCGTTGGATACCGTCACCGAATAGGTAGCGCCTTGCTGGGCTGGCGCGAAATTTCCGCTGTGCGATTTGGCGATGCTTAGCACCGGAGGATCGGTATTGCCCGCGACAACCCTCCCGATCTTGCCCTTATTCCATTCGGTGAACCAGATGGCGCCGTCGGGTCCAACCGTGATACCCGCCGGCAGCGCGTTCGCCGTGGGAATGTTGTACTCCGTGATCAGACCGCCGGTAGTGATTCTGCCGATCTGGCCCGTGCCATATTGCAGGAACCACATCGCCCCGTCCGGCCCCAGCACCATGGTCCATGGCTCGCTTCCCGAACTCAGCAGAGGAAACTCCGTGAATACGCCCGCCGTAGTCATCTGCCCGATCTTGTTTCCGCCATACTCCGTGAACCACAAGTTGCCATCCGGACCGGTGACAATCCCCACCGGATTGGCGCTGGCAGTGGGCAATGCAAACTCTGTGACCACGCCCGCCGTGGTAATTCTCCCGATGCTGTCGACCTGGGGATGGGCCTCCGTGAACCAGAGCGCACCATCCGGCCCAACGGTGATCCCCTGCGGCTCGTTGTAAGTATGGGACAGCGGGAACTCGGTGATCACGCCCGCGGGGGTGATACGGCCGATTTTGCCGGTGCCATATTCCGTGAACCACAAGTTCCCATCGGGCCCAACGATTATGAAATGCGGGGCACTGCTGGTGGTCGGCGTGGCATACTCGGTAACCACGCCGGCGGCGGTGATGCGCCCGATCTTATTGTTGCCCGTATCGGTGAACCACAGCGCGCCATCGGGACCGGTGACGATGCTGACCTGGCTGGCATCGTAATCGGCCGCTTCGGTTGCCGATCCGTTGGTGGTCATCCTGCCGATGTAGCCTGCCAGGTCGGTGAACCAGAGAGCACCATCCGGCCCGGCGGTAATTCCATAAGGCTCGCTGCTGCTGATCGGAGTAAGAAACTCCGTGAGAGTTCCAAGCGACGGCGCCGAATTGATGATGGTGGAATCACTCGCCGTGGCTACCACTGCCAATCCACCGCCGGTGACGGAGGCGAAATTCACTTGCGGGGATGTCGCCGCGGCGGCCACGTTCACCGTGACGGTGATGGCGGGGTAGTTTTGGCCGGCGGCGAGGACGTTGCCGCACGTGCAGACCGGTCCGCCGTTGGGGCAATTCCAGCCGCTGCCGGACATCGAGACCAGCGTCAGGCCCCCTGGCAGGAGGTCGGTCACGGCCACCGTGCCGCTGGTGGCGCCGGTGCCGGTGTTCGAAACCGTCACCGTGTAGGTGGCGCCCTGCTGTCCGGGATTGAAATTTCCGGTGTGGGTCTTGGTAATGCTCAGTGCGGGCGGATTGGTGGCCGATGTCACGACTCGGCCGATCTTGCTCTTATTCCACTCGGTAAACCAGATGGCGCCGTCCGGACCCGCTACGATGCCAGCCGGCAGCGCATTGGCGGTGGGGATGGGGTACTCCGTAATGGAACCCCCGACGGTGATCGTTCCGATCTGGCTGGTGCCATACTGCGTAAACCACAGCGCGCCATCCGGCCCCGCCGCGATGAAGTACGGTTCGCTCCCCGTGCTGGACAGCGGGAATTCCTGGAACGAACCCGTGGTGCTTACCTGGCCGATCTTGTTGCCGATATATTCCGTGAACCATAAGTTGTGGTCAGAGCCGGTTACAATGCCGACGGCCCCGGCATTGGCAGTGGGAATCGGGTATTCGGTAATCTGGCCCGCGATGGTGATTCGGCCGATGTTGTTGGCTTGGGCATGGTATTCCGTGAACCAAAGCGCGCCATCCGGCCCGGAAGCGATCCCCTGCGGCTCATAGTAGGAGTGCGCCAGCGGGTATTCCGTAATCACGCCGGCGGGGGTGATGCGGCCGATTTTGCCGGTGCCGTATTCCGTGAACCATAAGTTTCCATCGGGACCGGAAGCGATGGAATGCGGAGTGCTGCCCGAACTGGGAGTCGCATACTCGGTAATCGCGCCGGCCGTGCTAATCCGCCCGATCTTACTGTTGGTGGTGTCGGTGAACCAAAGCGCTCCATCGGGGCCGGCCACGATGCCGATCTGGCTGCCGTCGTAGTTGGGAGCCGAAGTCACCGCGCCGGCGGTGGTCATTCTTCCGATATAGCCTTCCTCATCGGTGAACCACAGCGCCGCGTCCGGTCCGGCGGTGATACCGAAGGGCTCGCTGCTCGAAATCGGCACCGTATATTCCGTGATGGCGCCGGCGCTCACATGCGCGGTGGGCTTAGCCACCAGGGCGGCGGGTGCGATGGAACGCGCCGTTCGCGTGGCTGCGCCGCCAGGGTCCGCCGCGGTCGATTCCGCCGTCCTCACGCTGAAGGTGTGCCGGCCGGCAAGGCTATCGCTGCCGCCATCGAGTAACGCCGCGCGCTCTCCTGACCCCGGCAGTTCCAGCCACGTCCCCGGTTGGCCGGTCCCGTTGGTAAATCCGGCCCGCGCCGCGTTGCTCCCGCTGGCTTCGCCCGCGTCCCATGCGAGCCCCGCGTAATTCATTTCGATGTCGAACTGCCCGGGGCCGGCGTCGCTGCGATCGATCAAGACCAACTGGAAATCATTGCTCTCGTTGTCGAGTCCGGAATAGCGGCCCACATTGCTCCAGTTCACGCCAAATGCCGGCCGGCCATCCACTAAATCGCTGCCATATGAGATCGCGCCGGGGGCCGCGTGCCGCGTGTCGGCGTCCGCCCAGAACGGCGCAATCGCCGGCCGCTGGAGGCTATGGAGCGGTCGCGGAGTGTAAGAAGCGCCGGGTGCATCGAAGCTTACCGTGCCGTTGGCGTTGACCCAGACCTGGGAGAAGGTCCGTCCATAGAAATCGATCGAAAAGCCGAGGTCGACCGCACGCGGCGAGGAGCAGTCATCGCAGGCGGGGAGCGAGCTTGTCCGGAAACCGGGGTTGTCGCGAATGACGTTCGTGGGCTGGGAAAGCGTCCCCGCCTCCTGGCGAACAGTAACGCTTTCATCGCCTAATTCGATGGTTCCCGTGCGCTCCGGTCCGAGGTTGACGGCGACGCGATAGCTCAGGGAATCGCTGCCGGCGGCCGCCTCGGCGAGTTCGATCCAAGGCGCGCTGGCGGCCGGCTTCCACTCGCACTCCGGAGCGCTCTCCAGAGCGATGACGTCCGCACCGCCCGAGGACGGGATGACCTTAGCGGATTGCGACACCGGCGAGGCGCAGGTAGAGACGCGGGAAAGGTACGCCTCACCGGTGATGGCCGTGCCCGCCGCAACCACCCGGCCCGAACCGGCAGTCGCTATCCGCAAATTCCCCCGCGGTAGATCCACCGAGGCCAGTTGCCGGTCGCCGCCGGGCGAAAGCTTTACCAACAGACCCGCAGGCCCGCTGGCGACATAAGCGTTGCCGAGTGAATCGGCGCCAATTGAGGGCGCGGACCCGCCGTCCGTTCCGGCCACCGTAGTGTAGTACACGCGCTCGCCATTGGGAGCGAACCTGGCGGCGAAAGCCAGCGGCGCGGCACCGCCAGTGTCTCCCGCGAGATAGATAGCCCCCTGACTGTCGAGAGCGATCGAAGTGGCTTCGCCAGCTTGGTTGAGCACGTGGAAGGAACCGCCGGTCGATCCGTCCGTCGTCGTTTTCAGCCAGAACGGCCGCTCGCTTCCCTCCGACGTCGTGCTTCCCGCGACGTAAGCCGAGCCCGAGGAATCGACCGTCACGCTGCGTCCGCTGCCGCGGAGATAAGTGGCATAAGAAAGCGTCCCGCCATCGGCGCTGATTTTGGCCAGGAAGCCGCGGGAGTCGCCCGGCGCCACGTCTTCGGCCGCGTTCTTCACCGGAAAATCGGCGGAACTGGTCGAGCCGGTAATGTATACATTGGCTTGCCGGTCGACTGCAATGCTGCTGGCGAGATCGTCGCCGGTCCCACCCAGATAGGTGGAAAAGACCCAGGATTGGCCCTTGGGATCGAGCTTGGCGACGAAACTGTCGAGTCGTCCCGCAAGAGCGCTCTGCACGCCGCCGATGACGGGGAAATCGCGCGAGGAAGTATAGCCGGCGATATATAGATAGCCATCTTCATCCACCGCCGCACCCGTTACCTGCTGGAGTCCCGAACCTCCCAGATATGCCGTGTAGAGCCGGCGTTCACCTGAGGGGTCGATCCGGGTCACATACAGAGATCCGGCGGCGTGTCCGCCCACGGCCGTGGTCTGCTGACCGGCGAGGTAGGTATAACCGCGGCAATCCACGGCCAGAGCGCCAGGCACTTCGCCGGGCAGGAGGTGCGCGGCAGGATAGTCGAGGACTCGCGCCGGAACGGGGGCGGCGACGCACACCGACCATCCGGCGAGCAACACAAGGGTTACGACCAACGGGCGGACAACCATAGGGAGCCTCCTATAGTTGAATAAGCGGCCGGACCGGGCAGGATTGCCCCGGAAATCGCCTACCGAGGCGTGAGCTCGAAGCTAAAGAGCGGTGCGTTTCGGTGCCGAATGCTCAAGGCGTCGAAGTTGTAACAACTCCCTCGCGCCCGTGTAACGGATCGGGCCGCCCTTCCCCTCGCTTCCTTACTACTACCATCCCCTGCGTCAGAATCAGCGGCCATAGAGTTTTCAACTGGAGCACCTCTCCGCGGGCGCGGACAGTATCGAGCACTTCCGGCGCCTTGAGCGGACGCTCGTCCGGAAATTGCCAGACGCCGATCATCTCGGCCAAACCCCGCGTTACCCGGTAGAGCAACGTGGGTGTGGGAAACGTGATGATCGCCGCTCCGCCGGGACGAAGCACATCGAAGTGCGAGAGCAGCGCCTCCCGTGTACGCGCCCGGTCAAAGTGCTCCACCAGCCCGACACTGAATACGATGTCGGCCGCCTCTTCCATCTCCAGGCCGAGCACGCTTTTCTGGTGCAGCCGCACGCGATTGTCGGCGCGCGTTCGCGGTTCGAGCAAAGAGAGCCCGTAGGCGTTGGTATCGACGATATCGTACTGCCGGCAGCCCACGCCGGCGAGAATACTGTCGAGAAAGCAACTGTTGGCGCCGCCGATTTCGATGATCGAAAGCTCAGTTCTGCCTTCGGCCGGAGCTGCGAAGCGTGTCATCGCGTCCAGCAACACCTTCGTGGTGTATTTGCGGGTGAGGCGGGCGGTGGGCACTACGTTCTTGTAATAGCGGTCCCAATCGGTGGCTTTTCCGGTAGTTTCACGGCGCGTAAACACGAGGTCCCTCTGAATGGCAAAGTTGGCGATGAACAGCAGCGCCTCCGCGCCGAGTTTCGCGGGGACGGCGTGTACTCCGAAGGTAAGGTGCAGGAATTGAATCAGGGCGTAGGAGACGAGTCCGTTCAGCGCCACCAGCGCCACATACTTGGGTAGCACGCGCGCGTGCGGCTGCTGCGAATGAAAAACGGTGCGGCGGGCGCCCCAGTAGTTAAACACCATCGCAACCAGGCGCCCGGCGATCTGCGACCGGGCGATGTCGTGCGTTTGCGTGAACGCGATGGCGAACACGGCATTATCCAGCGCTGCCGTACAGAGGGAAAGGACGCTGAAGCGCAGCAGCAGGAAATAGATCCGCATGGAGTCGAGAATGGGATGAAAATGCGAGCTTTCGTTGTTGCCAAGATAAATCGTGCGGATCGGGACTTGAACCACCGGAAAGCCCTGGTGCTTGCATGCCAGCAGCATATCCAGCTCGAACTCATATCCCGATGACGGAACGCGCAACAGGTGCGGAATGAGCCGCAGCGGAATGCCCCGGAGTCCCGTCTGCGTGTCGGCCAGATTCTGTCCCACGATCACGCGCATCAGGCCGCGCGTGAGATTGTTTCCCAGACGGCTGCGCAGCGGGACGCTGCCGGAGAAACTGCGGACTCCCAGGATAAGGGCGTCTCCCCCGGCGGGCAGCGCCTCCGCCACGCGCACGATATCGTCCGGATGGTGCTGCCCGTCGCCATCGGCCGTAACCACGCCGCGGGCATTCGGGCATTTCACCAGCGCGTAATTCAACCCCGTCTTCAGTGCCGCACCTTTGCCGAGGTTCACCCCATGTTCCACCAGGTGAACACGCGGCGAACGGGCGGCGCGCTGAAAAATCGCGGCAAACTCCGGCCCGCTGCCATCGTTCACCACCACGATGGTCTCGAAGCCGCGCGCGATCAGTTGATCGACCAGCGTTTCCAGGGCGTCACCGGGCTGGTAGGACGGGATTAATACGGGTACCTCGGCAAATGCCATGAATCAGTCAGATTTTACCATTCGGGGGTAAATCGCACTGTTGGCGAACGAACGGTGGAAGCGGGAATGCCCGTCAAAGCACCGATGAGGGTATCGCCATGAGATTCCTGCTCGGGCTACTATTGGGAGTCGTGCTCCTTGCCGGCTGCGTGTTCCTTTATTTCGATTTGGGTTATGCGCCCGTGGCTACGGCGTCGGCGCCCATGCCTTTCGAGCAGTTCCTCGCGCAGAGAGCGATAGCCGCCCGTATGAAGAAAGAGGCGCCCACCAGCGTGCCGTTTACAGCAGACGAAGGCAATCTGGCCGCGGGCGTCAAGATCTACCGCGAGACTTGCTCCGTTTGCCACGGATTGCGCGGCCAGGGCGAGACGCCGCTCGCCAAGGGGATGTTTCCCAAACCGCCCCAGTTTTTGGCCCATCCCGAAAAGGGCGGCAGCGCCGGGAACACATTTTGGGTGGTCAAGAATGGAATTCGCACGACCGGCATGCCGGGGTTCGGCGCATCGCTGAGCGATCGGCAGATCTGGCAAGTGAGCCTGGCGCTGGACAATCGCGACCACTTGCCGGATGGTCTCGATCGCCTGCTGGCCGAGCCCCCGGAAGGAACGGCCGGGACGGCCACACGGTCCAAACGATGAAAGCCATCGCCATTGTTCCGGGGACGCCGGGAGCCGGCATCGTGGAGCGGCCGGAGCCCAACATCGCCGCCCCCGACGAAATCAAACTGCGGGTGATCCGCGTTGGAATCTGCGGGACGGACCGCGAGGAATTGTCGGGGGGCCGGTCGGAGCCGCCCGAGGGGCGGAAAGAGCTCGTGATCGGCCACGAGATGTTCGGTCAGGTCGTCGGCGTGGGATCCGCGGTGAAGATGGTGCGGGAGGGCGACTATGCGGTCTTCACGGTGCGCCGTCCGTGCGGGCGGTGCGCGCCCTGCCAGATGGACCGCGCCGATATGTGCGAGACCGGCGCCTACCGGGAGCGCGGGATTCAGGGGCTTGACGGTTACCAGACCGAATTCGCCGTCGATCGGGAGCGGTATGCGATTCGGGTATCGCCGGAACTGGAGAGCGCCGGTGTCCTGCTGGAGCCCCTTTCCATCGTGGAGAAGGCGATTGAGGAAACCATCCGGTTGCAGAAGGTGCGCTTGCCCGATGCGGCGGCAATGCCCGATTGGCCGGCCGGCCGGAAATGCCTGGTTGCGGGATTAGGTCCGGTCGGGTTGCTGGCGGCGATGGTGCTGCGCCTTCGCGGCTGCGAAGTCTTCGGTTTGGACGTGGTGGATGCGGCCAGTGCGCGCCCGCTGTGGCTCAAAGCCATCGGCGGCAATTACCTGGATGGGCGGCAGGGGAAGGCGGATAAGATCGGCGAGAGTTCCGGGCCGATGGACCTGATCGTCGACGCCAGCGGGATCGCTTCGGTGGAGTTCAATCTGCTCGACGCACTGGCCATCAACGGAGCGTACGTGCTGACCGGAATTCCGGGCGGGGATCGCCCTATGCAGATTCCCGGGGCCGCCTTGATCCGGCAGTTGGTGCTGAAAAATCAGCTCATGCTGGGCAGCGTAAACGCGGCTCGCGGCCATTTTCAGATGGGCGCCGGCCACCTGGCGCAGGCGCGGCTGAAATGGAACGGATTGCTCGAGCGGTTGATTACCCAGCGCTACACGCCGCAGGAATTCATCGGCTCCAAAGAGCGCCGCGAGCCCGATTCTATTAAGCAGGTGGTGGAGTGGACAACCCCGGCACCACGGGCTTAGATAAGATACCGTCCAAGCTCCAGCAACCAGGGGCGTTTCGATTCTGGGCGGCGATCGCCCTGACGGGCGCCACCACCGGAATTTGGGCCGCGATCCTGACCCGTCTCCTCGAATGGGTGCAGCGGCTGGCGTGGGGCGGATCGGGTGTCGATCTGCTGGACGCCGCCGGTGGCGCCAGCGCGCGCCATCGGATTCTGGTGCTCGCGGGCGCTGGATTGCTCACGGGTCTGGGACAGGTGATTCTGCGGCACCTTTCCAGCGGCAACGGCATCGATACCACCGCGGCGATCTGGTTCCATGCCGGTCGAATGCCGGCACTCAGGACGCTCGGCAGCGCGGTGCTTTCCATCGTCATTGTCGGCATGGGAACGTCATTGGGACGCGAGGGCGCGCCCAAGCAGGCGGGGGCGGTGATGGCGAATGTGTTTGCCGACCGTTGGCGTCTCTCCGACGAGCAGCGCCGCCTGCTGGTGGCGTGCGGAGCCGGCGCGGGAATGGGCGCGGCCTACGGCGTTCCGGTGGGCGGTGCTCTGTTCGCCCTGGAAGTGATGCGTGGAATGCTGGCGCTGCGTTTTGTGCTGCCCGCCTTATTCGCGTCGGCGATCGCAGCCGGCGTTTCCTGGATCGCGCTGCCGGACGCGCCGACCTATCACCTCCCGGCATTCTCGAACTCCGCGGGGGCGGTGGCGTGGGCGTTCCTGGCCGGGCCGGTCGTGGGCGTGGTCGCGGTTTGGTATGTGCGCCTGATCATGTGGGCCGATCGCGGCCGGCCGTCAGGATGGGAGCGGCTCGTTTTGCCCATAGGCGGATTGGGGTTGCTCGGGGTGATATCGGTTTGGTTTCCGCAGTTACTCGGAAATGGCAAGGACGTATCGCAGTTGGCTTTTGCCGGCGCGGTGGCGCCGATGCTCCTGCTCGTGCTTTTCGTGCTGAAGCCCGCGGCCGTCGCACTGGCGACACGCACCGGCGCGCCTGGAGGATTGTTCACGCCCACTTTGACCGTGGGGGCCATGCTCGGCGGCGCGCTCGGCGCGGCATGGTCGTGGCTGTGGCCGGGATTGCCGCCCGGACTGTTCGCGCTGCTGGGCGCCGGCGCGATGCTCGCGGCGACCACCCAGGGGCCGCTTTCATCGATTGTCCTTCTCATGGAACTCACCGGGCGAGACCGGTCGTTCGTCCTCCCTCTGCTGATTGTGGCGGGCATGGCGACGTTAGTAGCGCGATCGATCGAGCCGCGGTCGATCTATGACGCGAAATTGAACGCCGAAGAGATTGCCAGGCGCCAGGCGGCGCGCGAACGGCCGGTGCAGGTGTAACGCTTCCGGAGCCGCGGCCGCGGCAAGCGGTGCGCTTACCGTGAACCGCTGGCTCGCCTGTTAAAATTGAAGCAATTCCCATGCCCATCCAGACCCGCACGGCAGGCGCGCGTCAATTCTTTTCGAGGCATGGAACGCTCTCCAAATGGCACCCGAAATATGAATATCGCCGGGGCCAACTGGAGATGGCGGAAGCCGTGGAACGGGCGCTCGGCGACAAGCGGCACCTGATCGTCGAGGCGGGCACCGGGACGGGAAAAACATTGGCTTACCTCGTTCCGGCGCTGCAATCGGGCAAGCGGGTGATCGTCTCCACGGGCACCAAGAACCTCCAGGAGCAGCTCTTCTTCAAGGACGTCCCGTTCTTGCAGCAACATTTTCCCCGGCCATTGAAGGTCTGCTATATGAAAGGCCGCAATAATTACGCCTGCCGGCAGAAAATCTACGACGCCGAAAATGCCCCGGTGCTGAGCGGGCTCGAGGAAGTGGCGGATTTCGAGATCATTCGCAATTGGGAAAAGACCACGGAACTTGGCGACCGCGCGGAAATCAAGACCCTGCCCGAAGGATCCACGGCATGGGCGAAAATAGACGCGCGCAGCGACCTTTGCACCGGTCAGAAATGCGCCAACTTCGACCGCTGTTTCATAACCCAAATGCACCAGCGGGCGATGGACAGCGATATCGTTATCGTCAACCACCATTTGTTTTTCGCCGACCTGGCGCTAAAAGACGAGAATTACGACGGTGGCATTCTGCCGGAATATCATGCCGTGGTTTTCGATGAAGCCCACGAAATCGAAGACGTCGCCGGACAATATTTCGGCTTCGCGGTGAGCAATTACCGGCTGATGGACCTGCGCCGCGATATCGCCGCCGTGAGCCGGATGAAGAAATTCGGCACCGAAGAGCTGGACCGCATTCTGTCCCGGCTGGAAGAACTGGCGGCCGCTTTTTTCGCGCTCTTCGGCGAAGTCGATCGGCGCGTGGCGTTCCAGGGACGCGACGCCTTTCGGGAAGCCAACGAAGAAGCCTATTCGGATTTGCTGGCGGTGCTCGACCTGATCGGTTCGCACCTGCGGTTAATGCAGAATCCCCCCGAGGAGATCCAGCCGCTCGTCCGCCGCGCGGGCGAACTCCGGATGGCGCTGCGGTTCGTGATGGAAGAAGACGACGAGCGCTACGTGTATTGGGTGGAAAGGCGCGGGCGCGGCTGTTTTCTGCAAGCTACCCCGATTGAAGTGGCCGAAATCGTGGCGGAGCGCCTGTTCAGCAAGATCGAGACGGTGGTGTTGACCTCGGCGACCCTGGCGGTGTCCGGCGGGTTCGAATACGTGCAGAAAAGGCTCGGCGTGGAGAATCCGCGCACGCTGATCGTGCCCGGCCATTTCGATTACCAGAAGCAGGCGCTGTTTTACGTGCCGCAGCACCTTCCGGAGCCGCGCAGTCCCGCATTCACCGCCAAAGCCTCCGAGGAAGTGATGCGCATTCTGGCCCACAGCCGCGGCCGCGCCTTCGTGCTGTTCACGAGTTATCAGCAGATGCGCCTGGTGTACGAAAAAGTGTCGCTCGATCTCGATTATCCGACCTTGATGCAAGGCACCGGACCGCGCCACGCGCTGCTCGACGAATTCCGCTCCACGCCGAACTGCGTTTTGTTCGCGACGTCGGCATTCTGGCAGGGCGTCGACGTTCCCGGCGAGCAATTGAGCTGCGTGATCATCGATAAGCTGCCGTTCGCGGTGCCCAACGATCCGGTGGTGAATGCCCGCATCGAAACCATCCGGCAGGCGGGAGGCGAACCGTTCTACGATTACCAGATACCCCAAGCCGCGATCGCCCTCAAGCAGGGATTCGGGCGGCTGATTCGCACCAAAACCGATCGCGGCGTGCTTGTCCTGCTCGATAATCGCATCACCAAGATGAAATATGGGCAGGTATTTTTCGATAGCCTCCCGGATTACAAGTTCACCATGGCGCTCGACGACGTGGAGAAATTCTTCGACGTTTGAACCACCAATAACTTTCGATATATTGTTCCCGTAATGGCGCGCCCGCAGAATAAAAATGGCGTGACTTATCCCGCGGTGGCGTATATTTCCGGCGGCCAGCTATACCTCCAGCACGAGGACGGCGAACGGATCGTGGAGAGCCCGTTCGGACGCTCGCTGCGCGATCGCGCCGGCGAAATTTACCGGCGCAATGCCTGGAAGGTGCAGGGGCGCGGCGGACAGAGTCTCGCGCGGGCCCTGCGGATGCCCGCCGAATCTGACCCCAGCGCATTCCGCGTGGCCATTACCAGCGTGGCTCGCGGGAGCGCTCCCGGTGAGTTGATGTACACCCTCGAAACCGACGAGATCAGCGGCGTCTTCGTTCGTGAAGCGGACGGCACGGAAAAGCGACTGTTTCACACCGCCGATTTCCGCGCCAGCCACCTCGACCGGCGGCCCGGCGGCTGCGAGCTTGCGCTCTCGATTCAGCACGGTCGAGGCCTGGCCGATCTGGCCGTAATGAAGGGGGATGGGTCGGGCCTCACCGAAGTCACCGAGGGCGAGTCGTTGGACGAGGCGCCGCGCTGGGTTCCGGGCGAGCGGCGGCGTCTGGTCTATCAGAGCGCTGGAATCGCCCGGGACCGGCGCGGAGTTCCGGTGGGCAATGGCCCGTACACCATCCAGGAAATCGATTTGGAATCGCGCGAGGTTGCCTGCCTGGCGCAGGACCCGGAACTCGATTTCGTGCAGCCGCGGGCCGGCGGCGATGGCATGCTTTACTACATCCGCAAGCCGCGCCTGAAACCGCAACTTCCCAAAGCCGGGCCGGGATTTTTCCGGATGTTCGCATTCATTCTAATGCTGCGGTTGATGCGAAGCGGGCAAAACCCGGATGGCGTCACGCCGCCCGAAAAGCAGTTCCAGCCGCCGTCCTCCTGGCAGCTTATGCGGCAGGAGCGAACTGCCGGGGCACAGGCGGAGGTGCTGGCACGCGGCGTCGCGTCTTTCGACCTGGCGGAGGACGGAGCGATCCTTTACTCCAACGGCGCTGATGTTTTCAGCATGCCCCGCGACGGCGCCGGGGCCAAAAAGGTGCTTTCCGGCGTCAACATCGACTGGATTACCACGCTGTGACACCGGACCTGCCGTAGCTCTCCTGTTAAAATCAAAGCATCCCGATGTTCGAAGTGACTATAGAAGAGACTTTCGCCGCCGGCCACGCGCTGCGGAACTATCACGGCAAGTGCGAAAACGTGCACGGGCATAACTATCGCTGCCAGGTTACCATCGAGGGAGGGGAACTGGACGATATCGGGCTGCTGGTGGATTTCGTCGAGTTGAAACGCGTGGTGCACGGAGTCCTGGACCGCATGGATCACCAGTGGCTGAACGAGTTTCCGCCATTCGATGTCCTCAATCCATCGGCCGAGAACATGGCGCGCTACATCTATCAGCAGGTGGCGGACGGGTTGAAGGTACGCCAGGGCGTACGAATCGCGCTGGTGAAACTGTGGGAAACCGACACGGCTTACGCTACCTACCGGCAATAAGCGCGAACCGCCCCCTATCCGGTTTGGATTTCGAAATATCCGGACAGAGAGCGGCCGTTCTAAACCGGTGGTTATCTGCCGTAGTAAGCGGCGTTTTTGGCAGTAAAATCTGACCACTTCTCCGGCAGATCGTCGAGGGCGAAAATGGCGGAGACCGGGCAGACCGGAACGCAGGCGCCGCAATCGATGCATTCTACGGGATCGATGTAGAGCAATTCCGACTCCGCGTGATTGGGTTCATCCTTCTTGGGATGAATGCAATCCACGGGGCAAGCGTCGACGCAGGCGGTATCTTTGGTTCCAATACAAGGTTCTGCTATTACGTAAGCCATAGCGTTAAGGTTATCCCAGGTACATATTCATACCACACAGGCCGGGGAAATACAAATGGCCACCGGAGAAGTTGCAAACCCGCGCGCCGCACACGAAACTGTAGAAGATGAACGCCAAAGTGCGTAAAGCCGTTTTCCCCGCCGCGGGATTGGGCACCCGGTTCCTCCCTGCCACCAAGGCTCAGCCCAAGGAAATGCTGCCGATCGTCGACAAGCCGATCATTCAGTATGGCGTCGAAGAGGCGATGCAGTCGGGAATTCAGAACATCATCATCGTGACGGGCCGCGGCAAGACGGCCATCGAAGATCACTTCGACGTCAGCTTCGAGCTCGAGAACCTGCTCGAGAGCCGCGGCAAAAAAGACCTGCTGGGGATCGTGCGCAACATCTCCGACATGATCAACGTATCGTACGTGCGGCAAAAAGAAGCCATGGGCTTGGGCCATGCCGTACTGCGCGCCTCCGAACTGATCGGCGACGAGCCGTTCGCCGTGGTCCTGGCGGACGACCTCATCGAATCGCAGACGCCCTGTCTGCGCCAGCTGCTCGATGTGTTCGAATTCTTCGGAGCGCCGGTGCTGGCGGTGATGGAAGTGCCGAAGCAGAATATCTCCTCGTACGGCGCGATCGATGCCGAGCCCGTGGCGCACAACGGGACGAAAGACCGCGTGTACCGGATTCGCAGCATGGTGGAGAAGCCCAAACCCGAGGAAGCGCCCTCGAATCTCGCGATTATCGGACGGTATGTGCTGACCCCGGAGATATTCGATTCGCTGCAGGCGATCGACCCCGGCTCGGGCGGCGAGATCCAACTGACCGACGCGCTGCGCCATTTGCTGCACCGGCGCCCTATTTACGCCGTGCGATTCGAAGGCACGCGCTACGATGCCGGCGACAAGCTCGGATTTCTGAAAGCCACGGTGGAATATGCGCTGAGAAGGAACGACCTCGGCGGCCCGTTTCGCGCATACCTCAAGGGCCTGGAACTATAGAAACGCCTTTTCCGCATGGATCCGCGGGCCAACGCTGGCGCGCTGCGGCGCCGGCAGACCGGAGCCAACTGCACTGACGCTCCGCCAATTGCACGCTGGTGCCGTGTCACCGTCCATTCCGCGCCGAAGGAGATGCCGTTTTACGAATTGACGGTGAGCGGCTGGTCGAAGCTTTACACGCCCGCCGCGGCTCTCACGAATAACCGCCGGACGATCCGGCGCCCGGTAATCGACCAGCGGGATAGAGGGAACCTGTCTCTTCATGCCCAGGTTCTACCATGACGAGCGGTTGAGCCTTCTCGACACGCATTACGGAGTCAGGCTGGTGCCGAAAAGGGACCGGTCGACACGCTGGTGGTCGACAGGGTCGCCCCCAGCCGGTAATTAGCCCGGTCGCTCCACTTACGCCAACAACACCCGCCGCCCCTCGATCCGATACCGGCCCCCGAGCACGATCCTGATCGCCTCCGAATATATGCGATGCTCCTCGGCGAGAATGCGCGCCGAGAGAGACTCCACGGTATCGTCGTCCAATACCGGAGCGGCCGCCTGCAAAACGATCGGCCCGGCATCGAGGTCTTCATCCACGAAATGCACCGTGCACCCGGTGATGCGAACCCCGTGCTCCAGGGCTTGGTGCTGGGCATCCAAACCGGGAAACGAGGGCAGGAGCGACGGATGAATATTCAAAATGGCGTTCGGAAATTGGCGAATAAAGGTAGCGCTTAGCAGCCGCATGAATCCCGCCAGGCAAACTAGCTCGACCTTGTGTTTGGCCAGTTCCTCCAGCAGCATGCGGTCGTACACTTCGCGATCGAGTCCCTTCGACGGCAGGCATACCGCGTTTAATCCCCGCTCGCGCGCGATTTCCAGCCCTCGCGCCGTGGGGCGGTTGGAAATCACTACGGAGATTTCGGCGTCGATCCTGCCGGCCGCCACGTTGTCCGCTATGGCTTCGAAGTTCGAGCCGCGGCCGGAAATCAAAATTCCGAGCCGTTTCACCGGTATTCCACCGCGGGGCGCCCGCGCTTCCGCGCCACCACTTCCCCGATCCGGAATGGCGCTTCGCCCAGCTTTGCCAGCACCGCCTCGGCTCGCACGGCGGCACGCTTCGGCACGGCGAAAATCATCCCCACTCCCAGATTGAACGTCCGGCGGTAATCGTCTTCCGGAATGTTGCCGATCCGTCGCAGCACTTCGAATATCGGCGGCAGCTTCCACGACGCCGTGTCGATGGCCGCGGCCATTCCGGCCGGCAGGATGCGCGGCGTGTTATCGGTGATCCCGCCGCCGGTAATGTGCGCGGCCCCCCGCAGCAGTCCGGCGGCCATCAGCGCGCGGATCGGCTTCAGATAACTGCGATGCACCTTCAGCAGCGCATCGCCCACGGTGGCCCCCACCTCCGGCAGCAGCGTTTTCGGCCCGTAGCCCGCGATTTCGAACAGCAGCTTCCGCGCCAGCGAATAGCCATTCGTATGCAGGCCGGTGGACGGCAGCGCGAGCAGCACGTCTCCCGCGCGAATGCCTTTGCCGGTGAGCAATTGCGACTGCTCGGCCGCGCCCACGATGAAGCCGGCAAGGTCGTAGTCGGTCTCCGCATAGAGTCCCGGCATTTCGGCCGTTTCGCCGCCGATCAGCGCGCAGCCGTTATTCCGGCAGCCGCGCGAAATCCCGGCAATCACCGCCGTGGCGACTTCCGCCCGCAGTTTCCCGACCGCAAAATAGTCCATAAAGAAAAGCGGTGTCGCGCCCTGCACCGCGATATCGTTCACGCAGTGGTTCACCAGGTCTTCGCCCACCGTGTCGTGGCGCCCGGTGAGCAGCGCCACCTTCAGCTTTGTGCCGACTCCGTCGGCCGAACTCACCAGCACCGGCTTGCGGAATCCCGCCAGCGAATATGCCGCGCCGAACGTCCCGATGTCGGTCAGCACGCCGCGGGTGAAGGTTTGCCGCGCCAGTTTTTTGATGGTCGCGAGCGCCCGGTCCGCCTCGTCTATGTTGACCCCGGCATCGCGGTACCGCACCTGTTTTTGTGAGGACAAATCCCAGTATAGAGCACCGTCCCCCGTAACCTCGCCTCCCTCGCCTGCGCCATATATCGATCACGTCACCGGATTTTAGAGGTATATAATGACCGGAATCGCCCTATGAAGAAACTACTCGTTTTCTCGTTTCTTTGGTGCTGTGCCTACGCTCTGGCAGAGGGGCCCTCAACCATCGCCATCACCAACGCGAAGATCGTGACCGTCAGCGGTCAAGTCTATTCCAAAGGTACCGTAGTTCTTAAGGATGGACTGATTGCGGCCGTCGGCGACAATGTCGTCGTGCCGCCTGATGCCTGGGTGGTGGCCGGTGAAGGCATGACGGTTTACCCTGGCCTGATCGATGCCATGAGCACGGTCGGGATTCCCGGCGCCGCTGCTGCCGCCGGCGGCGGACGCGGCGGACGCGGAGGCGGTGGGCAGGCGCAAACCGCCGCTCCGGCGGCCCAGGCCGTACCGGCGGAGCGAGCCTGGGGACCCGAAGATCGCCCCCAGACCACCAGCTGGTTGCTGGCTGCCGACGAATTGCAAGCCGGCGACAAGCGCGTGGAAACCGTACGCAGCAGCGGGATCACCACAGCCGTGACGTACCCCACTCGCGGGATTTTCGCCGGCCAGGGTTCAGTCATCGATCTGGTGACCGGAGAGAAGCCCGCCGATATGGTGCTGGTCCCTTCCGTCGGACAGTACATCTCGATGAGCGGGGGCCGTGGGTTCGGCGGCGGATTTCCCAGTTCGCTGATGGGAATCATCTCCTATGTGCGCCAGCTCTATCTCGACGCCAATCACTACAAATTGGTCAAGGACGCTTACTCGCAGAATCCGCGCGGCATGCAGCGCCCGCAATACGATCGCGCGCTCGAAGGCCTGATGGCCTCGCCGCGCTTTCTGCTGCCGGCCAATCAAACGGTGGAGATCGACCGCATGCTGAGGTTCGGCGCCGAATTAAAAACCATCAGCCCCGTGCCGCAGGGTATGATTCTCTACGGCGCGCGCGAAGCCTACGCCCCTGAGGCGGTGGAACTGCTCAAGAAGGCGAATGTTCCCGTGCTGCTGAGCCTCCGTTGGCCTGCTCCGCCGGCGCGCAGCGCCGATGGCGACGAGAGCAACGAGACCCTGCGCACGCTCATCGAGCGCGATAAGGCGCCCAGCGCTCCGGCCGCGCTGGCGAAAGTTGGTGTCAGGTTCGCGCTTTATTCCGACGGCACCGATGCGCCGCGCGACTTCCAGCGGGCTGTCAAGAAAGCCATCGATGCCGGCCTTTCCCGGGAAGACGCCTTGCGGGCCCTCACTGTCTGGCCAGCCGAAATCTATGGCATTTCTGACCGTGTCGGCAGCATCGAGAAGGGCAAGATCGCCAATCTCGTAGTTACCAAAGGCGAGATTTTCGACGACCGCACGCAAATTGTCATGGTCTTCGTGGATGGCAGGAAATATACGCCCGAACCGCCCGCTATGGGCGGCCGCGGCGGCCCGGCGACCGAAGAGCCTGGCGCGGGAGGGAACCAATGAAAAAACTAGCCATAGGCATCCTGGCGGCACTGGCGCCCTTGGGTGCCGAGACTTTCGTCATTCAGAACGCCACCGTGATGACCGAGGGGTCCAAAGGTATCTTCAAGGGCTCCGTCGTAGTAAAGGATGGCAAAATAGCCGATATCGGCGAGAAGGTGATGGTGCCCGCCGGCGCCACCATTATCGAAGCCGGCGGACTTTATCTGATTCCCGGAATCATCGATTGCCACTCGCACATTGCCGGCTCTGGCGGAATCAATGAGGGCAGCGTCTCGGTTTCCTCGATGGTCAACATCAAGGACATTATCAACCCCGACGATATAGCCATCTACCGCGCGCTCGCAGGGGGAGTAACTACCGCGAATATTCTGCATGGGTCGGCTAACTCCATCGGCGGGCAAACCCTGCCGCTCAAGATGCGCTGGGGTAAGAGCGCCGAAGAGATGATTTTCGCTGGAGCCACTCCCGGAATTAAGTTCGCGTTGGGCGAGAATCCCAAGCGCTCGGGTAATCCTCAGGGCGGACGCGGCGCCATCGGCGCCATTCAGATTCAGGCCCGCTATCCCGCCACGCGTATGGGCGTGGAGGACGTGATTCGCGAGGCGTTCAACCAGGCCAAGGCGTACAAAGCCGAGTGGGACGCCTACGATGCCGCGGTAGCCAAAGGCGAGCATCCGATCCGGCCGCGAACCGATCTCAAACTGCAAGCCCTCAAGGAAGTGCTCGAAAACAAACGCTACGTCCACGTGCACTGCTATCGCGCCGACGAAATCCTCATGATGATCCGCGCTGCCGACGATAACGGGTTCAAAGTACGCACCTTCCAGCACGTGCTGGAAGGCTACAAAGTGGCCAAGGAGATCAAGGAACACGGCGCCGGCGCCTCCACGTTCAGCGACTGGTGGGCTTATAAGATTGAGGCCATCGACGCCATCCCTTTCAACGCGGCTCTGATGGCTAAGAAGGGCATCGTGGTCAGCCTGAACAGCGATGACGCCGAATTGATGCGCCACCTGAATACCGAAGCCGGTAAGGCGATGAAGTATGGCGGCATGAATGAGACCGAAGCTCTCGCCATGGTGACCATCAACCCCGCGATTCAACTGGGTATCGATAAGACTGTAGGTTCCATCGAAGTGGGTAAGGACGCCG
Organism: Bryobacteraceae bacterium; assembly: GCA_035509055.1. GTDB lineage: Bacteria > Acidobacteriota > Terriglobia > Bryobacterales > Bryobacteraceae > PALSA-129. The sequence goes on along the minus strand of DATJMA010000027.1, from coordinate 34,760 downwards.
ACCTGGTGCTTTACGACGGTTACCCTATGTCTGACTTCGCCAAAGTTACCAAGGTGTGGATCGACGGCACCCAATATTTCGACCGCGACAAGGAAGTGGCCGCTCAGGCGGCTAAGGACGCCGAGAAACAGCAGTTGCTGGAGAAGGAAAGGTCGGCCCAAAGGCCGCCGAGCAACAGGAGGCCGAACCAATGAAAATTCTGGGATTGCTGATGGCCACGGCCCTGGCGGCGTTTGCCGCCGGAGAGACAGTCCTGATTCAGAACGCCGACATTTATCCCGTCACCGGGGCCCCGCTCAAAGGCGGATCGCTGCTCATTCAGGACGGCAAGATCGCCGAGATCGGTGCCAGGATACCCGTGCCGAAAGGCGCGACGGTTCTGGAAGGAAAAGGGCTGCGCGTTTATCCCGGCTGGATCGATTCCGGCACGCAGCTCGGACTCGAAGAAATCGAATCCATTCGCGAGACCAACGACACCGGCGAACTCGGCGATTTTATGCCGCAGCTCAAGGCGCTCTCTGCGGTGAACCCCGATAGCGAGCATTTCGGCGTCGTGCGAGTAAATGGAATCACCACCGCCATTGCCCTTCCGGGGGGCGGCGGACGCGGAGGCGGCGGAGGCCAGATTATCGCTGGACAGGCAGCGCTCCTGCACACCGATGGCTGGACGTGGGAAGAAATGGAAATCAACCGCTCGGCCGCGATGGTTCTGAATTTTCCCAGCGCCGCCGGACGCGGAGGGCGCGGGGGCATGCCGGCCGAACTCCAGGACATGTTCCCCAACGCCGCGAACAATGGGATGGATGCCCGCCGCGCCGTCCTCGATCAGATCGCGAAGTTAAACGCTTTCTTCGACGATGCCCGGGCCTATAAGAAAGCCAAGGAGGCCAATCAGCCCGATTTTCAAAAGGATCTCAAGTTGGAAGCCATGCTGCCGGTGATCGAGGGGAAAATGCCTCTGGCGGTGAATGCATCGCGAGCCGCGGCCATTCACGACGCCATCGCATGGTCCGAAAAGCAAAACGTGAAGATCGTCATTATGCAGCCCCGCGAGGTTGCCAAAGCCGGACCCGAACTAAAGGCGAAGAACATTCCGGTAGTCCTCGGCCGCGTCCTGGCTTTGCCGGAGAATGAAGATTCGGAGTATGACGAGGGATATACCCAGCCTCTCGAAGCGTATAAGGCCGGGGTGAAATTTGCGCTCGGCACATTTACCAACGAGTTCGTGCGCGATTTACCCTATCAGGCTGCCACCGCGGTAGCTTATGGCCTTCCGCACGATGAGGCCCTGAAGGCCCTTACCATTAACCCGGCGCAGATTTGGGGAGCTGGCAGCCTCATCGGGTCGATCGAAAAGGGCAAATTAGCCGATTTGATGGTGGTGGATGGCGATCCCATGGACGTTCGCACCCAGATCCGCCATATCTTTATTAAAGGTAAGGAGATTACGCTCTCCAACAAGCAGATCCGCTTGTATGAGCGCTACATGAGCCGGCAATAAGTCGCCGGTCGGAATACTCCCGAAAAGCACCGCTTTCTTCGCCGCCGCGGCTTACCAGTCATGAGCCCGGGCGCCCAGGGAGCGGTGCTTTTCTTTGTTTTAAGAGCTTTTTCGCCTGTCATCCGAATCCAGCAGGATTGTGACCGGACCGTCATTGACCAGGTGTACCTCCATCGTGGTCTGAAATATGCCTGTCTTTACCGCTACCGGTCCGCGCCTGGCCGATTCCACAAAATATTCGTACAGCTCCTGTGCCTGCTGCGGAGGAGCCGCCCGGTCGAAACTCGGGCGCCTGCCTTTCCGGCAATCTCCGTACAGAGTAAATTGCGATACCAGCAACAGGCTGCCTCCGGACTCCGCTACATTTCTATTCATTTTCCCGCTATCATCCGGAAAGATTCGCAGTCCCAACAGCTTATCGATCATGTAATCGGCTTCCGCCCGCGTGTCTTCCCGCCCAATTCCGATCAACACCAACAGGCCGCTACGTATAGACCCGGTGGTACTGCCGTTCACAATTACGCTGGATTCTTTCACTCGCTGGATAACCAGGCGCAAATTTCACTTACCTCCGGCTAAAACTTCACAACTAATATCTTGACAATTTCTCTTCACTATTATGCTATATTGTTGCGGGGGTATTTCTATCATGGCACGAACATCACACGATCCAGGCCTCCTGCAAGCGGCCTTGTACGGCTATCAGATGGAGAAAGAGAAGATAGAGGCCAAGATTCGTGAGCTGCAGGCGCAGCTCAAAGGCAAACGGGCTCCGGCGCCCGCTGCCGCCAAACATGCGAAGACCGGCGGGCGCCGGCAAATGAGCGACGCCGCCCGGGCGCGCATCGCCGCGGCGCAGAGAAAACGGTGGGCGGAGTTTCATAAGAAAAAAGCAGCGGCCCAGGGCGGCGATTAGCACTTAGTCCTTTCCCCTTTGAGTCAGGCAGCGAATGGCGGGGGATCGCTGCCTGGTAGTGTCCCGCCAATCCACGGCGGGGTGATACGATGTCTAGCCATGAGCGGCCTGAGCCGAATTGGCGTCGCTATCGACGGCGACCTGCTGGACAAGTTTGATCGTCTCATCGGAAAACGTGGGTATACCAACCGGTCGGAGGCGTTCCGCGACCTCATTCGCGAGGAACTCGTGGAAGAGGCATGGGAAGCGCCTGACAGTCAGGTGATCGGTACCGTCACACTTGTCTACAACCACCACGTGCGCCAGTTGAACCAGAAATTAACCTCCATTCAGCACGATCATCATCATGCCATCCTCTCCACTCTTCACGTGCACCTCGACCACGACAACTGCCTTGAAGTCCTGGTGGTAAAAGGTAAGTCGGCCGAGGTGCGAAAGGTGGCCGACGTCCTGATCAGCACGAAAGGCGTGAAGCATGGCCGTCTTACCATAACCACTGGGGGCAAAGTCTGAAATGATCGTCGGGACCGGTGTGGACCTCGCGGAAGTGCCGCGCATCAGGGCGTCGATAGAGAGATTCGGTTCCCGCTTTACGGAGCGGATTTTTACCCCTGCCGAGATCGCCTATGTCGAGCGCAAGGCCAACCGCTTCGAGCGCTATGCCGCCCGCTTCGCCGCTAAGGAAGCTGGCATGAAAGCTATCGGCACGGGGTGGCGGCATGGCGTCCGCTGGCAGGATTTCGAAGTGGCCAACCTGCCTTCCGGAAAGCCCACTCTGCGCTTCCATGGCGTGGCCGCGCGGTTTGCCGATAGGCTGGGCGTGCGCAACGTGTCCCTCTCCATCACCCACACCGCCGAATTAGGAATGGCGCACGTAATCCTGGAAGACTGAGCCGTTATGGCGCGGCCGTCCGGCCCGCTGCTTTCGCCGGTATGGGAGCCGGAATCGAAGCGGCAGATCGACCAGCCAGTAATATCGGAACTACGCCATGACCGGCGAAGGCGCCCTGTGCGGCGAGTACGAATTGCGGTGATGTCCGAGGTCCCAGGCTAAGAACGCGAACGAGGCCAGCGCCAGGAACGTACCCAGGAAAAACGGCAGGAAACGCGAGGTGCGCTCCAAAAGGCTGGGGGTAGTTTCGGCCCTGGTAGTACGATTGTAACTGCTAATGAACCACCCGCCCGTTTCTAGTTCTTTCCCAAATATTTCTCGTACAGCTCTTTTTGCCGGCTGTCCAGACTTACGGGCTTGCCGTCGATGAACATCATATCGATGTGACTCATCACTTCGAGCGGATTGCCCTCCGAAACAATCAGGTCCGCCGATTTCCCTTCTTCGATCGACCCCAGCCGGTTGGCGATGCCGAATATCTGCGCGGTGCTCAAGGAGACCGCTTTGTAAGCCTCTTCCTTGGGCAATCCGTAAGGTACCGCGGCCGCTGCTTCATAGGGCAAATTGCGCGCATTGCGCGAACTGAACGTCCCGATGCAGAACTTCACGCCTGCCTTGTACAACTCGCCAGGGGTGGTATAAGAGCGGTCGTAGGGATCGTCTTCGTCGAGCGGCAGGGTGTGCGTAGGCCCCAGCACTACCGGAATGTCGTTCGCTTTCAGCAAAGGGAGAACTTTGTACGCCTCGTAGGCATCCGCCAGAATGATTTTGATCTTCTCTTTTCTGGCGAACTGCACGGCTTCGCGAATTTCGCGCTCCCGCACCGCCGTCACGAACATCGGCGTCGTATCGTCCAGCACCGGAAGGATCGCCTCGTATCGGAGGTCCGTCTTCAGCGCTTTCGGGTCCGCCCGCTTGGCTTGTCGATACTGCCGCGCCTCCTCGAAAAAGCTATTGAGCGCCTTCATTTTCCGGTCGTACTCGCGCTTCGCATCCGCATACGGGATCGGCGCGGGCTGCGCGCTGGGATCTTCGTCCTCTTCGTCGCTTTCGTGCGGGCGAACCGGCCTTGTCACGATCGCCGGAAAACGCAGATGAATGGCGGTTACCGGCATCACCTCCATCGTGTTGTTATCGCCCGACTCATCCAGGTGAATAATCGACATCTGCCCCGAGATCAACTCGCCTTCCGGCATTTCGATCACACTCGTAACGCCGTTGAAGCGCGCCGCGGGAATCTGTTCGCTCGATGGGTTGACCGCCGTCGCCGCCCGTAATTGCGGGTTGATGAGCCCCATTTCTTCCGCGTCGGATGGCTCGCCGGGCGAAACCGTTTCCAGGCCCAACCGCGACGCGGCGTCGATCATTCCCGGATATACGTCTTTCCCGGTGACGTCGATGATCTTGTACCCCGCGGGCGGCGTGATGTTCTTGCCCACCGCCACGATCTTGCCATTTCGCATGAGCACAAAGCCATGCTCGATTACCGGCCCCGAAACGGTGTGAATCGTGCCCCCGCGAAGCAGAATTCCCTGGTCCGGAGCGGGAGCTTGCGCCAAGGCCAATCCGCACAGACACGCGTACATTCCTGCCAGCCAGCGCATAATCGTCAATGCCGCTATTTTACACCGCTCGCCGTGCGCGCGCCCATTTCCAGCCGCTCGCATTCGTGCCAGGTGTAAATCATGCGGTGTACCACCGTGAGATTCGACAGGATGGCAATCACCCACAACACCGGGGCCATGCGGTCGAACAGCGCCCCGATGATGATCAACACCACCCGCTCCGGCCGTTCCAAAAATCCCACCTTGCATTTCGGAATGGCGTTCTCGGCGCGCGCTCGCGTGTAACTTACCATTACCGACCCGGTCATCACAATCGCCGTGAGCACGATGTAGAAGAAGCGGTTGATGGAAGCGTAATAAACCAGCAGCCCCATATATAGGGCCAGGTCGGAATAGCGGTCGACCACCGAATCGAAGAAGCCGCCGAAAAGCGTCACCTGCTTCGTCGCTCGCGCGACCCGCCCATCCACCATATCGAACAGGCCGGCGCCGATTACCACGCCGCCCGCCCATTCGAACCGCCCTTGCGCAAACAGCGCCGCGGCCCCGATGTTGATCACCAAACCGAGGAAGGTGAGGATATTCGGATGAATCTTGGAGAGCGCCAGCCAGCGCACGATGCGATCGATGATGGCTCCGCAAACCACCCCGATCCCGCGGGTAAACGTCATATCAGTCCACTACGTCGTGGATGGTGGTGAGCTTCAGGATCTCGAGCTCCTTTACTCCTCCCGGACTTTGCACCCTTACCGTATCGCCCACTTCTTTGCCCAGCAAAGCGCGGCCGATCGGCGACGTGGTGGAAACCTTTCCGTTGGCGGCGTCCGCCTCTTCCGTGGTTACCAGATTATAAGTCAGTTCTTCTTCGCGCTTGGTGTCGAGCACCACCACAACCGATCCCAACCCGACACGGTCGCGTGGAATCTTGGTGAAGTCCACCATGGAGATATCCGCCAACCGCTTCTTGAGCTGGTTCAGGCGCGCGTTGACGAAACCCTGCCGTTCCTTGGCCGCGTGGTACTCCGCGTTTTCGCTGAGGTCCCCGTGCGCACGCGCCTTCAGAATCTCCTTCGGCAGCTCGACGTGCAATTCATAATCGAGAGTCGCGATTTCGTCCTGCAGCTTCTTCTTGATATCGGTCATCGAACGGGGACAGCTCCCAGGCTCCAATTATAGCGCGCGTGCCGTTAGCACAGTCGCGAACAAAGCGGCGTTTATTCCTCCCTCGTGAGCAAAATCTCGTCCGCCACGTCCGCCGCCGCCCGCATCCCTTTCACATCGTGGACGCGCACGATGTGCGCCCCGCGCAGGACGCAAATCGCCACCGCCGCGGCCGTGGCATAGCTCGTTTCCGCCGCCGTCTGGTGCGTCAGGAAGCTCTTCCGCGAAGGGCCCGCCAGAATGGGCAAATCCAGCGCGCTCAGCTCGTTCAGGCGGTCGAGAATGAAGGAGTTCTGCTCTTTGCGCTTGCCGAATCCGAACCCCGGGTCGATCACCAGGCGCGATTTATCGATTCCCACCCCCCGCGCGCGGCTCACCGTCGCTTCCAACTCTTTCAGGATGGTCGCCACCGGCTCCCGCATCGGCCCGAGCTTGGCCCACGTCTCCGGCCGCCCGCGCATGTGATTCAGCACCAGCCCGCCATCGTGGTTCGATACCACCCGCGCCAATTGCGGCTCCATGGTCAGGCCGGAAGGATCGTTGATAATCTCGGCGCCGTGTTCGAACGCCCGTTCCGCCACTTCCGCCTTGTAGGTGTCCACAGAGATAGGGATACTCAACTTGTCGCGAAGCCGTTTCAGCACCGGGATCAGCCGCCGCAGCTCCTCGGCCGCCGATATCCGCGCCGAGCCTGGCTTGGTGGATTCCGCCCCGATATCCAGAATGTCCGCCCCTTCTTCTTCGAGTTCCATCGCGCGCGCGAAGGCCCGGTCGGGGTCGCTGAACTTACCGCCATCCGAAAAGGAATCCGGCGTGGCGTTCAATACGCCCATGAGGAGCGTCCGCTCACCGAGTGTGATTTCGCGATGCTTGAGCTTCCAGAAATAGCGCTTTCTCACGGGACCAGCCTGACGCGCCGCCAGTTCTTGCCTGCCTGGATCGTCAATTCGGCTGGCGGATCCGGCAGCAATAAGTCTCGCACCTTTTGCCCATTGATCTCCACCGCCCCGGCCTTGATTCTGCGCGCCGCTTCCGTCACCGAAGGCGCCAGTCCGATTTTCGCCAGCAGTTTGTCCACCCGGATGCCCGCCGGCGTGCGCACTCCCTCCGGCTCCGCGGCTTCCGCTATGTCTTCCGGCACTTCCTTGCGCCGCACCACCGCGTCGAACACCTCGGCTGCGCGCCCGGCAGCTTCCGCCGAATGGAAATCGCCGACAATCGACTTACCCAGCGCGATCTTGGCTTCCATCGGGTGCAGTTCCCCGGCCGCGATCTTCGCCCGCATCGCCTCGATCTCCACCATGCTCCGGTCGGTCAGCAGTTCGTAATAGCGGTACATCAGGCTATCGGAAATCTGCATCACCTTACGGAACATCACCTCCGCCGGCTCCTGAATCCCGATGTAATTCCCCAGCGACTTCGACATCTTATTGACGCCGTCGAGCCCTTCGAGAATCGGCACCGTGGCCACGATTTGCGGCAACTGTCCGTAATCCCCCTGGAGTTCGCGTCCCACCAGCAGGTTGGGTTTTTGATCCGTGCCGCCCATCTCCACATCGCATTCCAGCTTCACCGAATCGTACGCTTGCGCCAGCGGGTAAATGAACTCGTGGATGGAGATCGGCACCCCCTCCTTGTATCGCTTGGCGAAATGCTCCCGTTCCAGCACCCGCGCCACCGTGTATTTGGAGCACAGCTTGATGATGTCGAGGTATTGGAGCGGCTCGAGCCACTCGCTGTTGAAGCGCACCTCCGTCTTCACCGGATCGAGTATCTTGAACACCTGCGCTTTGTAAGTCTCGGCATTCTGTTCGATGGCCTCGCGCGTCATCGGCGGGCGCGTGACGTTGCGGCCCGAGGGGTCGCCGATCATCGCCGTCATGTCGCCGATGAGGAAGATCACGGTATGCCCGAGATCCTGAAAGTGCTTCATCTTGCGCAGCAGAACCGTGTGGCCCAGGTGCAGATCGGGCGCGGTGGGGTCGAATCCGGCTTTCACGCGCAGCGGCCGGCCGGCTTTGGCGGCGAGCGCCAGCCGCTCGCGCAGATCTTCTTCGCGAATGATCTCCGCCATGCCTTTGCGAAGGTATGTGAGTTGTTCGTCGATCGTCATCAAAGAATAATGTTAGCCGCGGATCAACACCGGTAAACGCGGATGGAACCCGTTCATTTTATCCGCGTTCACCGGTGTTCATCCGCGGCCGAAATGGTGTTCTTCAAATCTTCCGAGAAATTTCGAATGGCGTCCACCTGAGCGGCCGTTGCTTCTGTCCGCGAGCCGTGGGCCGAAAGCATCGCTTTGCCATCCACCCAAACCAGGTATGCCAGGCCCCTCTCGGTCAGAATTCCCGAGCTGCCGATGGAAGTGAACCGGCCGTCCTCCATCCTCGCCAGTGCCAGGCACTCGCCGCGCACGAACATGCAGTAGTCTTTGGCTTGCGCGGCCATCTGGATGCCGCTAGCCGCAAGGCCCGCGGAAATTTCAGGCGTCACATCTTATAGCGGCCGAGGTCCTCGTCGTTGAGTCCCTCCAGCCAGCGCCGCCACTCTTCGCTCGTGACCTTTTCGGTCATCGCCGAAGCCTGCTTCGACGATTTGAGCACGCTCTCTTCCACGTAAATCGGGCAATCCAGGCGCAGCGCCAGCGCCAGCGCGTCGCTCGGGCGCGAATCCACGCTGATCAGGTCGCCGTCGCGATCCAGCCAGATCACGGCGTAGAATGTATCGTCCCGCAACTCGCTCACCACCACCTTGCGCAAGGCGGTGTTGAGCCCCAACAACAGTTGTTTGATCAGGTCGTGCGTCATGGGCCGCGGAGTCGAAACCTTTTCGATCTCCAGCGCGATTGCGTTCGCTTCGTAGACTCCCACCCAGATGGGCAGCACCGAGTTGCCGCTCATGTCCTTCAGGATCACGATCGGCATATTGGTCACGGGATCCATCATGAGACCGCGAATTTTCATCTCGACTTCCATGACGCCCTCCCAGTCCCATTACACCACAGTTACGCTCTCGCCCACCAACGAGTTCGGGCCCGAGCGCGTCACGCGCACCGGCAGATAACGCCCGACGAGCGATTCGCCGCCATCGTCCCCGTGCGAGAAGTTGAGCGTCCGGTTGTCCGTCGTCCGTCCAATCCATTGCCCCAGCGATTCGTGCCGTCCTTCCACCATCACCTCGCGCACGCTGCCGATCGATTCGGCGTTGCGCCGGATCTGGATGCCCCGCTGCTTCTCCTGCAGGATCATCAGCCGCCGCTGCTTCTCTTCGTCCGGCACCTGGTCGCCCATCGCCAGCGCCGCCGTGTTCGGCCGCGGCGAATATTTGAAGCTGAACATCGAATCGTACTGCACTTCGTCCAGAAGCCGCAGCGTCTGTTCGAAATCCTCCTCCGTCTCGCCCGGAAAGCCGACGATGATGTCCGTGGTGAGCGCATACTTCCGCTTGGCCGACTTCAACCACTCGATGCGCCGCATGTACTCTTCCCGCGTGTACAGCCGGTCCATCGCCGCCAGCACTTTCGACGATCCCGATTGCACCGGCAGGTGTACGTGATCGCAGATCGCTTCGTTGCCGTCCATCGCGTCGACAATGGTGCGCACGAAATCGCGCGGGTGCGACGTGGTGTAGCGCACCCTCCGGATGCCCGGAATCTCCGCCACCCGCGCCAGCAGCGTGGCGAAATCCCAACCTGCCGCCGAAGGATCGCGATAACTGTTCACGTTCTGTCCCAGCAACTGGATCTCGCTGTATCCCCGCCCGGCCAGTCCGCGCGCCTCCGTCATCACGCTTTCGCTGGTGCGGCTCCGCTCCGGGCCGCGGGTGAACGGCACCACGCAATACGCGCACGACTTGTCGCAGCCCTCGATGATGGTGATATACGCGCGGTGCGGATTGTCGCGCCGCGTGAACGGCGTATCGAAGGTCTCTTCCGTGTCGAGACTCAATCCGGTAACGTGCCGGTTGCCCGCCTCGATCTGCACCAGCATCTCGCCCAAACGCGTGTAGCTTGCCGACCCGGCCACCAGGCTCACATGCGGCGCGCGCTTGAAAATGTTCTCGCCTTCCTGCTGCGCCACGCACCCCAGCACTCCGAAAACCTTGCCTTTGCCCGCATCCCGTTTGAAGTTTTGCAGGCGGTTGAAAACCTTTTGTTCGGCCTTGTCGCGAATGCTGCACGTGTTGTACAGGATCAGGTGCGCTTCCTCGGGCGTCTCCACGCGGGAATAGCCCTGCTCCGCCAGCGTGCCCGCCACTTTTTCGGAATCGTGGACGTTCATCTGGCAGCCGAATGTTTCGAGGTAGTAGGTTTTCCCAGGCACGTTGAAACTATTGTACCCGTTGGCGGGAATCGGGCGTGGGCGTTGATGTCGCCCGCGCAGCCCGTCTCGCCTGGGCCATTGGTAGTGGATGCCAGATGCCGGAAGCTTCGCCTCGAGGATTTTCACCTGTCCGTCGCGGGTGCGCAGGACGTTGTCCGCCTTAAAATCGCGGTGGGTCATTCCAGCCTCAGACGCGGCGGCGAGGCCCCGTGCAATCTGGCGAGCCGCATCGATGGCTTTGGACGCTGTCATTCTGCCCCGCAATGGTTCTCCGGGAACCACCCGCTGGCTATGTAGGGTACGCCTCCCTCGATTCCAACGTCCGTAGACTCTGACCATATTGGGATGGGTTGAGGGCCGACCCAACTTCTTCAGCGCAGACTGCTTCTCATATAAACTCGAGTGAAACGTACGAACATGGCACTCAGCAGCGGATTGGCCCAGTTGAGCGGCTCCTGTACGAGAAGCCTCTTCGTCCACTGGGCATCGACTCGCAATGGCAGCCCATGACCGCATCCCGACTGGTATCGCGAAAATATCGTCCTCGACTCAACGCTACGCTCGATGGATGGGCCGCAAACCGGCGCTTGGAACTCGTGAAAAGGGAGATGCTAATCAGTCAATCGAGAGAGCTTTTAGGCTCAATTCGAGCTTGGCTTTCGGCGCGAGTTCGATGGACTGCGCGTTGCCAAGCGCGGCCCGGATTTTGTCTAGGTCTTCCGCGAGCGTAACGTTACGGTTTACCGCCATCACTCTATATTTTCCGGGCGCGAGGACGTTCCAATGAAGCTGCGGTTCGCCGTCTGCCACAGCGGGAATCAACACGATCACCGCATTCTCCACCGGCTTGCCATCATCATCCGTGGCGTGGCACCGGAGCGTCGCACCATCGGTCCCGATGAGCACCCGCAGTGTCCCGCTCGATCCCACGCCGAGGTGCAGCGGGCCCGAAAGGCGAACGCCTCCATAATCGACTTCCTTGATGTAGCAGCAAGCCGGTGCATGCACCGTCACGCGATAATCGCCAACCGGCAGGTGCGAATCGAAAAGGCCGTCGAAAGGAGGATCTACGGTGGCGTTCTCGCGGCTGCTCAGTCCATTTAGCAGAACCTGCACGCTTGACTGATAACGAACGCTGGGCCTGTCGATATTCACCCCCATCGCGGCGAGCTTGGCCTGTAGGCCCGGCGAGGGCAGCGGTGGAGTAACCGGATCGCCATCCCACTCCACAGTGAGATGCAGCGGAACGGCATCCAACGCGAGATCGATGTGGGAGACATCGGAATCAGTGACGGTAAAATCTTCCATACCAGCCTCGCCGCCCGACGCGTTCCCCATAATCCGGTATTGGCCGGGAGTAAGCCCGCAGACTCTGTAGTTCCCATGGTCGTCGGAAGCGCCGCTGGCGCGCGCCATGAGTGTCTCCGCCAGGGCGAGCTCGCGAACTTCGAACCGGTTCCTGGCCGGCCTGCCGGAGACCGCGAGCGTACCCGCCACGCAGTAATGCGCGCTTCGGCGGAGCTGGATATCGAGGCTCCCTCGATTTTCTCCGCGCTCGAGCACAATCGGGGAGGCAGCCTCGAGCGCGATGGCGTCGCCATAGTAGGTTGGGACTTCGATGGGCTTCTCGGGGTCGGTCTTGGGGTTCCGCGACCTTTTGGCAATCAGGTAGAACTTCTTGCCGGCCGTCAGTCCCCAATCGAAACGGAAAACCCCATTGTCGTCGGTTAACTGCGGTCCGAAGAGGCTGTAGTGCGTGGCTCCGTCGGCTGAGGCCGGCAGAACCGCCCACACCTCCACGCCGGACGCCGGCTTCTTGTCGGGATCGAGCACGCGGCCGGAAGCACTGGGGCTGGGAGGAATGAGAAAGTCCACCGCGGCGTCGTCTCCGGGGGCCAGCGTGATCTCTTTCGTGGCCGTGTCGCGGCGCGGATTGCGTGCCGTAATCGTTAGTGCGCCGGCCGGCACATTCGTCAGGATGTATTTGCCGTCGCCTGCAGTGTAGGCGGTTTGATCATGCGGAATTTCGGTCTCAGAGATCGTGTTGCCAGTATCTGGATCAATCGCGATCCGCTTCGCCGTATCGCTCCCGGCTTTGTGAGAAATGATCACTAGAGCATTGGGCGGGATTTTGGGCGGGCCGTCGATAGGGACGCAGGTGATGTTGAAATCGGCTAACGGCTGACCGGTAGCGCTGTCTTTGACCACGCCGTGGATTGTCCCGGTCTGCGGTTGCGCGAAGAAAGGGATTGCGGCGAATAAGAGAAAAGCGGCGCGGCGCATGGGCAAGTCCGAAACTTGAGCGCCTAAGATCTTATCAACTCCCCACGTTCGAAAGGAAGCGGCGTAAGAAGTTAACAATCTTGCCGCCACTTGCTACGAGAAGTAGGTCGGCGGCGTTTCCAGGACCGTCGGGAAGGACTCCCCTTCCAGTAACCCCTGACGGCGATCTCGTCCATTAGCGGCGCTCATGCCGCTATAGATATCTGAAATGGACGGGAAGCCACCTATCGGGAAGTAGCCCAACCGTGCACTTCAAAGCGAGAATCGGCGCTGAGGTCAAGTCATAGGGCTTATAACGGATACGGTAAATGCCGTATGGGAAGAGGGACGTTGTTTTGATAGATTTATCCCATTTGATTACGGCAGAGGAGGGATTGCAGATGGTTCGCATATCAGCGCTGATTATCACCCTGGCATTCGCATCGCCGGCGGTCTTTGCGCAAGCGGAGTCATCCATCGGTCCTCTAAAGCGGGCCTATAACACCATCGAGGACGACTTCGTGAAGGCTGCCGAAGAAATGGACGGCACTAACTACTCATTCAAACCGACTCCCGAGCTGCAGTCATTCGGTCAGCGTGTAGCGCACATCGCCGACGCGAACCTGAGAACCTGCGCGATCGTCAAAGGTGAAATGAAGAGCGAGACCGCGTCCACCAAGACTTCAAAGGCCGACCTGGTGGCGGAGATCAAAGCCTCTTTCAGTTACTGCGACAGCATTGTGAGCTCGTTGACCGACGCAGAAGCCAATCGTGTGATAGGCGCAGCTCGTGGCGGCCCAAAGAGTGAGCTTTCCGTGCTTTGGGGGATGGTCAGCCACGACAACGAGGTTTACGGCACAATGACCGTGTACCTGCGGTTGAAAGGGCTGGTCCCTCCGTCGAGCCAGGGCACTTGGGACAAGGTATTCACGGATCCGACATCAAGTTACAACCGCCAGCCAAGCCGTTTGCTAATCGATGCGATTCGCGGCCGGCGGCCAGGGACGGCTATCGACCTTGGGATGGGCCAGGGACGAAACGCAATCTACCTCGCACAGCACGGCTGGCAAGTGACCGGTGTAGACCTCTCGACCGTTGGCGTCGGCCAGGCTAAAGCGCGTGCGGCGCAGTTGGGAGTCGCCCTTGACGCACACGTGGCGGATCTTGATAAGTTCGACTTCGGCCGCGCTCGCTGGGATCTCATCACGCTCTTTTATTTGCATGCCTGGTATCACCTCTCGAAGCTCCCGACGGCACAGCGACTACGGGACGCCTTGAAGCCGGGCGGATTGTTGGTGATCGAGGGCTATGCTGGGGGCGAACTAGGATTTAAGACTGATGAACTTCGGCACGACTTTGCCGACCTCAAGATCCTCCGATACGAGGACTTAATAGACGAAGCGGACTGGAGCCCCGGTCAGAAGAGCCGACTTGTTCGGCTGATCGCTCAAAAGCCATAACTTTCTTCCTGAAAGACGTCGGATCTCTCACTGCTCTAATGAATCGAGGGGCGTTTTACCCGACCCGAATCGCGAGTCCGATCTGCTTCCGGTGAGTAGTCACCCGGCCACGGAGGGGAGACAAAAAACGCCTCGTCGTCCATTGGCAGAGTTGATGCAACTATAAATTTCGCTCATGGACGATATGCCCACATATCATTCCTCACTGGGGGAAACCACTTCGGCGAGTCGACTTCTCGGCCATTTGGGCTACAGGCCGCCCCTACCTTTCCGGCCACTGAAGTACAACTCGAAACTGCATCCAATCGAAAGTTGGCACGTCATTCTTCAGATGGCGATGCATCTCAATGATGGTCAGCGTCCCGTGCCCGCGCCCGAGGTGTTCGATCTGGCCAAGCATTTTAGCGGCATCCGTATAGGAATTCAGTGCTTTCATGAGCCGACGCCAATCTGAGTCGTTCAGAACGAACGCGAAGTCACGAACTTTCTGAGGCGCATTTGCCCCCGGGTCGAAATGCCAACCCGCAATTTCGCGTGGGTTCGGCCCATGCATGGGCGGGCTAGCGACCGCTACGAAATCATGCTCGTGTAGAGCACAATTCTGCTGTACGGCAATCCACCAGCCGCCTCCATTGACATCGGGTTCAGCAAAGAGACAGAACCACAGGTCCCCGGCTAATCTTCTACTGAAGTTCTGGCCGTGATCCACACGCCCCGAGAAGCTCAGGGTCTCGGCTGAATCAGTTCTCGGGATCAGGGCGACACAGGAAATCAGTCCGAGGAGCAGCCGGCCAGGGCGACGCATTTGCCTTTAGTATAAGCGTCATCTCTGTGTGAGCGCCAAGGGACCGAAAAGCGCACAAACCCTCGAGTTTTTACGACGTCGGACCGAGTGTCACTACCTCCACCAAGGCCATTGCACCGTACACATTCGGCTGTTGGAGCGGAGCCGCATCGGGTAACGCCAATCCCACTTCGATCGTCATCGGCGCGCCCGAGGCCGTGACCGCTGACTTTGTGAGCTGCGACATCAACCACGATGGGGTCGTAAACATCGAAGATATACAACTCATCACGAACGGGGCTCTTGGAAGCGCGCCGCCCGTCAATGACATGAACAATGATGGCGTGGTGAACGTCGCAGACATACAAATGTTACTTGCTTCATTGCTCGGATCGGGTGAAATCTGGAATGCCGTGGAACTCCCAGTAGACGCCGGGGCTCGAACCAGCTTCGGGCTCCATACTGGTGGGTATGCCGAATGGTGATCATCCAGGGGACCTCGCGCTGCGCGAGAAGGCGTGCAATGTCCCACTTTGATCGGCAGACGGCGGTTGTCAACACAAACGGGATCTCGTTAGCGCGCTCATACTCCCATAAATTCCTGAAATGAATGGGAGACCCACTCTTCGTCCAAGACTCTTGAAGCGCAGATGGCGGCCAAGATACGAAATCTCTCATTGCCGATTCGGTGAGTCGGCGCTTTCAATTGGCGGTCGGCGGATCAACATGGTCGACGACCCAGAATTCCACCGGACCGGCAGCTTTGGTTAAGCGCAATCCCGTGAGATTTTGGAAATTGGAGATTAAAAGCGCCACGCCTTCTGTGCTCAATCCTGCCGCTGGAGGGTGGCCGTCGGGTGCCTCTGCGGCGGTCCAGTGCACGTCGAAATCATAGTAGCCGCCGAGACCGGTGCGGTCGATCACCGGGCGCTTCAGGAAAATGGTTAGTGCACCCGCAAGGCTGGCCATGGTTGATTTGTTCCCGATGATCCGTCCGCCGTTGTCACCCATCACTGCGCCAACTGGACTGGCTGTCGCAGGAGGTGTTGGTGGATCTACCTCCTTGATCTTCACGCCGCCATTGGCGACTTCGAGGTTGTACACGCGTTCCTGCCGCGTTTCCGTGTGCAACCGTAAATGGAAGCGGTCTTCAAGCATCGCACGAACCATCAGACGCACTTGCTCGCGATTCTCCGCGGGGGAGAGTATGGGAAAGCCCTCCGCCGGTTTGGCCATCACGGCATACGCTTGGCTCTCTGCCCACTTGGGCAAGCCAATTAGTTGAGTTGCTGGGTTCTTCACATTGTAGGCGAAGGCGATCATGAAAAAGAGCACGGTACGCGGATCGTCGAATCGGCCGCCCGGCAAGACTGGCGTGAAACTGATCTCTCGCATTATGGGGGGCGCATTCGCGGGCACCGGACGGATGGAGGCAACGTCGAATTTGGGTGTTGGCTCCTGCCCCGCGACTCCAACGGCAATTAATAGGAGCGAGCTTCCGACTCGTACTGATGAGACCATCCGTCCTCCAATTCCCTCTAATTATCCGGGAAAGTTGTGGCGCATGGAAGGCGTACAACGCGCGAACCGTTTGGCGTTTAGTGGAGATCGGGCGGCCAGCAAGCCGTTGTTCCTATGACCCCAGGAAAACGGCGTTCCGAGTGATAGACGGCAATCTCGTCTATTAGCGGCGCTCATACCGGTTAAAAATTCCCGAAATGGACAGGAGCCCCACTTCAAGGCCGTCAGCCCAGTGCGATGGTGCTAGCCGTACTTGCGGCCGTGCCCGCCAACGAAGCTCGCGTAGGGGACAAAAACGGGATATCGGAAACCATGGGTTAGCCCTACGATAGGAGATCCTCCCGCGGCTGCGCCGCAGGGTGCGCCGTTCAGAACCAATATAGCCTGTCGGTCCTCCAGTTCTGAATGAAGAAATCCCACCGTCCCTGGATGAGGGCCGCTTCCACGATGATCGAACCTCCCTCGCGAACTCGCGCAGCTACGACTGTTACGTGCCTACGAAATTGGTAGCTGCAGCAGCCCATGTAAAGAGGCCGCCACCGTGCCCGGGTCGCCGGAGAGAAGGCCACGTCCTCAAAGTCGTCTTCCATTGTTGGCAGTCTTGAGGACGCGATGCAAACGCTCACCTTTTGCAATGTGAGATGGTACGACCGCTGTTGAATGTCCACGATTTGCATCAGATTGGGCGGCGGTACCGCGTCTGTCGGTGTGCACTCATTGATCGGCATCATCAATACAGTTGTCGGACGAAGACACTCCCGGAATGTTCGGAGCGCGGTACCCAAACTTATCGGCCAGACCATGGCAAGCGCTCCACCCGCGAGGATCACAATTAATACCCCCCACTTTGCTCTCCTCAAGATCGGCCCTTTCCAAGCTCCTGTTGCATCCGAATCACCTTTACCACTACAGCGTTTGCCTCCATACTTTAACGTAATGACGCCTTATTTGGTGCGTTAAGACGGGCCGCGTCGGCGCTCGTTAGACCCCTATCGGAACTGACACGGCACAATTCACTCCGGGTAACGGCAGTTAGCCTGATCGCCGCGTCAGTTTCCATCGGGGTTTAACGTTCATGGAAAGTGGACTTCGGAGGTCCGCTTCGCCGGGGCGAAGGGAGTGGAATCCAAGTCCACCTTTCAGCCCGCTTGGATATACAATTGAGTCGAAACAGTAACAAGGCCTGAATATCCTGTAGCTCCGATGATCGGCCATACCATCTCGCATTACGAGGTCGTCGAGAAGCTCGGCGAAGGCGGGATGGGCGTGGTTTATAAGGCGCACGATTCGCACCTCGACCGCTTCGTCGCCATTAAAGTCCTGCCGCCCGAGAAGGTCGTCGACGCGGAACGTAAGCGGCGCTTCGTTCAGGAGGCCAAGACTGCCTCGGCCCTGAATCACCCGGGCATCGTCACGATCTATGACATCGGTCAATCCGAGGGCGCCGATTTCATCGCGATGGAGTTCATCGACGGTAAGACGCTTGACGCGCTGATCGGGCGCAAGGGACTGAAGCTGAACGAAGCCCTAAAGTACGCCATTCAGATTGCGGATGCGCTGGCCAAGGCACACTCCGTGGGAATCGTCCACCGGGACCTGAAGCCAGGCAACGTGATGGTGACTGAGGGCGGCCGCGTCAAGGTACTTGATTTCGGCTTGGCCAAACTGACCGAGCGCGAGGCGATGCCAGAGGATTCGACCCGCACGCTGCAACCATCCACAGAAGTCGGCGTGATTGTGGGCACAGCCAGCTATATGTCGCCGGAACAAGCCGAAGGGAAGAAGGTGGATGCGCGCAGCGACATCTTCAGCTTTGGCTCCGTGCTGTACGAGATGCTGACTGGACAGCGGGCGTTCCGGCGGGACACGCCGGCGCTGACGCTGGCGGCGATCCTGCACATGGAGCCGGTGCCGCTGGAGCCGGCGATTCCGCGCGAGGTGGACAAGGTGGTGATGCACTGCCTGCGCAAGGACCCGGCACGGCGGTATCAGCACCTGGACGATGTGAAGATCGCGCTGGAGGACCTGAAAGAGGAGTCGGAAACGGGCGCTTGGGAGGGCGCCGCAGCAGTGGAGCGGACGCGGCGGCGGTGGTGGCCGTGGGCCGGAGGCGCGGCGGCGGCGCTTCTGCTGGCGGCCGGACTGGTCTGGCGCCCGCGCGAAGGAACTCCGCCCGAGGATCTCAGGCCGGTTCCCCTGATCTCCACGGGCAATTCCTGTTGCCAGTCTTTTTCGCCGGATGGAACCAAGGTGGCTTTCGCCTGGACGGGAGAACAGGACGCCAACCCAAACGCGGCGGCCCAAACGGCGCACTGGGAAATCTA
This sequence comes from Bryobacteraceae bacterium, assembly GCA_035509055.1. Classification (GTDB taxonomy): domain Bacteria; phylum Acidobacteriota; class Terriglobia; order Bryobacterales; family Bryobacteraceae; genus PALSA-129. The sequence continues at coordinate 16,052 of DATJMA010000027.1, read as the reverse complement.
CGTGAAGCAGATCGGCGCTCCCGGCAATCCCATCAAGCTGACTACGACTCCGGCGGACGTCGCCTGGGGGGCCATCGACGCCGAATGGTCCCCGGACGACCGCTGGATCGCCTACCGGCGCGGTCGGACCGACGGGTCAGATTTGGTATTGATTCCGCCTTTAGGCGGACCGGAGCGCACGCTCGCCGACGAGTCGGGGACAAGAGGTCTTTCCGCGTGGACACCCGACGGCAAATGGCTTGCCTTTCCTCAGAAAGATTCGTCCATTACCTCCAGCCTGTGGGCGATCGCGGTTGACACGGGCGAGCGGCGCCGGCTGACCACGTTTACGACGAGGGGGGCGGGAGCAAGCGTGGACCCAGAAGGATCCTCCGATCCGCTCGGGGACAGGGATCCCTCCTTCTCGCCGGACGGCCGGAGGCTGGCTTTCTGGCGGCAGGCGAACAGTGGCGTATACGAGCTTTGTATACAGCCCCTCTCGCGGGACCTGCGGCCCGACGGGGAACCGAAGATAGTCACTAATCGCCGATATCCGCTAGTCGATGCCGTCGCCTGGACGGCCGATGGCCGCGAGCTCGTCTACTCGGCTGGCGCTCCTAATTTCCTCTGGCGCGTCGCCGCTTCCGGGCGACAGGCTGCGCGGAGGCTGAGTTACCCTGCCCAGGCGCATCAACCTGCGATTGCCCGCACGACTCCGCGATTGACGTACCCGTGGCAGGTGAACAGCACCAACTTGTGGCGGCTGAACGTCCATACCGGAGAGCAGAAGCCTCTCATCAGCTCTGCCTCTTCCGTGTGGGGTCTGAACATCCACCCGCAGTACTCGCCCGACGGCCGCAAGATCGCCTTCGACTCCGATCGCACCGGCGACAGAGAGGTCTGGACCTGCGATGCCGATGGGTCAAACTGTCATCAGCTCACGAAGTTCGAAGGGCCGGTTGGCGGAAGTCCGCGCTGGTCTCCCGATGGGCGCTGGATCGCGATGGATTCCCGCGCGTCGGGGAATCCCGAGATTTACCTGATGGCGGCGGACGGGGGAGTGCCGCGCCGCCTCACCAATACGTCCTATAACGACGTGATTCCCAGCTGGTCGCATGACGGCCGGTGGATCTACTTCGCTTCCGACCGCAGCGGAAGGTATGAGGTCTGGAAGTTGCCGCGGGACGGGGGCGAAGCGATCCAGGTGACGCGCGCCGGGGGTTACGTTGCGTTCGAGCCGCCCGATGGCAAATATCTTTACTACACCAAGTCCAGTTCGCACGGACCACAGCCGTTATTCAGGGCGCCCGCCGGCGGCGGGGAGGAGGTCCAGGTTCTGCCCGGAATTGGGTCTTGGGACGTTCTTTGCGTGACATCGAAAGGCGTCTATTTCACGCCTCCGGGGCCTGGTCCGGATACGATCCAGTTTCTCGACACCGCAACTGGCAAGGTGAGCACGCTGGGTACGCTGAGCAGACCCCTCAGCATAGGGCTCACCGTCTCGCCGGACGATGCTTACGTAGTCTGGTCGCAAACCGACCGCCAGACTATTAACCTGATGCTGGTGGAGGGGTTCCGATAAAAGCGGACCTTGCAAGCAGATCGATGAATGGTCCGCCGCGCAAGCACAGGTCGCTGGAAAGAGGGACGCGTGTGTCGATTGATCAGGCCTTCACCGCCCACTGTTTTGTGATCTGCTCTTTGTCGGATGGGTCTGTACCGAGGCTGTTTCCGATAATCGGCAAAACGCGTTGCTTTCCATCAGCAGCATTCTCGCGCACTATAAATCCGCAAATGGACGGAATGCCCACTTCGTCCACTGGCAGCTACCCGTGGAGGCTGGCTCCGGCGTGTGCAAGGTCTTCGGGGATACCGGAAGCGAAGCAGCGTAAACCGAGTGTTTGCCGCTTCCACCCGGCCCTCAATTTGCCGTAGCCCAGTAGCCCGCTTTCGCGGTGACGCGCCAATCCGGCTTTCTCACAACCACGGCAATCTTCCTGTATGTTCCGTCCGGCGTTTTGTTCTCCGGGACATACGAAAGCACATAGTACTCGCGCCCATCTGCGATAGCCTGGCGCAGGCCTTGCAGTAGATCGTTGTTGTTTTCGAAGAAAAGTCCGCCGGTTTGGTGCGCGAGTTCGCGCAGAATGTCCGTCCTCTCGCGGGCAGCGGATACCGTTTGCGACGTGGCTGCTTCGGGCACCCCTGCGGCCAGATTGGGTGAAGTTCGTGAATCCATCTGTGCATTCATGGGACTGGAGGAACTGCTTGCGGAGAAACCACTGCCGGGGACGGAGAGCACGGTATAGAGCCCGCGCGAGTCGAGAGTATAGAACTTTACGTTGTTGCCCGTCGCGACCTTCAGAACAGCATCGAACTCCGGCTGCATGTCGCGGTTGCTGAATTGGAAACCGTGGTCTTGGGGGCCATAGCCCAAGAGGATCGCGTAAAGCTCACGGCCCGGAAAGCGATTGAACCCGTCGGAAATGAACATGATCGTGCGCGAGGTTGGCATCGTCGCAATTGCCCGCACGATTTCCTTCAATTGGTGAAGGAACGTCTGGTCGAGGAGATAGGCCCTCTCGCTGTAGCTGTTGAGGAAGGCCTGCACTCTGTTCTTCGCGTCAGGGCACTCCGGCATTTCTAGTGTCCCGCCCCCCTTCGGCCCGTTCCCGCCCATCTGACCTGCACTCTCACAAAAGCAGAGCGAACAGTATTGCCGCATGAGTGCCGTGAACTGATCGGCCGCAATGGCAAGATTGTTGGCCTCGGAATCCAGAATCAGGTTGGAGAACTCCTTTGCCCGCACCGCGGCCAACGCGGCGGCAACATCGCGCGTGGAGTCTTGCACCACTTTCAACTCCCGCCCAAGAGCCATTACCGCGTACTGCGCATCGCCGGCCTGTTCCTTTTCGAAAAGTTTCCCGAGCGCGTCGTGAACCCCCTTAAAGTTCGCGAAGGAAGAATGCAAGGTGTCCACCAGAATCAGGTAGGTCCTTCGGGGGTCTGTCGCGTTCGGAATGCGGTCCCTGTTCGGCGCGACCATCGAACCGGGCACTGCCGCGGCGCTGGCGCTGCTCGTCGCGACCGAGGTTAAGGATTGCACCTCCGTGTGTAGCGCCACGATGCGCTGAGGTTTTCCATCTTCCAATACCGTGAAGTCAGACATCCTGAGGTCCGTAACGTAGTGCCCATGACGGTCCGTTACTACCACTGGCACAAGAACCTCTTTGACTTCATTTCGAATGGTGGGAACCTGCGGCGGACTAAGGCTTTGGGCACCCGCGGCAGAAGTGACAAGGATTAATGCGGCCAAGACCGTGTGTCGTGCTATCCGCCCGTAATGGACTGCCATCTCCGCAACCACCAGATACCCTCTCAGTATACGCTTTGCCTTCCTGGAAACTGCGCCGAAGGAGTCCCGTTCGAGGGGGCCAGTTTCCGAGATGCCACCTATTGGGAGCTTGTTGGGCATACCTGGCGTTCGAGACCTATCGGTTTGAGCTTAAGGTTATTCCGGTGTATGTAACCGAATTACGTAGGGCGTAGATCAGGATTCCCTGCAGGAGCACCAAACTCACGACCGGTCTCCAGGCAGTAGGCAGTTGTACCGGCCCCATCCAGCCACCTGTAATCGCAGTGTCCGCCAGGTCAACGTCGACAAACGGCACAAAAGCTTAGGAGGATGCAAATGCCGGCTCGAATGAGCCTGAGCAGCCACCGAGGCATGACACGGTGATAATACCATCTGCAGCGCTGAGAAAGCAGTTTTCGGAAACTGTACCGGATGGGTCCACTCTGCAGCGGCGCTTCGACAGAGCCGAGCCTACTCTTTGTCCTGTGGCAAAGGGCGCTACATTATCTCTGTGATCCGAAACCACGCTCTGCAAGCGGTTACCGGCTTGTTGTGTTTGAGCCTTATTTTGGTTGGCCAATCGCTGCCACCCCGGCGAATTGCCTTCGCGACGGAATTTGATGGAAGACTGCGCGTCGTGGACTACAACACTGGAAAGGTCAGTGTGACGGATCTCGGGTTGGACCAACTGGGCGATATCGCCTATTGCCCCGAAGAGGATCTGCTGGCGTTCGACGGGGAACCGGCAGATAAAGAGCTTCATGGGCTGTACCTACTGCATATGAGTGGCGGCAGGAAGGAACCGATCCAAGAGGCGACCGCGGGCGAGAACTACTACAGACCCGTGTTTGACCGAGGCTGCCACTATCTATACGCCCCAAACATCTCTATTGGCCTGGGTCGGTATTCGCTCTCCACCCGCAAGTGGGAGCGCGTACGTATCTCTCCCGACGTTCCGATCGTCCAGCAGGTGACCTTCTCGCGATCAGGCCAGCAAGTGGCTCTCTCGCCCGAGAAGTTCAACGGCTTTCTGATCGCCAGCAATGAGAACGAAAAGCTAGCGGTGCGACGCCGTGTACTCACTGAGTTTCGCAGTTGTGCTTCACCGGCGTGGATCGGAGACGACAGCCTCGTTTTTTCGGGCAGCAGACCACAGGACGACTATGTGTTCCTGTGGAGGTATGATCTCGCGACGCACAACCTTCGACAACTCACCCACGCTCCCCTCGGTGCGCGGGGTTTTCTTTCCTTATCGGCAGATGAGAAGACGATCGTGTTCACCGCTGGAAGAGGCGCTTCGGCCGATTGGAAACTCTGGACCATTTCCATCGACGGAACCGGTCTACGGCAAATCACACATGGGGGACAAGAGTCAAGCCACTTGTCGCCCGTATGGCTCGACTGAAGGTCGAGGCTTGTTCATCGTCCCCAGCGTATCATCGGGCACTGACGTCGGTTCTGGACGGGAGACGGGGTTAGCGTAAATGACTTTTCCGAGCAGACGACGACACCCCGGAACGGGTCTCAGTCCCGCGTCCTTCGGCCCTCGTCGTCGCGAATAACGACGCAACGGGAAATCAGATCATGCAGAGCTTGCCTGCGTCGCGTGAACAGGATCGTACAGTAGCCGATACCGAGTGTCGGAATGAGCCTGCCGAAGAATCGTCCGGACGCTCGACCAAACGAGACTGGCCTCCCTTCAAGATCGGTAACTTGAATGCCAACCAGCCTCTTACCCAACGTGGCCCTTGCGGACGAGCACTCTTGAATTGCGGTGTACAGCCAGGGTGCGATCACGGCGGCAACCAACCACATCGCGACCACAATCATTTTTTGAAATGAAGGCAGCAGGCTCCACAAGTAGTTCGCATCCTTCGATCCGTCGCGTCTGGCTTGATCGAGCACCAGAAAGCGCATCGGCAAGTAGACGCAAGCGAGGCCGATGGCAAACCGCAACGGCGCATCCACCAACCAAGCCGCGAAACGGCGTCCGAAGGTGGAATACTCCCGGACCCGGAAAATAGGGCCTTGGTCAACGCTACTCACAGCGTCTCAATGTAGCATCAAGAAGGTTCTGGACAAAAAACGTTCTTGGAAACCGGACCTTCCTTGTCTGCTTCGCCGGGCCAATTGGAGGGAAGACAGTCGCGGAAACCCGGACGGCGTCACCGGGCTCTCGACATCGCTTGCCGCAAGATAAAGTTGATGCGGGTCGAATATCCCTCGCCGAACTTCCTTAGCCAGTCGACCACCTCCCGGTCCAATCGCGCAGCTATTAGGACCTTCGGCACGCGCCTGGCGTTGGCAAGCTGTTCTTCTGTGAGTGCGGGGATATCGGAGTAATCGATTCCAGAGTCGTCGCCGGCTGCTTGGCTTTTTGCAATCCGGGCCAGGTCGGCCTTCTGCCGCTTACTGAGCGGCTTGGTCAAAATATCTTCGGCGTTCACTCTTGTTAGCCGGGCGGGCCGAGATGATGCGGGTAATTTCTTCTTCGCCATGTTCACTCTCCATGCGGTAAGCGTGGACAACCAATAGAATCGCCGCCTCGGCGGCGCCTGTGGCATGCCAGCGCTGTTCGCCCTCCTCAATGCGGTCTTTGGTGAGCAGCAGGAACGGATCGCTGAAGACCTTTGCGGCGGCCTCAAAAGCCACGCCGTGCTTCTTGCGATTGCTGCGGCTGTTGTCGGCGTACCATTCAAACCGCATTGTTATACATATCGTATAACGGCCATATTGGCAAATGCAAAGGGGATCGGCATAGCATGAGTTGGCGTCATCAAAGTCGGGACGCATCGGGATATGGCCGCGAACGTGGTGACACTTTCCGGGATGTCCACCTCAAGACCACGACTCGCACCCGCTCTGCTTCGTGGTGCCGTATTCGGTACCATTCAACAAATGTCGAACGCTAAGAAGATCCTTGCCGGCATGCGGAAGAACCCGCGTGACTGGCGGATAGGGGATCTCGAGTAGTAGCGCGGCAATTCGGTGTTGATGTGGATAGCCGCACGGGTTCAAGTCATGTGACATTCCGGCATCCTAACGCTGGCAGGACTACAGTCCCAAAGCACATCCCGATCAAGCCTTGGTAAGTCAGCGACTTTGTGGAGTTCATCAGCAAGTGGGAGGAACACAGTCAATGAGTGAGTCTGCGCAAATCGATAAATACCCCTTCACGATTCGCCCCCTGGCGGTCGAAGATGGCGGCGGATATTTGATCGAATATCCGGACCTTCCAGGGTGCCATTCGGACGGTGAGACACCCGAGCAAGCAATCGTAAACGGCCGGGATGCAGTGCGCTCGTACCTGATGAGTTGCAGAAAGCACGGCGATCCGATACCGAAGCCGGGATCGCCGGCTCGTTCCAGCGGACAGTTCCGGGTACGGATGCCCAAGACTCTGCACGCCCGCCTGGTGGCCGAAGCCGAAAGGGAAGGCGTGAGTTTAAATATGCTGGTTGTTTCGGCGGCGGCCCAAGCGTTGGGCCGGCGCGAGGAAATCGCTCCCAAAAAGAAGGGGCGCCGCCGGGCTGCATAACTCCCGAGCCGCCACGGGCATCAAATTGGCCAGACAAGGTTCTCGCAAAGTGGACCTCGGCAGCTCATTCGCCGGGCCCAATGGAAGGCAAGCCCACGTATCATTCCTCAGCGGGAAAGACCAGATCGGCGAGCCGTGCGATTACACGGGCAGGAGGTTCCCTCTTGCAGCGTTCTGCGGACTCATGATACGCTCTAAAAGCTTTCAACTGATCTAAGGAAAAGGAGGTACGCCCGTTATGCGATCCGAACTCAATCCGCTCAATAAAGCGATGATCGGCGCGCTTCAGGATTGCCTGCTTTCCGCCCGTCCTCGCTAGGCCAACCCTCGAAACAAAGCTCGGCACGACACCTGAAGTGTGTCTCCTGAAATGGTTTTTGGTCTTTTTGCACGGCACAGTATAGAGCCTATTTTCAAAATCATGAATCCGAATACATTCCAACCACTTAGGGTTCCTGACGACGACGAAGTCCGCGGGATCCTCGTAAAACGAATTGATCAACTGAAGCAGGCGGTCTGCATTGTCATTGGTTTGATCGAGCCCAATGGCCGCCGCGTGCTCGCGTACGGCAACCTCGCCAATGGCGACCCGCGCAAGGTCGATGGGGATACGATCTTCGAAATCGGATCGGTCTCCAAGATTTTCACCTCACTGCTATTGGCGGAGATGGTGAACCGCAAAGAAGTCGAACTCGGCGATCCGGCCGCCAAATATCTTCCCGAAAATGTCAAGATGCCCCAGCGAAACGGCAGGTGCATTACGCTGCTCGATCTTTCCACCCATAGCTCCGGGCTCCCGCGTCTTCCCGGTAACCTGAAGCTGAAGGACCCAGCCAATCCTTACGCCGACTATGGCGTGGATGATTTATACCAGTTCCTTTCCGGCTACACGCTGTCGCGGGATCCCGGTTCCGAATTCGAATATTCAAACCTCGGCGGAGGCCTCCTTGGCCACGTCCTCGCGTGCCGCGCCGGAACGGATTATGAGAGCCTGATCAGAACGCGCATCACGGAGCCTCTCAGCATGGCGGATACCGGCATTACGCTCTCTGTTTCCATGAAGCAGCGGATGGCTACCGGTCACAGCGCGATGCTCGCGCCCGTCGCAAAGTGGGAACTTCCCACGCTTGCCGGCGCGGGCGCCATACGCTCCTCTGCCCATGACATGCTGACTCTGCTCGAAGCATTCCTCGGCTACCGGGAATCGCCTCTCGCACCCGCCATGAAAGCCATGCTTGAAGTTCGTCGTCCCGCGGGCGGGACAAAGATCGGCTTAGGGTGGCTTTTTTATCCGGCCGACGGCCGGGAGATTATCTGGCACAACGGAGGCACTGGAGGCTACCGCTCATTCGCCGGATACGATCCTCGGGAACGTATCGGGGTAGTTGTTCTGTCTAATGCTTCGAACGGTGTCGATGATATAGGTTTTCATCTGCTGAACCCGAAGTTGCCGCTTGCCGATCCCGAGCCCCCAAAGCAGCGCGCCGAGATTCAAATTGATCCTGGGGTTCTCGACAACTACATCGGACGCTATCAAGTGACCCCGGGCCTTGTTTTCGAAATCACGCGCGACGGCAGCCGCTTATTCGCACGGGGATTCGCGCAGCTTTCGCATAATCGGCCCGGCGATCTGACGGGTCTGCCTAAGTATGAACTGCTGGCCGAGGGCGAGAAGAGCTTCTTCACGAGGGTGTCTGACAACCGGATCACGTTTGAAACCGGTTGCGACGGTCGAGCGACGGGCCTTATTCTGCACCGGGCCGGACGCGACATGCCCGCTCCCCGAATGCCCTGATAGCCAGTTATCGCCAATCGGCTGTAAAACGCCAAATCCGTTGAATTCAACTGCGGCGACCGGCAATTGCGCGGGTCTCTGGACAAAACGGCGTAACGGTAAAGTGGATTCCGCCGGTCCGCCCTCGCAGGGGTTCCTCGACAAACCCGCTTTTCCACTGGCGGATCAACCGGCGTCGGCAGATGCGCGCGCTAGTGCCGCGACCGCGAGATCAATTCGCCCGCATCTCGAAGCATTACCCAACCAAGGCCTTGCTTCAGGCGCGCCCTTACGCGAGATTTCACGCGGTCAGGTACCTAGTCGGAGCGCGGGTTGTTAGAATACCCGTCAGGAAAGCGCTTGATGCGTCTGACTCTCTCCATTGCTGTGTTGGTTGCAGCCGTTCTTCAAGGCCGTTGCGCTCTCAAGTAACGGGAAACGCCGAGATCAGATCCCTACTGAACGACGCCAGCGCGTCACTGCCAATGATTCCGGCGGGAGAGTAGGCCGTCATCGCCGCGAACATAGCGGCCCAGCAGGCTAGGGCAGGAGATGTCGACGGTGCCTTGGCGACAGCTGGCTTCGGAGGCACTAACTCCGCCCGATCCGTTGGCGGTGTGGCCTACGAACTTGCAAAGCAGGGCCAACTCTCGAAGGCGCTCGCACTTGTCGATCCTGCGCCACCGGGGCAGGAAAAGTCGGTCGCCTGCCGGCAAGTTGTTCAGGGCCTTTTGCAGGCCTCTCAGTATCAAAGCGCGGTGACCGTCGCGAGATTGATGGGTGCCGACCCGACACAAACTGATCAGTTCGTGAGTGTGCTTAGGCAGATACACACCGGCGCTCCGTCGACCAGAATATCAGTCTGTCAGCTCTCACTTACATTGTTTCCGGTCGCCGCTGGCTAGACGGCGCTGTCGGAAACCCGAGCGGCACTGTCCGATTTGGTAGGCCCTTCAAGGGTCGTTATGAAATGTGGCGCGTCCAGCCGTGAGCCAGTCCCGTTGGAATGTGATTAAGCCGGTCGTTTGTAAGGTGGTAAAGTGCACATGTAGGGACTGAGTCATGGCTCTATCTGCCGATCTGCTCTTCGCCCTGCGCACGTGGCGCAGGAATCCCATTCCGCCACTCACGGCCGTGGTGACACTGGCTCTCGGAGTGGGCGTGAACACTGCGATTTTCAGCGTGATCCATGCGGTGATGCTGAAACCACTGCCCTATCCTGAGCCCGGTCGGCTGGCGCAGATATGGGTGGTCGACCCGGACTCCCAGCGCAATCATGAGACGCTTTCGTCTAAAGAGCTCGACTGCCTGCGCAAACTTGCCCGCACATTCCAAGACATCGGCTACTACCGTCCTTGGATGAGTAATCTCAGCGGGGAGGGCGAAGCCAACCGCATTCATACGGTCCTCGTTTCTCCCGGCTTCTTGACCGCGCTCGGCGCCGCGCCGGCGCTCGGACGTGCATTCACGGCCGCGGACATGGCGGCTGGCAATGATCGGATCGTGATCCTCAGTGACGGTTTCTGGCGGCGCCGATTCGGCGCGGATCCGGCGATACTCGGCAGGACCGTTACAGTGGACGGCTTCCCATGCAAAGTAGTAGGTGTTCTGGGGCCAGCATCGCGCCTCATCGCGCATGATCTGAGCGTGCAGCCCGACTTGGTGCAACCGATTTCGGTCATTACGGATATCCATCGTCACCCCGAATCGGCCTTCGCCTTCGGGCGGCTGCGGCGTGGCGTCACGCTCGCGGCCGCCCGCGCCGAACTAAACGCTCTCGTGCGCCAGTTGCGGCCGGAAGATGATCCTCGTCCGCCCGGCAAACATGGCCTGCGCAGCATCGAGCTGGTCTCGATGACTGAAGATGTCGCCAGTTCAATTCGCCCGGCCCTGCTGATCCTCTTTGCCGCCGCCGGGTGCGTGCTCCTCCTTGCTTGCTGCAACATCGCCAGCCTGTTGGTGGGGTCGGTGTCTGCCCGCGAAGGCGAACTGGCCTTGCGCACGGCGCTCGGTGCTCGGCGCGGTAGGCTCGCATGCCAACTTCTTACAGAAACGACGGCGCTGACCGTGGCCGGCACGGCGCTTGGGATGCCGCTCTCCTTTTGGGCAGTACTCGCCATCGTGCATCTCTATCCCGAACGCATCCCACGTATAGAGTCACTTAGACCGGAGCCGGCGGTCTTTGCGTTCGCCGCGCTCTTGGCCGTCGTTACCGCGATCCTCTGCGGCGGCTTGCCCGCATGGCGATATTCGCGTGCGGATGTGCAGCCAACCATTCAGAGGTCTCTTGCTGGCGTTCAGTCGGGCGGCGGCCGTTTGCGCGATGTGCTGACGACCGTGCAGATCGGTGTCGCGCTGGTGCTGCTCGTTGGCGCTGGGCTCCTGATGCGCAGCTTCGCGTTGTTGCGAGCCGTTGACCCGGGATATCGGCGGAATCATCTGCTACTGGCGCATATGATGCTCGATGATAAGGATTACAGGGAACCACAGAGCCAGGCTGCGTTCGTCCAACGCTTGATCGCGTGCATGCAGACGGTGCCGGGCGTCGAAGCCGTCGCTGCCACCGATTCTCTTCCTCTCGACTTTAACTTTCTGATGCAAATCGGCGTCGGCATGGAAGGCCATCCTGAGCTAGCCGACCATGCGATCGTCGATTCGCGTTCCGTGACGGCTGGTTATATCCAAACGATGGGGATCCCGTTGTTGGCCGGCCGTTATCTCACGCCCGCGGATGAGGTGGTAGGCGGCGGCATGATCGTAAATCAATCGTTCGCTCGGCGATACTTCGGGACCGGGACTCCCATCGGCCGTCACATCTATACGGGCAAGGAAGCGCGCCCCATCGTCGGGGTTGTCGCGGACATTCGCGACCTCCATCTCGACCGCGAAGCGAAGCCCACGATTTATTCACCATTCAATCGTCTGCCAACGCCATTCGTGGATCTCGTGCTGCGGACCACAAGCGAGCCCAAACTGCTCGTAAAGTCTGTGCGCGCCCAACTGCGGGCCATCGACCCGAATCAGCCCCTCGGCCAAGTCACAACCATGGAAGATGTCCTGGAGAGCGCCGTTGCCAAACCCCGCTGGTATGCGCTACTGACCGGCTCATTCGCTGGGCTGGCGCTCCTGCTGGCGGCAGTGGGGACCTACGGTGTGGTCGCCTCCGCGGTCAGCCAGCGGACGCATGAGATCGGCATCCGCATGGCCGTCGGCGCACAGCCTCGACAAGTCCTGCACGCGGTCGTGCGGCGCGCCATGATCGCCCCGCTCGCGGGCGTGCTCATCGGCCTGCTATCGGCAGGCGCCGCCAGCCGCGTGCTGTCGAGCTTCCTCTACGGAGTGACAGCGCTCGATAGTGGAACCTACGTGGCTGTGGCATTGCTTGTTTTAGTGGTCTCCCTGATGGCCGCTTACGTCCCCGCCCGTCGCGCCGCGGTGGTCGATCCGATCGCCGCGCTCCGCCGCGAATAGCGGAAAAGACCGGTATCGATTGCGATGGAATCGCCGGCACTCAGGGTGGGCTGTGTCTGAGACCGCTGTGAAACGCGATGGTCGGTCGCACGGACCATGGCCGCCGATAACAGGAGAGGAGTGCCCCGTCGGCCGCCTGTAGCGCCGCCAACGGTGACATCAGGCCGCTACATCGACGTAGTCTACGGATGTGTGTGGCTCCGGAATTGCCGCGCCAATTTCGCGCATCGCTTGCAAGTGCTCGAGCCAAGCGTCTCGAAAGTTCTGGCGTGTTTCGTCCTCGCTGTTGCCCACGGCAGCGCACCCCGGAACGTCGGGCGAATACGCTGAGAATCCGGTTGATGTCGGCTCTATGATTACGGAATAGCGTTTCATTTCAGCCCTGCCAATGTGAGTACAGCGTGCAATGTGCCCGTCGATAATTCCTTGCCGTCTTGGCCTGGAACAGTGATGACGAACTTGTGATCGGGGTGCTTAAGGTGCCGGTGACTGCCCCGGGAGCGCATCTCAACCCAGGCGTGCTGTTGACGGAGACGAATCACTTCCCGCACTTTTAAGGTCCTCTTTTCCATGGTAGAACAGGCCGGCGCAACGGCAAGCGGACGAAGAACGGGGTTGTCTTCCCTGAGCAGCGTTCGCACCCACTATAAATTCCGCAAATGGACGGGAAGCCCACCTATCATTCCCTTCGACGCAGCATTTGTTTCAGAGGTCTACCGCCAGGACGACTCTTCTTCTCCCGCCCGCTCCTCGCGCCGGGCGATAGCACCAGAAAAACCTGCCAGAAACCCCTCGCTGCCGACTAACATCCTGCTCCACGAAGGTTTCGGGATTGAGAGGAGCGCTGTGGCCGGCTGCGTGGTTTGGGAATCGTTAGCCGCGAGTCGATTTATTGACAAACACCGCCCCGCGCCGCATTCACCACAAGCTGCACGTCCACTATGCCGACTTCGCCGCTGTGATCCAAGTCGTCTGCCGGCGCAGCGAGGCCGAGTCCCTCATTGATGAGCTGTTGCACGTCCGCGGCGCTCGCAGTGCCGGCGCCAGTCGGGTCGCAAGCGGACGGCGCCCCGACCGTCCACTGGCCCAGCGGCTGCCAGCCGGAATTGGGACCGAGGCGGGATACCGCATAACCGTAGGTGTTCTTGAGGCCGGAGTAAGTGTTTGCAAATGTCATTGCCAATCGCAGCGTGTACTGGCTGCTGGCGATGACGCCGCTGGACGCAGCAAGGTTCACGGTACATTGGCTGTTCTGAAGAATGACATTGGAACCCAGTGCGCCCGATGAACCCGTAGCGCCCGTGTTGTCGCCGAGCGTCACCATTCCAACCACGGGATCCACGGAGATGTAGCACGAGGATGCGGTAGCGGCGGAGCTGTTGACGATGGCCTGTACGCTCGAAAGATCGGTTGCGCCGTCCAGGTCCTGGTAGACGAACGTAAAAGTGCGCCCCCAGGACGTACCATTGGCCGGTGCTACCGAAATGACCTGCGGCGGGCCCCCTAAAGGCGCAGCCCGCCAGATTCCCAGCATCTGGATGCCTGATATCGTGCCGGTCGAACTCACCGCATTGCCCCAGATAGCCTGGCAGCAATAAGGCGAATTCTTGAATCCCACGGCGGCATTCAGGGTGAGCAGTTTGCCCGACTTGCTGACACTGGACTGTCCCCCTACCAGCACGCACTGGCTGTTCTGCTGATTTCCTTGGCCCGGCGCCGTGCCGCCGCTCAGTGCCCCCGAATCGCTGAGGAGAGAGAGTATGTTCTGAGCCGTGTTGTACGTAACCGCGCAGGATGACCTTGTCCAACCGGCATTGCCTAGAATGCCGGTCACTGTCCCTAGATCGTTGGCGCCTGCGGAATCGGAAAATACAAACGAGAATATCTGAAAATACCCTTGGCCGGTGTCCGGGGTTACGGACTGCGGTGCAACCGTTGGATTCGCTCCAGTCGCCTGGCCGAGTAAGACGCTGAAGTTATTGTCCTGGTCATTGAGCACTACTATATCGGTGCGGCCGTCACCGTTGAAATCGGCCGCCAGAACGGAGGACGGTACACTCCCGGTGAAGTATTCCTGGAACGGTTGGAATGTGCCGGCGCTATTCCGAATTGCCAGGGCTACTGCGGAATTACCGCTGTCGGGAAAGGCCAAGCCAAGGCGACCATCCCCAAGAAAGTCCCCAGTCGCGGCCGGGCCTGTGTAGTTCAAGGTTCCACTCTGGGCCGGGTTGTTGAACGTGCCATCGGACTTACCGGTCAACACTTCCACGCTTGAGGACATCGCTACCAGATCCAGGATGCCGTCGCCGTTAGTGTCGGCGGCAACTAATCCGCCGCAACCGGCCGGCAACGGATAGGTAACTGGCGGCGCGAACGTGCCGGCTCCCGAATTCTGGAATATTATGACCCCCGAAGAAGAGTCGCAAACAGCCAAGTCGGGCAGCCCATCGCCATTCCAGTCGCCTACTACAGTCGTCTGCGGCGACGTGGTCTGGAGGGTGCCGGCGCTGCGAAAAGTGAAGTCGCCGTTACCGAGGAATACCTCCAGCGTGTTTTGAACGGTAATGAGGAGGTCGAGGACGCCGTCGCCGTCGAAATCGGCAATCGCGAGAGCGCTGGGCAGTTGCACGCTGAGAAGCGCCGCGGAGAATATGAATGTGCCGTCGCCGTGTCCTTTGTAGAAATAGGGATTCGCGTTGTAGCCGGAGAGGGCGACTAAGTCCAGAATGCCGTCTCCATCGAAGTCTCCCGCCATTATCACGTTGGCTCCTAAAGGAGTCACGTCACTGGACTCACATTGAAAGCCGCCGATGGCACCGAGACAGATCTTAATTCCATCCACTGCAGCGATTGCCAGATCGATCATGCCATCGCCATTGAAATCGCCCATCGCGAGGGCTTGCGGCCCACTGCCGGCTGGGTAGTCCACGGCCGGCAGAAAGCCATCGGCAGCCAGCGCGTGAACCACTTGCAACAGCGCGGCAGAATTCGAAGGTGAATAAGTAGCGTCGCCGGAGTAATGTGCCGAAAGCTTGTGCGTTCCGGCGCCTAACATGACAGTTTCGACTTGCGCCTGGCCGGAGGAGATCGCGCTGATGCCGAGCACCGTCGAGCCGTCGTAGAACGTGACTTTGCCGGTGGCGCCGGCGGGTGTCAAAGCGGCCGTCAGGGTGATGCCGGCCCCGAGCGTTGATGGGCTTCCAGAAGAAGTGAGCAGAACGGAGGCTGACTGGCCTCCGAAAACCGGCCCTAACGCGAGTAATACGGGGAGAAAGATACAAGAAGTCTTGCATGTTGGGATCCCCATGTGGGTAACGTACCACCATAGCGCGCCGTGGTCGCAGCAAATTGACCAAAGTGAATCGGCCCGCTACCATTCCGCGAGTCGTGGTAGTGAAGATCTCGTCCATTAGCGGCGCTCATGGCCCTATAAATTCCCAAATGGAAGGGAAGCCCACTCTTCGTCCACTGGTTCACTTTCGGACCAGAGTCGAGTGTGTGATCCACCATGAACGGCGTCTCCTCCGGCGGCGGTTGGGCCGCAAACGTCGACCTCTCGCCGTGTTCCGCCACCAAGTTTCCGATCAGCAGAGGTCTGATCCGAAGTTGTCGCCCAGGTTATTGAAAAACCTGCCTGTACTCGACCCGACTGACGTTAGCGTGGCGCGCTTTGAAATTCCAGACTCTTTCAGAGTCGCGACCAGGGCGGAGCAGATCAATCGAGATCGCACCACCAGCAGGCCAGCTTGAGCCCGACATGTTTATCACGATATTAAATTCGTGGCCCACTTCAATCGTTAAGCTCCGGTTGTCCGATCCAGTCATGAATATACGCTTGGACCACAACTCCTCCCCGTCCTTAGCTTTTCGGCCCGGGTCTTCTTCGAAGTGGTCATCGCGCCAAATTCCCCTCATGCCGTGGTCCACTTCCACGG
>DATJMA010000026.1:0-3106 GCA_035509055.1 Bryobacteraceae bacterium | reverse complement strand
TCGTTTACCCTGCTGCTTGCCTCGTTTATCGTTAATCCAAACAAACGTAATTCCTTCCTTTTGTCCGTCCAAGATTAGCTATCCGCGAGCCCATATTGGCAAAGAGTGAGAGACACATCGGATATATTTTCAGGACCGCATCCTCGGCGGTCAGGTGAAAAGCGGCCAATGAAGGTCGGGTGAAAACCGGCCAACGGACGGCACCCAGAACAAGATCATTAATAACCCGAGTGCAGGTATTTCGGCAAGAGTTATTTTGCGGGAATGACGAGCGGCGAGTGCGATGACGATCGCTGCGCAGCGGGGGATGCACAAGGGGGCGGCAGCCCTCTTGTGGGGGGAGCCGCCGCACGAAGCGTGACAACGGTGTTGGTTGGCGCGCGGCGTGTCGCCGCGTGGGGGGAACCCGCCCGCCCCGGTTTGCCCCCGGAGGGGGAAACGGAAAAGGGGGCGATAGAAAAGCTCAGGATTCCTTTTCCGGCGTGTTCGCGATTGCCTTGGTGCGCCAGCTGCGAGGGCCACACTTGAGAACGTGTCCGTGATGCAGCATGCGATCGAGCATGGAGCCAACCGAGGCTACATCGCCCAACAGTTTGCCCCAGTCCTCCACCGGACGATTGGAAGTGAGCAAGGTGCTGGCGCGTTCGTAGCGCCGCATCACGATCTCCAGCAGATCCTCGGCCGCGGTGAGCGGCAGCTTGCGCATCCCGAAGTCATCAATGATCAGTAGCGGCACAGTGGTCAGGGTTTCCATGAACTGCTTCCGCGTACCATCGGCCACCGCGTCGGCGAGTTCGTCGAGCAGGACGTGGGTCTCGCGGTACAGCACACGATAGCCCTGCAGAATGGCAGCTTGGCCGATGGCCTGCGCCAGGTGGCTTTTGCCGGTTCCGCCGGGCCCGAGAAACAAAGCATCGTCGCGCTTGCCGATGAAGGCGGCGGTGGCCAGATCGAAGATCAGACTCCGATTCATCTTGGGATTGAACGCGAAGTCAAAATTATCGAGCGTCTTGTTGGGGTCGCGAAAGCGAGCCTGTTTGCGCCTTCGTTCTAGCAAACGATCCGAGCGGCGCGTCAGTTCGTCCGAGACCAGGCAAGAGATCAGATCGATGGGCGCCATCGGTTCGGACTGCGCCTGGCGCAAGCGGTTCTCTAATACGGCGGCCATGCCGCCCAGCCGCAGTTGGCGTAACGAGCGTTCGAGTTCGGAGATATTCATGGGTTGGGTTCCTGGGTTTTTTGTTGAATCAGATCGCGATACAGATGGAGCTGTCGGATGAGTGGATCGATCTGGCGTAGACTCACGGGAGGCTGCGAGTTCCGCTCCAGATAACGGCGCACGAAGCGGTAGTCGTAGGCTTCCATCTCCAGTGCGGTGGCGCAGGCCTCATCCACGCGTGCCGCACCATACTTGCGGGTGAAGGACAACAGGCCTTGGATGCGGCGGATGGCGACTTCGCCTTGCAACCGATGCAGCGCCTGGCAAAATGCGCCGATGTGCGAGCCGGTTCTTTCCGCGCGCGCCAGCAGTTGCACGGTTGAGAGCGGAGTACGCTTGGGCCTATCCTCGTCCTTGATCCGATGCCGTCCGCGTTCCTGACGCAGATGCTCGCGCAACAACTGGCCGGTCTTCGGATCAAGCAAGCGGACCTGCCGGCCGTCCCACTGCACGGCCACGCGGCGGCTGATCCAGCCGGGCGGTGCGCTGTAGTAGGCTGCTTCCACTTCCACGCAGCCATCCAGATGCACTGTGCGTTCGCCGTAATGGTAATAGCGAAACGGCTCCAGTGGCAGCGGCTGCAGTGCCGGTTTCTCTTCGGCGAACATGGCGGCCACCTGGCGCTTGGTGGTGCCGTGAATGCGCGTGTCGGCCCAGCGTTGTTCCCAACGATCCAGATAAGCCTGCGCTTCGGCCAGGCTCTCGAAGCGCAGTCCTTTCAGCGGCGTCTTCTGCGCGTGTCCAACGCCCGCTTCCACTTTGCCCTTGCGATCCGGATCTTGGATGCGGCACGGCATGGCGACGGCGCCGTAGTGGGCCAGCACATCGCGGTACAGCGGATTGAGCGCTGGATCGTAAATGTCGGGCGTGAGCACGCCTTCACGCAGATTGTCGAGCACCACGACACGTGCTGTTCCGCCCAACCTGCGAAACGCTTGTTCGTGCAGTTCAGCCCAGACCTGGGCGCTGGACCGGAACACGAGCAGGCGGACCGATTTGCGGCTGTAGCCGAGCGTCAGCACGAACAGCCGCGTGCGGCGATACTTGCCCGTGTGCGGATCGCGCACCATCGGGCCAGTGCCGTAATCGACTTGTACTTCTTCGCCGGCTGGGGTGAGAATCACGGCGCGCGCTTCCGGCGATCGCACTCCGCGCAACTTGCGGACGAAGCGTTTGACGCTTTGATAGCCGCCCGAGAAGCCGTGCTGATCCACCAGGTCCTGCCAGATGGCCATCGCGTTGCGCCCGCGCGACAGACCCAACTCGATGGTTTCGCGGTACGGATCGCAGTCGCTGGGCGGACCGGGCGGGTGCTGGGCGTCGGCGTTGGCCAGGCTGGAATCCCCGCCAAAGTCGGTGGTCACCTGGTTGGCCGGTTTTGAATCTGGCGCAGAGTCGGTGGTCGGGTTGTTGGCCGGTTTTGCGGGTGGCAGTTTGCCCCAGCCGCCGGGAGGGCGAACCGGTACGCCAGCCACTTTCAGGTAGCCGGTGGCCGTTTCCCGCCGGACTCCGGTGGCCTTTTCGATGCGCCGCAACGACCAGCCGAGCTGGCCCAGGGCGATAACCTGTTTCTTTTTATCGTCGCTCAAGACATTGCTCACGTTGCGGAGGATCGTCCTCCGCCTTCGTTTTCAATGTCCTGAGTGCTCTCCTCTTTGGCCGGTTTTCACCTGACCCTCATTGGCCGGATTTGCCCGACCCCCGAGGCCTTGCGCGTGAACTACCGTAGCGCGAGTCCAGAGATCAGCGGAAGAAAGCAGAACCGCAATGATGCACAGAAGCGCGAGAATCATGTGTTTCATGGGCGCGATGATATCACGGAGGAATCAATGAAAGTGTTTTGGTGGCAGGGCGGCCTGCATGCTGAACCAGAGACGCCGGAGGAGG
>DATJMA010000025.1:0-74484 GCA_035509055.1 Bryobacteraceae bacterium | reverse complement strand
TTGAGCAGGCTCCAGAAGTTCTCCATCGAATTGGTGTGGACCTCGCCATCCACGTAAGCTACAGCGTGGTCGATCACTTCGTGCTGGAATTCGCTCAGCCCCTCATAGGACTTCAGCGCATCGGTGAATAGCGCGGAACCGGCAAGGACATGTTCACGCACGTGGGCCTGAACGTCGCCCTTGCGCCGCGTAGGGACCACAGCGGCGCGCACCTCGCCGCCGCGCTCGATAACTCCCATTACGATAGTTTTATCCTTTGGTCCGGTTCCAGTGATTTTCTTGCCGCGCTTTTCCGCGTGCATGTTGCGCGCCTTGCCACCGATGAAAGTTTCGTCGGCTTCCACTTGACCGGATAGCTTGTTGAACGTGCCAGTGTGCATCGCATGGCGAATCCGGTGGAGCATGAACCAAGCGGACTTCTGCGTGACACGGATGTCGCGGGCGATCTCATAGGAACTAACGCCGTTCTTACAGTTGGCAATGAGAAACATCGCGCAGAGCCATTTACCAAGGCCGATAGGCGAATCCTCGAAGATAGTTCCAACCTTGATGGAAAACTGTTTCTTGCAGTCCAAACACTTCCACATCAGGCGCGTAGTGAGGAACGATGTCCGCTTCGACTGGCAGCGCGGGCAGACCGCTTGCCCGTCATCCCAACGGAGCGCCGCAAAGAACTGAACGCAGGTGAGCGGGTCGGAGAAAAACTGGATGGCTTCCATCAGGGTTGCGGGCACCGTCACATCGTTCGCCATGAGTCAATAGTACTCGGAAATCATGGGTGAGTCAAGTAAATTTTTGCCCAAATAAGGACTGCACCCCGGATCGGGATAATAATTTGACTTGCCCTCCATTGCCCGTTATCCTGAATTTTTCACGGTAGAGGTGCGGCGGCCATCAGTAGACGGGCTGGAATTCCGGTTGCCTTCGGAAGCCCGGACGACAGGGGCCGGCAGTTTCCGCCGAAACCGGCCGGAAAGTCAATTCCGGGCGGTTGGGGGGTCAGGCTAATACCTGCTCACTGTCACTCGCAACTCCGGCGGGTGGAGCGCTATCGGGATCGCAGGGCACGCCCTTTCGCGGCGTCGTCTTTTTCCCGGTTTCCTCCCCCAAAACGATGGCCTATGGATCTTTTTTCTCTAACCCGCGCGCTCATCGATATCGAATCGATCACCAACAACGAGGAAGCTGCCGGCAACTTCCTGTTCGAGATCCTCGCGCCTCTCGCCGCCCGTTACCAGGGCCGCGTGGAGCGCGTGGAAGTCGAGCCGCGGCGCTTTAACGTCTTCGCCCAATGGGGCGACGCACTCGACGTCACATTATCCACTCACATGGACACGGTGCCGCCGTTCGTCGCCTCGCGCGAAGACGGTGAACACATCTGGGGTCGCGGCGCCTGCGATACCAAAGGAATCATCGCTTGCATGATCCACGCCGTGGAAGCGCTCCTCGCCGCCGGCCAGCGCAATCTCGGACTCCTGTTCGTGGTGGGCGAAGAACGCAATAGCGCCGGCGCCTACCGCGCCGCCAAAGATCCACGAGGCTCGCGCTACATCGTCAACGGCGAGCCCACCGGCAACCACCTCGCTCTCGGCTCGAAGGGCGTTCTGCGCTACGAAGTGGTCGCCACCGGTAAAATGGCGCACTCGGCCTACCCCGAGTTGGGCGATTCCGCCATCCACAAGCTCATCGACGCTCTCGCCGACATCCGCCGCATCGCGCTTCCCGTGGACGACCTGCTCGGACCCAGCACGCTCAACGTCGGAACGCTCTCCGGCGGGCGCGCTCCCAACGTGGTGGCCGATGAAGCGCGCGCCGATGTCATGATTCGCCTGGTGGGCGATTCCGCCTCGACCAAGGTCGCGCTCGAACGCGCCGTGGATGGCCGCGCCGAACTTCGCGAGGTCATCGAAATTCCCGCCGTGCGGCTGGACGCGGTGGACGGCATCGATACCACCGTCGTCGCCTTCACTACCGACATCCCGGCCTTCGACGGCAAATGGGGACAGCCGTTTCTCATAGGGCCGGGCAGCATCCACGTCGCGCACACGCTCGAAGAGCGCGTCCCCAAGCGCGAATTGACCGAAGCGGTCGAACTCTATCAACGGATCGTCAGACAATTATGCAAACGCGAATCGAAGTAGGCATTCTGGGCGCCACCGGAATGGTGGGGCAGAATTTCGTGAAGTTCTTGCAAGGCCACCCATGGTTCGACCTGAAGTGGCTGGGAGCCAGCGATCGCTCCGCCGGCAAGAAGTATAAGGATGCCATGCACTGGAATCTGGACGGTGTCACGCCCGATTCCGTCGCGTCGCTGGCAGTGGAAGAGTGCAAGCCCGGCAACGCGCCGAAGCTTGTGTTCTCGGCCATGGATGCCTCCGTCGCTACCGACATCGAGCGCGCCTTCGCCGCGGCCGGCCACGTGGTGGTATCGAATTCGCGCAATCATCGCATGGAGCGCGATGTGCCGCTGCTCGTGCCGGAAATCAATCCCGATCATCTCAAGCTGGTTCCCGAACAGCAGGCGCGCGGCTGGAAGGGCAGGATTGTTACCAACCCGAATTGCTCCACGATCGTGCTCACCATGGGGCTCGCGCCGCTTAAACAGTTCGGCATCACGAAGATCGTCGCCACCACCATGCAAGCCATCTCGGGCGCGGGATATCCCGGCGTGGCGTCCATGGATATCGTGGGCAACGTGATTCCCTTCATCGGCAACGAAGAGGAAAAGATGGAGCAGGAGACGCAGAAAATCATGGGCGAATTCAGCGGCGATCACATCGAGCCGCTGCCCGCCCGCATGAGCGCGCACTGCAATCGCGTGGCCGTGGTGGATGGCCACACCGTCACTGTTTCCGTGGAATTTTCGTCCAAGCCGTCGCTCGCCGATTTGCGCCACGCCTTCGATTCCTTCACCGCCCTGCCACAGCAGCGCCGGCTTCCCAGCGCGCCGCCGCGCCCGGTCATTTATATGGAAGAGGCCAACCGTCCGCAGCCACGCAAAGACGCGGAGCGCGAGCGCGGCATGGCGGCGTTTGTCGGCCGGTTGCGTTCCTGCCCCGTGCTCGCTTACAAGTTCGTCGCCCTCGGCCACAACACCATCCGCGGCGCCGCCGGCGCGGCGGTGCTTAATGCCGAACTGATGCAGTCGGAAGGATTGCTCGCATGATCGTGATGAAATTCGGTGGCACCTCCGTGGAGTCCGCGGTTGCCATCGAACGCGTCGCCGGCATCGTCAAAAAGCGGCTCGAGCGCCATCCCGTGGTGGTGGTTTCCGCCATGGGCAAGACGACGAATAAGCTGCTGGCAATCGCCGCCGCGGCCATCGAGGGAAGGCGCGAGGAATACATCCGCCAGGTTCACGACCTCCGCGACTACCATTCGCGCGAAGCTCGCCAGGTGGTGCCGCTTGCCGAACGTGCCGCGCTCGATCGCTTCCTCGACGAGCAGTTTCAGGAACTTACCGAACTCGTCAAGGGCCTCGCGGTGCTCGGCGAACTCACGCCGCGGTCCGTCGACGCGATCTCCAGCTACGGTGAGCGGCTTTCCAGCTACGTCGTGACGCAAGCGTTTCGCCATTACGGTATGCCCTCCGCGCATCTCGACTCGCGCGATGTCATCGTCACCGACAAGCGCCATACCCAGGCCGCGCCGGATTTCCCGGAGACCTACGCGCGGCTTGCCAACGCCGTTCCGCCGCTTGCGGAACATTCCGTGGTCGTGATGGGCGGATTCATCGGATCCACGCACGATGGAGTCACCACTACGCTCGGCCGCGGGGGGTCCGATTTCACCGCATCCATCGTCGGAGCAGGCATCGGCGCCGAAGAGATCCAGATCTGGACCGACGTGGATGGCATGCTGACCTGCGACCCCACCATTCTGCGTGGAGGCCACCGGGTCAAGACCATCAGTTTCGCGGAAGCCGCGGAACTGGCTTATTTCGGCGCCAAAGTGTTGCATCCGGCGACCGTCGTCCCGGCGATCGAGAAGGATATCCCGGTGCTCATCCTGAATTCGCGCCGCCCCGATGTTCCCGGAACCCGCATCACCGGCGCCAGCGTCGCTTCGACCAACGTGGTCAAATCCATCGCCTGCAAGCGCAAGATCGCGGTGGTGGACATCCACTCCAATCGAATGCTGATGGCGCACGGTTTTCTGCGCCGCATTTTCGAAGTGTTCGAGCGCTTCGAAACTCCCGTGGACATGGTGGCGACCTCCGAAGTCAGCGTGTCGCTCACCATCGACAACACCAAAAACATCGATGCCATTCTCGCCGAGCTGCGCAAATTCGCTGAAGCCGGCGTGGAGCAGGAACAGGTGATTGTCTGCCTCGTAGGCGACGACATTCGATACACTCCAGGAGTGGCGCGCCGCACGTTCAACGCCCTCGGCGGCATCAACATCCGCATGATTTCGCAGGGCGCTTCGCTGCTCAACATCAGCTTCGTCGTGAAGGAGGCCGATTTGCCCGCCGCCGTGTCAGCGTTGCATCGCGAGTTCTTCTCCGAGCTCGACGCCAACGTTTTCGAGCCGTTCGAGGCCGTCCATGCCTGAAACACGGCGCTTGGCCATCGTCGGTTACGGCAAGATGGGCCGCATGATCGAGCAATTCGCGCCCGAATATGGATTTTCGGTGGCGCTCAAGCTTGACGAGTTCAACAACGCCAATTTCGAGGGTGTGACGGCGGAGAATTTCCGCGGAATCGACGCGGCGATCGATTTTTCCATTCCTTCGGCAGTGCGAAAAAATGTGGAAGGCATCGCGGCTCTCGGGGTCAACATCGTGGTGGGCACCACGGGATGGCTGGAACATCTGGACGCGGTAAGAAAGACCGTCGAAAACGGCGGAATCGGCCTGGTTTGGAGTCCCAATTATTCCGTGGGCGTGAATGCTTTTTTTCGCGTGGTTCGCGAAGCGGCGCGCCTGCTGGAATCGCAGCCGTCCTATGGCGCATGGGCCTGGGAAATCCATCACTCCACCAAGAAGGACGCGCCTTCGGGCACGCTGCTCAAGCTGCTGGAGGAAATGAAGCGGGCCGGTTATACGCACACCATCGACGTGAGTTCCAGCCGCGCCGGCGGGCACCCCGGCACCCACGAAATCGGCTTCGATTCATCGGCCGACACCATCACGCTGCGCCACACGGCAAGGAGCCGCGAAGGTTTTGCCCGCGGCGCGCTGCAGGCCGCAAAATGGGTAGTAGGGAAGAAGGGTTTTTACGAATTCGGAGAGATCGTTTTTAGCTGAAGGAGGTGGTACATGTTTACAGGCTGCGGCACTGCGCTGGTAACCCCGTTCCGGCGTGACCAATCCTTGGATGAAGACACGCTGCGAAAACTGGTCCGCCGGCAAATCGCCGCCGGCATCGATTTTCTGGTCCCCTGCGGCACCACGGGCGAAAGCCCCACGCTGACGCGCTCCGAGCACTTGCGCGTCGTGGAAATCGCCGTCGAAGAGGCTGGCCGCAAGGTTCCGGTGCTCGCCGGCGCGGGCGGATACAATACCCACGAAGTCATCGAACTCGCCGGGGAGATCGAAGTGCGCGGTGCGGATGGCATCCTCTCCGTAACGCCCTACTACAATAAACCCACGCAGGAGGGTCTATACCAGCATTACCGCGCCATCGCCTCCGCCACGCGCCTGCCGATTGTCGTCTACAGCGTGCAGGGCCGTACCGGCGTGAATGTCGAGCCCGCGACGCTGGCGCGCCTGGCGCAGATCGAAAACATCGTTGGCGTGAAAGAAGCTTCCGGCAACATCGCGCAGATGGCCAACGTCATCCACGAAGTTCCGGCGCATTTCACCGTGCTCTCGGGCGACGACGCGATCACAATCCCGCTGATCGCACTCGGCGGACGCGGCGTGATATCTGTGGTCTCCAACGAAATTCCCGGCCCCATGACGCAACTTGCGCAAGCCTGCCTGCGCGGCGATTTCGAAGGCGCGCGCGCCATTCAGGCGCGCTACCTGCCGCTGATGAACGTCAACTTCGTGGAATCGAACCCCATCCCGGTAAAAGCCGCGATGAGCATGATGGGCCTGCTCGAATTGGTCTATCGATTGCCAATGTGCCCGCCCAGCGCGGCGAATTCCGCGAAAATCGAGAAGGTGCTGGAGTCCGTCGGACTGTCCGGGCAGGTGCACGTTGCAGTCTGAGATCGAGGGCCTCTTCGACACCAAGCCATCGTGCTACCAGGACGAGCACTTTCGTCTCTTTGCCGATTTCAAGACGGCGCTGAACCAAGGCCGCGTCCGCGCCGCCGAGCCCGACGCGTCCACGCGCACCGGATGGCGCGTCAATACGTGGGTGAAGAAAGGCATCCTGCTCGGGTTTCGCATGGGCGGCATCGTCGATATGTCGGTGGATCGCGAACGCCAGCCGTTCTTCGATAAATCCACCTACCCCGTGAAGCGTTTCACGCCGCAGAGCGGCGTGCGCATTGTCCCCGGCGGATCGAGCATTCGCGACGGCTGCTTCATCGGCAAGGGCGTCACCTGCATGCCGCCCATGTACATCAACGCCGGCGCGTACGTAGACGACGGCACCATGGTCGACTCGCACGCGCTGGTGGGAAGCTGCGCGCAAGTCGGCAAGAACTGTCACGTCTCCGCTGCCAGCCAGATCGGAGGCGTGCTCGAACCGGTCGGCGCCCTGCCGGTAATTGTTGAAGACGACGTGCTGGTGGGCGGCAATTGCGGAATCTACGAAGGCACGGTGGTGAAGCGCCGAGCGGTTCTCGGAACGGGCACCATTCTGAATCGCTCCACGCCCGTTTACGACCTCGTCCGCCAGACCGTTCACCGCGCCGAGGGCGACGATCCGCTCATCATTCCCGAAGAAGCCGTGATCGTCGCCGGCACGCGCGCCATCACCAGCGGACCCGGTAAAGAGTGGGGCATTTCGGTTTACACTCCGGTGATCGTGAAATACCGCGACGCCCGGACCGACGCCAAAATTCAGCTTGAAGACCTGCTGCGGTAAAACATGGCGCGCATTCTCGTGGCCGAGGACAATGCCGATCAGATTCTCATGTTACGGAGGCTGCTGGAGACCTTCGGCTACCAGGTCGGCACAGCGCGCTCGCCGGCGGAAGCACTCGCGGAATTCGAGCGGAATCGCCCCGATCTGGTAGTGGCCGACCTCCGCATTCCCAATACCTCCGATGGCCTCGCGCTCGTCCGTGGTGTCCGCGAGCGCGATCCCAAATTGCCGCTGATCGTGCTTTCGGGCTGGCCCGATGACCTTTACGGCAGCCCCGAAGAATCGATGGTATCGCGCGTCGTTCTGAAGGGCACGGTGCAGGATCTCTTGAAGGCGATTGCGGAATTGCTGGCATAGCGAAAATCGGGGCTTCGCGTCGCGGCGCTGCTTCTCGCCATCGCCATTCTCGCCTGCTATATTCCTGCGCGCCGCGCCACGCGCCTCGAACCGGCCGATGCCTTAAGAAACGAATAGATCACTGCCAGCCGCACCTCTTACCGTTCACTATCGAGCATCCGCATCTGCAATTCGGCATATCGCGAGCCGGCTACCTCCGACGCTGGAATCGCGTCCTCCAACTGGGCCACGTCCTCGGGCGCCAGTTCAATCTCCAGCGCGCCCAGCGACTCCTCGAGCTGCTGGCGCGTCCGCGCCCCGATCACCGGCACGATCATCGGATCCTTCGCTAGAACCCAGGCGATCGCCAGCTGCGCCGGAGTCGCCCCGCGCCTGGCGGCCATCCCCGCGAGCGCCTCGATCAGTTTCTGATTGCGCGCCCGGTTGTCGCCCATAAATCGGGGCATGTGCGCGCGGAAATCGCCCTTCGCCGCCAGTGGCGATGCCGTCAGCAATCCGCGCGAGAGCACCCCGTAGGCCGTCACGCCGATCCCAGATTCGCGCAGCGCCGGAAAAATGCGTGTTTCGGGACCCCGGCTGATCAGCGAGTACTCGATTTGCAAATCGCTGATGCGGTGAACTGCACTGGCGCGCCGGATGGTCTCCGCGCCGACTTCGGATAGCCCGATGGCCCGCACATAACCGGCTCTCACCATGTCCGCGATGGCGCCCACGGTCTCTTCGATCGGCACGGAACTGTCGAGCCGCGAGGGACGGTAGATATCGATGTGGCCGGTCCCCAGCCGCGTGAGCGAATGCGCCAGGAAGTTCTTTACCGCGGCAGGGCGCGAATCGAAACCGACCCAGCTGCCGTCGGGCGCGCGCAGGGCGCCGAACTTCACGGAGAGAAGCACGCCGTCACGCCGGCCAGCCAGGGCCCGTCCGATGAGCATTTCGTTGTGGCCCATGCCGTAGAAATCGCCGGTGTCGATCAGGTTGATGCCGCGGTCGAGGGCTGCGTGAATGGTGGCGATGCTCTCGCGCTCATCCGCGGGGCCATATACTCCCGACATTCCCATGCATCCGAGCGAGAGCGGAAAAACGGCCGGACCGTCCTTACCGAGCTTGCGCGCCGCTGTCACTGCGTCACCACCCGGTAGGAGCAGCCCGGATACAATTGATTCCTTCCCGGACTTTCGGCCCGATAGAGCACGCAAACCGAAGTCCCCGCGTCCAGCTTCCTGGAAGCCTGGTCGCGCCCCTTTCCGATCGTGCCATCTTTCAGACGAAACTGGTATCGCACTCTCCAACCGTTTTTGACCCGAAAACACCGGGTAATCACACCCGGCGCGGGCACACCTTCGGCGGCCAATTGTTTTTGGCGGCCCAGCGTCCACAATAGAAACACCCCGCCTGCCGCCAGGATCGCCGGAGCAAGTATCGGCATCCAGAGATTCGGGGACGCTTCCCATGCCGCTGGATGATTGATCGCCGGATCCGAAGGCAGATACCGCACCGGCAGAAATCCCGCCTTCTGTATTTCCGCCCACTGGTCTGCCGGAACCGCCGCTTCTCCCTTGATCCGAACGCCATTCGCCGTGAATGCATAGCCTACCATGTGCTGGCGGCCGCGGTCCGCGCTCCACAACCGTGCAATCTCGCCGTTCGCCTCCTGACCTTGCGCCCTGAGAAGTTGGCTTCGCTCCGTCTTCTGCACGACATCGTTGTGCATCCACACGTACAAGGGAATCGCCGCGATGAGGAACAACCACCCCATGACGAGCATGAACCTGCCGCGGGCCGTCAGACGCGTCTCTCTCGGCAACGCGCGCGTCAATTCCCGTGGCGCCGTCCAGTTTTCGGGAATCGCGAACTGCGGATCCATTTCCATCCTCCCGTTAGGCAGGGTAGCAGATTAACCGCGCTGGTTGGGTTACGATCAAAACATCTCCACCGCTCACAAAGACAACCTGCGCGTAGTGCTGGTTGAGACGCGTAATCCATTGAACATCGGCGCTTCGGCGCGCGCCATGGCAAACTTCGGATTCTCCCGCCTCCGCGTGGTCAACCCTTACGACGTGGCATTTCGCGAGGCCCGCTCCGCCGTGGGCGCGGCACCCCTGCTCCAGTCCGCCGAGGATTTCGCCAGCGTGGCCGACGCCGTCTCCGATTGCCGGCTGGTTGTGGGCACCACGTCGGTGGGCCATCGCGAGCTGCAGCACCCGCTTCGCCGCCTGGAATTCGGCGCGCGCCTCATCGGACGAGCGCTCGCAGCCGGGCCCGTAGCCCTGCTTTTCGGCTCCGAAAAGTTCGGGCTCGATAACGGCGATTTGAGCCATTGCCACTGGCTGATGCGCATCCCTACCGAAAGCCTCGATCTCTCCATGAATCTCGGACAGGCCGTGGCGCTCTGCCTCTACGAACTTGCCCGCGACCCCAAAGCCGCCGCCGCCAAACCACCTCGGGCCATCGCGCGCGCCGCGGCCGGCGAGACGGAGCAGATCACCGCGATGCTGCTCGAAGTCCTGCGCAAAAGCGGCTACACCAATCCGGTGACGGAAGGCTCGACGGAAGAAAAGGTGCGAAGACTGGTGAGGCGTCTCGATATCGCCGGCCGCGACGCGCCAGTCCTGATGGGCATGCTGCGGCAGGTTCTATGGAAGCTCGGGTGAGCGCTATTTCCCGTTTTTCGCGGTCTGCGCCAGTTGACGCTTCACGGAGGCGAGAAGTTGCTGGCGCTGCTGCGGTGTCATCTGTTGCAGGGCCTGCGCCAGCCGCTTGCGGTCCTTGCGCTTCATGTGCTTGATGACCGCATTGAGGCGTTTCTGTTCGTCGGCTGTCAGCGTGACGGGACGCTGCCGCTGCATAGTCAGCTTCCGGCCTTGCGGAACTCCCGTGATTCCCGGACGCTGCATGGAAATTTGCGCAGCCGCCGGGGCAAGTGTGAGGAACACCGCCGCAATGAGCTTGACAGTCACGGGGAACGACGGTGCAATCCGCCCGCCAACGCCCGTCCGAGCGCTTTCATCGAGATGCACGGCCGGCTTGGCGTCAGTGCCATAACGGTAGCGCGGTCCGTCAAATTTTTGACGGCGTCAGACGGGCAAAATCGCCAGCACCGCATCGCTCGGTTCCAGAGATTCAGCTTCCGCCGGCACCTGAGCTCCTGCCGCCAGCAACGCCTCGACCGTCCCAACGTAATCGCCCTTGTCGCGATTCCACCCGTTGCCCGAGCCGAAAATGGCCCAACTCAGCGCCGTCCCCTCGTATTCCTTCGATTTCAGCCCCAGCGCGGGTTGGAAGCGGAGAATCTCACGCGCCATTTCCGCATTGCCGTTGAAGCCGGCCCAATGGAGCGCCGTCGCTCCCATTTCGCCCGCGGTATCCACGGGCCAGCCCGCCTCCAGCATCAGGCGCACGGCATCCGTATTGCCGCTCTTCGCGGCTTCCGGCAGTTTGCGAAGTTCCTCCCCGGTCAGGGTTCCGGCGAGATTGGGGCGCCCGGCGAGCAGTTCCCGAAATGCCGCTTCGTCGCCGAGATCGCAAGCCAGCGCCAGCTTGAGCGCCGCTGGAGTGCGCGCGAGCAGCAACTGGTAGACATCTTCATGCCGGAAATCGCGGGCCACCGCGTGCGCGGTGCGGCCCGGGCCCAGTTGCGAAATGTACACCGTGTTCTTCGGAAACCATTCCTCGCTGACGGTGGTGGCGATTGACGCGGGATCCGCATCGAGCAGGCGCCGCACCAGGTCAATCTCTCCGAGCGCCGACGCCATCAGGATATCGGCGTGGCATCCACGCGCTATGAGGAACCGCGCTACGGGCTGCCGGTCATGGGCATAGTGGCGCCAATGCTCGACCCGCAGCATGTGCTGCGCCGGCGTGGATTCGTGATTGCGATCGCGCGCATCGATCTCGGCGCCGTGGGCCAGCAGGAACTCGCCCATCTCCACGTTCGGGGCAAAATGCAGCGGTGTCCGCCCATCGGCGCCGCGCGCGTGGACCGCCGCGGGATCCGCAGCCACAAACTCCGCCACCTTCGCCGACCTGCCGAGACGCGTAGCGGAATGCACATCGAGCACGGCGCCGCGCTCCATCAGGAAATCGGCGAGGCTCGCGTCGCAATCGTCCAGCACGCCGAATCCGCCGGGCGCCCATTCGGTGCGCTTGTTGATATCCGCGCCCGCGGCGAGCAGCACGCCGATGGTGGAGCGGTCGCTTCGCTGCACCGCCGCGAACAGCGCATGTTGGCCCTCCCCATAGTCTTCGAGCGGCGCGTCGATGCGCGCCCGCAGGCCGGGATGACGCGCCAGAAGATCGCTTACGCGCGCGGCGTCGGACGCGCGCACTGCCGCGGTCAGCGCCTGCGCGGGTGTAAGCCAAAGCGCCTCCACGTGCGCCTTCAGTTTTGCCCAATTCGCGAATCCGTACTCTTTGGCGAGCGCATGCTGCGCGTCCGCCAGCTTGCCATTCGGCATCCGCGGCCGCAGTTCTTTGGCTTCCTTCCTGAGATACTCGAGACTCGGTTTTTCAGGTAGCGTGCGAGACATAACTCCTCCTTCAAAATGCCCGCTGTCCGCCTTGACGGGCCGAAGAGAAGTCAATTCTCGTTGCTTCAGACGTTTTTCAGGTGGGATCATCCCTTTCCGCGGACGGGGCGCAACCTGGATTGCGTCCCTCAGTATAGCAAGCCCGCTACAATTGAAAACTGAGGCTTCCTTTTGGAGAACAAGGAAATCGCGCGTGTGCTCTGGGAAACGGCTGACCTGATGGAGATCGGCGGCGAAGATTCCTTCCGCATTCGCAGCTATCGCAACGGCGCCACCGCCATCGAAGGGTATCCCGAACGCATCGAGGACATCCTCCACGACCCGTCTCGCAAGGTCACCGAAATCCCCGGCATCGGGAAGGGGCTGGCGGGCGTCCTGGCTGATATCGCCGCTCGCGGCTCCTGCGAGCGCCGCGATCTGCTGCTCGAAAAATTCCCTCCCACGGCGCTCGAGTTCCTCAAAATTCAAGGCCTGGGCCCAAAGAGCATCGCCCTCATTTTCGAGCACTACCGCATCTCCACCATCGACGAACTCGAACGCCTCTGCCGCGAAGAGAAGCTGCGCGTGCTGCCGCGCATGGGCGCCAAGCTCGAAGAAAAAGTGCTGCGATCCATCGCGCAATATCGCCAGCGGACCGGTCGCTATCTGTTGAGCTATGCCGATTCGATGGCCGCCGAGCTTTCGGCCGAGCTGGTGCAGGTGCCGGGGGTGGAATCGGTTACACCTGCCGGTAGTTTGCGCCGCGGGCGCGAAACGGTCGGCGATCTCGACCTGCTTGTGACGGGTCCGAATGCCGTCGCGGCTCTCGACGTCTTCGTCGCCTACCCCCGCGTTCAGGAAGTGCTGGCGCGTGGCGAGAACAAGGCCAGCGCAAAAGTCGGGCAGGAGGGATTGCAGGTGGATGTTCGCGCGCTCCCGCCCGGCAGTTTTGGCGCCGCCATGCAGTATTTCACCGGCAGTAAAGACCATAACGTCGCCATCCGCACCCGCGCCGTGAAAATGGGTTTGAAGCTCAGCGAGTACGGACTGTTCCGTGTGGAAGACGATTTCAAAGTCGCCGGCGAGACCGAATCCGGCGTCTACGAAGCACTGGGATTACCGTGGATTCCGCCCGAACTGCGCGAAAACTGCGGCGAAATCGAAGCCGCCGAGCAGAGCCGCCTGCCCGAACTTGTGGAGATGCACCACATTCGCGGCGACCTTCACATGCACACTACCGAGACTGACGGCCGCGCGTCGCTGCTGGAAATGGCGGAGGCGGCCAAGGCTCTCGGCTACGAATACATCGCCATCACCGACCACTCGAAGGCGCTCGCCATGGCCAACGGGCTCGACGAAAAGCGTGTAGTCGATTTCGCGCGCCAGGTGCGCGAGCTAAATCGCCAAGGGCGTGCTGGCATCCGCATCTTCTCCGGCATCGAGTGCGACATCCTCCGCGACGGCGCCATGGATCTGGCGAACGACGCGCTCGCGGAGCTCGATCTCGTGATTGGCAGTGTGCACAATAACATGGGCCAGGAGCCGGCCGAAATGACCGACCGCCTGCTGCGAGCGCTCGAATGCCCCAGCCTCCGCATTCTGGGCCATCCCACCGGCCGCATGCTGCTCCAGCGCGAAGGTTACCTGTACGATTTCGACCGCGTGGTGACCGAGGCCGTTCGGCGCGGTGTGTGGCTCGAAATCAACGCCAGCCCGGAGCGCCTCGACCTCCACGGCCCGCTGATCCGCAGCGCCAAGGCGAGGGGCGCGGCGTTCACCATCTCCACCGATTCGCACCACCCCAAGCATCTGGCCAGCATGCACTACGGCGTCACCATGGCGCGGCGCGGCTGGCTCGGGCCCTCGGACATTCGCAATACCCTCGCGGCCGACCAATTCGCCGCCGCGCTCCTCTCAAGATCATGAAAATCATTTCTTCCAATGAAGCTTACCGCTGCCGGCTCTTTTGGGTGACCGAAGATGACGCGCTCGACCCCAAAACGAAGTTTGAGATCAAACGCTCCGTGGTGCGCCACAACGGATCGGCCGTAATGATGGCCGTCGACGAGAAGAAGCGCATTCTGCTGGTGCGCCAATATCGCCTGCCCGCCGGCAAGTACCTTTGGGAACTTCCCGCCGGCAAGGTCGATGACGGCGAAACGCCCTTGCAGGCGGCCAAGCGCGAACTCATCGAAGAGACCGGCTATCGGGCGAAGAAGTGGGAAAAGCTCACCACGTTTTTCCCCAGCCCCGGCTTCGTGGCCGAGCGAATGACGATTTTTCTCGCCACCGGGCTTACCGCCGGCACAGCCACACCCATGGATGACGAGCGCATCGAAGCGCGCTGGCATACCAGCAAGGAAGTGGCGGAGATGATTCGAGCCGGGAAAATTGAAGATGCCAAGACGATGATCGGCTACTATCGGTGGAAGAGCCGGTAGTTACCCTGGTGGGTCAGCCAATGCCGGCTGCGGGCAAGACCGCCCGCCTTACTATTTCCAAGGGGGCAACTCCCGATAACCGAAGTTAGTTTCGGACCTGCCGCCCCATATGTTCTAATTAGTACCAATCTATGGCTTACCTCGGCTGCGTTCTTTTCGGACTATTTTTTCTGGTGATGACGGCCCAGCAGAATGGGAGTCTCCAGGCCCGGATAGACGGGACGCTCCACTGGCTTCACTCGTGGGCGCCTTTTTCCTACCTGATTATCGTCATGGTGCTGGTGGCGCCAATGGTGATGATGAAATTAATGGCCTCGTGGCCCGAGCGCAAAGAGCCCGAAGATCCCATGGCCAAGTATCGCCGGGAAGCGGCGCAGGGCCTGACGGAAGGCCCCGAGGACTAAAGCCTCAGCCTTTCAGAAACTGGCCGATCGATCGCGTCGCCTGGCGAATGCGCTGATCGTTTTCCACCAGCGCGAAGCGGACGAATCCCTCGCCCAGCGGACCGAAACCGATCCCCGGCGACACCGCGACCTGCGCCTTTTCCAGCAGCATTTTGGCGAATTCCAGCGACCCCGCGGCGCGGAACCGCTCCGGCACCGGCGCCCACACGAACATCGAGCCGCGCGGCTTTTCCACCGGCCATCCGGCGCGCTTCAGCCCGTGAATCAGCACGTCGCGCCGCCTCTGGTACATAGCGCAGATCTTTCTGGTGTCTTCCTCGCACTCGCGCAGTGCGATAATCGACGCGATCTGGATGGGCTGGAAGACTCCGTAATCGAGATAGCTCTTGATGCGCGCCAGCGCGGCAATCATGCGCGGATTTCCCACGCAAAACCCGACCCGCCATCCCGCCATGTTGTAGCTCTTCGAGAGCGAAAAAATCTCCACAGCGACTTCCTTCGCGCCGTCCACCTGCAGGATGCTGGGCGCCCGGTAGCCGTCGAATCCGAGATCGGCATAGGCGAAATCGTGCACGATCATGGTGCCGTGCTCGCGCGCCAGTGCCACGATCTCGCGGAAGAAATCGAGCTCCACGCAAGTGGTGGTGGGATTGTGGGGGAACGAGATCAGCAGCATCTTCGGTTTCACCGTCGACGCGCGATAGATGTCGCGCAGGCGCGCGAGAAACGTGGCGGCATCGGGCATGGGTAGCAGGCAGCCCTGCCCTTCGGCCATCAGGACGCCGTACTGGTGAATCGGATACGCAGGATTGGGCGAGATCACTACGTCGCCCGGCCCGATGGTGGCGAAGAGCAGGTGCGCCAGCGCGTCCTTGGCGCCGATGGTGACGATGGCTTCCTTGTCGGCATCCAGTTCCACGCCGTAGTTCGTCTGGTACCGGATGGCGATTTCCTCGCGCAGGCGCGGAATGCCGCGCGATTGCGAATACCGGTGATTTTTGGCATTGCGCGCCGCCTCGATGAGTTTATTCACCACCACGCGCGGCGTGGCGCCATCGGGGTTGCCCATTCCCAGGTCGATCACATCGATCTGCGCGGCGCGAGCCTTGGCCCGCATTTCGTTGATCACCGCGAAGACGTAGGGAGGAAGCTTCTGTATGCGATAGAAATCCTGCTGATTTTCGGACATTGCTGATTAAGATTCTCTCACGCAGAGGCGCAGAGTACGCAGCGCGAAGATATGGTGCTCATTGCACCTGGTACGGCACGTTGAATTCGACGCTCTTGGGCGGGAAGCACATCTTGTTATTGCACGCTTGAAATCCCAGCTTGCCGGTAGCTATGCCGGGACCTGCGGGCGCCTTCGAAGAGATCTTGAAGTTCACTCCGAGGTCGATCTTGCCGGTGAACACCGAAAGCGTCTGATCGCCAACCGTGATTTTCTCCGCCTTGGGAAACGTCACCTGCCCGCCTTCCAGAGCGCCCAGCGAGGTCCACGTCACTTTCAGCGGGATCAGGTACTCGTCAGCCGGGGCGTTGCTGTTGACGTGGTAGCCATCGAGGATCGACACGGGAATATGGGTCGTAACCGCGGCATTCCGCTTCCCGCTCACTTTCTGGACCTGACCGACGCTTACCCGTTCACTGCTTTGCGGCCGCAACAGCGGGAGGCACACCACCATTGCCAGCATTAACAGGCGTGTCGCCCTCCCGCAAAAGCGCATCGACACCATCTTCGAAATCCTTTCGGCCGCCGTCGAGCCCAATGTGAATCGCGGCAATTTTGCCTTGCTTATCGATCAGAAACGTGGTGGGAAGCGAGTCCACGCCGCCGTACTTCTGCGCCGTGGTGTCGTCACCGATCACCACCCGGTAATTCACCTTCATCTGCGCCAGAAACGGCTTGACGTCTTCCCACCCGTTATCGTCCATGGAAACGCCGAGCACTTCGAGTCCCTTATCCTTGCGCGTGCGCTCGATCTCTTCGAACCAGGGGATTTCGATGCGGCACGGACCGCACCAGGTGGCCCAGAAATCGAGCAGGACCACTTTGCCCTTATAGTCGGAGAGGTGTACCGTCTTGCCGTCGGCGTCCTTGAGGGCGAAATCCGGCGCGGCGTGCCGGTCCTTGTCCTCTTTCACATTCGCGGCTTTCACGGTGGTCGGCCCGGTGGAGCACCCCTCCTGGATGATCCCCAGCAGGAGCGCGGTGGCGATAGCGGCGCTTACGCGAAGAAAGGACACAGATAGTTCCTGCTTCGATTATAGCGGGAATCATGCCCCCGGAAAGCTCGGCTCACCGCGCCGGCGGTTTAACCTCGCCCTCGCGCACCAGCGTATCCACGCTGTCCTCGAAATTCCCCGGACCGCTGTTTACTCCGATGTGCACGGCTGCGATCTTGCCCCGCTTGTCGATCAGGAACGTGGTCGGTATCGCTTCCACCCCTCCGTAGTTGCGCGAAACGGTGTCATCGCCCATCAGGATCCGGTAATTTACGTTCATGCGCTGCAGATACGGCTTCACGTCCTCCCAACCGCCTTCGTCCATGGAGACGCCGATCGCCTCGAAGCCCCTGTCCTTACGTGTGCGCTGCAAATTCTCAAACCACGGAATCTCCAGCCGGCACGGGCCGCAGGTGGTGGCCCAGAAATCGAGGAGCACCACGTTTCCTTTATAGTCGGACAAATGGACCGGCTTGCCATCGGCGTCCTTCAGGGTGAAATCGGGAGCGGGAAACCGGTGATCGGCGGGCTTCACGCTCGATTTGGCGTTCTCGCGGTTGGCATTGCAGGCGGCAAGGAGGTATGCCAAGGTGACGACGACGAGGGCGCGCGGAAGAGACACAGGCACCTCGATTATAGCGGCTGACCGCAGTTTCTGGTCTTGCTTTTGAGCGATTCTCGCCGCCCGAACGAAACTGCGCCGTCAGTGTAAATTCCGATTGCCCTGCCACGCCCGAGCAAGTCCACGCCGGGCGCAGATCGGAACAAGTACTCGACTCTGGATTTCGCTGCGTTCAGCCAAGAGCACGAAGAGCAGGAGCACGAATCCGGCGAGAAACTGTTACAGCCGCTTCTGTCACACCTACCGGCGCGAACCTGGACTCTCCACACCGGCCCGAACGTCGGACGCCCGATCTCACCGGCTGCTGATTGACTTCGAGAATTAGATAGTGTGTACGACAGTAGCCGCTACCGAGAATCACGTCGGGCCGGGATCCGGCCGCGACACCGTCAGGTACCGGATTGTGAAGGTCGATGTCCCGTGGCGTGACCAGCTAACCATAAGTACGAACAGCCCTCGCCTCGAGGCGTTCCCCCATTTGGGCCTTGCTTCCGTCGCGCGCGTTACAAAAGTTTTCACGCGGTCCGGGACCTAGTGCCGGATGAACGCCCAGTGAGCGTCGCCCAGAATCTCCGACTTCGCCACCAACTGCGGCGGTCCCAGGACAGCGTCGCTGATGGTGCATTTGTAGATGGCGTCATTCACGCGATAGTAGACGACCCCGTCCTCTACGAGCAGGATCTCGCTGTCGCCCTGGTTGGTAGTGATCGTGTAGGATCGTTCGTGCGCCATATCGTAAAGATGCAGCTTGCCCGGAAAGACCACCCCCTCATCCTTGAACCGTTCCGCAATACTCGGACCCGTCTCAGTCCTCGTGTTCCTCCAAGCCGCTTTGCCGGCGGTTTCGGGGAAGTCGGCGTCCTTTGTGTGTGCCTCGGTAAGGGCCAGGAAATCCCCGAACCCGGTCAGCCACGGTGCCGGCGTGGATTGACCGTCTGCGAGAAACACCCGCTCATACGGGATAGGCAGCCGGTGCCATGTCCGATCGGATTTTCGGTATACCAGGATGCGATGAGGGGATGCCTTTGCGAACAGGCCGATAGCCACCAGGCGGGTATTGTCGACTAGGATGACCGAGATGGGATTCACCATCCCGGCCAGCATCGGTTCCGGAATCGCGAAAGGGAACGTCACGCCCCAGAGGCGTTGTGTCAGCCTCCCAGAAGCGTCGACCGGCACGTTTACGGCATCGCTAGTACCAGTGTCGGACACGCCGGTCCTCCCGAAAACCCGCAGTCCCAGAATATCGGTTGGCGCCATATCAACAAGGCTGCTTTCGCAGGGGACCGACTTGTCGAGGAGCATACCGGCCAATTTCTCCCGCCCCTCTGCGAACATTTCGGCAACCAAGGCCGGCCCTCGTCCTGGCAACTCGGCTAAGTGGTAATACAATGTCGGCATCGGCAAATCAGGCCAATCACACTTCTTGGTTACTCCTGCTGTTCCGAGGTCCACGACCACGAAGTTATCGCGGCCGGACCCGTGAGGTATGAGGACAGCCTTGTTCGACCCGCGGGCGACGTCGATCCACGCCGACCCAGTCGTGTACAGTTCCCGGTTGTGGCGGTTTTGCGAGCTGGGTCCGGGAACGAGGGAAGCGGCTCTCGAAACCGTGCCATCGTCGGCGACCCGAACCAAGTAGGCCGCGAATGGCTCGACCCGGCTGTCGCTCGCCGTTCCGGCGATTACGTGAAGCTGCGCACGCATCTGGGGGCATGCCTCGAAGAGACAAAGCGCGCATAGGGCGATCCGCTTGAACATAGGCCTCCTTTCCGCAACTGCCATTCTACTGATTGTTGTGCGTGCATGCGCTCTGAACCATGCAATTGCAAACATCGTGAACATAATTCGGCCACTGCGTGTTAGCTTTAACGAACGACCACGCGGGCGGTACATTCTTGTTCGTGTTGTTCCAGGAAAGATATTGATAGCCGTTGGGCGACAAGCCGTTATACTGCTTGATCAGTTCGGCGTCCCCGAACCAGTACGGTGAGGAGTTGGTCGGAACGCTCGAATTCGTGAAGGTGCAGTTCGGCCCTTCTTGCTGATTGGCGGGCGGTCCGATCTGAGCATTAGGGTTCAGGGCGTTGTACGCCTGCCACTGCTGGTACTGGCGAATCCAAAACGGGTACGCGCTTTGGTCAGTGGCGTTAGTATACGAGGCCGGGCCGGCCTTGCTCTGGAGTTCCGCGGCGCCGGCGGCCACCGCTGCCGTCCAGTCCCAGATCGACGCAGCGCTGGGCGGAGGGTCTGTTTGCATAATTCCGTAACCGGCGGGCCGGCCATACAGCGGCATCCCGGCGTTCCGCCCATTCTGGCAGTAAGCGTCGCCATCCGTGGCCCCCGGCTGGCAGAAGTTGGCGAGATTGGTCTCGTCCGTTGCAACGCCCGGCGCCATCCAGAGCCCCGTTGCTTGCAATGCTGCGAGAGCCGTGCTTGAGGCGGGGTTCTGCCCAAAAATCGAGAACTGGAATGGACTCTGAGCGGTGCCGTTGTACCACCAGTTTACGGTTGCCTGGTTCCCTTCAGGGGGGATGTTCCACGTTTGAGGCTGGCTCGCCGACGGGCCCGGCAGCGCTATAGGGCCGACCGGATAGGCCCACACGACTGGCTGGGTATCGCCGTCTTGATCGATAATTTGGTTGAATGTGACCATGAGCCGGTACGCCGCATTCCCGGGGACGGTCTGGCCACCCGGCAGAGTGAGGCTGGCGGTTATAGCAGGGACCTGGGGCGCGTAGCTAATGTAAATCGTGCCGCCGGGGCTGACCTGCGTGCCGCCAGCGGTCACAACCAAAGTAGGCGTTGGCGCGACGTCTACTTCGACCTCCAACGCGTTGCTTCCCAGCTCACCTCCGGACGTCCCACCAAGTAACGACTGCGGGCTAATACTCGAAGCCACGCTCACCACTGCCGTTCCAGCGGCATCGGCGGGAACCGTCACGCTCCCGGCGTCACAACTGCTGCCGATCCCGGAACATGTCTGGCTAGTCGAGGTTCCGTCGGCCCACATGATAGTAGCAGTCAAACTGCCCTGAAGATTCGACCCGAGAACCTGGAGATCCGGAATAGTCGCGCCTGCTGGCCAGGGCGGAGTGGGCGACACCCCTGTGATCTGCGGTGTCGGAGTCGAGGGCACAGTAACGACCGGCTCAAACCCGAGTGTGCAGCCATCGTACTCGCAACTGCATGTAAATACGAAAGGACCTGGCACGGGCGCCGAATTGTCAGCGGAAAAAGTCGCCCAGAACGTACCGATAAAAGTTCCGACATTATTGAGCGCGGAAGAGACGTAGCCGACGGCTTGGGTGATGGCCAGGCTCAGACCGGAATTGCCGTTGCTGTAACACGAGCCATTTAATATCGCGTCGGAAAAGCTGAACCCACTTTCTTTTGGCCCCTTACGCTTCACCCTTGGCCTGACGACCGCCTGTCCCCCGCCAGGTGACTCACTGCTGCTCGGGTTCGACACTGTGAACATTACTGTGTTCGTACCGCCCACCGGTACGATGAGGCTGCTGAACGCTGCGGTAGCCGTGTACACGTTGCTTGCAAATCCCGCCGTAACGGTCGCGGGACCACTCATGGTGACGTTTTGGGGATTGGTCGCGCCGGCCAGTGCCCCGCTGAAGCCGGTGAACGACGACCCGGAGGCGGTCACTTGCACAACCTGCCCGCTATTGTACCAACCGCTCGGCGGGCTGATGCTGCCTGCGGTTGCCGGAAGGGCCGCCGTGGTCAGGTAGTACTGCGCTGTGAAGGAGGCGCTGTAAGTGGCGCCTGCCGTTGCAGTGATCGTATGTGAAATCGCGCCGCCATCAGACCATCCCGAAAAGATCAGTTGAGTGCCGCTGGACGGCGCCTGCGGCGATGCCGTGCCTATGGTGTGCTGCGTGCCGGCCGTCCAATTGAACGTGCATGGCGCGGCGCATGCCACGCCATCCACGGTGAGAGCGGCTCCCGGCGGGGTGCTGGCTATCGACTGTCCCGAAAACGGGCTGAAATTAGCGGTCGTGGTCACAGGGCCGTTCATGACGACCTCGTATGAGGAGCCGTACCCGCTCGGGCTGAAGCTCGAAAGCTGGTGCCCGGCGCTCGGGGTGGCCGTTACCCAGAACGATGACCCCGGGTTGTACCAGCCGCTGGCCGGCGAGATCGTCCCCGCTCCCGCCGGGCTCTGGAGCGAGGTGAAGTAATACT
The DNA here is from genome assembly GCA_035509055.1 of Bryobacteraceae bacterium. Lineage (GTDB taxonomy): Bacteria > Acidobacteriota > Terriglobia > Bryobacterales > Bryobacteraceae > PALSA-129. Next base: position 52,749 of record DATJMA010000025.1, on the reverse strand, counting down.
GGGGATTGAAATTGGCCGTGTAGGACGCCCCTACCACGCTCGCCGTGATCCCATGCGATGCTGCGCCGCTATCCGACCAGCTGTACCACAACCACTGCGTGCCGGTCCCGCCGGGCTGGGTGGACGCCCCAATTGTGTGCGGCGTTCCGGGCACCCAATAATAGCTGCAGTAAGGATTGCATGGGACTGCCGCGCCGTCCACCGTGAGCGTGATTCCCACCGGGACCGTGCTAATCCACGTGACCACCGGCACATATACTGTGATGGTTTGAGCGCCGCTTGTGCCGCCGCTGGTGGTGACGGAGACGTTGGCCGGCCCTGTGGCGGCGCTGCTGCCGATGGTGAAGGTGGCTGTAAGGGTCGTGGAGTTCCGGACTGTCACACCGCTTACCGCGACCCCACTATTCGTGGTTGACACTGTCGTCGCTCCCGCCACAAAGTTTGCGCCCACGAGAGTCACCGAAATCGCGGTGCCCTGAAGAAATCCAGATTGACTCACCGATGTCAGCGTTGGCGGCGGCGGTAAGATGACCACCTGCTTGGCGCTGGAAGCCCCGCTCGTCACGCTGTGCGGGGCATCCTCCGCCGTCGCCGTCACCTGGTACGTCCCGGCAGCCGCCCAGGAGTGCGACGCACTCGTTGTTCCGGACGCCAGCCATCCCGAGTTAGTGCCGTCTCCCCAATTGAACATGTACTGCGGCGTATCGCCGGAGGTCGCCGTAGATCCGCCCGTCGAGTAGGTGTAACTCGTCCCGATCGTACCGCTGGCTGCGCCCGAGGGCGCATTGGGCGTCGAGACCGAGGGCATCCAAAAGGTTACGGTTCCGTTCAGGCTGCTTTGGCCCGAGATTGAGAGGATGCATCCGGCCGTGCCGCCGTGGGGCCAGAAGGTATAGCCCGACACCCAGACCTGGCTGGAGTTATCCGTGCCGCTGTTGTAGTAGATACACGTGCCTTGCGCCGGATCGCCCCACTGCGAGTCCCACGCCGTACTGCCGCTTAGTCCACTGGTATCGATAGAGGAAGAGGTGATGATCGCGCCCGTCGGCGCCACGGTGTTCAGATTAATGTTCGCCGTCCACGAGAAATAGGCACCCGACCCGTTTCCCACATATTCCACCGGCGATGACTCCATGGAGAAGAAAGAGCTGTTGAAGGGCCACGTCGGATCGATGACATAAGGGAGCGCCGATCCGGGCAGACCCGTGTCGTCGCAGGTGAAAGAGGCGGTACCGGCATTCGCGGACCACGGCCCACAGATCCCGTACATCTTTCCGTCCGCGCCTTTCACGATCGCTCTGCTTACCGTCACGGCGTTGCCGATGTTCAGACCGCCATTCGGGTCGGTCGTGATCGCTGAGTTCCCCGCCTGGTAGGCGAAGGAGTGAGCTTTCTTTCCCAGCTTCTGCGCGACGGTGGCCTCTATATCCACTCCGCTCTGCGATACGCGAAGAAGCCATTCCGTGCCGTTCTCCTGGAAGTTGAAGGTGTCGTCTCCGTTGTAGCTGAGCGAGGGAAGTTCAAAGCTGGACGTCACCGATCCGGCCGCCAGCACCATGCTCTTGTTCTGCGATGTCCCCGTGAACGCGACGTTGCCCGCGGTGCCCAGGAGTTGCCAGCCGCTGCCATCGAGGGTTTGGGCAACTTGCACACGGGCCGGCAGCCACTGCCCGCCTTGTTGATAGACAATTCCTGGGGCGGTATAAAACGTGTACTTGCCATCGGCATTCTGAAATGTCAAGCCGTTGCTATCTGCTTTGACGAGCGTAGCCCCGGCATGAGCCGCGAGGAACGTATCCGCCGTCGATGGTTGGGAATAGATTACTGTAGAGGACGGCGCTCCGGATGATGAGCCTGCCGACGGGTTGGTTTGTGCGATCAGGAGGCTCGGACCGGCCAGTAACAAGGCAAGAGCAGGCGTTAGTCGCATCGAGTAGGTGCCTCGAACTTTCCACAGTGCTGTACGCGGAGTGCGCAATGCCAGAGATCGGCACCGGCCTTACGACATACTAATAAGATCCCAAACTTAGAACTTCAGTGACTATACCCCCCCAGCAGAGAAATCAAGAAAAAACTTAATAATAATTCGGAGTCCAATAAGTGAGCGAATCTGATTTCTATACCTGCAGTTCGCGGCCGCCGATAGCCCTTTGGAACCATTCCCGCCGCCCCGCACGGGATCGCGTCGCCAAGGTAAATTCCTCATGCCGCGACACCCCCGAGTAAATCCACGCCGCGGTATCGCAGAAACTCTCGCAGCAATATTCCCGCCACCGCCGTGTCCGCCGCGAGATATCGCCGGCACTTAGCGCCCCCTTGCGCCACTCGGCCGACCACCCCAATTCGCCGCGGGCATGAGCCGCTAACTCGCGCTTCACAAGCTTCTCCCACGAGCGCCGCACAGGATTCCCCGCGCGTAGCCACACGAAATGAAATACCTCATGCACGAAAATCCGTGGGAATTCCGCGCGCGAACAGTCGAACGCGATCCGCCGCTCGCGCAGGAAAGAGCCGGCATAAACCGAGCCCCGCCGATCGCGCAGCCCGGGAGCTTTTTCGATGCGGATGGGCGCTCCGGTGAACGGCGGAAGACGATCGAGAATCGCCACCAGAGGCACGCCGGCAGCATTCACAAAGATGCCGCCGTCCACGCGTTCAGGCAGCTTTGGCCAACTGCGCGGCGTAGTTCCTCAAATCGGCGAGCGGCACGGTGACCAGGTCCTTATCCATGTCCTCGCCCGTTTCGATCATGTGCAGCAGGTGCCTTTCGGCCAGCCGCGAGCACCACGGGTCGTCCAGTTTGCGGCCGGTTTCGTGGCTCAGCGCGAGCAGCGCCGCATGCGGCATGGCAACGGTCTTTAAAATTTGCCCGCCGTTCTCGTCCTCCAATATGAACTGCGCGTCCACGGTGTCGGAATGGCGGATGGAGATGGCGGTTTGCAGCCACCGGAAATAAACCTGGTACTTGCGGCCGAACGGATCGGGACCGGCTTCGAATTGGCGAAAACTCAGCATCTATCGTTATCTTACAATGGGTTTATCCCTCAATTATGCGCATAGCCGAACTCATCGCACCGCACCGGTTCCGTCTCGTCGAGGGCGCCATCGCGCCTCCCGCGGCGGGCGAGGTGCAGGTGCGCGTGGACTCCGTCGGAATCTGCGGATCCGATCTGCACTCCTACAGCGAAGGCGCCGTGGGCGATACGCCCGCGCTCTATCCCATGGTGCTGGGGCACGAACCGGCGGGCACCGTGGTCGCCGTCGGCGACGGAGTGACCGGCTGGCACGTGGGCGATCGTGCCGCGCTCGAACCGGCACTCTACTGCTATCACTGCGAGTACTGCCGCGCCGGACGCCACAACGTTTGTGCCGACATCCGCTTCCTCTCGACGCCCGGCAATCCCGGGTTCTTCCGCGAGTTGGTCAATCTGCCTCCAACCAACCTGTTCGCCCTGCCTCCCACCGTCTCGCTCGATCTCGGCACGCTGGTCGAGCCGCTCGCCGTCGCGGTGCACTCGGTCAAGCTGGCGTCCGTGCGCCCAAGCGATACCGTCGCGGTCTGGGGCGCGGGCGCCATCGGCCTGCTGACTATTGCCAGCCTGAAAACCGCCGGCGTGAAACGTATCTGGTCCATCGATCCATTGGCGCACCGGCGCGAGTTGGCGCGCCATCTCGGCGCGGACGCCGGAATCGACCCCACCCAGGCGGACCCCGTCAAGCAGCTCCACTCCGATACCGGCGGACGAGGCGTCGACGTGGCCTTCGACTGCGCCGCCAAGGAAGACACCGTCAACCACGCGATCCGCTCGGTCTGCAATGCGAGCCGCGTGGTGCTCACGGGGATTCATTCCGGCGCGCTGGTGCCGTTCGATACCTCGAACTTGCGGCGCAAAGAAGTGACGCTCTTCAATGTGCGGCGCTCCAACGACGAATCGCCCGAAGCGCTGGCCATGATCGCCGAGCGGCCGGAGATGTTCGCGCCTGTCGTCACCCACCGGCGCAGCCTGGAAAATATCGCGGAGGCCTTCGAAATCGCCGAAAGCTATCGCGATGGCGTGGGCAAAATGATGGTGGTGTCGAAGGTTTAACGGATGATCTCCTGCCGCAACCTCACCCGCCGCTACGGCGATTTCACCGCTGTCGATAACCTCAACCTCGAGGTCGAGACCGGCGCCATCTGCGTCTTCCTCGGGCCGAACGGCGCGGGCAAATCGACCACAGTGAAGATGCTCACCGGCCTGCTCCCGCCCACTTCCGGAACCGTGGAAGTGTGCGGGCTCGATGCGGCGGCCAACGCGCGCGAGCTCAAGCGGCGCATCGGCGTGCTGCCGGAAGATCTCGGTCTGTTCGACGATCTCACCGTGGAAGAGCACCTGCATCTCACCGGCGCGGTGTATGGATTGGATCGCCACGAAACCCGCCGGCGTACCGATCAACTGCTGCACACTTTGAGCCTGGAACACGGCCGCCACACCTTCGCCTCCGCCTGCTCGCATGGCATGCGCAAGAAGACCAGCTTCGCCATGGCGCTTCTGCCCAGCCCGCAGGTGCTATTTCTGGACGAGCCGTTCGAGGCGGTCGATCCCGTCACTTCGCGCATCATGCGCGATCTGCTGCAATCGGCGGCGCGCCGCGGTGTCACCATCTTTCTTACCGCGCACATACTCTCAGTGGCGGAGGAACTCGCGACGCAGGTCGTTATGATCCGCAAGGGCAAGATCGTGTGGAATTCGCCCGCGGCCGAACTCAAGCAGTCGCTCGAAGCGCATTACTTCGATTTAGTGGAATCGCCAGTGGTGGAGGACCTGGAATGGCTCGGCTCGCCGCCATCCTGAAGGCGCTGTGGCGGGCATTCCAGCGCGGCGAGAAATCCATCGCCACGCTGGCGGGCAATAACTTTTTCCTGGTGGCCCTGCTGTTTCTGGGAAAGGCCGGGACATTCCTGTTCCTCATCATGGGCCTGGTGATCCTCTTCCCGCTCAGCACCGATCCGCTTCGCAAGATTCCCCCTTCGCGCCTCGGGCTCTGGCCCCTCGAAAAGCGCGAGATGTGGCTGCTCCGCGCCATCAGTCCGTGGGTCAATCCCATGACGTGGGCGATCGTCGCACTGGCGCTATGGGCGGCGCGCGGGCGCGTGACCGTCGGCCTCTGGGCAATGGCGGCTGGACTGGTCGCCGCCGGGTTCGTCATCTCCGAATTGCCTTTGCCGCGCGGCGCAACCATGTGGCGCCGCGTCCCGCATTTTCCCGGACGGCTCGATCAACTCGTCCGCAAAAATCTGCGCGAGATGCTTTCCACGCTCGATTTCTACTGCGCGCTGCTGCTGAGCCTGTCCACCGCGCTCTACCGGATCTTCGGACCGCCGCTGCCGCCGGAAGCATTAATGGCAATGACCCTCCTGGTAGTGATTGCCCTTTCGAGTTACGCCCAGTGCCTGTTCGGGCTCGATGGTGTGGGCGGTTGGTCGCGCTACGGGCTCCTACCGTTGAGCGCCTGGCGGATTCTGGCGGCGAAGGACGCCGCGTTCCTGGTCATAGTGGTGGTGCTCTCGGCGCCCCTCGCGCCACTGGCGGGATTGGGCGCGGCATTGGTGGCGCTGGCGATGGGACGCCGGTCGTCCGTGCTCGATCCGCGCCCGCAGGCACGCTGGCGATTCTCCGCGGGCGCGTCGCCGGTCTACGGCATCGGCCAGATTATCGCCATGGCGTTCGCCGCGTCGTCGATCTTCCTGACTTCGTGGCTCATCGTGTTTCCGTGCGTGGCGCTCTGGGCGGGTTCGCTGTGGTGGTACGGGCAGAAGATGGAAGAAAAGGAACTCGCAGCGTAAATTCTCAGATCGAGTTCACGCCCGACGCCAGGAATCCGCCGTCCACCGCGAGACACTGCCCGGTAATAAAGCTCGCGGCATCCGACGCCAATAGCACCGCCGCGCCGGTCAGTTCCTGCGAGTTTCCGAATCGCCCCATCGGAGTGCGCAGTTTCAACTCCCGCCCGCGCTCCGTGCCATCCAAGAACGCCGCGTTCAGGTCGGTGCGGAATACCCCCGGCGCGATAGCGTTCACATTCACCCCAGATTGCGCCCACTCCACCGCCAGACTCCGCGTGAGCGAGAGCACCGCCGATTTCGACGCCGCATACGCCGTCACCTGCACCAGCGCCACGTAAGAATTCAGCGACGCAATATTTATGATGCGCCCGCGCCGGTGCGTGGCCAGCGCCTGGTAGAACGATTGGCAGGTGCGCAGCATGCCCGTCAGATTCACGTCCATCAGGCCGTTCCATTCGGCCTCCCCGACGTCGGCCGTGGGCTTGCGGAAAATCTGCCCGGCGGCATTCACCAGGATGTCGACCTGCCCGAATTGCGCCAGCATGGCGTCGCGGAACTGGTCGATGGATTCGCGGCTGGCGATGTCGCAGACGCGGCGCAGGGTTCGGCCGCCGGCGCGCTCCACTTCCGCGCACACTTCATCGACCATGGCCGCGCGCCGTCCCGTGGGCACCACGTCTGCCCCGGCGGTGGCCAGTCCGATGGCCAGTTCGCGGCCCAGGCCCGAAGTTCCGCCGATTACCGCGGCTACCCGTCCCGTCAAATCCATCAGGTTCTTGGCTGGCATGTTTGGCTCCTCAAAGCACCGCTCGGTTGCGCTCGCGGCTCAGTCAAAAAAAGTCGCGGCCCACTACCGCTGAATCCTTGACGACCCGCCCTTGGCGAACGCCTTCACCTGTTCGAGTGTCGCCATGGTGGTATCGCCCGGAAAGCTGGTGAGCAGCGCGCCGTGGGCCCATCCCAGTTTCACCGCTTCTTGCGGCTCCGCCCCCGAAAGCAACCCGTAGAAGAACCCCGACGCGAACCCGTCACCCCCGCCCACTCGATCGTAGACGTCCAATTCCGCCACTGGCGCCGTGTAGGTCTTCCCGTTGACCCACGCCACCGCACTCCAACTGTGCCGGTTTGTGGAATGCACCTCGCGCAACGTCGTGGCCACCACCTGGATCTGCGGATGTTTGGCCACCGCGCGGTCGATCATGCCGAAGAACGCTCCGGGGTCGAGCTTCGATTTACCGGCCGCCACTTCCGGCCCCTCGATTCCCAGACCCTTTTGCAGATCTTCCTCGTTCCCCACCAGCACATCCACGTTCTTCACGATGCGATTGAGCACGTCACCCGCGCGCGCCGTGCCCCCGGAGATCTTCCAGAGTTTCTCGCGATAATTCAGGTCGAACGATACCACCGCTCCGGCAGCTTTAGCCGCCTCCATGCCTTCGATCACCACGTCCGCGGTGGTCGGGGACAGGGCCGAAAAGATACCCCCGCTGTGAAACCAGCGGACGCCGCCGGCAAAAATCGCGTTCCAGTCGAAATCGCCCCGCTTCAGCAGGCCCCCGGCCTCATTGCAGCGGTTATAGAACACCACCGGGGCGCGCACGCCGAACCCGCGGTCGCTGTAAACCGTCGCCATGTTCGGTCCGGTAACGCCATCGTGGGCGAAACGCTTATAAAACGGCTGCACCCCCATGGCGCGTACCCGCTCGTGGATCAGGTCGCCGATGGGATAATCCACCATCGCGGTAACAATCCCCGTTCTCAGCCGGAAGCAATCGGCTAGGTTGGCTGCCACATTGAATTCGCCCCCGCTCACGTGAATGTCGCAGCGCGTTGCCTTGCGAAAGGGGACAATTCCGGTGTCGAGGCGGTGAATCAGCGCGCCCAGGGACACCAGGTCCAGGTCTCCCTTTTGAGGAATCCGAAGAGTTTGGCTCATTTCGTGTATCTTCCACGCTATTTTCCCGACGCCGCGGCTGTCAAGTGGGCTATACCTGAAGTTATCGTTTAGCAGGATTGAAAAGGCGCGGCACTTTTTGCCACCATCGTTGGTGATAAAAGAGACAAATCCGGATGATCTCGCTCCGCAAAGAGATTCGCGACGCAGAGAATGCCGAGGCGCGCCTTCGTGCATTTACTAAAGCATTTCTTGCCTTGATTTTTGCCGTTCCGAAGGCAGCTTTGCCGGCCAATGCGGAACTAGCCGCTCAATCGCGCGAAAACCTGGAAAAGGCCGCCGAGTGCCTTAAAACCGAACCGCACGTTCCGGAAATAGACGCCGCCGGCGCCGCCGCCGTCCAACAGGTGGACGAGATTTGCAAGTCGAACAGGATTGCCATTGAAGAACGCGACGGGGCCTTGAAAGAAGTGGTCGAAACCGTGGCTTGGGCCATTAACAGCTTCAAGAGCCACGGGGAACGCCACAAATCCAACCTCACCCGGTTGGCGGACGGCTTCGAGTCGCTCTCGCGCGTGGAGGACGTCGGCGAACTGCGCCGCCGCCTGCGCGACGATGTAGTGGTTCTGCGGCAGACTGTGGAGCAAATGCGGCAGGAAAACGAGGAGTCGGTCCGCCGCTTGGAGACTCAGGTCGTGGCGTTCCAGGAACGCGTGGAACACGCGCGAAAAGAATCCGGCGTCGATCGTCTCACCGGTTTGGGCAGCCGCCGCGAAGCTGAGCGTTATCTCCAAAAGGCCGCCAGGCGCGAAGGGCTGATTTGTATCCTGCTGTTCGACATCGAGGGATTCACGCAGATCAACCAGGCCCACGGCACCATGTTCGGCGACAAGCTCCTGAAGGCCCTGACCCATGCGCTCCGCGAGCGGTTCCCGGGCGAGGGCGTGCTGTTCCGATGGGGCGCCGACGAATTTCTGGCCATCGCGGAAGGGTCGGTGAAGGCGCGGCTCGACCAGGCGAAGGGCATCTGCGAATCCTTTGCCATGAGCAGTTATTACACTGCCGATAGCGGGTCCAAGCAAAAGGTGAGCGCGACGGTAGTATGCGGCGTCGCCCAATCGATCCAGGGCGAAAGCGCGGACGATTGGTACCGCCGCGCCCGCGAAAGCATGGACCAGATGCGCGGGAGCCTACGCACGTGACCGGCGCCATGGGTGTCGAACAGACTCTCAGCGATCTCATCGGCTTTCAGTGCGCTCTTGTTGCCCTGAGGGGAGTCGGGCCGGAAGCCTCCGAGGAGATGCTCTGGCAGACGCTGTTGGCTGCCATCGTGGAACAGTACGGGTTCGGCCGCGTGTGGTACGGCCGCGCCACGCCCGAAGGCTTGCGTCCGGCGGTTTCCGCGCCTGTGATGGCGCCGGAGGTGGAAGATTTGCCCTCCGAGATCGAAGAGGGCTCCCCAATTCTGGTGTCGGCCGACCTCTGCCTGCCGGTAATCATTGAAGGCCGTACGGAGGGACGCCTGGTGATGCAATCCGGAGGCCCGATCACCGGTGACCGCGCCGGACAGTTGCGCCTCCTGGCCACCGAGGCCGCCATCATGATCGCCGAACGGCGTGCGCGGGCGCGCGCCGCGGAAGCCCTCCAGCAGGCCAAGTGGCAGGCCGAAGCTGCGAATCGCGCCAAGAGCCTTTTGCTCGCCAACATGAGCCACGAGATCCGCACGCCCATGACGGGCGTAGTCGGGTTCGCGAACCTGCTCTCGGGTACTCCCCTCACAACCGAGCAGCGCGACTATGTGGATGGCATCCGCTCCAGCGGCGAAGCCCTGCTCACCCTCATCAACGACATCCTGGATTTCTCTAAAATCGAAGCCGGCCGCCTGGAGTTGGAGTCGCGTCCCTTCGAACTGCGGCTCGCGGTCGACAAGGCCGTCGCGCTCTTCACCGCCCGCGCCCGGGAAAAGGGGCTGCGGCTCTCGGTGTCGGTGGATGGCCGCGTGCCCGCGGTGATTGCGGGAGACGCCGGCCGCCTGCGGCAGATTCTCATCAACCTCCTCGGCAACGCCGTCAAGTTCACCGAAGACGGCGAAGTGGCGCTCACTGTGACGGCGTGCGATGCCCCCGGCAAATGGCGCCGGATTTCGTTCGTAGTGCGCGACACCGGGCCGGGGATCGCGCCCGAGCATCAGCAGCGGATCTTCGATTCCTTCAGCCAGGTGGACCCCAGCATCAGCCGCAAATACGGCGGCACCGGCCTCGGACTCGCCATCAGCCGTTCCCTCACCGAGCAAATGGGTGGACATCTGCGCGTGGAGAGCCGGCCCGGCCACGGCGCGTCATTCTCTTTCAGCATTCTCGCCGAGACTGCGGAGTTGCCGAAGTCCCAGTCTGCCCCGCCGCCCGCGCTCGCGCGCCAGGTGGACCTGCCCGCCGCCCTCAAGATTATCGTCGCCGACGATAACGCCGTGAATCGCAAAGTGGCCGTTAGCCTGTTAAAGCGGCTGGGCTACCAGGCGGATGCCGCGTGCGATGCCCGCGATCTGCTGTCCAGGCTCGCGAACAACGCCTACGACGTGGTGTTCATGGACGTACAGATGCCGGAAATCGATGGCCTCGAAGCTACCCGCCGCATTCGCGCCGGCCTGCCCGCGGAGCGCCAGCCACGCATCGTGGCCATGACCGCAGCGGCATTCCCCGAAGATCGCGCCCGCTGCCTCGACGCCGGAATGAACGACTACATCGCCAAGCCCGCCTCCCTGGAAGAACTCGCCGAGGCAATCCGCCGCGCCGCGGGAAAGTAACGATCCTTACGCTTGAAAGGCTGTCAATCCTGCCCAATGCCGCATCCTTCCTTCGTTCGCCCACCTGCGCCGGATTGTCGCCCCCGGGTAACAAAAAAGGCCACGGCACGAAGGGGCGGTGCCGTGGCCGGCAGGAAACGACGAGGTTGCCTAAAACACAATACGCGCGCCGAGCTGAATAGTTCGCGGCCGGTTCGCCACCGCGGTGATCACCCCGAACGCGCTGCTGGTGGCGCTCATGGTATTGGGACCCAGAAAATTCGGGTGATTCAGCATGTTAAACGATTCGAATCGCAATTGCAGGTAGCTGCTCTCGGTGAACCGGAACGATTTCAGCAGCGACGGGTCCCACTCGTTAATCGCATCTTGGCGGACATTCGGGAACGTGCTCGAGAACGTCCGGATGTGATATTCGAACGTCTGGTTCGAATTGGTGGCGAATAGTCCCGTGTTAAATGCCGCCAGGGCGACGCCCTTCGTAGTGGTGTTGGCCTGTTCGTTGTTCCAACTCGCCGGTAGCTCGCCCGGCCCGCCGAAGAAAACATAGTCCCCGGGGCTCGTCGTGCTGCCGTTCGCCCAGACTATGGGCGCGCCTACCTGGTAAATGAAGCTGCTGTTGAAATTCCAGCCGCCCACGATCGCATCGAGCCAGCGCGAATTTACGGCAAAGTGCGTGCCCTTACCGAATGGCAGCGTGTACATCGCGGCAATGACGATGCGCTGCGTGTGGTCGAATGGCGAAATCCGCTTTTCGGGCACCGCATCGCTGTCGTTCAGCCAGGAATCCTGCTCGATCAGTTTCGACCATCCGTAGTTGCCAATCACCGCAAGTCCTTGCGACAACCGGCGCTCCAGGCGGAGATTCAGGCTTTCATAATAGGAACGCCCCTGGCTGTTTTGGTCTTCCAGAATGCCGCTCGATCCGCTCCATCCGGTCGAACTGTCGCCGATCGGAAATTCGGGATATGGCGACAACAGATTTACCAGCGCCGTGGTCGACCCGTTCTGGCTGCTCGAGTTCGGCAACAGCCCCTTGAAGGGGTTCGGTACCGTCGCCGTGAGCGTGTTGATCACGCTCTGGTCGCGGACCGGAAGTGTGCTCATGTATTGCCGCGGCACGCCGTTCAACTGAGTCAGGTTGATGGGAATGTGTACCGAGTGGTTGCCGATGTACGCCACTTCGAAGAGCATGTTCTTCCCCAATTCGTGCTGCACCGCGAGATCCCACCGCAGCGAGTAAGGCTCCTTCATGTTCGGATTGAGGAAATTGATCGTCTGTCCGTCGAAGGTTGCCAGACCGAGCGTCGATCCCGTTGGTTGCAGAATGCCGCCCGGAAACGGATTGCTCAGTGTGGCCGCCGGGCTCAAGTAGTTGTTGTTGGTTACCGTCATCGCCGTGCTTTGGCTGAAGCCTTCCTGTGCCAGGATGGGCGTCGTGGAGTAAGCGCCGGTAACCGCCAGGTTGGCGATGGTAATCGGCGCCACGAACATTCCGAACCCGCCGCGGATTACCGTGCCGTGCAGGACTTCGGGGTTCCACGCGAATCCCACTCGCGGGCTGACCAGGTGGGAAGTGTTCTGAAAGACCGCATTGTTATTTGGGCTGGCGAATTCCAGGCCGCCCGGCACCGTGAAGCTGCCCGCGGGGATCTGCGGAATTGGGTTCTTGGCATAGGCCGCCTCGGCCGGCCCGGCGATCGGGTTGGGATCGGTGGCATCGAAGCCGTTCACCGTGCGGCCGTATTTTTCCCGCACCGGACCGTTGTAATCGTAGTGCAGCCCGACCGTGACCGTCAGATTGCGGGTAGCGCGCCAATCGTCCTGCACGAACGGAGCGGCGTAGTAGTTGAAGAAAGAACCGTAGCTTTCGACATCGTAGTCGCCGGCGGTCGGCAGCCCTAACTCGAACGAGGCCAGATCCTGCCCTTGCACCACTGTGCTCGACGCGCTGCTGGAGGCGCGCACCCAGGTATTTCCGAAGGAGAACTGGCCGGTGGAATTGTTGTCGACAATGAAATTCATGCGATACTGCCGCAGGTCGGCGCCGAACTTGATTGTGTGGTTGCCCTTGGTTTTTACCAGGTCGCCGAAGATCTGCACGGATTGCGAAGGGTAGTTGCTCGCGCCCGATGCGCCCAGCGATTGAAACGTCGTGAGCGAAATAATGGGCATTTGCAGGTACTCGGAACTGGAAGCAATGTAGCCGGGGAATCCCAGCGAAGTCGGATCGAATCCCGTGCTCGGCAGCGCGTGAGCTTCGGCCAGGCGCGTGAAGTTGACGCGGACGTCGCTCACGGTGGTGGCATTGACGATGTACACGTTGTCGAACGTCCCGCCAATCGGGGTCCGGTACAATAACGAGCCTTCCGATGGGTTGCCGAAGTATTCGTTTTTCGACTGCGTTTCGCTGGCGGCGCGGGCATCGAAAAACATGCGTTCCTTGTCGCTCAGGTTGTAATCGAGCCGCCCCATCTCGTTGTTGTAATTGTCGGTAGTCGGGACCGTACTGTCGTAGTTGTTCACGCCGGTAGCGGGGACGCCTACCGTTACGTTGGGCTCGGGATAGAGCTTCAAATACGCCTGCGCGATGGGGTTGAGTTCGCTCTGAGGAATGATATTGCCGGCGAACGGAGTGCGTGTGATGGCGGTGCCGTTCTGCACGGCGGAATTGGGATCGTAAAGCTGGTATTGCGAACCGGCTGCCAGTAGTGCCGAGAAATCGCCCTGCTTCTCGGCGTCCGTCGGCACGGTCAGGAAGGTGGGGTTGGGCTGAGCGTCTTTCAAGCCTTCAAAGGTGAAAAACCAGAACAGCTTGTTGCGGCCGTTGAACACTTTGGGCAGGATTACCGGACCGCCGGCAGTGAGCCCGTACTGATTGAAATGCGTGACCGCGCGCGGCTTCCCGCTGCGATTTAAGAAAAAATCGTTGGCCGTGAGCGTATCGGGCTGGTTGAACTCCCACAGCGTTCCGTGAAGTCCGTTGGTGCCAGTCTTCAAAACCTGGTTCATGGTCCCGCCTCCGGTATGGCCGAAAGACGCGTCCGGGTCGAACGCCTGCACGCGAACTTCCTGCACCGCGTCCACTGGCGGATTGTAGGCTGCGCGTCCATCCCAGGTTTCGTCCGGAACGCCGTCGAGCAGAATCTCGCTCCCCTGCGAAGGCGTTCCGGCGATGCTGAACGCCGCGGGCGCGCCTAGATCGAACGGGTGTACCAGGGTCGGCGCCGCCGTGGGCGTGACGCCGATCGCCAGCGTCGCCAGCATCAGCGGCGTCCGGCCGTTGAGTGGCATGTCCTCCACCTGCTTGGTGGTGATGGCTTGACCGATCGATGCATTGTCGGTGTTCAGCAGGGGGACATCGCTCGAGACTGTGACCTGTGTGGTGACTTCGCCCACTTGAAGCGTCACGTCGATGACCGGATGCTCATCGGCTCCCAGAACGAGATCCGTGCGTTTGGTCTCTTTAAAGCCCTGCGCGTCCGCGGCAAGCTCGTAATGGCCGGGAAGCAGGAACGGCAGGGTGTATTTCCCTGCGGCGTCGCTGGTGGTGGCGGTCTTTACCCCCGTACGGGTTTCGGTTGCGGTGATCTTGGCGTTTGCCACCGGCGCGCCGGTAGGATCGGTCACCACGCCGCTGATTGTGCTGCGGAACTCCTGTGAGAATAAGGCAGCGGAAAAAATACTGGCAAGCAAAGCAACTCGGCTCAACTGCATATGTCCCCCCCTGAAGCGAGGCGGTTACTGCGCCTCGAAGCTAACTGGTAACTGCACAAACTTACCTTCGCAGGCGTTTGGGGCTCCCTTCCCCGGAACGCCTTCTATGTGTAAGTCCTCTCCTGCCGGTCTGAAGTTCACTGGTCCGGGACCCAGAGTAAAGCTCCCGTGATCGGCGGAAATCCTGACGGCTTTCGGATCGTCCAGAACTACGTTGTCGAATCGCATCCCCAGGCGATGTAAGGCATCGAAACCATCCAGCGTGATCTTCCCCGGTCCGATAATGCGCACGTTGCGCAGTGTAATATCCGTAAATGTCGGTATCCTGTCGGTGGCTTCGCCGCGGAAGGAATAGTTGGAGTCCATGTAAATGGGATTGGTCGTGTCTTTGATGCAGACGTCTTCGTAAACTATGTCGTGTACCAGCCCGCCGCGGCTGGAATTCGACTTAATACGAATTCCGTTGTCGGCGCCGTCTATCGAAAGGTCGCTTACGCGGATCGCGCTCGCTCCGCCGTCCGTCTCGCTGCCGATGGACATGCCGTGGCCATAATAAAAATGATTGTGAGCCACGGTAATGTGCGTGGTCGGCCCGGGCAACCCGGCTTTAACGGCCACGTTGTCGTCGCCGGCGCGGATGAAACAATGCGTGATCGTAACATTCGTGCAATTTCCCGGATCGATTCCATCGGTATTGCGGCCGGCCTTGGGCGTATCGATGATCACACCCCACGCGGTAAATCCGTTTCCGCCGCTATAAGCCACGTGGAAATTCGGCGAATTCCGCAGGCGGATGCGGTAGAGCGTGAAATCGTCGGCGTGCGAAAGCACCAGGAGGCGCGGGCAATTCTGGTTCAGGTTCGTGACTTTGGCCTGCTGGGCCAGGTCCCACCAGCTCACCGTCTGGCCGGTCAGCGTCGAGGGACCGCGCCCGTCGATCCAGCCGTCGCCCATCACCCCCGCGTGCGCCACATGGTCGCCGGTGATCAGCCCCTTGCACTCGCGGCCGCCCTTGTTCACCACTCCGCAGCTTCCCGGCGAAATGTCGTAGTCCCGCGGATTCCTGGAGGCGTAGAGAATCGCCCCGCCATCTACCAGGAGCGTGACGCCTTCGCGTAATTGCACCGGGCCGGAAAGGAACGCGCGCGCCCCGCCGGCGGCTTTCAATTCCACCGCGCGACCCGCCGCGCAATGGTCGAGCGCCTCCTGGATGCGCGCCGTGTCGGGCCGCTTTTCATCCTCGTCGGAGAGCTTCGCCGGAAGCCTCGATGTGAGGACCGCGCACGGCGGCGGAATCACCGGCTCGGTGACCGTACGGGTATCTTGAGCATTTACGGGGGCTGACACGGCAAAAGCCAGAAGTGCGGCGGCCGTGACTAAGCCCGAATAACTCATGCACGTAAAAACAGCGGCTCGATGTGCCGCCTGAAAAGATTCTCCGTAACGTTGCGGGAGATCGATTCCTCGCACGCGTCCAGCATTCGCGTGTACCGCTCTCCCATCTTGGCCGCCACCTTGTAGCCCACGTGCAATAGCTGCCGCACGTGCGGGTTGAATAGCGGGTTTCGCTGGTCGTGGCGCAATGTGGATGCGTACTGCTCGCTCGTCCAGCGGGATACCTCCGCCGGCGATGGCAGGCGCTTCCGATCGATATCGATCACCGCCGCATACGGAGCGCAGAGTTCCTCCCAGTGTTCGTAGGCCACGGCATAGATTTCCTTCGCCATTGCCAAACCGTGGCCGCCCGCTTCCGCCAGCCCGATCAGTTCTTCCAGCCACGTGGTTCCCGCGGTTTTTACGTGGATTCCAGCGCCGGTCTCGCGCAGCGTCCGGCGAATCGGCTCGTAGATGGAGAACTTGTCGCTGCCGGAATGCACGCTGAGTTTGAGGTTCGGAGCGAGGCCGTACTGCCCCACCGCGAACGCAATCACGGCGATGTCGGCGCGGAATTCCCGTTCGAACTGCTCCACATCGCCCACGTAGTCGACGCCCTTGTTGAACCGGCCGGTGAATTTCGGAGCAATGGTCTGGATCGGGATGCCGGCATCCGCGATGGCCGCCAGAATCAGCAGCAGCTCCGGAGGTGTCTGCGGCGAATCGGTCTCGTCCATCGAGACCTCTGTTACAAATTGTCCGGCATCTTTGCGCCCGGCGATGTGTCGATAGATACCGGCCGCATCGG
This sequence comes from Bryobacteraceae bacterium, assembly GCA_035509055.1. Lineage (GTDB taxonomy): Bacteria > Acidobacteriota > Terriglobia > Bryobacterales > Bryobacteraceae > PALSA-129. The sequence continues at coordinate 36,329 of DATJMA010000025.1, read as the reverse complement.
TCACCGCGGCAAGGTACTTGTGCGCCGCCGCGGATGCCTGCTCGGACGTGACCAGGAGTGGTTCGGAGATGCCGGGAATTTCGATGCGCCCGGTGAGTTCCGGGTGCCGGCGCAGAAACGCCTGCACGAATCCCGGGGCCGGCTCCTTCCCGATGGTGCTCGCCACGTCGAGAGTGAAGAAATTGCACGGTTCGAGAAACCGGTCGACGGTGCTCAGGTTGATATGGTCGGCGTCCAGGTAGTAAGGGCACGTCCAGTCGAGATCGAGGACGGCCCGGTCGGCAGCGGCGCGCGTTCCCGAAGGGTCGGAACCGACGATGAGGTGTTCGCGGTTCGATTTATTCCAAACCGGGATGATCGTAGCGCCCTGCCGCGCTGCCAGTATGCAAGCCGTCAGCTGCGGCTTGGCTTGGTGGGCGAAACGGTCGCCGACTCCCAGAGAGTATTTCTCCAGATACGTTCTGGTCACGGATCGGTCCTCTTGCAGCGTACCTTAGACCCCATCTTGCAACCACTGTAGGTTCCTGCCCGCGTCCGGGTCAACCATAATTTGCTAAAGCAGTCATTTAGCAAAACTCAAGTCACCAGCGCCCTTTAGCCGCGCTCAAATCAGCTTTTAGTAAGACTGGGTTGACAGCCGCCGCTTGGTGGTTGACCTTAAGACTTATGACGCGCAGAGGCTTTCTGGGTGCTGCCATGATCGTCGCAGCCGGCGCCGGGCGGCGGCTCCGCGCCTGGCAGGCGCTCGATCGTTTGAAACAAATGGACGCCATCCTGGCGCGCATCCGGCCGCCGCAATTTCCCGATCGCGTCTTCGATATCGTCAAGCACGGCGCCATCGCGGGCTCGGATGCGAGCCAGGCAATCGCCAGGGCAATCGATGCCTGCGCCAAGTCCGGCGGCGGCCGCGTGGTCGTGCCGCGGGGCGAATTCCTCACCGGACCCGTCCGCCTGAAGAGCAATGTCAACCTTCATCTGGAAGAAGGTTCCGTGCTGAAGTTCGTCACCGATCCGCGCCGCTATCTGCCCGCCATACTCACGCGCTTCGAAAGCACCGAGTGCATGAACTATTCGCCCTTTATTTATGCGTTCCAGCAGAATAACATCGCCATCACGGGAGCCGGCACGCTGGACGGCCAGGCGGACAACGATCACTGGTGGCCAATGCGCGCCAAGGCGCGGGCCGATGCCGATGCGCTGGTGGCCATGGCCGATAAGGACGTCCCGGTGGAAAAGCGTGTCTTCGGCGAGGGCCATTATCTGCGCCCCAATTTCGTTCAGCCTTACCGCTGCAACAACGTCCTGATCGAGGGCGTCGGCATTTGTAATTCGCCCATGTGGGAGCTGAATCCGGTGTTGTGCCGCAACGTGACGGTACGCAACGTGAAGATCGCCAGCTTCGGACCGAATAATGACGGCTGCGATCCCGAAAGCTCGACCGATGTGCTGATCGAAGGCTGCGTCTTCCAGACCGGCGACGACTGCATCGCCATCAAGAGCGGCCGGAATCGCGACGGCCGCCGCGTCGGCGCTGCTTGCGAGAACATCGTCGTCCGCGACTGCACCATGAAAGACGGCCATGGCGGCGTGGCGTTGGGCAGCGAAGGTTCCGGCGGAATCCACAACGTGTTTGTCGATCGCTGCCGCATGAATAGTCCCCACCTTCAGCGCGCGCTGCGGCTGAAGACCAATTCGTTCCGCGGCGGGTCGTACGAAAACGTCTACTTCACAAACGTCACCGTGGGAGAAGTCGCCGAGGCGGTCATCGAGGTGGATTTCTTCTACCCCGAATACGCCATCCGCGATGGGCGCGGCGGCCCCTTCCATCCCCTGGTGAAAAACGTGGTGGTGGAACATGTGACGTCCGAGAAGAGCAAGCGCGCGGTCTACCTCCGCGGATACCCCGACGCGCCGGTGAGCGGCGTTCGGATCGCGCACTGCACCTTCAACAATGTCGCTGAGAACGATGTCATCGAAAACGTTGTCGGCCTCCAACTGGAAGATGACACTCGCAATGGCAAACCGATGACCCGGTAGAACGGCTTGGGCGCGGAACCATCGTGCTATACTTCCGATCCTGGGGAGGGCAAGCATGGCAAAGGTTAAGTTCTTCAATAATTGCGGCGACAAGATGGCCGCCAAAGCGGCGGATTCGGTCTTTCACTGTCACTGTCTGAAGGAAGACCACTCCGAAACCGAACAGAAGTTCAATCTCGCATATGGAACCAAGCACGAGACCGTGCTGCCGGTAAAACCGGATTCCGAAATATCCGTTTCCCTCAAAAATGGGAAAACCGTGAAAATTAAGTACGATGGCCGCTCCACCCTGCTAACCCTCGGTGGCACCGCCGATCATCCGGCATTGAAGCTCAGCTGACGGCAACCTCAATGAACACTGATCTGTTACGCGACATGGCGCGCCATCAGGCTTGGGCGGATGCCGCGCATTGGAAGGCGCTCCATGAGAACGGCACGCTCCTGGAAGATGCGGATATCCGCAAAAAGCTGAACCACATCGTGTCGGCGCTCCGCATGCTCACCCTCCTGGCAAAAGGCGGCACGCCGGATTTTTCCGGCATGAAGGAGATCGAGGCCGCTGGCGAACTGGAAACGGCGCTCGCAGCGGCCAACGCGAACCTGATCGCGGCCATCGACAGCGTCGACTTGGAAAAGATGATCTCGCTCCCCCGCGGTCCCCAAGGTCCGTGGGAAGCGCCCGCCGGTGTGCTGCTCCTGCAGGCGATCACGCATAGTCAGCACCACCGCGGCCAGAACGCCTCGCGCATGCGGCAGCTAGGCGTCACGCCCCCAATGACCGATTTCATCGTCTGGTACGCGCTTGGCCGGCCATAGTTATTTCTTTCCCGCCAACTCCGTCTCCAGAAACCGCGCCACCGCGTCGGTAAGGGACCGCCTCCGGTCCGTCCTCGCCATCGCCAGCGCCTGCGTGCGCACCAGTCTCCTCCCCGTCACCCGAAACAGGTGAAAGAAACGTTGCCCGCCGCGGAGTGCCGATTCCGGCAGCACCGAATAGCCGAATCCCGCTTCCACCGCTTTCTTGATGGCCTCGGTATCGTCCGCCTCCATGATCACCCTCGGCGCGATCCCCATATCGCGCAGGAACTGCTCGATCATGGTCCGCATATTGCTCCGCTTGGGATAGAGCAGAAACGAAGCGTGCGCCAGTTCCGCGGGCTGAATGTTTCCGATATGCGCTCCACTCACGCGCTGCGGCGACGGCTTCAGCACCAGCAGTTCTTCCTCGTAAAGAGGGACCAAATCCAGGTTCTCGTTGGCGAAGGGTAGCGAAATCAACGCCAGGTCGAAGCGCCGGTCGAGCAAGCCGGCAACCATCTCTTCCGTGGCGGAAACCGTGATCTCGATGGGCGTATTGGGAAACTTCTTGCGCAGTTTGCGCAGCGGAGGCCCGAGCCTATGGATAAGCGTGCTGGCGCCCGTGGCGAAATGAAACGGGCGCCGGTCCGTGAGCGGGTCGCCGGAGAATTCCTGCTCGATCTGACGAACCTGGCTCAGAACCGTGCGGGCATGGTCGGCGAGCCGCAGCGCTGCCGGCGTCGGCACCAGGTGCTTGCCCCGGCGAATGAAGAGCTCCGTCTGTAAATGGTTCGCGAGCGAGTGCAGTTGCAGGCTGACCGCGCCCGGCGAGAGATGATTCTTATCCGCCGCCCGCGTCACGCTCGACTCTTCGATCACCGACAGGAACAGCTCCAGTTGCCGGAATTCCATAGCCTTGTTGTACAGCATCGCACATACTGTAAGCATGAGTGACGCTGCCGAGCCGTTCGAATTGCCCATCCGCGTGGAACCCGCGGATATTGACGAGCTCGGCCACGTCAATAACGTGACCTACCTCCGTTGGGTCCAGGACGCGGCGGTAGCGCACTGGACCGCGGCGGCGCCGGCCGAAGAGTTGGCGCGCCTGTTCTGGATCGTCCTCCGCCACGAAATCGATTACCTGCACGCCGCGCATCTCGAAGACCGCATCGCCGCCCGCACCTGGGTCGGAACCGCCACCCGCATGCGATTCGAGCGCCTGACCGAAATCGTGTGCGTGACGGACCGGCGCGTTCTTGCGCGCGCCCGCACCCTGTGGTGCCCCATCGATGCCGTTACCCGAAAGCCCACCGCGGTGAGCGCGGAAGTGAGGGCGCGATTCTCGATTCCCGCTACTTCGCCGCCGTCAAAGTCCGCAGGCGGTCCTTATTGATCTTCAGCACTACGCCGGCGTTGCGGTCGGCCACTTCGCTCACTTTATATTCCGCCGCGGTGCCGAGAACCTGCGCCACCTCCGAGCCAGTGAGCTTGTAGTCGTCCATCAGCCACTGCGCCATATTCGCGGTAGCCTCGCGAAAAGCGTCGTCGATCGATCCCTCCAGCCCCATCGCCATGACATGCGTCGCCGATTCCACTCGCGGCCCCGGCACCGCCTTCCGCGGCAGCACGTCTACCGTGAATTCCACGTCCATCGAAGTTTCGAGCGCGTTGCCGTTCAGTTCGCCATCCCCCTGCGCCGCGTGCCCGTCGCCCAGATAGACTAGTGCGCCCGGCACGTTGACATGGAGATAGATGGTTGCGCCTTCCGCCACTTCGTTGAAATCCATATTGCCGCCGAAGCGTCCGGAATCGCCCGTTCCCGGCGGCGCCTGAGCCGTCCCGGTGGCCACCGCGACGCATCCCAGCATGGGATGCAGCGGCACACTGTAATTGCCCAGATGTTCGCCTGGCTTTTCGGGCCTGGCAACCCCGCGCTCGCGGTCGAGATGCCAGCGCACATTCTTGAAAGTGTCCTTCATCTTTACCGCGAGGTCGCTGTCCACGCCGCGGTCCACGATGCCGTCGTCGCTGATCGCGTAATCGCGATTGAGCCGCAGATGAACCAGATGAATCGCGAGGACATCTCCCGGTCCCGCGCCTGCTACATAAAATGGACCGGTTTCCGGATTGCCGCCCACCACCCGCGTCACGCCCTTTTCATCGGCGCCGCCCGCATCCACCGTGGTGGTATGAACCGTGTCGCCCGGCGAGATCGTCAGCACCGGTGGATTAAAAGGCGAGAACTGGCGGTAGAACGTGGTCGGCACGAAATCGTGGCGCTCGGGCGCTCCGGCGCGCCGCTGGGGTGCGGGGCTCGCGGTGAACGGGTGAGTCTCCGGATGGTCTTTGTTGTCCGCGTCGATGAACACCATCGACCCGGAAATCTTGCCGCCCTCGGCCGTGCCGGTCAGTTCCTCCGTTCCGCCCCGCTCGTCTTTGGCCAGGAAGTGGATCGCGTTCCCTTTGATCGTGCCTTCCAGCTTGTCGCCGCCGAAATTGCCAGTGAGTTTTTCTCCCTGCTGTTCCAGTTCCATCTTGTAAATGATCGGCGTGCCGAAGATGTCGGCCGTCGCGAACCATTTTCCAGTGACGGTGGTTTGAGCCGGGAGAAGTACCGGCACGAAGAGCAGGAGCAGAACAGGCTTGCGCATAGTCCATGGTAGGACGTCGGGGAACCCACAAGGTTAGTCTGGACAAGCTCGTGCCGTCCGAGGCATACTAGGTCTGATTTTGTACTAGTATGCCGGCAAAAGACCAAATTCCCGACCTGACGCCGCTGTCGCCCGCGGTTTTCCACATCCTCCTTTCCCTCGCCGAAGGCGAACGCCACGGCTATGCCCTCCGCCGCGAAATCGCCCAGCGCACCGGCGGCAAGCTGAAACTCGGCCCCGGCGTGCTCTACGGCTCCATCCACAAAATGCTCGCGTGGGAGTTGATCGAGGAATCGGACGAGCGGCCCGACCCGCACCTGGACGACGAGCGGCGCCGGTACTATCGCATCACTCCATATGGGCGAAAAGTAGCCCAGGCCGAAGCCGCGCGCATGCGCGACCTGGTGCAACTGGCGGCGGCGAAATTCGGAGTGCCCAAACATGCCTGACGGTCCCCTGTCCCTGCGCCTCTACCGCCGCCTGCTCAAGCTCTATGCGGCCGGATTTCGCGATCAATACGCCGCGGTCATGGAACGCGCCTTTCGCGACGAACTGGCGGAAGGCGGCGGCATCGGATTATGGCTTCGGCTCCTCGGCGATCTCGTGGTTTCCATCCCCGCGCAATTCGCGCGCGAAATTGCACAGGATGCCCGCCACACATTCCGCCTCTGGGCCGCCCACCCGTGGCATACCGCGTTCGCGATCCTCGCCCTCGCCATCGGCATCGGCGCGAACACCGGCGTCTTCAGCGTGGTAAACGCGCTTCTGCTCCGCTCGCTGCCGTTTCACGATCCCGAACGGCTGGCATCGTTCCGGGATTTCTTCCCGCCACACGACAACCCCGGAAATTTCGCCGACTGGCGTTCGCACAGCGAATATTTGGCGGATGCCGCACTGTGGGAGACCCTGGACGCGAACCTCGGTGGATCGGGCGAATGGCAACGCGTGCGCGTGGCACAGACGTCGTGGAATTTCTTCCAACTTCTTGGCACTCAGCCGGTATTGGGACGCCCATTCGCGCCCGCCGAGGAAGTGGTAGGGAGCGGCTGGGGATTGCCCGGGGCGAACGCCGTGGCCGTGATTAGTTACGGGCTCTGGCAAAGTCTCTACGGCGGCGATGCGAAAGCGCTGGGCGCGACCATTCACGTCGATGGCAACGCCCTTACCGTGATCGGCGTGGCGCCGCCGGGATTCGACTATCCCGACCAGACCGTCATCTGGAAGCCGGCCGCCTATAGCCGGTACAACAATGGTTGGACCACTGTCGGCCGTCTCAAGCCGGGGATTCCGTGGGCTCGGGCTCGCTCCGAGGTTGTGGCGGACGGCTATCGCTCCTTTCCAGCCGGTACACGAGCGCCGCACAGTCCGCCTTCCACCCTCGCGCCGCTCCGGGATGAACTTGCCGGCCCCATTAAGAACGCCTCTCTCGTCCTGATGGGGTGCGTCTTGCTCGTGCTGCTCATTGCGTGCACCAACGTGGCGAACCTGCTGATGGCGCGCACCGCTGACCGCGCCGTGGAACTGTCCATACGTTCGGCGCTCGGCGCCGGCCGCGCGCGACTTACCCAGCAGTTGCTGACGGAATGCGTGCTACTTTCGGTTGCCGCAGCGATCGCGGGTTTGTTCGTTGCGATTGCCACAGTGTCGATCACGGCCAGGCTTCAGCCTGCGCCATTAGGCGCGCAGACCTACTCCATACTGGACGGTCGTGTATTGGCCTTTGCCGCCGCCATCGCGCTCGCCAGCGGATTGCTCTTCGGCATCCTGCCTTCGCTTTACGCGGGGCGCGTCCACATGTTCGGGACACGCAGTTCCACCGATACTCGCCGCTCGGGCGCGCTCCGCGATGCGCTGGTGGCTGCGCAGGTGATGCTCACGATCATGCTACTGACGGCATCGATTTCCGTGAGCCGGGCGTTCGTTCACCTGATGACCATCGATCGCGGTTTCGACAGGTCCGGCGTGATCACGGCCATGGTTTCGCTCGCTGGTACTCCTCGCCAAACAGATGCCAGCCGCTTACAGTATTGCCAGGAAGCGCTCGACCGGATACGGAGGCTCCCGGGAGTGGTCACCGCGAGCACCACGCAGTTTCTCCCTATTGACGCCAAAGTCGGAATTGGCGGACCGTTTGGCCTGGATGGCCGCCCACTCCCCACGAATTCGAGCATCGTGCCGGTGATGCCCTATTTCTTCCGGGCGATTGGCGGGCGAATCCTGGCGGGGCGGGAATTCACCGAGGCCGATATGCGGAGCAACGCCAGCGTGGCGATCGTGAACGATGTTTTCGCGCGGGAATACGGTGCGCAGCCCGTCGATCTCATCGGCCGGAAAGTAGGAAGCGGCAACGATCTCAACACGATTGTCGGCGTGGCCAAATTTATGGACTACGGGAACGATTCCGGCCGGTTCAAACAGATCTTCTTAATCTCGCGCAGGCCGGGTTGGCCGAGGACGGCGTTCGTCGTCAGAGTGGCCGGCCGCACCGAAAACCGCATCGCCCAGGTTCGCGCCACACTCCAGTCCATCGACCCACAGGTGCCGGTCTTCGACGTGAAAACCATGGACGAGCGCATGGCAGATCAGTTTGCCCGCCCGCAATTCTACAAAACCGCGGTCACGTCTTTCGCCGCTTTCGCCCTCGTGCTCGCCATCATCGGCATCTATGGCATCGTTTCCTACACCGTGGCGCGACGGACCCACGAAATGGGCGTCCGCATGGCCCTCGGCGCCACGCCGGAAAAACTGCGCGGCTCGCTCCTGCGGCAAAGTTTGATTCCGATCGTCGCCGGCGCCATCCCCGGAATCGCGCTCGCCATCCTGAGCGGCCGCCTTCTCGAAAGCCTGGTGAAAGGCTCCAAATCGGTGGACGCTGCCGCCTATGCCGCCTCGGTGCTCTTCATCGCTGCCATTGCCGCGGTGGGGATTTGGATCGCCACCCGCCCCGTCGCCAGACTGGATATCGCCGATATCCTCCGCGCCCAATAGCTACCAGGCTCCAGCCGCGCGGATAGCGTCGCGCAATGCCTCGGCTTCCGAACCCGCTTCGTAGTACGCCACCTTGCCCTCGCGGTCGATCAGCACGGTGGTGGGCCAGGAGTTCACGAAAAAGGCGTGCGCCGCCGCGCTCGCCGAATCCACCAGCGACGGCATGGTGTAGCCGCTTTTCTGCAAATAGGCGCGCGCGATTTCGGGAGCCTCGTCGTCCACCCCATACACCACCAACCCCTTGGCTTCGAGGCTCCGATGCAGCAGTTCGATAGTCGGCAGGGCCTGCCGGCAGTAGCCGCACCAGGTGGCCCAGAAGTCCAGCAGGACTACTTTGCCGCGCAGTTCGCTCAATTTCACTGCGTGCCCGTCGAGATCGCGCAGAACGACATCCGGCGCTGTTGTTCCCACCATAGTCTTAGGCGCTTCCTGGGCTGCCGTCGTGCGGTTCACGGCGTGTGTCTCGTCCGGCGCGTAGGCCACGGCCTCGGGCGCCACCTTCACTCCAAGCTCAGTTACGGTGAATGTCAGTTCGTCTTTGCTGGTACGATCTTCGGTCTTCTCTTTCGCCACCAGGTGGGTGCCATCGACGATCCACAAATCCTCCGTCACCCCGCGTCCCAACGAGATCCGCACCACGGTGCAATCGGCAGCTCCCAGCCGTTCGTGCCGCAAAATCTCCGGAGTGCTCCGGCCCCGATCGAGCAGGTGGTAGGCAAACGGGCGCGCCGCCGGACCCTGCGGCACACTCTGATACTGATTGGCTTGCGGGTATACAGTCCAACTAGTGTGGCCATCGGCAATTTCGACGCGCGCTTCGCCACCGGTCCGCGATGTCTCCCGGCGCCACCGGTTGGGCGGGCTGAAGAGCAGCGTCGCCCGCGTTTCCGAGCGTGTTTCCGTCTTTTCCGAAGAGCGCTGGCGGATCTCCGTGGATTCGAACCGGGCGGCAGGCAGGTTGCGGTATGTCTCGGCCACCTGATGAAGCAGTTCCCTCGCTTTGGCCGTCTCCGGCCCCTCCACCTTGGCGTCCTCGCGCGCGAAAAATTCAGCGTACCCCTTGTCGGTGCGCCCCGACCCGTCGCGGTATTCCGTGGTGTGCGCCATCAGGAGCCGTCCATCCGGCAGCGGAATGAGCTGGAGGCGCGCCATCGACCACCCGTGGTCGTAGTTCGCGATCAGATAACCGTCCCAGGTGTCCGCTGCCGCCTCCCCCCAGTCGCAGTCCGACGGCGTGCAGCGGCCCCACACGTGTACCACGATGCCGCCCTTGTTCTGCCGAACCACGACCTGCGTCGTGCCGGATGTGTCGAGGTCGGTATTAACCCAACTGCCGATAAGCTTGGCGGAGGGCGAAGCCTGGGCGAAGATCAAGCCCGAACCAGAAAGCAAAAGCGCGCCGAATCTCATATTTCCTCCCCAGGTAGACGCGGCGCCCCCCGGAAACGTGTGAGCTATTCCCAGGGCAAATACGCCGCGCCGTACAATCCCGCTTCGTTCCCCAGAGTCGCTTTCTCGATTGCCGGCTTGGTGGCCCGGTACGTGTACGACCGCTGCTCTACCACCCGGAACATCTCCGGCGCGAACAAATCCCACGACGGCAGCGGACCGCCGCTCAGCAGATAGAGCGGGAAATTGAACGTGTTCACCAGCGTCGCCAGCGCGATCCCGAGCGCTTCGCCCATCGTGCGGAAGATCGACCGCGCTTTGTCGCCGGTCTCGCCTTCCAGCTTCGCCAGGTCGGCCACGTCTTTCGAGCTTAAATTCTCGCCCAGATGCAGCATGTGTGCCATCGCCACAATGGCCGTCGCCGAAGCGCTCTTTTCCAGGCATCCGCGATTCCCGCAGGCGCACGGATTGCCGTTGGGCACCACCGTGATGTGTCCCAACTCGCCGGCCATTCCGACAAATCCGCGCAAAATATGCCCGCCCGAAATAATGCCGCCGCCGATCCCCGTGCCGAGCGTGAGCAGCACCAGGTCGTCGTGCTCCTTGCCCGCGCCGATCCATTTTTCGCCCATCGCCGCGGCATTGGCGTCGTTCTCCAGCACCACCGGCGCGTTCGCCCGCTTGCTCAACTCGTCGCGCACCGGAAAATTTTCGAAGTAGGGCAGGTTCGGGCTGTTGGTGAGGTAGCCCTCCTTCATGCGAATGAACCCCGGCACGCCCACGCCGATGCCCTTCAGATCGCCCGCCCCGTACTTATCGCGCAATTTGCCGATCGCCGACGTGATGTCGTTGAGCACAGCCTCTCGTCCGTGTACGAAATCGGTTGCCATCGCGACCTTGTCGATCATTTTGCCGTCGCGGCCGATCGCCGCCGCGCGCAGGTTCGTCCCGCCTAAATCGATGCCTATGGAGTATTCCGCCATTCGTTGGGCATGATACCATGCGGCCTATGCAGCTTTTTCGCCTCCTGCCCCTGTTCGCGGCGGCTGCCCTGTTCGCCCAAACCGCCCGCCATCCTCTCACCCTCGACGATCTCGCCCGCTTTCGCGAAGTCCGCGACCCGCAATGCTCGCCCGACGGCCAGTGGGTGGCGTACACCGTCACCACCACGGATCCCAAAGAAGACAAGCATGACACCGATGTCTGGATGGTCAGCACCGACGGCACGCGCGACCTGCGCATGACTTCCAGCCCCGAAAGCGAGACTTCGCCGCGCTGGAGCCCGGACGGCAAATATCTCTCGTTTCTTTCGTCGCGGCCGGGCAAAGCCAAGGGCAACCAGGTATGGCTCCTCGACCGCGCGGGCGGCGAAGCCACCCAGTTCACAGATGTAAAAGGTCGCCTCCAAAGCTATGAATGGTCGCCCGATTCCCACCGTCTCGCGCTCGTGATCGGCGATCCGGACCCCGAAGCCGACGCCGCCGAAGGCCCCAAGCCGAAAGCGCCCAAGCCTATCGTGATCGATCGCTACCACTTCAAGCAGGATGGCGCCGGGTACCTGCTTTCCGGCCGGCACAGCTTCGTTTACCTTTTCGATATCGCCACCAAAAAGCTGGACCGCCTGACCACCGAAAAGAAATATGACGAATCCTCGCCCGTCTGGTCGCCCGATGGGAAGCGCATCGCATTCATGAGCAATCATGCCGCTGATCCCGACCGCGACACCGGCGGCCAGGTTTATGTCGCGGATGCCCATGCCGGATCGGAGCCCAAACAACTCAGCCCGCTCACCATGAATGCCGGCCGCGGGCGCGTGGAATGGAGTCCCGATGGCAAGTGGATTGCGTTCTTAGCCGGCGAGTCCGACAAGAAGTTCGCGGCCTATGGGATGGAGCGGCTGGCACTCGTTTCGAGCGACGGCAGCGCCGCACCCACCCTGGTGAAAGCCACCGCCGATCTCGATCGCGGTGTTTCCGCTCCGCGTTTCAGCGCCGATGGCGGTTCCCTCACCTTCCTCGTCGCGGACGACCGCAACGTTTACCCCGCCAGCATGAATGTGAGCGGCGGTGCTGTGAAACGGCTCATCGCCGGTCCCATCGCGGTCGCCAGTCCCACCGCGGCGAAAGGCTGCCTCGCTTACATGAGCGGCGGCGACAATCGCCCGCCGGAGGTGTACCTCTGGAACGGTTCGTCGCTTCACCAACTCACGCACGTGAACGATGCGCTGATGGCCGAACTCGAGATCGCGCCCACCGAAGAAGTGAGCTTTAAAAGTAAGGACGGCACGGAAGTGCACGGCCTCCTCACCAGGCCGCTCGGCTACACCGCCGGCGCCAAGGTTCCGTTCCTGCTGCGCATTCACGGCGGCCCCAACGGGCAGGATGGGCACACGTTCTCAACCGAGCGCCAGTTCTTCGCGTCGCACGGCTACGCCGTAATGGCCGTCAATTATCGCGGTAGCGCCGGCCGCGGACAGAAGTTCTCTCGCGCCATCGCCGCCGATTGGGGACACCTCGAAGTGGACGATCTCGAAGCCGGCGTGGAGTACGCCATCCACAGCGGAATTGCCGACCCCGACCGCATGGGCGTCGGCGGCTGGAGTTACGGCGCCATTCTCACCGACTACATGATCGCCACCGATCCGCGCTTCAAAGCCGCCACCAGCGGGGCCGGAACCGCCTTCACCGTCTCCTTCTACGGCACCGATCAATACATCACGCAATACGACGAAGAGATCGGACCGCCCTGGAAGGCGTTCGATACCTACGTAAAGATCTCCTACCCGTTCCTGCACGCCGATCGCATTAAGACTCCGACCCTCTTCCTCGGGGGCGAGCGCGATTTCAATGTCCCGGTGCAGGGCGGCCAGCAGATGTACGAGGCGCTGCGCAGCTTGGGTATTGACACCGAGCTCATCATCTACCCCAACGAGACGCACGGCATCCAGCGCCCGAGCTATCAGCGCGATCGCATGGAGCGCTACCTCGCCTGGTACGACAAGTATTTGAAAAAGTCGGCCGGCACATCCACCGCCGCCGGCGCCCAGGCGCGCTGACACCCTTGTCTTAGTACAAAGATTTTCCCGAACGGATCGGCTCCTGCCGGATCTCCAGACACCCGCGCCCGGTGGGCAGCACCTTGCCCGGGTTGAATCGCCCGTCCGGATCGAATAGCCCCTTCAGTCTCGCCATCATCTCCAGCGTCTCCGGCGAAAACTGTTTGGCCATCAATTCCTTCTTTTCCACTCCGACGCCATGCTCACCGGTGATCGAGCCGCCGTTCTCCACGCAGTAAGCCAGTATCTCCTCGCCCGCCGACCGCGCCCGTTCCAGGTCCCCCGGCTTGCGCGGGTCGAAGAGGATGATCGGGTGCATGTTGCCGTCGCCCGCATGGAAAATATTGCTGATGGTCAGACCGTGCTTGCGCGCCACGTCGTTGATGTAATGTAGGGTTGCCGCGATCTTCGTCCGCGGCACCACCCCATCCTGCACGTAATAAGTCGGGCTCACGCGGCCCACCGCGCCGAACGCGTTCTTGCGCCCCTTCCACAATAAATCGCGCTCTTCGGCCGACCGCGCCACCCGGAATTCGCGCGCGCCGCATACCAGGCACGCTTCGCGAATGTGCCCCGCCTGCTCTTCGATAACTTCGCTTAGTCCTTCCAGTTCGATCAGCAGCACCGCCGCCGCATCCATGGGATAACCCGCGTGAGTCGCCTCTTCCACCATGCGCAGCATCACGCCATCGAGCATCTCTACGGCTACCGGCGTGATCCCGCGAGCGGTAATTTCGGTGACCGTGCGGCCCGCGTCCTCGTTCGATTCGTAAATCGCCAGCAGGGTCTTCACCGCTTCCGGCTTGCGCATCAGTCGTACCGTCACGCGCGTCACCAGCGCCATGGTGCCTTCCGACCCCGTCAGCAGGCCCGTAAGGTCGTAGCCCGGCAGGTCCGTCGCCTTCCCGCCGGTTTCCACCACCGAGCCGTCTGGCATCACCACTTCCAGCCCGAGCACGTGATTGGTGGTCACCCCGTAAGCCAGCGTGTGCGGCCCGCCGGAGTTCTCGGCGACGTTGCCCCCAATCGTGCAGGCGCGCTGGCTCGACGGGTCGGGCGCGAAAAAGTAGCCGTTCGCTTCCACCGCCCCGGTCACGTCCAGATTCACCACGCCGGGCTGCACCACGGCGCGCTCGTTCGCCAGATCGGTTTCGACAATGGCATTCATGCGCGCGAACGCCACCAGAATTCCACCCTCTAGCGGGATGGCGCCGCCGGAAAGCCCCGTGCCCGCGCCGCGCCCTACCAGCGGCGCCGAAAACTCGCGCGCGATCTTGACGATGCCGGCGACCTCCGCCGTGGTGCGCGGAAAGACCACGACGTCCGGCCGGTGCTTGTCCACTCCGCCATCGTATTCATACAACGCCAGGTCTTCCGGCTGGTCGAGGACAGCGCGAGCGCCGAGTAGGGCTACCAGCTTTTTCGCGCACGCCGGGAGCAGCATGCCATCAGTGTACCGCCTCGTTCGCGCTGGTATGCTCCGCGGGGCCGGCGGCTTTCACGTACTTGTCGAACCACGTGAGCTTTTCCCAAACCACGTGCTCGATGGTCTCCTTGCCGCGATAGCCGTGCGCTTCGAACGGCAGAAACACCAGGCGGGTAATGCCGCCATTGCCGCGGACCGCCTCGTACATGCGCTCCGATTGAATCGGGAACGTGCCACTGTTATCGTCCGCTTCGCCGTGAATGAACAGGATCGGCGCCTTGATTTTGTCGGCGTACATGAAGGGCGACATCTTCAGATAAACTTCCGGCGCCTGCCACAGCGTGCGCCGTTCGCTCTGGAAGCCGAACGGCGTCAGCGTGCGGTTGGGCGCGCCGCTTTCCGAGATCCCCGCGCGGAAAAGATCGCAGTGCGCCATCAGCGTGTCCGTCATGAATCCGCCATAACTGTGGCCGCCGACTCCGACGCGATTGCGATCGGTCACCCCCATCTCCACGGCCTTGTCGATCGCCGCCTTGGCGTCCATCACCACCTGGTCCACGAAAGTGTTGTTCACCGTGTCGGGATCGGAGCCGACGATCGGCATGGCCGTGTTGGCCAAAACCGCGTACCCGTCGAGCGCGAACAGCAGTTCGGAGTAGCCGCGCATCTCGGTGAACCGCTTCGTCGACCCGCTTACCTGGCTGGCAGTCGCCGCGTCGTTGTACTCGTACGGGTAGGCCCACACCACGGTGGGCAGGCGCGTCCCTGGCTTGTAATCCGCGGGAAGGTAGAGCGTGAACGAGAGCTCCACCCCATCCTCGCGCTTATACTTCACCAGTTCCTTATGGATGCCGCGGATCGATGGCTGCGGATCGGGATATTCGGTCACGGCTACCGGCGCGCCGTTTGGCGTGCGGGCGAAATAATTCGGCGGCTCGGTGGGACTTTCGCGGCGGGTCAGAAACTTCGCGCCGTGGTCGTCGAGCAGGTCCACCACGGTTTCGTAATGGTCGTTGTCGCATTTGAACATCGGCTCGGTTTGGCCGCTCGCCAGATGGTAACGATTGAGGAAGGGGTGGTCGCCCGTAGGCGACGATCCCAGCCCCGCCAGGAAGACCGAATCGCCATCCTGGATAATCGCCGCGCTGCCATTCGGCATCGTCCTGGAGAGCGGCTGGCCGGGGTCGGCGTAACGATCCTGATTGTTGCGGCTCCAGATGAGCTTCGGCGCCTGGTCGGGCTTGTCGAGATCGATCTCGAACGTGCGCACGCGGCGCGTCTTGCGTTCGGTGTCGGTAACCAGCGCAAAGCCGCCCTTGGCCCCCATGCGAATGCCCGCGAATCGCTGCTGGGTCTTGAACACCTCGTGAGGTTCGCCGGTGAAAGGCGCTTTCAGCGTGACGATCTTGTCGCGGAACGGCGCGGCGTGCCGCAGATCGCCGCCATCCAGAGCTTCCACCCAGATCAGCGTCGCCGCGTCGCTGGTGCGCCATTCGATATTGCGCGGGCCGGTAGGAACGCCGTTGATCGGCACCTTGTCTTCCAACGGAACGCTGGCGACCTTGTGCAGCATTTTGCCGGTAACATCCCACACCTCGACCTCGCGCGGGAACGAACGATAGGCATGGAGATAGGAGAACGGCTTATGAATGGTGGAGACCAGCAGATACTTGCCGTTCGGCGAAATCTCGGCGGACGCGATGATTCCCGCCCGGCCGGCGGGCGTAACTTTGCCGCTCGCCGTGTCCACCAGCGCAAGCTGCGACGTGGCGTAATAAACGAACAGATCCTCATCGTGCGGGCTGGCCAGCATATCTTCGAGGGTAGGCGCCGGCGCGCCCCCGCCGAGGCTTTCCTGCACGTGCGGGCCGGTGGGAACCGGTTCGCGCGGCGCGGCGCCGCGGCTCGTCCGCACCGTTTGAACCAGCAGCGTCTTGTTATCCGGCATCCATTGCACGGAATTTTGCGCTCCCATTACACCGTTCACGCTGACGCCCTCGATCTTGTGCACCCTGCCCGAAGTATCGCCGGCCCAGAGTTCCATGCCGCTGGCGGTGGTGATGGTGAATGCGAAATGCGCTCCATCCCCCGCCCACTTCGGGCCGAGTACCCGCGCGCCGGCAGGCAATTGCAGCTTCACTTCCGCCCCGCTGGGAATTTTCCGAAGCGAAAGGTCCGTCAGAAAGACCACGTTGTGCAATCCGTTCGTCTTGGGATTGATCCGGATTCCCGCGATGCGCAGCATCGGCTCCGCCAGTTCGGCAATCGGCGGGTAGGGAATCGTCCGGCTTTCGAGCGCGAAATTGCCGGTGGGGCTGACCAGCAGCGTGGGAGTGACCGGCGCATCCATCACATCCAGGATGGCCTTGGGAGGTTTCTGATAACTTTCCGCGGCATGGACGAGGAAAGCCGCCGCGGCGAGCGAAAGGACGGTTTTGGCAAGCATAGAGACTCCGAATTTCGCCAGTATATACCTTGGCGATGTCGGGTGCAGGGACATCGCGGACGGAAGGCTCATCGCGATGCTGTGCGTTTTGCCAGCGGGCGCCGATCGGATTTGGTCGTGCCCCGATGCTCTTCCCTTCGAGGGGCGAAGCTTCTGTCTCATATTTGATGCACTGACGCTACGACACCGTGTTTTCATCGCCAACCGTGGCTCGCCAGTGAAGACATCGTCGTCGGGCCCACCGCCATCGGCGGTGATTCCAGCTCTCGCGCCCGAGCCCCTCACTCCTTTCGCATCCGCTCGCGGTAAAGCCAGGCCTTCGCGAGAGTCCCGTCGCGATCCGCGGTCGCTTTGGAAATTGCCAGAATCTCGGCGGTCTCCTGCGCGGTGTAGCCCAGCCGAATCCGCAACTCCCAAACCCGCACGTTCCGCGCATCGCTCTCTTCCAGTTTGGCGAGAGCGGCATCGAGCCCTGGAATCTCTTCGCGCGAATTGTTCCGCCACGGTAAATCGTCGCTCAGCGGAACGCGTTCCATGACGCCCCGACCTTGTCGCGGCTCGAACGGGCGTAATCGATAAGGATGCGCCGCATCATCATGGCCGCGAAGCTGAAGAAGTGCTGGCGGTCTTTCCAGTGGCCGCCATTCTGCTGGGCCAGTCGCAGGTACAGATCGTGAACCAGCGCTGTTGCCTGGAGCGTATGGTTCGGCCGCTCGTATAGATCGGCGGGATGACGTGTTCCAGCGCCTGCTCGTCTCCACCACCCCACAACTTCAGGAGTCCAGAGACGTCAAAGCGACGCTCATCGGGACCGTCCAATGGTAACGAATCATTGTACGATGTCGGTGCGCCGGACGATCGGCCACTCTACACACGTTACAATCCAATATAGTGAAGACGTTCGTCGCCCTGGCCCTGGCTGCCACCTTGAGCCGGGCGGACATTCCGATGACCTTGGTTTCGGAGGACGAGGCCGAGCCCATCCACAGCGCGATCATCCGCAAGGAGGCGTGGACGCAGGACCCTGTCCGCCGCCTGCGCGCCGACGCCGACCGGCGCATGAAGGAAGGCCCCTGGAGCGTCGTCACCGATCGCCCCAAAGGCGTCGACATCGACGTCCATGAATACTACACCGAAGCCCCCTACTATTGGCTGAACCCCGACAACCCCACCGGCCCCTACCTCCGCGAGGACGGCCATTCCAATCCCGCCCGCATCGTGGCCAACCAGACGGCCATGAACGCCATGGGCAACGCGGTGTTCTCGCTCGGCGTCGCTTCGTTTCTGCTCGACAATCCGGCCTATGGCAAACGCGCCGCCGCGGTCATCCACACCTGGTTCGTCAATCCTCGCACCCGGATGAATCCCGACCTCGACTATGCCCAGTCCATACCCGGCGTGAACAATGGCCGCGGCTCCGGCGTCGTGGACGGCCGCGACCTGATCCGCGCCATCCAGGGCATGGAGTTCCTGGAACAAACCAACGATTGGAGCGTCCGGGACCAGGCCGCCGTTCACCGGTGGTTTGAAGAGTACCTGCGCTGGCTCCTCACCAGCCGCAACGCTACCGATGAGCAGAAGAGCGGCAATAATCATGCGTCCTGGTGGGCGGCCGAAGTGGCCGCCGTGGGAAGCTTCCTCGACGACCCCAAGGCCCAGCAACTGGCCTTCAACTTTTACCGGGATTACCTGCTTCCCCGGCAGATCATGCCCAACGGGAGCGCTCCCCACGAAGAAGTGCGCGCCCGTTCGCTGCGGCTCTCGTCCCTGAATCTTGACGCTTTTTCCACCCTCTGCCGGATCGCGCAGGTGCACGGAAACGCCGGCCTGTGGGCCGTCCGCGCCCGCTCCGGCGCCAGCATCGCATCGGCCCTCGACTATCTTTCTCCGTTTCTCGACGACCCGAAGAAGTGGAGCCGCGAGCAGGCGGGCGATATCCCCTACGACAGTCTCGATTTCCTGGCGTTCGCTGGCATGGCGATGAACAACCCCAGGTACATCGCCGATTTTCGCAAGCTGGAGCATCCCGATAGCGCCTGGATGAGCCTGATCGATCTGCTGGTGGGCCGCTTCGAAGCGGCGGCTCATCAAACCCGGCACTGAGGCCTCAATTGAAAACTATCATCGAACCATTTCGCATCAAGAGCGTGGAACCGCTGCATCACACCACGGGCGAGGAGCGCGAACGCTATCTCGCGGAAGCCGGATACAACCTCTTTTTGATCGAAGCCCGCAAAATCCTCATCGATCTGCTGACGGATTCCGGCACCAGTGCCATGTCCACCGATCAGTGGGCTGCCCTGATGCGCGGCGACGAATCGTACGCCGGAAGCGAGAGCTTTTTCCACCTGCGCAGCGTCGCCACCGGCCTCACTGGCTTCCGCCACATCATTCCGGCGCACCAGGGGCGCGCCGCCGAGCGCATTCTGTTCACCGTGGTCTGCAAGCCGGGCCACCTCGTGCCCTCGAACACCCATTTCGATACCACGCGCGCGAACATCGAGTTCACCGGCGCCAAGGCAGTCGATCTTCCCGTTCCCGAGGCTGCCGACACGCAGGCGCGGCTCGATTTCAAAGGCAACATGGACGTGGAGGCCCTCCGCCGGCTCATCGCCGCCGAAGGCGCGGACAAAATCCCGCTCGTGATGCTGACCGTCACCAACAATTCCGGCGGCGGTCAGCCGGTCTCCATGGCCAACATCGCCGCGGTCAAGGCCGTTTGCGCCGCGCACGGCATCCCGTTCTATCTGGACGCTTGCCGGTTCGCGGAAAACGCCTGGTTCATCCGTGAGCGCGAACCCGGATATGCCGGTTGGTCGCCAAAACGGATCGCGCAAAAGATGTTTTCTTACGCCGATGGCTGCACCTTCTCCGCCAAGAAAGACGCCTTCGCCAATATTGGCGGGCTGCTGTGTACCAATGACGATCGCGTGGCCCAGCTCGAAACCAATCTCCTGATCCTGACCGAAGGTTTCCCCACTTACGGCGGGCTCGCGGGAAGAGACCTGGAAGCCATCGCCGTCGGCCTTGAGGAAATTCTCGATCCCGATTACCTGCGCTATCGCATCATCTCCACCGGCTACCTGGGACGCCACATCGCCGACCACGGAGTCCCGATCGTGGAACCGCCCGGCGGCCATGCCATCTACATCGATGCCGCCCGTATGCTGCCGCACATCCCCCCGTCGCAATTCCCGGGACAGGCCCTGGCGGTGGAACTCTACCGCCACGCCGGCATCCGCTCGGTGGAAATCGGGTCGGTGATGTTCGGAGCGGCGGCACAGCACGAGTTGCTCCGCTTGGCCATCCCGCGCCGCGTCTACACCCAAAGCCACATCGACTACGTGGTGGAAGCCATCCTCGAAGTGAATGCGCGCAAGCGGGAGATTCGCGGCATGGAGATCGTGGAAGCCCCTCCATTTTTGCGCCATTTCAGCGCGCGATTCCGGCCGCTATAATTGAAGGCTTCATGCCTGTCGATCGCGGATGGCTTGTCCTCGGCGCGGAAACACTCTCGCTTGTCACGGCTTGCGCAGTCTTGGCCGGAGTACCGTTGGCATGGATGCTCGAAAACCGGCAGTTCGCCGCGAAACCCGCGATATCGGCCATCGTCAGAGCCGCCATCCTTCTGCCGGCGCCGTTGTTGATCTATCTGCTGGTGTCTCGCTCGCTCTCTCTCGCTGCCATGTCGGCCGCGGGCGTGGTTGCCGTTCTGCCGCTCGTCACCCGGCAAATGCGCGCCGCGTTCGCCGGCCTGGATCGATCCTACGGCAAAGCGGCCCGCAGCCTTGGTGTGCCCGAGTCGCTGGTCTTCGCGCGCGTCGAATTGCCGCTCGTGCGGCGCGCGGCCGCCGCGGCGGCAGCCTGGGCATTGGCGCGCCTCGCCCTGGAATTCGCCGCCGCATTTTGGATTTCGAGGCTCCGCGCATGACCGGCGTGCGCATCGTCCTCGGCAAACTCGATGTGGACTTCGGCATTGAACCCGGTGGCACGGCGATTTTCGGTCCCGGCGGCGCCGGAAAGAGCTTGCTGTTGGAAACCGTTGCCGGCTTGGTCCGCCCCGATTCCGGCCGCATTCTGCTCGATGACGCGATTCTCTTCGACGCCGCGGCCGCCGTGCACCTCCCGCCCGGACGCCGCCGCGCCGCACTCATCCCGCAAACTGATTCGCTCTTTCCGGGCATGTCTCCGAAACAGAATCTGATGTTCGCCGCCCGCCGGTACCCGCGCCTGGAACGCCACCGGCGCGTCGCGGAGATCGTCGACAAGTTCCAACTCAACGCCAATTCGCCGCGCCTCCGCTGGATTCTTGCCCGCGCCCTCATTACCGAGCCGAAGTTGCTGCTCATCGACGATGTCGGGCTCGATGCGGCGCTCCTGCGCGAGATCCGCGAGAATACCTCCGCCCCGGTATTGTTCGCGAGCCGCAATCTCGATCTCTGCTGTGCGGCAGACCGCATGCTGGTGCTGGCAAACGGCCGCATTCTACAGCGCGGAACGCCACGGCAGGTGATCGATCGTCCGGAATCGGTCGAAGTGGCGCGCCTGCTCGGAATTGGCAATGTGCTGGAGGCGACCGTCGGCGCGCTCGATCCCAGCCGCAATTCGAGCACTCTCGATTTCGCGCATTTCTCGCTCAACGGCCCGTATTTTCCCGGCCACTTTCGCGGCGACCGCGTGTGGGTTGCGGTCGCCGCCGAGAATTTGCGCGCCCACGCGGGCGATGCCGGGCCGGGGCCCAATCGCGTGCCACTGGAACTGGTTGGCACCGTTCCGCGCGCGCAATTGGTGCTTTTGGAGTTCGCGGGCGGGGTATCGGTGGCGCTTTCGTACCGCGATTACGCGCCGGCGAAGGATAATAAAAGTTGGCTGGTGGAGTTTCCGCCCAGCGCCCTGCGAATCCTGTGAAATCTCTCGAAGAGTACGAAAAGCTGGCCGGGCAGGCCCACGGACACCTCTGCGCCGGCCAGATTCTCGGCCTCCGCATGGCGCTCCACGGCGTGCAACTGCTCGGTCTCGACGATCCCGCCGGCGTGGACCGCAAACGCCTCGTCACATTCGTCGAGATCGATCGCTGCATGACCGACGCCATCCCGGTAGTCACCGGTTGCCGTCTGGGAAAGCGCGCCCTCAAGTTCCGCGATTTCGGAAAAGTGGCGGCGACTTTTTGCGACCTGCGCGAAGGCCGCGCCGTGCGGCTCCTGGCGCGCGAGAGCGCCAGGCAGCGCGCGCGCGAGCTGTTTCCCGAAATCGGCAACCAAAATCAGCAGCAGATGTGCGCCTACCGGCAGTTGCCGGACGCCGAACTGTTCGAAATCCAGTGGGTGCGCGTGGAGTTGGCCCCTGAGGATCTGCCCGGCTACCGCGCTTCGCGCCCCTCGTGCCAGCAATGCGGCGAACCGGTCAGTTTCCGGCGCGAGGTGGTGCGCAACGGAAAGACGCTGTGCCGTGCCTGCGCGGGCGAACGGTATTACACGCCCCTCTGATGCTGCGCTACTACATTACCGACCGCCGCGCCGCCGGCGGCACGGAGCAGTTGCTGGCGCATATCGCGCGCGCCCTCGCGGATGGTGTCGAAATGATCCAGATTCGTGAAAAGGATCTGGAGGCGCGCGAATTATGCCATCTCGTGCGCCGCGTCCTGGCTATCGACAATCCCCGCGGAACACGGATCCTGCTGAATTCGCGCCTGGATATCGCGCTGGCGTGTGAAGCCCACGGTGTGCACCTGCCGTCGCATTCCGTCGCGCCGCGCCAGTGGCGCGCCATCGTGCCGGCGAATTTTCACATCGGCGTCTCTACCCATTCGCTCGCCGATCTGCGAGCTGCCGAAGAAGAGGGCGCCGATTTCGCCGTCTTCGGGCCGGTCTTCTACACCGCCTCCAAGGCGCCCTTTGGCGAGCCATTAGGCCTCGAACGCTTGCGCCAGGCGGCCGCCGCGGTGCGCATTCCCGTACTGGCGCTCGGCGGGGTCAACGCCGCGAACGCCGCCGGCTGCCTCGCCGCCGGAGCCTCTGGAATCGCCGGGATTTCCATGTTTCAGTAGCTTCTTCCGGCGACGCATGCCCGCGGCGCGGAATCCCCGCGGCCGCGCCTTTCTCCGTTGCCTCTGCCGCCTCGCGCCAAGCTTCCGTGTCAGCTTTTTTCAGTTCTTCACCGCGCGGCCAGCAATTCCCGCAACCGGCGCTCGAACTCATCCTTGTCGACCACCCCGGCGTGCGAGAAAGCAATATCTCCGCGCCGGTCGATCAGTAGCGTGAGCGGCATCCCGTCCAGCCTGTACTTCTTCCCCAACTCGTCGTTGCCGATCACCACGGGGTAGTGCATTTTCTTTTCTTTGAGAAACGGCTTGACCACCTTCCATCCGCCATCGTCCATGGAAACGCCGACCACCACCAGCCCCTGCGCCTTGTACTTTTCGCTGAACTCGATATACCACGGGATTTCCGTCTTGCAGCCGTGGCACCACGTCGCCCAGAAATCCAGCAGGACCACTTTGCCGTGGTAGCGCGATAGCTGTACGGGTGCGCCATCCGCTCCCGGCAGGGTGAAATCGGGCGCCGGCGGCCGCCCGGCGGCGGCCAAAATGCCTGCGAGACAAAAGACAAGGCGTCGTTTCATTACCATCACATTGTGATAGTAACGCCGGGCCCTGTCAAGTCGCGCGGAATCCCCACCGGCGGATTTACATCTAAAAGCCGTGGGGACGTGGATCGTACGGGTGGGGGCGCACGGCTATCCGATTCTCTTTGCCGTCGCTCTGTTGGAGACCTTCGGCTTGCCGATTCCGGCGGCGCTGGCGCTGCTGGTAGCTGGCGCGGCGAGCGCGCGCGGCCTCTTGAACCCCTGGTTAGCGGCGGCTGGTGCCATGGCGAGCATCGTCACCGGCGATAGCCTGATGTTCCTCATGGGCCGCCGCACGGGGTGGTGGCTGCTCTCGCTCCTCTGTAAGCTCTCGCTGAATCCCGAATCGTGCATCCTCCGCTCCGCCGACGCATTTTATCGCCGCGGCCGCGCGCTTCTGCTCTTTGCCAAATTTATTCCCGGCATCAACACCATGGCCCCCCCGCTCGCGGGCAGCATGAACATGCGATTCTGGCACTTCCTGCGCCTCGACTCCGTGGGCGCCGCGCTTTACGCCGGCGGATACTTCGCCGTGGGACTGCTCTTCAGCGACGCGCTGGAGACCGTCACCCGCGGGTACGAGACCTTCGGACACATTCTCGCGTGGCTGCTCGGCGCCGGCCTCGTGGCGTTTATCGGCAGCCGCGTGTGGACCATGCGGAAGGCGAGAGCGCTCCGCCATGCTCCCTTTGTGGAACCTGCCGTTGCGGCGCGCGAGTTGTCGGCCGGTACCGCCGTGGTGTACGACGTCCGCAGTCACGGCTATTACCTGCCCGGCGCTTTGCGGGTAACCGGCGCGCGTCGGCTCGATCCCAACGCGCTCAACCAGGTGGATCTCGATTTTCCGCTCGACAAGCAGATGTTCGTTTACTGCACCTGCTGGCGCGACGCCACCAGCGCGCAGGTGGCGCACCTGCTGCGCGAGCGCGGCGTACTGTGCTCGGTGATCCGCGGCGGACTCTCGGCGTGGAAAAAGGCCGGACTCCCGCTGGAATCGGTGCCGGCCGCGGAAATGACCGCGCTTCCGGTGTTCGAATCCTGAGTGCGGCCGCCTTTCCGGTGCCTCCCGCCGCGGCGCCGGTCACGCCCCGATTTTCAGCGCCTTAACCCGGTCCCTCAACTGCGCGGCTTTCTCAAACTCGAATTTGCGCGCCGCCTCGCGCATGCGCTCTTCAAGTTCGCCGATGAACTTCTCGCGTTCTTCCGGCGTTAGCTTGTCCAGATCGTCGTCCGGCTCCATCGGCACCGTGACATAATCGCCTTCCGCCACTGCCACCAGGCTCATGTCGATCGGCCGCACGATCGATTGCGGCACAATTCCGTTGCGCTCGTTGTATTCCATTTGCACCTTCCGGCGGCGCGCCGTTTCGTCGAGCGCGTGGCGCATGCTGTCGGTCATCACATCGGCGTAGAGGATCGCCTTGCCTTCCAGGTGGCGCGCGGCGCGGCCCATGGTTTGGATCAGCGCGCCCGACGATCGCAGGAAGCCTTCCTTGTCGGCATCCAGGATGGCCACCAGCGACACTTCCGGCAAGTCCAGCCCTTCGCGCAGCAGGTTGATGCCGATCAGCGCGTCGAACTCGCCGCGCCGCAGGTCACGCAGGATGCGGATGCGCTCCAGTGTATCCACTTCCGAGTGCAGATAGCGGCAGCGCACGCCCACCTCTGAGTAGTACTCGGCCAGATCTTCCGCCATTCGCTTGGTCAGCGTCGTGACCAGCACCCGCTGGTTAGCGTCGGTGCGCCGCCGGATCTCGCCCAGCAGGTCGTCCACCTGCCCCTTGACGGGCCGGATTTCGACCGCGGGATCGATCAGGCCGGTCGGGCGGATGATCTGCTCGACTACAACGCCGGCCGACTTCGTCAGTTCATACGGACCGGGCGTGGCCGAAACATACACCACCTGGTTCACGCGGTGTTCGAACTCCTCGAAGGTCAGCGGGCGGTTGTCGAGCGCGCTGGGCAAACGAAATCCGTGCGCCACCAGCACTTCTTTTCGCGAGCGATCGCCGTGGTACATGCCGTGGAGCTGCGGCACGGTCTGATGGCTCTCGTCGAGAAACATGATGGAATCGTGCGGCAGATAGTCGAGCAGAGTCGGCGGCGCCTCGCCCGGCAACCGTCCTGAAAAGTGGCGCGAATAGTTCTCGATGCCGTGGCAGTAGCCGATCTCCTTCATCATCTCGAGATCGAACATGGTGCGCTGCCACAGGCGCTGCGCTTCGATGAGCTTGCCCTGCTTTTCGAGCTCCTTGTGCCACCACTCGAGCTCCTTGCGGATGCTCGCCATGGCGCTTTCCTTAGTCTCGTCGCTCATCACGTAGTGCGTCTTGGGATAGATCGGCAGGC
Organism: Bryobacteraceae bacterium; assembly: GCA_035509055.1. GTDB lineage: Bacteria > Acidobacteriota > Terriglobia > Bryobacterales > Bryobacteraceae > PALSA-129. Next base: position 10,566 of record DATJMA010000025.1, on the reverse strand, counting down.
GCTGATAAGTCTGTTTCACCTGCCCCAGCAGCGGATCGATCTGCGACAGGCTTTCGACTTCGTCGCCCCAAAGCTCGATGCGGTAAGCGAAGTCGTCGTAGGTGGGATGGACTTCGATGACATCGCCGCGCACGCGGAACGTCCCGCGGCGGAAATCGCCCTCGTTGCGGTCGTAGAGGATATCGACCAGCTTTGAAATGATATCGTTCCGCGAAATCTTCTGCCCCTTTTCGAGCATCAGCAGCATGCCGTAATAGGCTTCCGGCGAACCGAGGCCGTAGATCGCGCTGACGCTGGCCACGATCACGCAATCGCGGCGTTCGAAAAGCGACTTGGTGGCCGAAAGCCGCAGTTTGTCGAGCTCGTCGTTGATGGTGGCTTCTTTTTCGATATACACGTCGCTCGAAGGGATATAAGCTTCGGGCTGGTAGTAATCGTAATAGCTGACGAAGTACTCCACGGCGTTATCGGGAAAAAACGATTTGAACTCGTGATAAAGCTGGGCGGCCAGTGTCTTATTGTGCGCCATCACTAGGGCCGGCCGGCCTAAGTTCTCGATGACCTTGGCCATGGTGAACGTCTTGCCCGATCCCGTGACGCCGAGCAGCACCTGGTGCTGCTCCCCGTCGCGCGCGCCGCGCGTGAGTTCGGCGATGGCGTTCTCCTGGTCGCCCCGCGGGCGGTAGTTCACCCCAAGTCGGAATCCCATGCTTACAGGGTGGCATACTTCAGCCCAAGGTCACTCAGTCCTCGCAATGCGAAATCCGCTCGAAGCCGTTATGGTCCGAGGAGGCACTGAACAGGTGCTGGCGCGGCGAGCGCGAGGCAGGTTCGCATGAACTGCGCCATCGCGCCGCTCGCTCCGGCGGTTTCCAATTCGGTGTGGGAAGCGCGGGAAACCGCCAGCGGAGTGCGAACGCGCTGCGGAAGTTTCACGGAGGTCCGGTTCCCAATCCAGGAACTAATTTGAGAGCCGGCCAATAGAGTTCCCCTTCCCGGCGCAGAACACATGTGGGCATGTGCTACCTTGCAAGCAGGATGACTGTTGAAATCAAACGCTGCTTCTTTTGAGCCGACATCAAAGCTGAGGCCGTGAGCCTCAGAGATAAACTGGAGCAGGCGCTCCATATTCCGGTTCGCCTGCGCGCCGGCGCTCCGGGTTCACTGCGGGTTCTTCTCAACGGCGAGGCAATCTATTCGAAAAAGGACTCTGGACGCGCGCCTGACGTGGATGCCCTGATCCGCTCCATCCGCGAAAAGGCGCCGGCCTGAAGCGCTGCGATCGTGAGCGCAGCAGCGCCTCCGTGGGCGTCACTCGACCCGCATCGGGCGATCTGTGGCTGGAGTCTGCCGTCCCGTGGGTAATTTGCCGGAGCCCGGATCCATCGACTAAGAGTGTCCAGAGCTCTGCCATTGGCGCCACTCTGCCTCCCACGAGCATCTACCATGGAGCGACACCGGGTGAGGCGACGATCGGGCCGAGAGTCCGCTGGCTATCTTCGGGTAGCCACGAAAGTTCCCGACTGCACCTCGCTCGCCATCGTTCCGCTCATGCGGTTCGCCGACTCCAAAGTCCCCTGATACCGGACCGTGACTTCGGGAGCCTGCGGGGGATGGAAGTGGAACTGAACCTGGTCGCCGGCCACCGTTCCTTCCACTTTCCAGTGATACTTCCCAAAGACTCCTTCCAGGCGGCCGCCGGTTTGCAGAAACGTGATCATCGGGGTATCGACTTCTTTGCCGTTCTTGTCGTGATACTCGATTTGCCAGGTTCCCGACAGGCTGGTTTGCGCCGCCGCCGAAAGAGCAGCGAGTGCGCACACTACCAGCGCGAGTAGCGTCTTCTTCATGTTTTCCTCTCCTTATTCGGTGGTTTCAGCCACCGAGCTTTACCATCAGGCGATGGAACAGGTGTAACAGCGCGATTGAGTTGCCGAGGGCCCAGGTCAGGCTGAACAGGATCACCCCGCTGCCTGCCAGCGAGACCACGGGAATGGCGAGCCCATGGCGCGTGGCCAGCAGCAGTTCGGGGAGTACGGAGCGCCACGCGTCCAGTTGGCCGTGAGCCACTTGGAGCGCGAAAGTCTCGAGCATTTCGCCTTCCCACCGCAGGCGAAACTCGCGGGGATAGAGTCGCAGCAGCAGGCGGTAGATGCGGACGCTCATGGTTTCGCCCGCGCCGGCTTCCAGTGCATGGCTCTTGCCTTGCGGAGGAGGGACTCCACGCGCTCCAATTCGGCACCGAGCAGCGCACGGCCCGCCGCCGTCAGTTGATAGGTTCGCCTCCGGCTGTCGGCATCCCGGGCGTCTTCGGCCTCCTCCACCAGATCGAGTTCAAGGAGGCGCTGAAGCGTCGTATAGAGAGTCGCCGGACCCATGCGGAAGCTCCCGTCGGACAAGGTCCGGGTCTCCTGCATGATGGCGTAGCCGTGCTTCTTGCCGCCGGCGAGGGCGAAAAGAGTGAAAAACACCGCGGGTGTCAGCGGCGGCTCCAGTGCGCTCGTCATATCAGTTATAGATATATCAGTAACTGATATATGAGTCAAGAGGAAAGTGTGGCTTGTACGGATTCAACTTGCCGGCCGGTCGATTTCCAGGCACTCGACCGTGAAGTTGATTGGCAGCCTGCCCCGGCCTGCCGCTGGATAGGCGCCGTCGTGGAAGACCAACATCCTTTGCGCGTCGTTTTCGCCGTAGCGCAGCACCGGCTTCCACGGCCCGGGATCCGAGATGCGAACCGGCTCGCTCCAGTCGGCCATTCGCGGCGAAGGGGTCTTCGTATGACACCAGAAGAGACCGACACGGGATGGGTCGGCCTCTTTTCCGCTCACGTTGACGCGCGAGAAAACCGCCTCGAATTCGCCGTTGGCCTCCACCAGGCAGAAATCGAATACCTTCTCGTCGGCGGGGAAAACGATTTCGTGGAAGCTCCAATCGGTCCGGCCATTGGGGCTCTCGGCATACCCCTGCACCAGATAGTCGTCCTGGTTCGCGCCCGCGACATACCACATCTTCCACATTCCCTCGTGGTAAATGAGATTCGGTTCGTAGACGCTGCCGCGCTCCCAGTATTCGTTGGCGGTGAAAGCGGGCATGGCCTGGTCCACCCATTTCCCGCCATCCCATTCGAGGTAGCCGATGGCGTACGGGCCCGAATAGTGGCGCGCGGCGCCGGCATAATAGAGGCGCTCCACCCGCGCGTTGCGATCGGGATCGAAGCCTTCCGCGTAGGAAACGCAATGCCGTCCGCCCCTGCCGTCCCACCAGTGGCTCCTGGATTTCCCGGCCAGGATTGACGGGCGCGCCGGGTCGTTCGGATCAGGCGTGAGGGCCCAGCCAGTAGCCGAAAGGGGCGATCCTTCCGGCAAGCTGGCGCTGTACAACTCAATCTCGGGGGAGACGGTATCGTGGCCGCAGAGATACATCCACCAGCGGCCCTGCCGCCATGCGACCGTGCAATCGACGAGAGTCACCAGGCGGCTGAAGGGCGCATAGCCTTGGCCGGCATCGAAAATGGTGCTGTGCTGGTGGGTGGGCATGAGCCGGTCCGGTCCCTTAGTGGCGATCGTGTCCGCCGTGATGCGTCTCGCGCGGCGCGGGTCTGCCTTCGCGGGCGGCATTGCGTTCTTCCACGGAACGGCGCTCGAGTGCGTGGGCTTCGGCGGGCCGTGGCGCGCCCGCCGCGTAGCGATGGACCGCGGGGTAGGGATGCACGTAGACGCCGCGGTTCACCCAGGTCCGGCCCCAGCGCGCATTATTGATGAACACCGCATGGGCGCCCCAATCGAAGTGGATGCCTCCGCCCACCCAACCCCAGGGGGCGAAGAATCCGCCGATGGAGACGCCGAAGCCGAAGCGGATCGCTCCGCCTACGAAGAAGCCGGGCACGGGCGCGGCAAACACCACCGCCGGGCTATAGTAGGGAACCACCACGAAGCCCGGGTTAACCGGCGTGATCGTAATATACGGCCCGCCCGACACCACCACCTGACCGTTGGTTCGTAAATAACCGTAACGATAGGCCAGCGCGCGCTGTCTCTGGACGGCGTTCATGACTTCCGGCTGGTCGGCGAGGAAAGCGTTGCCGAGATCGGTAGTCCAAGCCATATCAGACGCCATCATGCCGAGCACGGACGGGAATGGCAGAAGAGCCTGCACGCTGGGGTCCCAGGGAAGTTGGTCGGCCTGGATCGCGTTGGCGAGGGCCTGGCCCGTCAGGTAGTGATGTTCGTCCGCCCATTGTGCGGCCGGCTGGATGTCGTTGGGGAAAGTGGCCGCGGCAAGAATCTGCGCCAGGAGCGGATCGGGATATAGCGCGATCCGGGCAGTGAGCTGATCCAGTTGCCCCGGAGAAAAGGAGGGTGGCGGGGCTTGCGCCAGAAGCGGCGCCGAGAGCACCCCGGCCACAACGATTTTAGAAACAGCGGCTTTCAACTTTCGCATGGTAGTTCCTCCGTATTCCTTCAGTGTACTCACGCCAACGAAAGAGGCAATCGGGGTTCCAGAATTCGACCGGAGGAATTTCATGAGGATAGAGGCCGGCACGGCGAGCGGGGCGGCTCAAAAGCACCACCATGCGGACGGATTGGAGCACGCGCGGCGCGCGCCCGCGATCAGCCTGCCGGCGGACTTGCCTTACACCACGAACGCGGCCCATAATTCCGCGGACTTGCCCTTGAAGGTGAAAGCCGGGTGCGCGAGATCACGCGCAGGCGGGAGGCTCGCGAAAGGAAGGACGTCGGTTCGCCGGTCATCGCTCCAAAATTCTTCGCTAGCAGCGGAATCGAGATTCAGGAACGGCAGCACGGTCGCGGCAGCCGCGGCGGCGCCTAGGATCGCGGGCGGATGCGCGGCACGTTCGACGGCTTCCACGCGGACGATGTATCGGTGGCAGGGTCGAAGGATGGGCCGCCGTCGCACACTTCTCGCAGCCGCCGGGCGTGGTTTCGACAATGTAGCGGAGGAATCAGCCGGCGCCGGCGGAGGCGGCGAATTGCGGGCCGGCAAGGATCGCTTCGAGCGCCGGCCGGATGACGGGATCGGACGCCGTCATGCCTTCAGACTTCGCGCCCGCAGGCCGGTGTGGACCACCAGTGCGATGTGGATGGCGATCGCGATGGCGAGCCCCACCAGGTGATGCACGGCCCGTATTCCGGGCGCGGATGAGACGAGCCAAAGCGCGAACCCGCCGACCGGCAGAAAAAGCGCGAGCGCAGTCCAAAGGCCCGGATTGTAGGCGCGCGCCGCGATGCCGCTGACGATGTGGATGAGCGCGTTCAGCAGAACCAGGTAAACAATAGCCAGTCCCCATCCCATTCCGAAAAGCAGCGCCGCGTAGATGGAGAGCAGGCCGAGTCCCCAAACGCCCGGGATGTTGGTCACGAGGACAGCGTTGGGAGTGAGCGCTTCGACTCCGCCGAAGCGTAGATTCACGTACTGGCGGAAGCGGTCGCCGGTATGCTCCTCGACCTGATGCAGCATGTAGATAGGAATCTGGAGGTAGATCATCAGGACTGGCAGATCCCACGATAAGGATAGCGCCGCAGCGAGCAGGAGCAGAAAGATGGCCATGCACAATGCTGCGGGAACCCAGTGGCGATAAAGCCAGTCGCTCATTCCGGGCATGGTATCACGCCGGGATGCGGTAGAAGGCGGCGGCGGTGCCGCCCAGCAATTGCTCCCGGACTCCGATGGACTGCGCGCCGATGGATTGCGTGAACGCGGCTAGAGATTCCTTCCAGGTGATGTCGGGCAGGCGCACGGGCCATTCGCTTCCGAACATCAGCCGCGACGGACCGAAGATGGCGAGGGCGTGCTGGACGAATGGACGGATTGGCGCGGAGGTCCAGGGGAGTTGCGCCTCGGTGAGGAGGCCGCTGATTTTGCAGAAGATGTTTGGCAGGCGGGCGGCGGATTGCATGCCGCGGAGCCAGTCTTCCATTACGCTGCGCGAATATTGCGGGCGCGCGAGGTGATCGATGACGATACGGAGGTCGGGCGCGCGGGCCGTCAGATCGAGGAGTTCGGGAAAATCCGCCGGGCTCATTTCGAGATCGAGCGGGAGGAAACGGCGCGACAGGGAGTGCGCGAGGTCCAGGGTGACTTCCGCGATGGGGGCGTGGACGCCGCGGACACGCGGGTCGCTTTGGACGAGACCGGACGGCCGGACGAGGATAGCGGCAATATGGGGCCCGGTGGCGGGCAGAGCGGGGCTATCGATTGCGAGGATGGCGCCATCGAATCGATTGCGCCGGAGGATAGGTTCCAGATGCTCGGGCGGGTGGTGGGGCGAGAAACAGACGTGGGAATCGAGGCGCAAAAATCAGAAGGTGAACGCCAGACCGCCGCGGACAATGCGGGGAGTTTCGATGAGCATCAGTTGCTGGCCGTTGGCCATCCCGACCGGGAAATAACCTTGCGCCAGCATATTGCGGATATCGGCGGTGGCTTCCACCCGGCGGGCGAATCCGGGGAGCGGCTGATGAACACTGAGATTCAGCCCCGGCATGGCATGGTTGGGCGCGGTGCTGTAAATATCGCCCGGGGTGGCCCAGCGCTGGTTGTCGGACCACTGATAGCTGGCCACGACGTGAGTCTTGGTCCAGGGCACGGTGGCGTCCACGCGCGAGGTCGCGACGTGGCGCTGCGCTTCGTGCAGAAGAGACCGCAACTCCTCAGGGCTGCCCACCACCAACGCGCCATTGTCCATGGTGAGGGCACCTTCGCCCCCCAGCATCATGGTGAGGGCAATGTGTTCGCCTAGTTGCTGGGTGATGGCGCCGGTATAGCCCCAGCTCTGGAAATTGCCGGCGTTGAGGACCGAGGCGTTGGAGAAGAGATCGGGCATGATATCGATGCCGGCGACTCCGCTCAACGGCCCCATCACGCTAAGGGCGGCGTTGGTGACAGCCTCGTGATCGACAGTCGCGCTATAAGTCCGGGAACCCACTTTGCGCGAGTAGGTCGCCTCGTAATCCTCGCCACGCTGCACTTGCGTTCGCGAATTCACGGCGGAAATCAGCGGGAAAAACCCGAGCGCGGTGAGATCGCCTTGCAATTCGCCCTCGTCGGAGGACATGCCGGCCAAATCCGGGCGGGCGTTGCCGGAGGTGAACGTGAGGTCGAGCGTGGAACCGTTTCCGAGATCGTAGCTGAGACGAGCATAAGGGCTCATATAACTGAGCCGGTTCAGAAAGATCACATCATCCATGGAGACGCCATACTTCAGGGTGATGCGATCGCTGAGCTGCATGTGGTCGTCGAAGCTTGCCGAATAGGTGCGGAGCATCGGGAACGCGGGTTCGGCGCCGGAGGTAGCGGCGCCCAAATGGCCGGGCAGGAAGAGCTCGCGCATGGTCAGCGAAATCTGCGGACTTCCCTTGCGGCTGTAGGTGGTACGGAATGCGGTGGCGGGGACGCCGGTTTGCGACCCGTACCCGAAATTGCCGCTCACCTCGACATTGTTGCTGCCCAGGATCGAGGTAGCGAGCGCGAACGCCGTGCCCATATCGGCCTCGTTGGAGACTCCGGTAGTGGTGCCGCCTTCACCGGCGGAAACTACCAGGAGCCCGCGCGTTTCCGAGAAGAATGCGGGGCGTTGGACCGTCTCGGTACCATTGTCGTCGGTGAAGCGCATGATGGGGCGCGAAGCGGTCGCGGTACGCAGGACCCATTTCCAGTCGTCGGTGACCAGACTGCCGTTCTGAAGAGGCGGATACGAAAGCTGGATGGTGCTGAAGAAACTGCTCAGATGGACCGCGAGCAGGCTTTCTGTGCCCGGCTGCACCAGGATGTCCTTCTGGATGGCGGGGAAGAACGCGGCCATGGTGACCCTGACGGAGTAACGATCGGGCGCAAGGCTATCGAACTCGAATTTGCCGGTGCAATCGGTCAGCACCCGTTGGAGAGGCCGATCCTGGCGATTGTACAACTGCACGACAGCGCCTAGTTGCGGAATACCGGTAGAACTGGCGACGGTACCGCCGATAATGCCGCCGGACCTGAGCGGAGAGGCGGCAAAGCCGTTCCCCAAGCCCACGAGGCAAAATGCCCCCAGCGCCAGTGAAGTCAGCGTCAATGGACTTTTAGCCTTTACCATCAAAGGGTCGCGGTCGCGGGGATAGACCCGCCGTTACCTAGGTTACCGTAAATGGAGCACTCTGTGTGAGCGTCTGATTACGATTTTTGTCGGTGATTTTGATCTTTAATGTATATGAACCGGGAGCGAACTGCTCCAGCCGGAGGCGTTTCTGGAGGGTGACTTGGGCTGCCGAGGCGTCCGGTAGTTTCCCGATATCATCCGTGGCGGCCACAATTGGCTCGGCCGTGCCGGTTTTGAAGACTTCGTATTGGATCTCGCCCTGCGGCTTCCGGCTTTGCTCGGTAGTCGCGAAGTTGTACAGTTTCATGAAGATACCGAGGGTTTCATCGCGTCTGAAGGTGCTTCCGAGGCGCGGCCTGACCTTGGTATCGCCAATCACGAACTGGCCCGTGCCGATATTCCGCAGCGGCACGTTCTCCAGGTCATCGGCGAGGATGAGGGTGCTGGTGGAAAGCGTATCGGGGTCGATGCGTGGAACGTTGACCGTAGTCTGATAATTATTGGCAAAGCCGCTGGTAACGTCCTTCGAGACCACGTCGAGGCGGTAGACGCCCGGTTTCAGTGGGACTTCCTTCTGGCCGATGGATTTGCGCTGCTGCCAGTCCGTGCGGTACTGCTCAGGACCGCCGGGGATCTGCAAGTCCTCCTCGAATGTCTGCACGATGCGGCCACTGATGGTGCGAAATTCCCCAAAGAGATGGACATTGGCGGTGGCAACGCCATCCTTGGTCTTGAGCTGAAGATCTTTGTTGTCGTATTGGACGGTGACGTACGTCATAACCGAGGCGTCGGTGACGGGGAAGAAATCCACGCGGACCTTCATGGGCAGGATGTCATAAAGGATACGAGAGTCGACCTTGGCTTCGAGATCGGCGTACTTGATGGCGGGGGGCTTTTGAAGCTTGGCGTACTGTTCGAGGCGGCTGAACTCGTTCATGCTCTCGGGCAAACCGCCCATCGGGGCGGCGAGGTGGGTGCCGTCGGTGTTGTTGAAGCGCTGGGTCTTATCGCTCATGCCCATCTGTTCCATGATGGTGAGACCGGCATTGGGAACGTAGAGGAGAGCATCCTTTTCAGAGGGGTCCATGGTCATGTGGAACTCGCCCGACATGGTGGGATCCACGAACTCGATGATGATGTTGGTGCCGATGCCCTCTATATAGCGGTAGCGCCACTGCTGGAAGGGGTAAGTGGACGTTTCGCCGCCGCCTTCTTCAGGAGGCCGCTCATAGGTGCCGCCGGAAGAATGGTCGTCGATTTCATCCGGCGGACCGTAGGTGATGTAGATGCGGCCGCGGTCAGTCTTCCACCCGGGGATACCGGAAGCGAAGTGCTCGTTGGCGTAAGCGATGCGGCGGTAGTGCTCTTCACGGAACTCGTTTTCGACGGTGTCGGGGGTGGGATCGCGGCGGAGCCAGAAGTTCTCGATAAACTGCTCGCGCTCCTCATCGGTCTGCAATCGCATGAAGGCGGACCGTTCCTCGTCGGTGATGATGTAGACGACGTCCTCGTTCAACCACTTGCGATAGGGAGTAGCGAGCTCTTTGCGGAGCTGTTTTTCCTTGGCCTTCCGCTCCTTATCGGTCATGGGGCGGGCGACGGTTTCCGGAGGCTTGGTGTCTTTTTTCTTGCTGTTGTCGATCTTTTTAATGGTGCTATCGTCCTGTTGGCTGGTTTGCTGGGCGATGGCGAAGACACATGCCAGAAGCAACACAGCCATGCAAAACAGGGATAGGCGAGTAGCTTTCATACGGCACACCGCTTCCTTGGACAGGGCTCTACCCATTGTAAGGCGGACAATTTGAGGGGGTCAATCCCGTGAATTCGACGCACAGTGTGAACCAGCCGGAATTAGGAGTTGGGCGTTGGGGCATTGGAGTGCGGTTTGGAGCGGTGTGGAGGGCGTCTGCGGAGAGGTGTGCGGAACGAACCCAATTTCAGAGTTAGGCGTTTGGTTTCGAGGGGTTACGGGGGAGGGTTCAGGATCGGCATCGGCCTCGGCTTCGATGGATTGGAGACGTTCGAGTTCGTGGAGGGCGTTGCGGTAGTTGCGCTGAGTGGAATCGATGCGGCGCTGGAGGCGGGTGAAGGCGTCACAGTTGCGGCGGAAGGCTTCGCCGAGGATGGTCTTATGGACCGTGTTCTGCATGCCGTCTTCCCAGAGTTGGGCTTCGATGTAGCGGAAGCGGCGGAGGAGGAACTCGCAATCGATGAGGGTGTCGACGAGCGCGCGCTGCTCGGGGGTGCTGGGGTGGAACCGGCCCTCATATTCCCACTTGAGGACTTCGAGATCGCCGGCAGTTTCCCGGTGGATGATGGTTTGGGCGCTGGCATCGATGCCGGAGCGGAGGGCGTTCCTGGCAGAACGGGCCTTGCCCGCGGCGGTGCGGGGTCCGGTGGATTTCTGTGCGTTGAGTCGATTGGCGGCGAGTTGTTTTGGTGTCGGCATAGAGCGTGAGGATAAC
>DATJMA010000024.1:0-59299 GCA_035509055.1 Bryobacteraceae bacterium | reverse complement strand
CGTGGGATTGCTTTCCACAAAGGGCAGACTGTTGGCGATGCGCGTCAGGCGCGCTTTGATGGTCGGGTAGCTGACGCCGAAAACCTGCTCCATCTCCTTGATCGAACCGTGGGAGCGCACGAAAGCCGTAATGAAAACCTGGTCTTCCATGCTCAAGCGCGCCAGTTGCGGCAGTTCGAAGGAGCCTTCGACGGCGATATCCTTACCCAGCAGGCGCACGCGCTCGACAACCAGGGGCTGCCCCTGCGTGAGTTGTGTGAGTTCCTGCCAGTCCGAGGGTTTGCCCCGGCCTTCACTTGCCATAATTCACTTGTACATCAATATTTTTAAGGAATCAAGATAAAAATATTTAGATTTTTAATTTCTATCGGTGATCCACTTGCGAGTGCGGGCTTTAGCACCTTTTGGGGGGGCGAAGTTCCCGGCACGACGGCAACTTCGTGTTGCCCGGCGTTGTCCGGCGCTACTCTCCGGGGCGGTCCGCATTCGACTGCTGTCGCCTGGTTGCAAAGCGTCTGTGTAACCGTCCCCAGCCATTTGGAGACTCGGGTCCTTGCGGTCCAAGCGATTAGTAACCCGCCGTCCGCTTCCCGCATCTGTGCTATTGAATGGGCAATTTGTCGCGGCGTAGCCTGCTCGGCGCCCTGGGTCTGTTCCCGGCGGCCGGTTTTCTGCCCGCGCAGCAGCAAAATCCGCCTCGACCCGGCTTTTCCACCACCGTCAAAGTCGTCAATCTCTTCGCCACCGTCCGCGACAAGCAGGGCAAAGTGGTGACCGATCTCAAGCAGGACGATTTTATCCTCGACGAAGAGGGAAAGCCGCAGACCATCCGGTATTTTTCGCGCGAGAGCGACCTGCCGCTCACCCTCGGCCTGCTGGTGGACACCAGCGGCAGCGAGCGCAACGTCCTCTCGGACGAACGCGACGCCAGTTACCGCTTCCTCGAGCAGGTAATGCGGCCCGATAAGGATATGGCCTTCGTGATCCACTTCGATTTCGAAGTGGAACTGCTCCAGGACCTGACGAATTCGAAGGCCCAATTGCAGCGCTCGCTCGATCGTCTCGATGTCGGCCGCCGGCAGTTAGAACGGCGCCGGCCGGGCGATGGAAGCGATTCAGGCGGCCGGTATCCGGGCGGCGGCGGGCACCATTTCGGCGGCGGCACCGCTCTCTACGACGCGGTTTACCTGGGCGCGGACGAGCTCATGAAGCACCAGCAGGGCCGCAAGGCGCTGATTCTCCTTTCCGACGGCGTGGACAACGGCAGCCGGGTCACGCTCGAGAAAGCCGTCGAATCGGCGCAGCGCAGCGATACGCTGGTGTACTCGATCCTGTTCGAAGATCCCGACGGCAATCGCGGCTTCGGCGGTTTCGGCGGCCGCGGACGCTGGGGCGGCGGCCGCGGCGGCCGAAGCGAGGTCGATGGACGCAAGGTGCTCGACCGCATTTCGCGGGAGACCGGCGGCCGATACTTCGAAGTCACAAAGAAAGAGCCGATCGACAAGGTGTACGAGTCGCTCCAGGAGGAGTTGCGGAGCCAGTACAGTATCGGCTATACGCCCGACAGCGCGAACACATCCACCGATTACCGCCGCATTCATCTTTCGACGAAGCAGAAGTCGCTGACCGTGCAGACGCGCGAGGGCTATTACCCGTCGTAGTATCCTGACCCTATGATCGAAGCTCCGGGACGAGTCAAAGATCTCGCGGGTCCGCCCGCATTCGCCACCGCCGAAGAGGAGCGCCGCCATCGCAAAGTGCATCTGGCGGGAGCCTTCCGGCTGTTCGCCCGGTTCGGGTTCGACGAAGGCGTGGCCGGCCACATCACCGCCCGCGATCCCGAACATCGCGATTGGTTCTGGGCCAACCCGTTCGGCATGCACTTCTCGCAGATCCGCGCGTCCGACCTGGTGCTGGTCAACGAGCGCGGCGAAGTGATCCACGGCGACCACCCGGTCAACACCTCCGCGTTCGCCATCCACTCGCGGGTCCACGCCGCACGGCCCGATGCCGTGGCGGCGGCGCACGCCCATTCCATCCACGGCAAAGCCTGGGCGTCGCTGGGGCGCCTGCTCGACCCCATCACGCAGGATTCCTGCGCCTTCTACCAGGACCACGCCTTGTTCGACGATTTCACCGGTGTGGTCTACGAGACTTCCGAAGGCGACCGCATCGCCCGCGCGCTGGGCGCGTGCAAGGCCGTGATCCTGCGCAATCATGGGCTGCTCACCGTGGGGGCGAGCGTAGACGAGGCGGCGTGGTGGTTCATCACCATGGAGCGAAGCTGCCAGGCTCAATTGCTGGCCGAATCGGTGGGAAAACCCGTGCTCATTTCGCCCCAGTGCGCGCTCGACACGCGCGGCCAGGTGGCCGGCGGCATCAACGGCTGGTTCCAATATCAACCTTTGTGGAATATGATCAGCCGCCAGGAGCCCGACCTGTTCGACTGAGCGAGGCGATCAGAGATCGCATATCGGCGGGCAGCGCCGATTCGATCGTCATCCGCTTGCCGCTCGACGGATGCAGGAACTCGAGCGACGCCGCGTGCAGGGCCACGCGCGCGATGCGCCGTTCCGCCGCTTCCTCGGGGCGATATTTCCGGTCGCCGATCACCGGATGCCCTGCCGCGGCGAATTGCACGCGAATCTGGTTTTGGAAACCGGTGACCAACGTGACGCGCACCAGCGTGGCGTCTCGCAGATGGCGCTCCACGGAATACCGGAGTTCCGCGCGGTCCGCCTTGGGATCGTCCGCGCGGCTCACCTTCTGGAACATCCCCTCCAGCCGCATATAGTGGACGAGTTGTCCCCCGCTTCCGGCGACGCGCCCGCGCACTACCGCCAGGTATTGGCGCACGGGTGTGTGTTTCAGGAACTGGCTCACCAGCCGGGCGCGCGCCTCCTGCGACTTGGCGAACAGCAGCACACCGGAAGTGAAGCGGTCGATGCGGTGCACCACGTACGCAGGTTCGCGGCGCCGTTTCAATTCCCCGGCGAGAATGGCGAACGCCGAGGGCGTGGAGGATCGTGGAATGGGAACGGCGGGAAGCCCGGCAGGCTTGTCGACGGCAACGATCGCATCGTCTTCGTGCAGGATCTGAATTTCCGTTTTGAACGCGGGCGCCCGGCGCATGAATCGATTATCGCGTGAGGCCGCTCCTCGCGGCGGAAAGCGGCTGCCGGTCACGATTGCCGGCCCTACGATTACTGGCTCCTAAGTGCTATTAGCCATGCGCGTGACGACATGTTATAATACCGCTAACATTAAGATTTCATGAACTCTTAACCTAATTCGGACCATAAAAAGTTTGGATTTGCTCCCAGCCCTCCGCGGGTCTATTCTGAAAGGGAACCCAGGTTGGATTCGGGGCCATTTCAAACATGACACGCCCTCACATTTGTACTCCCTGGTAACTGTCAACGGCGAGTACACTTACTGATTTCAAAAAATTTCAAAGGAGCATTCCAAACAATATGAGTAAATCTCTGCTTACCGTTGGACTTCTCGCGTTTTCAAGCTTGGTTTTCGCTGCCAAGTCTTATGACTTGAACTTTGTTTCGCCGACGAAGGTTGCCGGCGTCGAACTCGGCAAGGGCGCCTATACCGTCCACGTCGAAGGCGATAAGGCCATTTTCAAGGGGCCGCACGATAAGGTAGTCACGGTTCCGGTGAAGCTCGATACCAGCGCCGCCAAAAAGTTCGGCTATACCAGCGTGGAATCTTCCCGCAAGGACGGACAGGACGCTGTGAAGCTCATTCATCTGAGCGGCTCGACCACTACCCTTCAGTTTAGCGACGAAAGCACCGCTTCCTCGAAGTAAGCCCACCGGGTAACGCAGTTAACCACCGCTCCCTTGCCCGCCAAAGCGCGAATAAGGGGGCGGTGTTTCATTTAGTAAGTGGCGTCCCCGCCGCGCCCTCATCCCGGCCAGTGATATAGTTTGGGGATGATCCGGATCACCGCCCTTTTGGCGATTTTCTGCGGAATCGCCGCGGCGCAGGATGCCGCCACGACGCGTGCGCCGCTGCCACCCGTTCCGCCTCCCCTGAGCGTCCCCAAACCGGGACCGCAGACCGGCGCTCCCTACGCTCCGCAGCCCATTCTGCAGGGCGGAATCGTAATTCCTCTTTTCCCGCCCGATTCTCCGTATCTGAACAAGGACAAAATCACCATCCCCGAGCAGTACAGCATGAGCGGCGCCGCCCCGGGGCGCATCAACAGCATAGTCCACATTCATAACCCTTCCATCGAGGTGCATCGCGTCGATGGCGGCCTGAATACCGGCACGGCGGTGATCCTGATCGCCGGCGGCGGGCACAATACCCTGAACGTCGGCGGTGAGGGTGCGGATTTCGTGCCCTTCTTTTATAATTTCGGCGTCAACACCATCATTCTGCGGAGCCGCCTGCGCAGCGACGGCTATGACCCGCGAACCGACGAGGTCTACGACACGCAGCAGGCGATCCGCATGGTGCGCGCCTATGCCAAGGATTGGAAAATCGACCCCCACAAAATCGGCGTGATGGGATTTTCCGCCGGCGCGGAACTGGCCGCCGCCGCGGCCGTGCTCTACGACGATTGGGACAAGAAGAACGACGCCCCCTCCGATCCCTTCGCCGGCATCACCTCGCGCCCCGATTTCGTCGGCATCGTTTATCCCGGACCTTCGCCCTTCGCCCGCAATCGCACCCCTCCGCCGATTCCGCGCAACGTGCCGCCCGCATTTTTGGTGTGCGCCGGGTCGGATGACGCCGTCCATGCGGTGTGGGCCATCGAATATTTCAGCGCCATGCTCGCGCTGCGCATTCCCAATATCGAGCTGCATATCTATGGCAATGGCGCTCATCCCGGCGACGCCCGCCCCGACGGAAGCCGCATGACCGGCGGGCTCACCTATCGCAACTTCACGCCATACGGCACGTGGCAGGATCGCTTTATCGACTGGTTCCGCGATCTCGGTTTCCTCGGAAAACCCGGCCTGGAGACCAAGGCCGAGAAGGACATCGCGGCTTACATGGCTAAACCATGAGCGCGGCCGCGCGCGCCGGCGCGGCGCTGGCGCTGTGGGCTGCCGCCGCATGCGCCATCGGTCCGGCGTGGAATCCCGAGGATCTCTGGGACTGGCACGCGCCGCGTGATCCGCAAATCAGCCCTGACGGCCGCCGCGTGGCGTACCTCGACGAGTGGAACGATCGCGGCAGCGATGCCGCCTGCGCCAACCTTTGGCTGGTCCCGGTTGCCGGCGGCGTCCCGCGGCGGTTGACGGATGGAGCCTGGCGCGACCGCTCGCCGCGCTGGTCGCCCGATGGCACGCGCATCGCCTGGATTTCCGGCCGTGGCGGCATTCGCGTGCTGGCCGTCGATGGCGGCCAGGAAGTCGCCATCCAAGCCGCCCCGCTGGCGATTGCCTGGTCACGCGACGGCCAGTGGATCGCATTTACGGCGCACGCGGCCGCGGGGGGCGAAGCTCCCGCCTGGGCGCCTGCCGCCATCCGGCAGTGGCTGGCGCCGCCGGCGCCCCACACGGCCGTGTTCCTGGTGCCCGCTGCCGGCGGCGCGGCACGCCCCATTACCGGTTCCGATTTCGACGCGCTGGGCGAACCGGCGTTTCTGAATGGCGGCCAATCGATCCTGATCGCCGCGTCCGATGGGAAGATTTATTCCATCGACATAGACGGCGGCGCGCCGCGCCCGATCGTCGCCGATTCCAACCGCAACGAGAGTCCCCTGCCGTCTCCCGATGGCTCGAAGATCGCCTGGTTATCCAGCGATTCCGCGCTGCGCAGTTATTCCGTCCGCAAACTGCACGTCATGAATTCCGGCGGCAAACGTGCCAGGCTGCTCGCCGGCGAACTCGATCGCGATCCCGAGTTCCCGCATTGGAGCTCCGACTCGCGCACCATCTATTTTCTGGCCGACGATTCCGGCGCCACGCGCGTCTACGCATCGCGCAACGATAGCACGGTCCGGCAGGTCACCCATGGCGGCGAGCGCTTGCGCGGATTTTCGCTGGCGGATAACGGCCGCGCCGTCACCGTGCGGTCCACCGATCGCGCGCTCGAAGTCGTCACCTTTCCAGCGGATATGCCGCCGGCCACGCCGCAGGTGCTGGCTTCGGTTAAGCCGCCGGCGGATCGCGAGATCGCCGGCCCGCGGGAAATCCGCGTGGAATCGGCGGGCAAACCGATTCAGGCGTGGGTGATCCGCCCGCCGCACTTCGACGCGTCGCGCCAATACCCGATGCTGCTCGATATCGCCGACGGTCCGCGCCGCATGTTCGGCCCGGAGTTTTCGCTAGTGGCGCAAATTTTCGCGGCACACGGCTGGGTGGTGCTGCGCGTCAATCCCCGCGGCACCCCAGGCTACGGCGAGGAGTTCGGCCGCCTGTTGCCCACGCGCGATCCCGGCGACGATGCCGACGATCTGTTAGCCGCCGTGGATTTCGTTGTCGCCAAGGGCGGGATCGATCCGAAACGTATCGCCGTGCGCGGCGGCTTGCTGGCAGCCTGGATGCTCGGGCACAGCGACAAGTTCGCTGCCGTCGTCGCTCACCGGCCGATCGTGGATTTCACGCTCGCCGGCCGCCGCGCCGCCGCATGGATGGGCGCTATGCCATGGGACGATCCCGAGCAGTACACCCGGCACTCGCCCATTTATTTCGCCGCGCAGTGGAAAACGCCCACGCTGCTGTTGGCGGGCGATCCGGACCCGCAGTCCGACGAATTCTACGCCGCCCTCCAGGAGCGCAAAGTGAAATCCGCCATGGTGCGCATTCCGGATTGGAGCAAACCCTCCGCCGAGGTGCTCGAACTGGAAACTACGCTGGCGTGGCTGGATGGCAACCGCTAACGCAGGCGCAAACTGTTGGTCACCACCGTCACGCTGGACAGCGCCATCGCCGCGGACGCGACCATGGGCGAGAGGAGTCCCAACGCCGCCACCGGAATGCCCACCGTGTTGTACGCGAACGCCCAGAAGAGATTCTGCCGGATGATCCGCATGGTGCGCCGCGATAGCTCGATGGCATCCGCCACGCCGTTCAGATCGTCGCGCATGAGCGTAATGGCGCCGGCTTCCATGGCCGCGCCCGTCCCCGAAGACATGGCGATGCCGAGATCGGATTGCGCCAGCGCCGGCGCGTCGTTCACGCCATCCCCGACCATCGCCACGCGCCGGCCCGCCTGAAGCTTGCGCACCGCCGCGACTTTATCGCCGGGCATCACCTCGGCGAGCACGTTGTCGATTCCCGCCTGCCCCGCGATGGCCTGCGCCGCCTCGCGATGGTCGCCGGTAATCATCCAGACTTCCAGACCCATGTTCCGCAGGCGCTTCACCGCGCCCGCGGCTTCCGGCTTGATGGTGTCGGCGATCTCGATTTCCCCGGCGGTAGCGCCATCCACCGTCACGGTGGCGCCCGGTTTCCCCACCACTACTTCTCGTTCGCCCGCCCGCGCCCGCACGCCGAGTCCCGTGAGCGCGGTGAAATCGCGCACTTCGTCGAGAGTGAGCCCGCGCTCGCGCGCCGCATCCACGATCGCGCGCCCCAGGGGATGTTCGGAGTAACGTTCGGCGCTGGCGGCCAGGCGAAGGACTTCCGCCTCCGTCCAACCCGCCGCCGGCGCGACCCGCACCACGCGCGGCTTGCCGCTGGTGATCGTGCCGGTCTTATCCAGCACTACGGCGCCGATCCGGTGGGCCATTTCCAGGGCTTCACCGCCTTTAATGAGGATGCCGTGTTCGGCGCCGCGCCCCGTCCCGACCATAATCGCCGTGGGAGTGGCCAGCCCGAGGGCGCAAGGGCAGGCGATAATGAGCACCGCCACGGCGTTTTCCATGGCAGTGGCGAAGGGCGCGAACAACAGCCACGCGCCGAACGTGATCAGCGCCGCCAGCAGAACCCCCAGGGTGAAATATGCGCTCACCACGTCGGCCAGCCGCGCCACCGGAGCGCGCGAGCCCTGCGCCTGCTTCACCAGCGCGATCATCTGCTGGAGCACCGTGCCGCGCCCCACCTTCTTCGCCTCGTAACGGAAGCTCCCAGCGCGATTCACGGTGCCGGCGAACACCGCCGCCCCGGCGCGCTTGTCCACGGGCAGGCTCTCGCCGGTGAGCATCGATTCGTCCACCGCCGATTCGCCCGCGAGCACCGTACCGTCCACCGGTATCCGCTCGCCGGGGCGCACCACCACGATGTCGCCGGGCAGGACTTCGGCTACCGGGACTTCCACTTCCCCGCCCTTCCGCAAGATCCGCGCGGCCGGCGGCTGGAGGTCCATCATGCGGCGGATGGCTTCCGACGCTTTGGCCCGCGCCCGCCCCTCCAGCGTGCGGCCGAGCAGGATGAGAGCGATGATGGTGGCGGCAGCCTCGAAATAAACCATGTGGCCGCCGCGGACGGTTACATACACCGAATAGGTGAACGCCGCGCCGGTGCCGAGAGCGATCAGGCTGTTCATATTGGCGCCGGCGTGACGGAGCGCACTCCACGCAGCCGTATAGAAGGGCGCGCCGGAGTAGAAGACTACGGGAAGAGTGAGCGCCAACTGGATCCATGGCGCCCGGTGCATCATCCCCAGCACGACCACCGGGATCGCGAACAGAAGCGCAACCACCAGCCGCCGGCGGTACATCCGCTCCCCGGCGTCCGGCGGCAGTTCGGCTTCGGGGACGCCGTAGCCCAAATCTTCGATGGCGCCGATGAAATCGCTCACCCCGGTCCGGGCGGCGTCGAATTCCACGGTCGCGGTGTTGGTGGCCAGATTCACGCTGGCGCGCGATACGCCTTCGGTGGACGAAAGCGCCCGTTCGATGGCCCGCGCACAGGCGGCGCAGGTCATCCCGCTTACCGGCAGGTCTACCCGTTCCGCGGCGGGAGCCGTCATGCCGCGACGTCGTAACCCAGGTTGCGAATGGCTTCCACGAGCACTTCGGGCTTCACCAGGTTGACGTCGTACTCCACGTTGGCCGCGGCGCCCTCCAGGTCCACCTCGGCTTTGGTGACTCCCGGCGTTGCGGCTAGTTTTCGCTCCACGGTACGGGCGCAGTTGCCGCAGGTCATCCCGCGGACGGTGAGATGCAAAGATTCGACTGCCATACTCCTATGATGCGTGATTTAAGCGCCGGGTGACACAATCCCTTGTTACCCTGGAAGGCGGCTATGTTACTTCGCGAGATCGCCGGCCGGCTGGGATGCCGCCTGGTGGGCGATGGGGAGTTCGAAATCAGCGGCGTGGCGGGCATGGAGCACGCCGTGCCGGGACAACTCACTTTTCTGGCCAACCCGAAATATGCGCACAAAGTCCGGCATACCCGGGCCAGCGCCATCCTGGTGGCGCAGGAGATTGCCGGCTTGGAGATCGCGTTCCTGGTGTCCGACAATCCCTACCTGGATTTCGCCCGCGCTTTGGCCCTGTTTTATCAGCCGCCGCGGCCGGCCCCGGGCGTTCACCCCCTGGCCTACGTGGCACCATCCGCGGTGGTGGGCGAGAACTGTTCCATCGCACCCTTCGCGGTGGTGGGCGAACACGTTCGGCTGGGGCGGAATGCCGTGCTACACCCCCATGTGGTGCTCTATGAAGGGGCCGAAATCGGCGACGACTTTCTGGCCCATTCGCACGCCACCGTGCGCGAGTTCTGCCGCATCGGCCACCGCGTCATCCTGCAAAACGGCGTGGTAGTGGGTGGCGATGGCTACGGTTTCGCCAAACGGGCCGATGGCACGCACTTCAAAATCGTGCAATCGGGCGTGACGGTGATCGAAGACGACGTCGAGATCCAGAGCCTGACTTCGGTGGATCGCGCCACCATGGGAGAAACACGTGTAAAGCGCGGCGCCAAGATCGACAGCCTGGTGCAGGTGGGCCACGCCTGCGTGGTGGGCGAGGACAACATTATTTGCGCCCAGACCGGGCTTGCCGGCAGCACGGTGCTCGAGCGGAACGTGTTGCTGGCGGGACAGGTAGGCGCGTCGGGGCATCTCACGGTGCATGAAGGCGCGATTGTATACGCGCAGAGCGGCATCGGCGGTGACGTGGAAGCGGGAGCGCGGATTTCGGGTTCGCCCGCGTTTGCGGCCAACGAATGGCTTCGCTCCATCACTGCCTTCCCTAAATTGCCCGAATTGCTGAAGACTGTAAGGGAATTGAAAAAGAAAGTCGATGAACTAGAACAGAGATGACCAGCCAGAATCCAGATCACGGCCAGGTACGGAAAGTCGCCTACCTGAATGAAGAGTTCCTGAACAGCCCGGATGCCCGGGCCTTACGCATCCTGTCGGAGTTTCTCGAACCGCTGGCGCATTTCCGGCGGGAGAAGATCCGCGATACCGTGGTTTTCTTCGGTTCGGCGCGCATTCGCGAGGAAGGGCCGATGTCCCGGTATTACGAGGATGCCCGCACTCTGGCGCGCCTGTTGACGGAATGGGCGGGGCAGTTCGACGAGCATCAGCACCGCTTCGTGATCTGTTCCGGCGGCGGGCCGGGAATTATGGAAGCCGCCAACCGCGGCGCCCATGAGGGCGGCGGAAAGACCGTCGGCCTCAACATCGGGTTGCCGTTCGAACAATTTCCCAATCCGTACATCACACCGGAACTGAGCTTCGAATTCCATTACTTTTTCATGCGCAAGTTCTGGTTTTCGTATCTTGCCAAGGCGCTGGTGGTGTTCCCCGGCGGTTTCGGCACCCTGGACGAAATGATGGAAGTGCTGACCCTGGTGCAAACGCAAAAACTGGCGAAGAAGATGGCCATCGTGGTCTATGGCAGCGCCTATTGGAAAGAGATCATCAACTTCGAGGCGCTCGTGAAGCACGGCACCATCTCACAGGAGGACTTGAACCTGTTTCAATTCGCCGACGATCCGCTGACGGCATTCGAACTCTTGAAGCCCGGGCTGGCGGCCTACGCCGCCCAGGTGGATGCGGAACTGCCGTCCTTTGCCAAGGCGCGGAATCCGCAGCGCCCCGCGGGAACTTAAAGCGCCGCGTCCGGAGGAACGAAATGTTTCGGCGTACCGTTGCCGAAGGGATTGAACTCAGACAATTCAGCTGGGAAGATGCCGAAAGCTTGTTTGCCGCCGTCGAACAGAATCGCGATCATCTGCGGCAGTGGCTGCCGTGGGTAGACGGTACGCGATCGGCCCACGAGATCCGTCAATTTCTGGCGCGTGCCGGGGCGCAGTTCGAGGAAGGCCTTGGACCGAATTTCGGCATCTGGGTGGACGGCAGTTTGGCGGGAGCTATCGGGTGCCATCCGATCGATCTGCCTGACCGCGGTTGCAGCGTGGGCTATTGGGTCGCTGCCGGGCATCAGGGCCGCGGTATCATCACGCGCTGTTGCCGGCACCTGTTGGACTATCTATTCGGCGAGATGGGATTGCATCGCGTCGAAATCCGTTGCGGTACAGGGAATGCGCGAAGCTGCGCCATCCCGCGAAGATTGGGCTTTCGTCACGAAGGGGTCTTACGGGAAGCCGAATGGGTGAACGACCGCTGGCTCGATCTGGAAGTGTGGGCGATTCTCGAACAGGAGTGGCGGCAGGCACTTTGATCTCCTCCGGCTCTCCGGTCCAGCGCTGCAATGCCGCGGAGAGGGCGCTGATTTTCAAGGGTTTGGGGAGATAGTCGTCCATTCCTGCCGCAAAACAGCGATCCGGGTCGCCTTCGCTCGCGTTCGCCGTGAGGCCGATAATCGGCGTCCGGTGGCCGCCGTCCTCCAATTCTCGCGCGCGGATTTCAGCGGCGGCCTGGTATCCGTCGACGCCGGGCATCTGGCAATCCATCAAAATCGCGGCGAAATCGGTCCGGGCGGCGGCTTCCGCTGCCGGCTCGCCTCCAGCCGCCACTTCGGCCACATATCCCAGTTTCTCCACCGCGCGCGACGCGGCGAACTGGTTCACCGGATTGTCGTCCACGACCAGAATGCGCTTTTCGCAGTCCGCCGGCTTCCTCGCTTCCACCAGCGGGAGCAGGAACCAGAAAGTGGACCCGGTGCCCACGTGGCTTTCGACGTTCAGGGCGCCGCCCATGAGTGCCACCAGGCGGTGAGAGAGAGCCAAGCCCAGCCCCGTGCCGCCATACCGCCGCGTGCTCGAGGTATCGGCTTGCGCAAACGGCCGGAAGATGATTTCCAGCAATCCCTGATGAACTCCGATACCGCTATCGACAACCCGGAACAGCACGCCGCGGTCCCCGGTGCGATCTCCCGTCACCGCCAGCTCCATGCGGACCTCGCCCGCGGGCGTGAATTTCACCGCATTATCCACCAGATTGAATAGAACCTGCCGGACGCGCGCCGGGTCTCCCACCAGCTTTTCGGGCACTTCCGCCGCAATCGCCGAACCAAACCGCAGCCCCTTAGCCTGCGCCCGCGGCGCAAAGAAATCGCCCACCTCGGAAACCATCGCGCGGATATCGAATTCCGTGCTGTCCAGACGCACATCGCCGCATTCCATGCGGGAGAAATCCAGGATATCGTTGACTATGCGGAGGAGGGATGCCGCGCTACTCTTCAAAACCGCGGTCAACTCCTGTTGATCGGCGTCCAGTTCCGTCTGCTCGATAATCTCCGCGACACCGAGAATGCCGTTGAGAGGAGTGCGAAGCTCGTGGCTCATGTTGGCCAGAAATTCGGCCTTGGCATTGACAGCCTGATTGGCCAATGCGCGCAGGGAGCGGGTGCAACGACACTGTTTGACTAGGGTTGCCGCCAGCGCCAGACTGAGCGCACCCAGAATGCCGCTGGACCATGGGAAACTGGACAACGCCAGCATCTCAGGCCGCCCGATCGACTCCAACATGCCTGAGGGACTCATCGGCCGCTTCCGGAAAAACTGTAATGCCCGCGCCCTTTTCAGACCGCGAAGTAGAATAAGAAATTAGTGACTCGGATCCCCATATCCCGCCGCGCCTGGCTGCTGATATCCGCCGGATTCATCGGCTGCGGCAGAAAAAAGGCGCCGCGCATGTCGGGCTACTGCTTCGTGGCCAATCAGGGCGGCCGGTCCATCGCCATGGTCAGCCTGGAGAGATTCCGCGTGCTGCACCAGATCCCGCTCGATGCGGCGCCCACCACCGTGCTGGCGCACCCGCGCCGGCCGCGCGTGCTGGCGCTGGCGCCGGACGCCGGCATCGTCTACGAAGTCGACGGTGCTACCGTTGCCGTAAGCCGCAAGGTGCGGACCGGGAACCAGGCCATCGCCATGCAGCTCTCCCCCGCGGGCGATGCGCTCTGGGTGCTCGACCGCGACCCCGCCGAACTGGTGGAGTTGCCGCTCGATTCTCTGCGCCCGCGCCGCCGAATCCGTCTGGCGTCTCCGCCCGACGCATTCGACCTGGTGCTGCACTCGCGCCGCAACGTGCCCATCGCCGCT
Source organism: Bryobacteraceae bacterium (assembly GCA_035509055.1). GTDB lineage: Bacteria > Acidobacteriota > Terriglobia > Bryobacterales > Bryobacteraceae > PALSA-129. The sequence goes on along the minus strand of DATJMA010000024.1, from coordinate 45,930 downwards.
GTGGTCAGCCGCCAGAACCGCACCGTCACCCTCGCATCCCTCGCCAGCGGCGCCATCGAGCACACCATCGCGGCGGAAGACGAACCATCGCTGGTGACGTTTCAGTCGGACGGAGCGCAGGTGATCGCCGGCAGCTGGCAAGGCCGGAGCGCGTCCATCTTCGACACCCAAACCGGCAAAACCGTAGTCCGCCTGCCTTTGCCTCTGGCTCCCCGGCAGTTTTGCTCGTCGGGCGATGGAGGTCAGATCTTTGTCACCGGCGATGGCATGGACGCGGTGGTGGTGGTATTTCCCTATGAGACGGAGATCTACCAGACCATCCTGGCGGGCCACGCGCCGGGATCGATGGCCGTCACTCCCAAAGACGTAAAGCCGTCCTATTTAATGCTGACGAATCCCGAAAGCGATGGCATCACGGTTCTCGACACCGACACATACAGTCTGGTGGCGTCGGTTGAGGTGGGGCGCGGGCCGTGCCGCATTCTGCTCACACCGGACGGGGAATACGCGCTGGTGCTCAACGAAGACTCCGGCGATATCGCGGTGGTGCGCATGCTGGCGCTCTCCACTACGCCCAATGGCGCATACCGGCGCTTCAAACCGGCCCCAGCGCCGATCTTCACCTTGATTCCCGTAGGCGACCGGCCGGTAAGCGCGGCCTTTGTGGGTTGAACGGGAAACCAGCCGCCGGCAGCGCGAAACCGGAGGAAAGCCGCGTGGCATTGCCGCCGCCGCGCGGGTAGACTAGGAGGCTATGCGGCTTGACTCCTTGCCGGGATCAGTCCTCGATCATAAATACCGTGTCGACCAGCAATTGGGACGAGGCGCGATGGGCGCGGTGTTCCAGGCCACGCACCTGGGTACCGTGCGCACCGTCGCCCTCAAGGTAATCGTGCCCAAACTCGCCGGCGAGGCCGAATTTTTCCAGCGCTTCAAACGCGAAGCCGAAGCCGCCGGGCGCCTGCGCCATCCCAACGTGGTCAACGTGACCGATTTCGGAGTCACGCGATTCGACGATGCCGAACTGGCTTACATGGTGATGGAGTATCTGGACGGCGAGACGCTGGCGGCCCACCTGAAAGCCGACCCGCGGCCGCCATTCAGCTTCATCGTCGACGTGGTAGACCAAACCGCCCTCGCGCTGGACGCGGCGCACGCCGCCGGCATCGTGCACCGCGATCTGAAGCCCAGCAACATCTGGCTGGAGCCGAACCACCGCGGCGGGTACAACGTGAAAGTGCTCGATTTCGGTATCGCCAAAGTCTCCGGCCGTGCGGCCGCCGGTCCGGTGCGGGCCACCGCGGCTGCCGAAGAAGAGACCGTGGTGATGATGTTTGCCACTCAGGCAATTCCTGCGAGCCCGGAATCCGACCCGCCCACTCTGCTGAGCACCACGCCTTCGCACCTGCGCACCACGGTGGGAACGCTGCTCGGCACGCCCGCCTACATGGCGCCCGAGCAGTGCCAGGGTGCCGAAGTGGACTATCGCGCCGACATCTACAGTCTGGCCACCATCGTCTACGAGATGCTGTGCAGCCGCCTCCCGTTTCAGGCGGAGGATTTCAAACAACTGGTCGACATGCAGATGCATCACGCGCCGCAGCCACCGCACGAGCGCGATTCATCCGTGCCCGCGGACCTCTCCAGGGCGGTCATGGCCGGACTGGCTAAAGATCCCGCGGCGCGCCCCAAATCGGCCGGCGCACTGGCCACCAGGCTGCGTTCCGTGGTGGACGGGGAACTGACGCCCATTCGCCGTTCGAAAGACGTTTTTCACGCCTATACAAGTTGTTTCTTTCCGCTCCTGTTCGCCTCGATCGGCTTTACCGTGGCGTGTCTGGCGCCGCTGTGGATTCTGAGCCACTGGTTGTTCGCGGCGAAAGCCGCCGGTGTTACGTTCCTCGTCTCCGCGCTCGCCGTCGTATTCTTCGGGCTGGTGGTTTTCGCCGGCCAGCTCTACAAGGCGGCTTGTTATTTGGTGCTGCGCGACGCCGTGGAGACCGGGCGATTCCGGCCCGGAAATCGCGCCGTGATCGGCGCCGTGCTGCGCGGTCTGCCCGCGCTGGTACGGAGCGCGTTCGCCAACCTGCTGGATTGGCGGCCCCGTTCGTTTTACGAGAACCAGCTCTGGCCGGTGGTTTGGGCCGCCGAAGGACGCTCGGGCCGGGACGCCATCCGCCGTTCGCGCGAGTTGTGCCGGGAACTGAGTCCCGGCGCGCTCGCCGCGCTGGCGATGCGGCATTATGCGCCCGCGGCGATCGGGGTCACCGCATTTCCCGCGATCAGTGCGCTAATGGGCGGGGCTCCGGGGCTGCAACTGGTGTGGCGCGAAGAACTGACGGGCAGCGGTCTGGGTTTATTCCTTTTTCTCTATCCGCTGCTTTTCATGCTCTTCTATCTCAACTACGGGGCCACCGCCTCGTTCCTGTACTGGTCGGCGCTTGGAAGCCTCGGAGAAGGCGGCGATTTCGCCCTTCCCGCGTCCACCAGGGAGGACAAACGCGGCAACTCGCGGAGGATTCGCCCTTCCACGGTGCTCTGGATTGCACTGCCATCGCTCCTGCTGGCGGTCACGCTCTACAAGGCCAGTTTCAGCAATCGCGGAGACGCGCTCCAGCTGGCTTCCGACGATGGCCGGCGCGCCGCCATCCTGCAGGCGCTGAACGCCGGACTCCCTGCCGATTACCGGCTGGCGGACGGCGAGACGGCTCTCTTCGACGCGATTCGCTCCGGCGACGGCAAACTGGTTGACACTCTCCTGGCGCGCGGCGCCAGCGTAAACCTAAAAAGCCGGAGCGGAGCCACGCCGTTATCCACCGCGGTAGAGCATGGGCGCAACGATTTCGCCAGTCTTCTGCTCGACCGCGGAGCGGCCGTGAATGCCGCCGATCACGATGGCCGCACGCCGCTCATGGCAGCCAGCATGCGCGGAAATTTACCGATGGTCCGGCTGCTGCTCGCGCGCGGCGCAGACCGCAAAGCGTCCGATCGTCAAAATAAGACCTCGCTGGCATACGCGCTGGAAGAGAATTATCCGGATATCGCCGCGCTGCTACGATGACTGCTGTTCCGCCGTCGGCAATGCCAGCCGCGTAATGTCGTCAGGCTACTCAAAAACGCTTCGCTCAAGTCAATTCCTAAAAGTACTGTCACAGTAACGATCGGCCGTACTAAGTAGAGTTCCGGCTTAAGTCCCAGAGGTACTGTTTCCGCGACACTTAGAGCAAAAGTATCCCACTATGTGGCAGCGATTCTTCAGATATTTTCCCCAGATCTCGGTTTCACATGGGGAATTTGAACGTTAATCCCGCTTGGCCTCCGAATTGCTCTGAACCACGCGCCAATACAGCAGTGAACACATATCGGAGAATGTGATGAGATCGTTAACGATTCTGAGCGTGGTCCTGGCGGCAGGTTCTGCCATTCCCGGCCGCGCCGACACCTTTACATTTGATTTCAACAGCCTCAATAGCGGAGCTACGGCCAGCCAGATTGCCACTTACATGGACAATTATTTTATCGCCCATGGCTGTAGCACTTGTTCGGTTACTGTTACCGGCGCGGTCGCCGACAAAACTTACGATGGCGACGGAAACGTGGTAGGCCCCAACGGCCAGCCGCTTACCCTCGGCACTACCAACGGCGCCACATCCAACTCTTCCACCACGCCCAGCGGTGTGCTGGGGAAGACCAACAACCTCATCAGCGGTACCACGGACACCTTCATCGCGAACACCAACGACAGTGCCCAGCAGATATCCAACGAGTTTTATCTGACTTTCTCGGGCATTCAGATCGCCAGCGTCAGCTTCGACTACGAGATCTTTCCCGACGGAGGCCCCCAGCAGCCGCCGGATTTCGAGTTTGAGGCCGGCGATAACAAGAACGGCACCGATCCCCTGGTCTCGGGATTTGGCACCGGCGGAGTCCAGTACGGCGTGAAGCCCTCCTCCAGTGGCTCGGACGGATCGTCCGTCAAGTCCCCCGACAGCTCCAGTGAGTCGAGCGCGCAGTACATCGGGACGTGGTCGGGATCGCTCAACGACGTCAGCGAGCTCGATTTCGTCGATTGGCCGGCCACCATTGCCATCGATAACCTTTCCATCACGACTCCCGTGCCGGAACCCGGCAGCGCCGCCCTGTTGTTGACCATAGCCGCCGGAGCGTGGTTCGGACGCCGGAAATTTCAAAAGGCGTAATCGCCTGGCATTCCCTGCGAATGCTCGCAAATCCGGGCCGGGAGCCGCCCCTTTTCCGGGCGTACTCCCGGCCCTTTTTTTCCGGTTCGTCAGAAGAATTCGTGGGGGTGCGGAAGCCGTAGAATTTCTCATGGTGACTTTAGCCTTGTTGTTCAGACCCTCGACAGCTCCGCTGGAAAGCAGCTTCTGAGCGCGGAAATAGTTGAGGATCAGTTCGCGGTGCTGGCGGAGTGACCGGCGATGTTCTTCATGGGCTCGATGCGCGAGCGCATCTACCATAAACCGCTCCAGACCTGCGAGCCGCGGGATCGATCAACGCTAGGCGACCAGAGAGGAGCTGCCCAGGCGGTGACGTGAGAACCCAACTTCTGGGTGACCATCCCGACGGAATCCAATATAGGAACCCCGTTTGGGGCCAATCGGGATGTCGCGTCGAGCAATGATAGCAGCCTGCTTCGCAATGCCGCGTGGATCGTGAAGATCGAGGAGTAGTCCTTTCGGCCGGTTGCCGAATCTGTTCCGTGAAGATAGACTAAACGGCGATGTTTCGGAAAACTCTCAAGCTGAGCGCCCTTCTGGGGATGATCTTCTTGCTCTCTCTGGCGGCCGGGAGCTGTGGTCGTGACGTCGACGACGTGCTCCCAAGCGTCGCGGTCATCGGGAGAATCTACCTCGGTCTGAGTCGCGGAACCCAAGGCGAATGGTACCTGTCGACATGGCATGACGGCAACTACGACTTGATTCCCTTTTCCGGGGGGACTCAAGGGAATGCCCGCAACCTCCGACCAGCCAGCACGTCCGGCGCGACGACGGCTTTCCCATCGGTTTCTCCGACAGGACAGGGCGTGTACATTCACGCGGCGGAGCAGGCGACGGTGGGAACGCCATCGGTAGCGGGCACGATTTACATGCCCGACTCATTCACAAACAGCGTGCTGGTGGTGGACGCCACCACGTTCCAGCAGACCGGTAAAATCCCCCTGGCGGGTGAGCCGTTCGATGTCGTCATTTCGCCCGACCGATCCACGTTGTACGCTGCTACGTTTCCCCCGGCCGGCGGCACGGCCGCGGCGATTACCATCATCAGCACGGCGGCGCAGACGATCACCGGCACGATTCCGCTTCCCGGCTCGTATCCGCAGTGGCTGGCCATTTCGCCGGACGGCAGTACGCTCTATTGCGCCGACAATCAGACGGAGTATGCCACCGCCAGCGGCAGTCCGGTGAACCAGTTACTGGCGATCGATTTGACGAGCAAAACGGTGAAGCAGGCGATCCACGCGAGTGCCTTTGCCCAATCGTACATCGGAAGGCCGGTGGCTTCTCCCGACGGCTCCACAGTGTACGCCCCGGCGCTCAACGATCTCGTGGCCATCGATACCGCCAGTTTGCAGCCAGCGTCCGACATCTTCGTGAGTCTCTACATCGGCTCGCAACCGGTAGCCCATACCCCGATCACGCCGGACGGGCGGTACCTGTACGTGCCTACCTTCAGCGGAGTGCAAGCGGTGGATACCGCTACCGGTAAGTCGATTGCCTCCATAACCCTGCCCGGCAGTTCGCCTCTGGTGCAGGACGTGGCCGTGGCAAACAACGGAGGCGCCATCATTGCGGTGGATGGGGTCTCGGGCAATATTTATCAGATCGATCCCATCACCAATACCGTCGCCGCGACGCTTTCTCCAGCCGCCGGCATCACGCCCGGCGTGGGAACCAACATGCTTTTGGTGATGCAATGAGGCGCCCTATGAGATTTCTGATTGCAGGTTTACTTCTACTGCCGTGCGCCGGCATGGGGCAAATGATCCACCTCGACAGCCATACCAACGGTCACGGCGCGCGCAGCGCCGCCAGTTATATGCCGCCCTCGTTGCCGGGCGGCGCGATCGCGCAGGGATCGTTCTTTTCGCTCTTCGGTACCGCGCTCGGCCCGTCTGCGGGAATCCAGGCCTCCGCGTTTCCCCTGCAGACCACGTTCAACGGAGTGAGTATTTCCGTAAGCCAGGGCGCCACCACGGTGGCCGCCATTCCAGTCTACGTTTCCGCCAGCCAAATCAACTCCATCATGCCCTCCAATGCCCCCCTGGGCCGGGTGAGCATCCGGGTGAGCTACAATTCGCAGACCAGCAATCCCGTGCCGGCAATCGTAGTGGCCTCCAGTTTCGGAATCTTCGCCGTCGATGGCGGCGGCACCGGACCCGGGATCTTTACCGACTTCGTCAACGTATCGTCGTCCCCGCTGAACTCGCTCACCGGGGCAGCGGCGCCGGGACAGGTGGTGACCATCTGGGGCACGGGATTGGGACCCGTGCCGGCGGACAATGTAGCTCCCAGCGCGGGCAACCTGGCGGCGCCCACCGAAGTGTTTGTCGGCGGTGTTTCCGCTACCGTCGCCTACCACGGCCGGTCGCCGTGCTGCTCCGGCTTGGACCAGGTGGCATTCACCGTTCCCACCAACGCACCCCTCGGCTGCTATGTGCCCGTGGTGGTGCGCACCAACGGCACCACCGTCAGTAATTCCGCCACCATGGCGATTGCCGCGCAGCAGGGAGGGACTTGCACCGACAGCTTTAACCCGCAGGAGCAATCCATTCTGGCCGGTAAGTCCATCGGGGTCGTAACCCTGAATCGCTTGGACTCAACCGCGGGCTCGGCGGCAACCGGTGTCCTCGAAACCGTCTCGGACTATGTCTCGGCTGCGATGTTCCAGCCTACTCTGTCGCCATACTTCTTTAATCCGCTGATTGCTCTTCCTCCGCCAGGGACTTGCACAACCTTCGCGGCAGACTACGACATCCTGGGGACTCTCACGTTTCCCGGACAAGCCGCGGGCGGACAGCTTTTGGACGCGGGCGCGCAACTCACAGTGTCGGGTTCGGGCGTGACAGTTCCCGCGTCCGCGGCGCCGCAATTCTATGGCTCGCTGCTCGGGGGGAACAATACTACCTACTTCTCGAATCCGCCGGTCTTCAATCCCCCCGCTGCCATGAGCGTGAGCGCACCAGGGGGGACGAACGTCGGCCCGTTCAACGTCAATATCCCGACGGGCGGTTCGCTGCAATGGACTAACCAGAGTTCCATACAAACGGTGATGCGCACCCAGCCCCTCACGGTCAACTGGGCCGCCAGCGGTGCGGCCAATGCGACGGTAGTGGTTGCGGGCGGAAACTTTGACACGCCCAACAATGCCTCCGGAGTGTTCGTGTGCTCGGCTCCGGCATCGGCCGGCACATTGACGATTCCGGCGTGGGCGATGGCGAACGTTCCCCCCTCTGGCCAAAATGCCACGATCCCGAACGGGACACTCATGCTGGGGCTGGAGCCGCTAGGCGCGGCGGCGTCATTTACCGCCAGCGGCCTGGGCGCCGGGTTCGGAATGTATATTCCGTGGATTGAGAAAGGCGTCTCATGGCAGTAGGGATGCTGCTCCGGCGAAGCCGAGGCCCGTCCGCCTTGCTGGCGTTCGCCCTATGCGCCTCTCGCGCGGGCGCGATGACCCAGGCGGAACAGTTGCAAGCTTCCACACTGAACCAAAAGCACGATTGGCAGGCGTTAGCCGCGCTTGCCAACCGTGCGGTGCAGAGGGATTCGAAAGACACTTGGGCCTGGTATTATTCGGGCGTCGCAAACGACGGCTTGGGGCACAAGGGGGTGGCCGCCACGGCCTTCGAGAAATCGCTAGCCGGACTTCCGGCCTATTTGCAAGGTTCGGCTGCACAACTCCTCGCCCAGGAGTATGTGGCGCTCAATCAACAGGCGAAACTGGCTGCTTTGATCGGACAGTTTGAAAAGAGTAGTCCCGAGATCGCGCGCAACCTTCGCCTCCAGTTTCCGGCTTCAACGCCGCGTCCGGCGGCCCCCGTGCTGCCCGAAGTTTCGCCGCGAACCCTGGCGGAAATGACCGCCAATGCGCGCCGCTCCTGGAAGCCCGATGCAATTCCGGTGCAGATCAGCGTCGAGTATCAGGACAACTTGCCTTATCAGGCGGTTTATAGCTTTTACTCGCCGTCGGCGCGGGTTGGACTTCGGCAGATGCAAAACGGTCCGCAGTTCCCGGCAGACCATCCGCAGGGCTGGAGTTCCGTCGCAATCCCCTCGAACTTCATGCCTTTGGCGGAAGCGCTCCACCGCGTGACGGAGCCGGGACACAACCCCCTCGTGCAGCACGCGTACCTGATGGTGGAAGAGAGCGGCATTCCCGCGGTGGCGCTGGCGTGGACCATCACACTTAGAACGGCTGATTTGAGTACCACGGAACTGCCCGCATATGTGATGCCGAAGACCGAGTTCGACCAACTGAACGCCGCGGCGCAGCGGGGAGATGCCGCGAGCCAGTATATTGTCGCGATGGTTGACATCAGCGGCGTGGCTGGTCTCACCGACGCGGCGAAGTCGGCCGCGTGGATGGCAAAGGCTGCCGCGCAGGGGCACGTGGAAGCTGCAAACAAGCTGGCCCAATTTTACGAATATGGTGTGGGAGTGCCAGGCAACCCCAGCCGCGCTGCGCAATGGTATCTGAAGGCCGCCAACACCGGGTTCGCGCCCGCGCAGTACAATTTGGGCCTGATGTTTGAACAAGGACGAGGCGTGGCGCGCAATTATGTAACGGCACGGCAATGGATAGCGAAGGCGGCCCGGCAGGGATCGGCGGCGGCGATGGATGAGATGCCGATTGTCACCGCCAGGGCCAATGGAGATATTCGACGTGCGGAGCAACTTCGCGCGCAGCAATCGACGGGCAACAACAGCGGCGCCTGCCGGCCCGGATTCTTTGGGGGCCACGGTTTGCCTTGTCACTCCTTCGGCCTGATGATCTGGGCGCAGCAACATCCCCGATGAGGCGCCGCTCCTTTACAAAATCTGTCGGACCGCAAACTGACGGTGGCGGAACCCGGCCCGGTCGCAATGTCTGTGGCGGCTTCCTCCGAGTGGGGACGATAGCCAACCTAGTCCATGCACCCGCGGCCTCACATGCTGGCCGTCTTTCGAGGCGCATCGGCACTGGTATGATGTCGGTACGATCAGGGCAAAGATCGCACTCGGTCAGATCCACGCTGACGGCGTAGCGTTTACCGGAGAGGGCCAACTAGTTCGAAAGGCACTGGCTACGAACAGGAAAAGCTGAAGCCGCGCTATCCCAGACCGGGTTCGCGGGCAGCGCGAGCCGAGCTTCCTGCGCATTGGAGCATATCGGTTGAGCCACAGATTTCTCCGACGAGGCTTTTCCTCCACGGCACGCGCGCCGGCAAAAGCCCGCGCGTCGCGAAAAGCGCCGCGGCCGGAAAGAGCGTAGCTACCGCTCCGCCACTTTCGCCATCGAAGGCGGATAACGATCGCCTGCCGCCATCGCGGCGAGCCCCTCCAACTCCGCCATGTCTTCCGCTGTCAGCTGAACCTTCACCGCGCCCAGATTGTCGTCCAGATACTTCCGGCGCTTCGTGCCCGGGATGGGCACGGCATCCGGCTGTTTAGCCAGTATCCACGCCAGCGCGACCTGCGCCGGAGTCGCCCCGTGCCGCTTCGCGATCGCCTTCACAATATTCACCAGCGTCTGGTTCGCCGCCATATTGGCTTCCTCGAAGCGTGGCAGCGCGCGGCGGAAGTCCTTGTCTCCGAAAGCGTCCCGCGATGCGAGCGCGCCCGTCAGATAGCCGCGTCCCAGCGGGCTGAACGGCACCAGCCCCACGCCCAGTTCGTGCATGGCAGGCAGAATGGAGTCCTCGATACCCCGCTCCCATAGCGAATACTCGCTCTGCACGGCGCTGATGGGATGTACCTTCGAGGCGCGCCGGATGGTCTCCACGCCCACTTCCGACAGCCCGAGATAGCGCACCTTCCCCGCCTGCACAAGCTCTTTCATCGCTCCCACCGTCTCCTCGATCGGCACCTTCGGGTCCTTGCGGTGCAGATAGTAGAGATCGATCGCCTCCACGCCCAGCCGCCGCAGCGAGCCCTCCGCCGCGCGGTGGCAATTCGCGGGCGAACCATCGAGCTGCGACGTGCCCGGCGCGATCACGAATCCGAATTTCGTCGCCAGCACCACCTGATCGCGCCGTCCGCGAATCGCTTTGCCCACCAGCTCCTCGTTGTTGTGCGGCCCGTAGACTTCCGCCGTGTCGAGCAGTGTCACGCCGCAGTCGAGCGCCCGATGAATCGTGGCGATCGACTCCGTCTCGTCTCCCGACCCATACGCATGCGTCATGCCCATGCAGCCCAGCCCGATCGCTCCGGCGGTCAGACCCTGACTTCCGATCTTCCGTGTCTCCATCTTTTAATTATGGAACCAAAGCGTGGATCGCCATCACGATCCCCAGCCCCAGGATCGATTCGATCACCTTCATCGCGGTCCACGATTTGAACGTGTCCGCCACCGTCATTCCGAAGTATTGATTTACCAGCCAGAACCCCGAATCGCTCACCTGCGAGAATCCCGACCCGCCGCAGCACAGCGCCAGCATGATGAGATTCGGGCTGTATCCCGGAATCCCTTTCACGATGGGGGCCACGATTCCCGCGGCGGTGATAATCGCCACCGTGGCCGAACCCTGCGCGATGCGCATGGCGGCGGCAATCACCCACGCAACCACCAGCGGCGAGATCGCGGAGGTCATCAGCAGGCGGCCGGCGTATTGGCCGACCCCGCAATCGACGATCACCTGTTTGAACGCGCCGCCGCCGCCCATGATGCACAGCAGCGCCCCCATCGGCGCCAGCGATTGCGCCGCCATCTTCTGCGCGTCGCCCCGCGACACGCCCCTTCGGATCCCGAACCAGTAGAGAGCCACCAGCGCGGTGATGGTAAGCGCGGTGAAGGGATGGCCCAGGAACGTCGCCGCGGCGGGGAACGGCACTTGGAACAGGTTGGCGATGGTGCCGCCGAAAATCAGCAGCACCGGCATCAGCAGGAGCAGAATGACCACCGGAACCGATGGCGGCGCGGTTCCCGATGCCTCGGCCTGCGGCGCCGCTTCCGAAATCGCCGGCACCGGGACGTTCATGCGTTTCGCCAGCCAGCCGCCGTAAAGAATTCCACCCACCACGGCCATAGGAATCGAGACCGCGATGCCGTAGAGAATCGAGAGTCCCAGATCCGCCCCGAACAATTGCGCGGCGGCCGCCGGCGCCGGGTGCGGCGCCACCATGGAATGCGTGGTGGTGAGCGCGGCAGCCATGGGTAAACCGTAGAACAGCAGCGATCGCTTGGTCTCCCGCGACAGGTTCCACACCAGCGGCGCGAGAATCACGAATCCCACTTCGAAAAACAGCGGCAGCCCAACCAGAAACGCGGCAATCAAAATCGCCCATACCGCGCGCTGCGTGCCGAACCGTTCCAGCAGCCAGTCGGCCAGCACCCGGCCGCCGCCCGAGTGCTCGAGAAAGCGCCCGATCATGGCGCCCAAACCCACCACCACCGCGATGAATCCCAGCGCGTCGCCGAATCCGTTCTGGATCGACTTCAGGACTTTATCGGGTGGCATGCCGGCGGCCAGCCCGAGCGCCATGCTGGCTAGCAGCAGCGCCAGGAACGCGTGCAGCTTCGTCGCCATGATGAGCGTCAAAAGCAGGGCGATGGCGGCCACCGTGATGAGGATCAGGTACGGTCCGTTCGCGGGCATGAGTACATGCATTGTAGCCGACTTGGCTTCCGCCCACGCGATGCGGCACAATTGGATTTCTTGGCATAGAGGAGAATCTCACGTGAAATTTATTGCCGGAGTAGACTTGGGCGGCACCGCCATCAATTACACGATCATCGACCCGCACGACCATTTCCTGATCCAGGGATTGTGCGAGCATCCCGCGCTCGCCACGCAAGGCCCGGACGTCTGTCTGGCGCAGATCGAAAAAGGGCTGGAAATCGCCGCCGCGAAAGCCGGCGTGCCGTTGGCCGATGTGGCCGGGGTCGGGCTCGACACGCCCGGTCCAGCGAGCGCCACCGGGGTGCTCAGCGCCCGCGGATCGACGAATTTCGTGCATTCTGATTGGTCCGGATTCGACATCCGGCAGAAACTGGAAGCCCGCCTGGGACGGCCGGTCAGCTACCTCAACGACGGCAACGCGGGCGCGCTCTGGGGCCATTTTTCCATCTTCGGCGACGACCGCACCCACACCTCCATCACCACCGTCATCGGCACTGGTCTCGGCGGCGGCGTCATCATCGATGGCAATGTGGTGAAGGGCCGCGCGGGCTTCGGCGGCGAATTGGGCCACGTGCTGGTTCCTTACCAGGGCATCGCCGGCACCGGGGGAATGAAGCCCACGTGCAACTGCGGGCGGATCGGCTGCCTGGAATCGGTTTGCTCCCTCGGGGCGATCGGCAGAACCCTGCTGCCTCATTTCCTGGCGCACTATCCGGGACACGAACTCGGAAAAATGGACATGGCAAAAGCCGCGAAACTGGTCCGCGGAATGGCCGAAAAAGGCGATCCGCTGTCCCGCGACGTTTTCCGCGTGCAAGCCCAGGCCATGGGCCTGTTTTTCGATCAGATGATCAACACCTTCGATCCCGACGCGCTGGTTGTCGGCGGCGGCGCGCTCGAAACCGGACCCGAATTTCAGCGGTGGTTCCTGGCCGAAATGCGCGCCGCGATGCCCTCCCAGCGCGAAGAACAGGCGGACATTCCAATCTACGTCATGCCTGACGGCGATACCGCCGGCGCCCGCGGAGCGGCCATCGAAGCGCTGAAGCTGGCTCGCGCGGAAGGCGTTTTGTAAACCACCGGAATTTCGCCGGCAGCCGCCGGCGCTATTTCTCCGGCTGATCGTACCCCGCCAGCCGCCGCACCCAGATATTCCGATACCGCACCGGATTGTGGTGGTCCTGCAGCGAGAGCGGCAATTCCGCGGCGTGCGGCGTGTAGTGCGCCACGTGCCGGTAGATCATCGGCCCCATCAGTTCTTTGTGAATGTGTACCAGGACGCCGTTGAAGATCACCGTCTGGTACGCCGGCTTCACCAGCTTCCCGCCTTCGAATTCGGGCGCTTCGAAGATGATGTCGTAAGTTTGCCACTCCCCAGGTTTTCGCGCCGGGTTCACCAGCGGCGGCCACTGCCCGTAGATCGCGCCGGCCTGCCCGTCGGCATAAGTAGGATTGTGGTACGCGTCCAGCACCTGAATTTCGTAGAGACTCATCGGGAAAACGCCGCTGTTGCCCCGGCCCTGGCTGGTCCCCGTCACATCCGCCGGCTCAGACCATTCCACGTGCAGTTGAATGTTGCCGAAGGATTCCCGCGTGCGCAGGTCGCCGGTATCCGGCGCCACTTCGAAATAGCCATTCCGCACGCGCCACTTCGGATCCACCAGCTTGCCCTCGTCGGCGCCCTTTCCTTGCTGGCACCACTTGGAAAGATCCTTGCCGTCGAACAGAACGATGGCATCCGATGGCGGCGCGCCGGGCACCGCTCCAGGCGTTACCACCTTCGGGTGCGGCCGCGCCGGATCGTGTACGTGCCACGGAAGCCCGGGCAGCATCGGAGTATCGGTGAACCCCAGGTCGCCCGGCTTGGGAGCGGGCGCCTGCGATTGAGCGAAGGCCGTGGCGGCAATAGCGGCGATTGCCGACAGGCAGTAAATGGCGAATCGATCTCTCATACGATTTCTCTGGAACATACCAGTATGTCCTATTTATGAGAATTTCTCACCGGCCGTATGACTCCAGAAACGGTCCCCACAATGATCTCTCGCGCGACCGGCCTGGCCTCGCTGGCGCTGTTGGCATGGGCGCTCGATTGGACCCTCCGCCTCGCCGGCGCCGATTGGCTTTTCGTCAAAGGCGATGCGGCATCCATCCGCCAGGCCGCCCGCATGGCGCCTGAAAACGCCGGGTACGCCGGCGCGCTCGCGCGCGCGGAGCCCGGCCGCGCCGTCGAAATCCTGCGCGCCGCGGCGGCGCGCCATCCGCTGGATGGCGGCTTGCGGATCGAACTGGGCAAAGCGCAGGAACAGCGCGGCGATTTCTCCGCCGCCCGCCAGAGCTTGCTCGACGCCACCCGCCTCGATCGCGGCTTCGCACCCCGCGCCGCACTCGCGGAATTCTATTGCCATCGGCGCGACGCGGAAAGATTCTGGCCGGCGATGCGGGAAGCCCTGTCCGTCTCCTATGGCGATGGCTGGGAACAATTCCGCCAGTGCTGGTCGCTCACCTTCGACGCCAAGGCCATCCTGGAGCGCGCCATCCCCGATCGCCCGCACGTTCTGCGCTTCTATCTCGATTTTCTGCTCAACGAAAAGCGCCTGGATGCCTCGACTCCGGTGGCCCTGCGCGTCCTCGCGCGCGCCGATCGCGGTTCGGCGCTGTCGCTCCTGAATTACTGCGACCGCATGCTCGAAAACGGACGCGGAGAACAAGCCCAAATCGTATGGGACGGCTTGGTAGATCGCAACCTGGTCGTGGAATCGGGCCGCGGCTTCGACTGGCGAATCTCCAACATTCCGGGAATCCGCGTGCAGCGCTCGGCGGGCGGATGGACCGTGCATTTTTCCGGAATGCAGCCGGAAAGCGCCGAAATTCTCACCCGGTACGTCACACTCGATCCGGCTCGCCGCTATATTCTGCGTTGCCCGGTCCCCGAGCGGTCCGGGCTCGCGTGCGCGTTGACTCACGGCCGGTTGGTGCTCCTCTATCGGCGCCCTCCCGGCGCCAGCCGTCTCGAGGGCCCGGTCCAGGTGGGCGAACCCGGCGTGACTCAATGACCCGGAACTCACTCGCGATCGTCCTGTGGGCGGCCATTCTGGCGATGTACGCCGGCCGCCCGTGGATCGATCCGGCCTTGGCTCTCTTCGCCTTGTTCCTGTTGGCGTGCTGCTGGTCGATTGCCCTAACCTTCGGCCGCGCCAGCCTGCATTGGAGCTTTCCCATGGTCCCGCTCGCGAGTGCCGTCGCCTGGGCAATCGCCGGACCCTCCAACGCAACCCTCGCGGTGCTCATTTGGGCTGGCAACCTGGTGGCCTTCTGTCTCGCCTCGCAGGTGGGTCGCCCGCTGCTCGGGCCGCTGCTCGGGTTCGCCTCCGTTCTGACCGTCGTCTCCGTGCTTCACCCCTGGGGACCGTTCGTGAATCGCGATCACTACGCCGCCTTCATCGAACTGGTGCTGCCGCTCGCGCTGGTCGAAGCGTTCGCCGGGTCCCTGCGATTCGCCGTGATCTCGGCAGCCATGTATGCCTCGGTGATTGCCTGCGCCTCCCGCGCCGGCGCGGTTCTGACCACGGTGGAAATCGCCATCGTTTGGATGGCTGCCAAACCTGGCTTCCCGCGGTTTTCCGGCGGCGCCATGGTCGGGGCCCCCGGCTCCGCGGCCGCCCCCCGGACCGGCCGCCGCACCAACACAAGCACTCTCTCCTTTTCCGCCCTCGCCGCCGTCTTCGTCCTCGTCGCCGGATGGGCGCCCCTCTGGCATCGCCTCCAGGACCCCGATCCCATCGGCGGCCGCTCCGCGATTCTCGCCTCGACCCTTGCAATGGTCCGCGCGCGCCCGTGGACCGGGTTCGGGCTCGGCGCCTTTCGAACCGTATACCCCGCCTACGCCTCCCTCGATTTCGGCTCCGTCGTAGAGCACGCGCACAACGATTGGGCCGAGTGGGCCGCCGATGGCGGCATCCCATTCAGCCTGATGCTTCTCTCCATCGCCGTCTGGACCGTTCGAAAACTTCGCCGCGCGCCGTGGGCGGTTGGCGCGCTCGCCGTCTTCGTCCACGCGCTCGTGGATTACCCGCTGCACCGGCCGGCGCTCGAACTTTGGCTCTTCGCCCTGCTCGGCGTGCTCGCCGCCGGGCCTGCCGCAAATCCGGACTGACCGCATTTGCCGCGGCCGCTCTCCGCGAAGTCCCGGCCGCCTCTCGTTTTTTGCGCGGCGCGCGCACCAGGCGCTTGCATGATAACCACATCCGTAGTAGATTAGCTGACATGAGTGGTTTACCGCCATGGCGCTTCCCAAACTGACCCGGCCCGAACTTCAGATCATGGAGGCCCTGTGGAGCCGGGGACCATGTTCCATTCGCGAGATCCACGAATCGCTTCCCCCCAGGAAAAGGCTCGCCTATACGACAGTCCAGACCATGGTGTACCGGCTCGAAGCCAAGAAGGCCGTTCGCCGGACCAAAAAAATAGCCACCGCCTTCATTTTCGAAGCGGCGGTGTCCCGGGAGGGCGCCCAGCGCAGGCTGGTGGACGAACTGCTCCGTATGTTCGGGGGAAGGAGCCGGCCGATCATGGCCCACCTGGTCGAATCCGGCACGCTCACCCTCGAGGATGTCCGGGAGGCGGAGAAGGCCCTCCGCAAGCTCGCCGGCGAGGAGAAGCGGAAGTGAATCCGGCATACCTGTCATTGCTTGCCAATCATCTCTGGCAATCGACTCTTTTTGCCGGAATTGCGCCCTTGCTGGCACTGTTGCTCCGCCACAACCGCGCGCGGGTGCGCCATTTGGTATGGATGGCAGCTTCGTGGAAATTTCTAATTCCCTTCTCTGTGCTGATCTCGCTGGGCGGCCAAATCCAGTGGCGCACGGAATCCCCTCCAGCCGTTCCGGCGAGTTGGTCGGCGATCGCCGGCGCGGTGAGCCAGCCGTTTGCCGAGCCGGCCGCCACATCGCCGCGGTTGCCGGCAGCCTTGCCCGCCGCCGGCCCGGTCGGCATCGTCCTGTGGACCGTCTGGGTCTGCGGATTTCTCGCCATCTGTGCCTCCTGGTGGTCTCGCTGGCGGCGCCTGCGCTCCGCGGTTCGCACCGCTTCGCCCACGTTCCTGGATCTGCCCATCCGGGCCGTTTCCTCTTCGACGCTGTCGGAGCCCGGCGTCTTCGGTCTCTTTCGTCCCGTCCTCTTGCTGCCGGAAGGCATTCTTCGCCGGTTGACGGCCGCCCAACTCGAGAGCGTCATCGCCCATGAGCTTTGCCATGTTCGCTGGCGCGACAATCTCGTCGCCGCCATTCAGATGTCTATCGAGACCATCTTCTGGTTCCACCCCCTGGTGTGGTGGATCGGCAGGCGTATGGTGGAGGAGCGCGAGCGCGCCTGCGACGAAGAGGTCTTGCGCCTCGGCTGCGAGCCGCGAGTCTATGCCGAAGGCATTCTCACCGTCTGCAGGCTTTACACGGAATCGCGGCTGATGTGCGTGTCCGGCGCATCGGGGGCGAATCTGAAGAAGCGCATCGAGGCCATCCTGCATCGCCCCGGCTCAGCCGGCCTGGACTTCACCCGCAAAGCCGCTTTGGCGCTTGTCGGGACGGCGGCTCTGGCGGTGCCAATCCTGATCGGCGCGCTGCATGCCCCCGTCCTTGATGCCCAGTCTCCGCCAGGAATCCATTTCGATGTCGCTTCCATTAAACCGACATCCCAACAGGGACCCGATATCCAGGGCCTCGGAAGCGTGCAGGTGCTTCCCGGCGGCCGTCTCTTCGCTGAAAAGGCCCTCCTGCGGTATTTCATCCAAAACGCCTACGGGGTAAAGCCCTTCCAGATTTTCGGCGGGCCCGGATGGATCAATTCCGCGCACTATGATATAGACGCCAGGGCCGAAGGCAACCCCAGTCCCGGCCAGATGCGCCTGATGATGCAGTCGCTCCTGCGGCAAAGGTTCCAGCTCCAACTCCACCACGAAACCAAGATACTGCCGGTCTATGAGTTGACCGTGGCAAAGAATGGTCTGAATCTGCCGGAACCGAAGCAAGGGAGCTGTGTGGCGCCCGACCCGAATGCCGGTCCGCTTCCGGCGCCCGGCCAGCCGATTGCCTGCGGCCGCGTCTTAATGATGATGTCGTCGGCCGGCGCTCAGTTGCGCGGCGGCAAGGTGTCGATGCCGGAGTTGGTCAGGGTCCTGTCGAATGTCCTTGGGCGGATCGTGGTCGACAAAACCGGTTTCCGGGGAACGTTCGATGTCCATCTCGAATTTGCGCCCGATGAGACCTTGGGCGGGCTTCCAACGCCGCCGCCGCTTCCCTCGCCGTCAAATGATTCCGCCCGGCCGGCGCCGCCGCCCGATTCTCGCGGCAACCTCTCCGCGGCTTTAGACGAACAACTGGGGCTCAAGCTCCAGCCGGCCAAGGGTCCTGTAGACATACTGGTCATCGATTCGGTGGAACGGCCGTCGGCAAACTGACTCCTGCGAGAAAACCCGATGAAGATTCCGCCGATCGCGATTCCGCTTTTCTTAACGGCCGTTCTGTTGGCACAGGCCACCAAGCCCGCCTTTACCGGCAGGTGGGAGGTGGATAAATCCCGCTCCACCGCCCGGACGGTCTTCGTCAAGCACCCGGAATTAAGCGGGCCACCCGCGCCTGTGCCCCCGGCGGGGCATGCGTTCGATACCATGCGCCCTCAAACCATTACCCTTCGCGGCTCGAGCCTGGTAATCGTCGACGAACCGGCCGGAAATCTCCCGGAGCGGAGCTTCAAGCTGACCACCAACAACCAGCCGAATATTACCAGCCTCCCAGGCGGAGGTGTAAACCGCTCCTCGACGCGATGGGATGGAAAACAACTGGTTACCACGTGGGTTTTGGAACAGGGCGGAATGCCCATCATGCGTGGCACCGACCGCCGGAGCCTGTCGGACGACGGCGCCACCTTGATCCAGGAGCGAACCGTGATTACCCCCCTCCACGAATCCCAACTCCACATCGTTTGGATTCGCCGCCGTCGCTAATTCCTCGGCTCCCCTGCCCCGCCGCGGAATCCAAAATCCCATTTTCGAACACTTGCCACCCCCGAGGGTGTATCTTAAGTAATTGAGCCGCTGAGAAATAGCTTCTGGCACAGCAACTGCCCAAGCTGCTCGGTTTAGCTCTTTGCCGACCATGAAATCTCCCGACTCGCGCACGCCATCGATTCTGATCGCGGACGATCAGCCCGACGTCCTCGAAGCCCTCCGGTTCCTCGTGAAGGGAGAAGGCTATCAGGCCGAAAGCGTGACCTCACCAGCCGCCGCCTACGACGCCGTCGAGTCCCGCGACTTCGACGTCGTCCTGATGGACCTCAATTACACCCGCGACACCACTTCCGGCCAGGAGGGTCTCGACCTCCTCAACCGCATTCAGAGCCTCGATTCCACACTCCCGGTAATCGTCATGACTGCCTGGGGGTCGGTCGAACTCGCCGTCGAGGCCATGCGCCGCGGCGCGCGCGACTTCATTCAGAAGCCGTGGGACAATGCGCGGCTTTCCGCCATTCTCAAGACGCAGATCGAGCTCGGCCGCGCCCTCCGCAAAGGCCAGCGCCTGGAAGCCGAAAACCGCGCCCTCCGCGCCGAGCGGTTCCCGCAGTTGATCGCCCACTCCGCCGCCATGCGCCCCGTCCTCGACGTCATTTCGCGCGTCGGACCGTCTGACGCCAACGTCCTCATCACCGGCGAAAACGGCACCGGCAAAGGACTCGTGGCGCAGACGCTGCACTCCGTTTCCCTGCGCGCCACCCGCCCCCTGGTAACCGTGAACACCGGCGGTCTCGCCGAAGGCGTCTTCGAAAGCGAGCTCTTCGGCCACGTCAAGGGCGCCTTCACCGACGCCAAGGCCGATCGCGTCGGCCGCTTTGAAATGGCCGACGGCGGCACGCTTTTCCTCGACGAAATCGCCAACATTTCCTCCGGCCTGCAATCCAAATTGCTGCGCACCCTCGAAACCGGCGAATTTGAGCGCGTCGGGTCGTCGAAAACGCGGCGCGTGGACGTGCGCGTCTTTTCCGCCACCAATGCCGATCTCCCCGCCCAGGTGGCCGAAGGCAAATTCCGCCAGGACCTGCTCTTCCGTCTGAATACCATCGAGCTTCGGCTGCCGCCGCTGCGCGATCGCCGCGAAGACATCCCGCTGCTCGCTTCCCACTTCCTCCACCAGCACGCCGAACACTATCGCAAGGCGCTCACGGGCTTCGACGAAGGCGCCATCAAAGCCCTTCTCGCCCACGGCTGGCCCGGCAACGTGCGGGAGCTCGACCATGCCGTCGAACGCGCCGTCCTCATGGCGCAAGGCGACACCATTCGCGCCGGAGACCTGGGATTGCGCGCCGGCCGCGAGGGTCCGCCCCGCCTGGAGGAAATGAGCCTGGAAGAGGTGGAGGCGCTTCTCATCAAGAAAGCCCTGGCGCGTTTCAACGGCAACGTCAGTCACGCCGCCAACGCCCTGGGCTTGAGCCGCAGCGCCCTCTACCGCCGCTTGCAACGCTACGGACTGTAAAATGGCGGCAGAGACCATTGCCGCGCCCATGAGCCGCGCCAACAAACCCGCGCACATCAGCCACGAAGGCCGCGTGGTGTTGCTCGCCGTTCTGGCCGGCCTGCCGGGCTCCGCCACGGCGCTCTTCCTTCTGTGGACCAGAAATTATCCGCTCCGCTACGAGCTTACTTTCACCACCCTGATCGTTTGCGCATGGCTCGGGTTCGCCTTCGCCGTCCGCGAGCGCGTGGTCTTCCCGCTGCAAACCCTGAGCAATTTGCTGGGGGCCCTCCGCGAGGGCGATTATTCCGTCCGCGGCCGCTCACCCAAGCCGGATGACGCCTTGGGCGAAGTGATGCGCGAAGTGAACACGCTCGGCAGCACCCTGCGCGAGCAGCGCCTCGGCGCCATGGAGGCCACTACCCTGCTGCGCACCGTCATGCGCGAAATCGACGTCGCCATTTTCGCCTTCGACGAACATCAGCGCCTCCGTCTCGTCAACCGCGCGGCCGAACGCCTGCTCGCCGCGCAGCCCGAAAAACTGCTCGGCCAGACCGCCCACGAGATCGGCCTCGAAGCTTGCCTGAACGGCCCCGACCAGAGCACCCTCCAAGCCACCTTTCCCGGCGGCGCCGGCCGTTTTGGCGTTCGCCGCAGCGGCATTCGCGAGCGCGGCCTGCCGCTCGATCTGATCGTCATCTCCGACCTCACCCGCGCCCTCAGCGAGCAGGAACTGCAAGCCTGGCAGCGCCTCGTGCGCGTCCTCGGCCACGAGCTGAACAATTCCCTCACCCCCATCAAATCCATCGCCGGCAGCCTGGCCGCCATCATCGCGCGCGAACAACTGCCCGACGATTGGCGCGACGATATGCGCCGCGGCCTGACCGTGATCACCAGCCGGTCGGAAAGTTTGAGCCGGTTCATCGGCGCCTACGCCCGCCTGGCCAAGCTGCCGCGCCCGCAGTTGCAGCCGCTCGAAGTGCGCGCCACCGTCGAGCGCGCCGTGAGTTTTGAAACCCGTGTGAAAGTGAAAGTCCAGGGCGGACCCGAAATGACGGTGCAGGGCGACCCCGATCAGCTCGAGCAGGTCCTCATCAATCTCCTCCGCAACGCCGCCGATGCGTCGTTGACTACCAATGGCGGCGTCGAAGTCGGATGGCGGCTCGATGGCGCCATGCTGGATATCTGGATTCGAGACGAAGGCCCAGGACTTGCCGGCACGGCGAACCTCTTTGTACCGTTCTTCACTACCAAACCCGGCGGCTCGGGTATTGGGCTCGTCCTGAGCCGGCAGATCGCCGAGGGCCATGGCGGCGCCTTAACCCTCGAGAATCGTGCCGATGCCACCGGTTGCGTGGCCCGCCTCCGCCTGCCCGCCCAATATTGAGGATAAAAGGGTTCCAGATCCTGTAACCAATCGCCTCATCGTTTCATCCTATAAGTGGCATGGCTTCCATGGTGACCGCCGAACTCGTGGATTGCGCGGGGCTCCCGCCCGGCTCGCTCCTGGAAGTGGAAACCCGCAACCGGCAATATCGCATCGAATGCCTCGGCGGGGGCAACATCCGCGTCTCCGGTCATCCCGAGTATTGCCCGGATCCCGTGCCCGGCCGCATTCTGCAATCGGGCGTCATTGAGCGCGGCCACCATCTTCATCTGCTCCTCGAAGATCGCCGCCCGCTGACCACCTCGCGTGTCATGCACATGCGGGTGCAAAAACAATAAACTTTCGCGCCCCTTCCTCTACCCTGTAAAATCGAAGTATCGGTAGTCATGTCCGGCCACCTTGCCAAAGTGGAATCGCCCGCCCCTCCCACACGTCCCGCTCGCAGTCTTTGGACGTACCTCACCGCCCTTCTGGCCGGCGTCACGCTCCTCATCTGGGCCGGCACGGAGTGGCACGCGCGTGCGGCCAGCGCGCACATTCGCTCCCTGGCCGTGCTTTCGTTCCACGATCTGACCGGGCCAGACGAACCCTGGTTCGCGGCGGGCTTTACCGGCGAAATCGTCGATTCCCTCTCGCGCGCCCCGGGCCTTCAAGTGGTGGGCCGGACCTCCGCCCTTCGCATGACCGCCGGCCTCGCCAAACAACTCGGCGTGGCAGCCACCATCGCCGGGACCGTCAGGCGGAACGGCGATCGCCTGCACATCGCACTCGCCATGACACGCACCGCCGATGGCTACCGTCTCTGGTCCGCGGCATTCGACCGGTCCGCCGATAATCCGCACGTGGCCGTCGAAGACGTTGCCGCAGCCATAGCCCGGCGTCTCCATGTGAGCATGCCGAGAGTCCCCGAACGCCGCCATTGGCCATCGTCGCAGGCCTATGCGGCCTATTTGCAGGGGCGCTATCTTTTCGACCAGTCCGGCCCGGGCGATCTCGATCGCGCGCAGCAACTTCTCGAGCAGGCCACCTCCGCCGATCCCAATTTCGTGCAGGCGTGGGCGTGGCTCTCGATCGTGACGGAATACCGCGTGGCCGCCGGCATGGCGCGCCCCAATCGGGCCATGCCCGGCTCCCGCGATGCCGCCGAGCGGGCCGTCGCCCTCAACCCCGAATCGGGCATGGGCCATCTTGCGCTCGGCATCGTGAAACTGCAATACGACTGGGATTGGTCCGGCGCCCGGGAGCAACTCGATCGTGCCTTGCAGGCGATGCCGGAATCGGCCTTCGTTCGCGCCTGGAGCGCCCGCTGGTTCCACAGCCAGGGCCGTCTGAATGAGGCGATTTCGGAAAGTGGGCGCGCCTTGGCGCTCGATCCGCTTGCCACCTCGGTCGCGAGCGACTTGGCCACCGAATACATCTCCCTCAATCAGCCCGCGCAAGCCATTCCCTTCGCGCAAAAGGCGGCCGATCTCGCGCCGGACAATCTCGCGGCCCAGGCCGCCCTCGCCAACGTCCTCTGGCTCGCCGGCGATAAAGACAAGGCGCGCCGGATGGTCGACAAACTGCGCAGCTCCGGCGCCGCTGCAAAATTGCCTCCGTCGCAGTTAGCCAGGCTCGAAGCGCGCATGGGCGATCCTCAGGACGCCCGCCAGATGCTCGACGCGGCCGAAGACTTGCCGGACGATCAACTGCTTCCTGCCGTCGAATACGCCGGCCTCGCCGGCGCCCTGGAAGACTGGGACCGCCTCTTCTCGTGGACCGAAGAAGCTTACGGCGAACGCGACGTCGAACTGCCCTACTGGCCCGGCAGCCCCCTGGTGCCGAAGTCCGACCCGCGGTTCGATGCCTTCCTCTCGCAGATGAATCTGCCTGCTCCGGAAGCGCATTAAGAAGCCGGTTGGTTGACCCATCGCCGCGTTCCGCATCATTATCCAAGGGCTTGTCGATGTGATCGATGACCATAAAGTCGCGCGGCCTTCGTCCAGCCACGAACTTCAGCCCGTGTTGCTCTTCCATCCGGGGACTCGCCGGACAAGGAAACAGCCGGGGGCAGGAGCGGTTACATCGGGCGCGAATTCCAGCACTACATCGAATTTTCCCGTGAGCCCTATCTCGCCGGTAACCGGCTGGCGCGCTGAAGAAGCCTCCTTGCGGTCACGCAGCGTATGGTGATCCTCGCGCCGTGTCTGAGCCCGACTTGTGGCAGCAGCGGTGACGGATTGGTCGGGCCGCACGGACAACCAACCGTCCTCGCCGTTCACTGTACCGCCAGGTATAGCGTCTGTGTGCCCGCCGTCCCGTTCACTTGAAACGCCAGCGGTGCCGCGGCATTGGCCGCGATCGCCGGCACCACCACGTTGAATTGATACAACCCCACATAATTCGGCGCCAGCCCGGCATACCGCACCACTGCCGGAGCGCCCCCAATGGTGATGCTGAACGATGGCAGGGCATTCTGTTGCTGCACGATTTGTCCTTCTGGTATCGACGGGCTTACCGGACCGAACCCCACTCCGTAGAGCACGATCACGTCTCCGGGACTGGCCGGAGCGGAAGTCACGCCGGCGATCGCGCCCGCGGGCGCCACGTAGTTGCTCCCATCGATCGCCACCGCGTACTGCAATCCGTTGATCTTGAAATTCAGTGGCGCCAACAAGCCCGGGTCCACCGCCTGAACCGTCAGATTGTAGGCCGCGCTCTGGTTTGTTCCCGCTGTCACGACCACCTGCTGCAACCCAGGCGCTAAATCCGGCACCTGAACATTCACCTGCGTCGGGCTGACATAGTCCACGAATGCCGACTGGCCGCCGATCTTCACCGAGGTTCCATCCAGCATCGTGGGCGCGTTGATGCCATTGAAATCGCCCGCCTGCCACGGTCCCGTGCCCGAGGACAGGTTCGTCCCGTAAATCTCGATCCAGGACCCGGGCGCGGCCGATGCGAATTCTCCGAACGCGCTGGCGCTCACCACTCCGCCGGCGGTAATTGCCGGTGCGCCGGTTCCGCCACCATTGCCGCCGGCGATCGTGGTCGAATCGCTGGCGCTGGCGGCGGCCGAACCTGCGCCGGAAACGCTCGCCATGTTGACCTCGGGCGAGGCGGCATTGGCCGCCACATTCACCGTGACCGTAATCGGGTCGTAACTGAACCCGCCCGCCACCGGGTCGCTGCGCGTGCAGGTGTTCGTGGAGCAATTCCAGTTGTTGCCGCTCATCGAGACCAGCGTCAGTCCCGAAGGCACGGTATCGGTAACCGTGACAATCCCAGCCGTCGGCGCGGCCCCGGCTGCGTTGGAAACGGTAAGCGTATAGATAGCGCCCTGCTGTCCCGCAGTGAAGTTGCCGGTATGGCTCGAAACGATACTCAGGGTGGGAGGACTGCTATAGAGCTTGGGATTCAGTTCGCTCACCATCGCCTCCACGGAGCCTTGCCCTGTCTCCGGTCCCCTTTGCGCAATCGCCAGGCCCTCGACGCCGTCTTTGTTCCACGAAGTCACCGCAAACCCCGACACGTGGTCGCCTGAATTGAAGTAGACCGGACTCTGGAATGTGCCATCCCCGTTGCCCAGAAGGAACACGGACTCGGTGGTATCGCCAACCACCAGGTCGGGGATGCCGTTGCCATCCAGATCGAGCAGCGCGACCGCCGACCCCGAAACGGGAACCTTCACCGGCGCCAGTTGCCGGAAGGTACCGTCTCCATTGCCGAGGAGCACCGCGATCGTAGCTGTATAGTTCGAACTCAAAACCGAGACCACCAGATCCAGTTTGCCGTCGCCGTTTACATCGGCCGCGGCCATGGCCTGCGGGAACCCGGCGGGCGACCCAACCGGGGTCAATGCAGCGGTTCGGAACGTGCCATCGCCATTGCCCAGCAGAATTCCCACCGCGCCGGCCGTCGCTGGGTTGGAATTGGGCGCGCCGCCGCAGGCCGCCAGATCGAGCTTTCCATCGCCGTTGAAATCGCCCGTCAAGGTGCAGTAGACCGACAAGCCGCCTACCGCATAGTTCACCGCCGGATGGAACGCGCCCCCACCCGCGTTGAGCAACACCGAAATGCCGCCGCTACCGGTCCCGTTGTTGGAGGTTTGGTAACCCGCCGCCACGTCCGGCCCGTTCGTTCCGTCGAAATTGCCCGTCGCCAGGCCGCTGGCGGGCGCGCCGTCAAACCCTCCCGGATACCCGCCCAGGGCGTAGCTGCTTTGCGTTCCCAGACTCCCGTTGCCGCTGTTGAGCGCGATGTCCAAAGTACCTGCCAGCGTGCCCTGACTGGAGGCCGCCACGACATCGGCGCTGCCGTCGTTATTGACGTCGGCGATGGCTACCGCCGCGGCATGCGAGCCGGATTGCAAAGTGTAACTCACAGGCGCCTGGAAAGCTCCGTCGGGAACCCGCAGCAGCACCGAGAGCGACCCGTTCGCAACGACCATGTCGGGGTAGCCATCACCGGTCAAATCCCCGGCCGCGACCCCGGTCGCTGCCTGCGAAAACTGGTACAGCGGCGGAGCCCCGGCGATCCCCGTAGAAGATACCGGGGTCACGAGCAGGGTGTCCGTGACCTCGTCGAATGTGGCAAGGTCGATCTGGCCGCTGTTCAACGACAATCCGAAATACCCCGGACCGGCGCCGGTGGCATATTCCACCGGCGCTTGAAACGTGCCGTCGCCGTTGCCGGACAGAAACGAAAAGGCGTTGGCTTGCGGGTCGGCCACAATCAGATCCGGAGTGCCATTGTTGTTCAAATCGGCGAAGGCCAGGTATGTCGCCTCGCCTTTCCCGCTGGGGTAGTTTTTCGCCGGCCCAAAGGCGCCGCCGCCCGTTCCCAGTAAAACCGAAACGCCGCCCAGGTAATTCGCCGAGGCCAGGTCCAGCTTGCCGTCGCCATTGAAATCCGCGGCGACAATCGACTGCGGCGATCCGGTAATTTTGTAACTAACCGGGCTTTGAAATGTGCCATCGCCGTTGCCCGGCAGCACGACCACCTCGTCGTTGTTCACATTGCCGTACACCAGGTCCATCTTGCCATCGCCATTGAAATCGGCCGCATAGATGGCACTGGGAGTAGCGGCGTTGGTCACCGGCCCGGCGGTAAAGGTTCCATCCCCTTTTCCGAAGAGAATCGCGATCGTCCCGCCCAGATTGGTGTCCAGGTCGCCGTAATTGCTGACCGCGAGATCCGCGATGCCGTCGCCATTGAAATCGGCGGCGATTACGTGCTGCGGGTTGGCTCCAGGGCTGTACTGTCCCAACGGTTGGAGTGTGGCGCTGCCGGTAAACAAACTTGTGGAAAGCGTTGTGCCGGCGACCACTGCCGCCACCGAATCGCCATTCGCGAGCACCACGCCCGTCTCCGGTTGCGACCCAACACCGGCTGTCTGGCGACTGCTGGTCGTTTTTGGGGTGGCGCCCGCCAAATCATTGTGCGCCCCGCCATTCTGGTAGTTACCGGGAGCATACTGGGTGAGCTCGGATTGGCCCGTGCATTTGTTGTAGAGAATCCACCAATAGCTATCCCCGGTAACCGTCACAAAAGAGAACACGGGTATGGCGTAGGTGCACGTGCCGATTTGTTCGCCCTGGCCGTACGCGAGAAAGCCAAACGGGGTCCACCCGCCCAGCCCTAAAAACTGCGCCGCGCCGGGGATGGGTATTGAGGCAGCTAAGATGAGGCAGCAAACCAGTCGGGACATGAGTGCCGAAACTCCTGAGGCGAAAATGATCGGGGCCGGATTGCCATTGGGAGCCCGATTTGGCCAGTATAAAACGAAACGTCCCTGAATCCGCGGGGCTGCCGGTGAATCTGCTTTTGGCGCCCACGGGACGGCGTTGACACCGGCCTCGCGCCTCAATTTCCCGCCTTTTCATCCACTTATCTTCCAGCCAGCGATCCAGCCGGTTGACTGTCCGCTACTCTCGCCTTCTATGGCAACTCCCAAACAAATCGCGGCCAACCGCCGCAACTCCCAGAAATCCACCGGACCTCGCTCCGAGGATGGCAAGGCTCGCTCCGCCAGGAATGCCCTGAAAACCGGCATCGAAGCTAAATCCATGATCATTCGCGGCGAATCCAAAGACGACCTCGACGAACTGACCGCTGAATACTACCATCACTACCGCCCCGCCACCCCCGCCGAGCGCATGCTCGTCGATACCCTCATCGATTGCGAATGGCACCTCCGCCGGTTCCGCGCCATCGATACCCAGCTCACCGAAAAAGCCTGGCACGTCTTCGATATCACCCTTGGCCAGGTCTTCAAGGAAAACTGCGACGTCTTCGCCCGCCTGCAGCGGCGTATCGATTCCACCCAGCGCCATTACCATAACGCCCTTCGCGAACTCCGCCGCCTCCAGTCCGCCGAACCCGAGCCCCCAACCACCCCTGCAACTCCAACAGTCCAAACGCCGAAAGCGAAAAATGGCTTCGTTCCGCCAACTCCCCCGGCGGCATCCGACGAGGCCTCCGGGGCCGAGTTCGACCCCTTAACCCTCAGCCGGCCGGTCCCCGGTTGCAGCCCGGAACCTCGTTGAATCGAAATGCCTGACCGAAAAATTGGCTTCGTTCCCCCGGGTTTCCTTCCGGCTCCTGGCTCAGAGCTTCCCCGTAACCTTTTCCGCCCCACCCGGTATTCCATTACGTAGACTGAAACACAGTGGAAGACGAACAAATCATGTGGGAAGTCCGGGCGGGAGACGTCGCCAAGCTGGAACAGCTTTTCGACCGGCATCAGCGCTCGCTGTTCCATTTCTTCCTGCATCTCACCGCCAGCCGCTCCACCGCGGAAGACCTGGTGCAGGAAGTCTTCTACCGGATTTTGAAGTACCGGCACACCTACCAGCCGGAAATGTCGTTCCGCGCCTGGATGTTCCAGGTGGGAAGAAATGTCCACTTGGATTACGTCGGCAAGAACAAGGGCGAAGTCGCCCTTCCGGAGGATGTGGTGGAATTGCGTGGACCGGATGCCCCGCCCGATCGGCAGGCGCAGAAGAAGCAGGAGGCCGTCCTGCTCCGCAAGGCGATGGCGTCGCTTCCCCGCGAAAAGCGGGAAGTGCTCATCATGGCCCGGTTCATGGAGTTGAAACACGAGGAGATTGCCTCCGTCCTGAAGTGTGAGGTGGGGACGGTGAAGGTGCGGGTGTACCGGGCGCTGCGCGAGTTGAGCGACCGGTTCTTCGCGCTGAGTGGAGAACGAGCATCATGAGCTGTGAACGGTTTCGCGAACAAATCCCGGAATGCCTGGCGGGCCGCCTCGAAAGCGACGCGCGCGAAAAGCTGATCGCCCACCTGGAACTCTGTTCCACCTGCCGCGGCGATATGGCCGACATCGGCGCTGTGTGGCGCGGGCTCGAATCGATTCCCGTCCCGGAGCCGGACCCGTCGATGCACTCCCGCTTCATGGAAGTGCTCGAAGCCTATCAGGCCGGCATGGAACTGGGCCGCACGCGCGCCGGCGCGGCGCCGGTCAAGCGGTCCTTTTGGACCTTCGGATGGTGGCCGGCCAAAGCCGCCTGGCAGACGGCGCTGGCGGTTCTTTTGGTGGTGGCCGGCGGATTCGGCAGCCGTTACCTCGCCCGTCCGCGCACCACCGAACCGGAGATCGCGCAACTTCAGGCGCAAGTGGAAAACCTGCGCCAGACCGTGGCGCTGTCCATGCTTCAGGATCAATCCTCGAGTTCGCGCATCCGCGGCGTCACCTACGCCAGCCAGATCGCGCAGCCCGATAAGCAGATCGACCAGGCTCTGCTGTTCACCCTGAATCACGACGCCAATGTCAACGTCCGGCTGCGCGCCCTCGATGCGCTCGAGAATCTCGCCATCCGCCCCGATATTCAGCGCGCTCTGGTAGACGCTCTGCCGTTGCAGGATTCGCCGCTCGTGGAAGCCGCCATCATCGACGTCCTGGCGGAGGTGAGCGACAAGTCGGCGTTGCCCGTTATGCGCCAGATCATGCAGGATCCCAAAGCCGATCTCGCCGTGCGCCAGAGGGCCGCCGCGGCGGCACAGAAAATCGAGGTATCGAAATGAAATCCGCCGTTCTTCTCACTCTCCTGATCTTGCCCGCGCTTTCGGCCGCGCCCAACGACTCGTGGTGGCACGAAGACCGTGAGACCATCCATAAATCGTTCCATGTGGCCCCCGGCGAGAATGTCTCGAAGCTCGTTTCCGACCAGATCAACGGTCCCATCCGCGTCACCGGCGGCGGCGGTTCGGAAATCCAGATGACCATCGAGCGGCGCACCCGCGCCGAATCGCAGTCGGACATGGATGACGCCAAACACGAGGTCCAGCTCGAAATCGCGCAGGAGGGCAATACCGTGAAGTTGCACGAGTCGCGCCCCGAAGATGGCTGGCATCGCCGCCATTACAGCGTGGTCTTCGAGTGCGAGATCCAGGTGCCATCCGGCATCGCGCTCGATCTGCACACCATGAACGGGACCATCGAAGTGCGCAACGTCGCCGGCGACTACACCGTCAAGACCATGAACGGGAGAGTGGATATGGAGGATATCGGCGGAACGGGATCGGTCGAAACCATGAACGGCAGCGTGAATGTGGCGTTCAATCGCAATCCCACGAAGGCGTCCTCGTTCCACACCATGAACGGGTCGGTGGACGTCTATTTCCACTCCAATCCCGACGCCGATTTTCGCATCGAGACCATGCACGGCGGAGTGTACGCCGATTTCGACGTCTCCACCATACCAACCACCGTGAAGGGTGAGATTTCGGGCAACCGATTTATTTATCGCACCGGCGGAACCATGAATGTGCGCGCCGGCAAAGGCGGACCGGAGATGAACCTGCACACCATGAACGGCAGCATCCGCCTGCATTCGAAAGCGTAAGGACAACAGCCATGAAACCGATTCTGGCCTCGATAGGCCTTTTACTAGCCGTCTGCGCGGCGGGAACCGCGCAAGATACCTACGGGGACCGCATCGTGGTGCCGGCGCGCAACACGTCGGGCCCGCGAGTGGTCACCTGCAACCTGTTGAATGGCTCCATCACGGTGAGGACCCATTCCGGCAACGATGTCATCGTGGAAGGCAGCGAGCACAGGCAGCGTGAGGAGACTCGCGACGGCCTGCACCGCATCGGCGAATCCAGCCGCGGCCTCGAAGTGGTGCAGGACGATAACGTCATTTCCGTGCGCAGCCAGTACGGGAATAGCAGCGTCACCATCACGGTGCCGGTGGATACTTCGCTCAAATTGCACACCCTCTCGGGCGGCATCGATGTGGATGGTGTCCGCGGCGAGACCGAAGTTCACACCCTGAACGGCCGCATCGTGCTCAGCAATGTCTCGGGTACCGTGAACGCCGATTCGCAGAACGGCGAAATCAAGGTCACGATGGACCAGGTCAGCAGCACCAAGCCCCTGGCGTTCAGCACCCTGAACGGGGTAGTGGACCTGACGCTTCCGGCCGACGTGAAGGCCGATCTTACCGTAAAATCCAACCACGGCGCGGTCTATAGCGATTTCGACGTGGCCCTGGGCGGCTCCCGCAGCGTCCGGGACGGCAACCGCATTCGCATCGACAGCACCATCCGCGGCACCATCAACGGCGGCGGCGTGGATTTGACTATCCATACCCTGAACGGCGCCGTCTATATCCGCAAGAAGAAGTAACCCGGCCGAAAGTTACTCCAGGCTCTTCGGCGTCGAGCCTCACGGCCCCGGCACGTTCGCCACGGCCATCGCCGGATTCCCGCCTTGCGCGCGGCGCCGGTCGATCCCCTGGTGGCGTTGCGCGAAGAGTAATTACCGCAGCAGCGCCGACGCGCACCAGAGCAGCGGCGCCTGCCCGTGCAGATCGCCCGTGTTCCGCTTGCGATTGAGGTAATATTGCAGGTCGTTCAACTTATTGGTGCCTTCGCAGACGTTGCTGATATCGCCGTCGGAATTGATATATCCGGTAAGTGCGGTCCACGCCTTGCGCGCCGCCGGGCCGTACACCTTCGCATCCAGCCAGTGATTCCTGACGCCGGTAATCATGGCGAAGGTGAACATCCCCGTGCTGGAAGTTTCCGGCCAGGCTTCCGGGTGGTCGATCAACTGTTTCCACATTCCATCGGCGCCCTGGTATTTCAGCAGCGTGTCCATCATTTTGAGATAACTCACCAGGATCTGCGCCCGTTTGGGATGGTCCTTGGGCAGCGACCGCAACATTTCCGCCATCCCCGCGGCTACCCATCCGTTGCCGCGTCCCCAGTAAAACGGAACGTCCGGAGCGTGGTAAAAGAGGCCGCTGGGCTGTTGCAGTTTCTCCAGATAAGCCGCCATTTCATCGGCGGCGCGGTCGAGATATTTGCGATCCCCGGTAGCGCGGTACGCCTGCACCTGCACCGCGGTGATCATGAACATGTCGTCGATCCAGAAGCGCGTCTCCGCGGTCAGTCCGTCGGTTCTGGGATTTTCCCACTGCCGGTCGGCGATGGAAAGCCCGAGGTCGAGATACTTCTTGTCCTTGGTCTGGATATAAATCTCCAGCGGCACCGTGCCGAATACCGAAAAATCGACGTGCCGCTCGGTCGAAACCAGCTTGGAATCCACTCCCAGCAGCGGGTCGAAGCGCGCGATCAGGCGGCGGGTCAGGTCCTTGTCGCCGCTCAGCTTCGCGAACGTCAGCGCGCCGTACCAGGCGCAGACTTCGGGATAGATGATTTTGTCGGGACGCATGTGGGGGCTCGACACGAAGCGTTCGGCGACCCGCTTGCCGATCTCGCGCGGCGATTTTCCTTCCGGCCAGCCGGCAAAATCCTTCTGCGCCGCAGCCGGCCGGATCACCGCCAGCGCAAGGCAGAAAAACAGAGCTTTTTGCATCGATTCATTGTCGCACTACTGTGTCTTCAGCGTGCCCAGGTAGTTTCCGAACCCGACCACCAGCGTGGAAAGGATGAGGACGAAAATGCTGAGCCCCAGGAGCATCTTGGTGTGCCGGCTGGCGCCGCGCCATTCGTGCAATCCGATCCCCCACAGGCTGCTGAAGACGATGATGCTGGCCATGTGCAGCGTCCAACTGGAGAATTTGTACGCCCCCATCTGCGTCTCGCCCATGGTGTAGAAGAAGAACTGGAAATACCACGTCACGCCGGCGAGCGCGCTGAACAGGTAGTTCGGCAGCATGGGAGCTTTGCTCTTTGCCGCGCTGAAATACTCGTGCCCCGAACGGTTGCGCACGTTGAGCAGCAGGCACCAGACGAAGTTCGTCGTGAACCCGCCGAGAAGCACCGGAACCAGCACCGGAAGCCCCTGCCACAACGTGGAAGTGCCGTGCTGGAGCGCCAGCAACTTGATGGGATCGCCGGCCCGCAGTCCATATGAAAAACAGGCGCTCATGACGCCCGAAAACGTCGCTACCAGCACTCCCTTTTTGAGATTGAACTCCTTGATCACTTCCTGCTTCTGCTCGGCCGACATTTCGCGCTCTTTGGACATGCCGGCGCGCCCGGCGACGGCGATTCCGGCCATGCAGACGGCGACGCCCAGGAGAATCACCCGCCCCGACGTGGTGCCCAAAACGCTGGTGAAGAACACGCCGTCGAAAATCGGCGGCATGAGCGTGCCGAACGCGGCACAGTAGCCGAGCACCATCGCCATCCCCAGCGACATGCCGAGATAGCGCATGGTGAGTCCGAAGGTGAGGCCTCCGAACCCCCACAGCAGGCCCCAGAAATAGCACCAGAACAGGGTAGAGGTGTGGGCCTCGCGCAGCACGCCGGTGAGGTCGTTGGTCATCAGCAGTCCCAACACCCAGGGAGCGATGATCCAACTGAAGATGCCGCCCACCAGCCAGTACGTTTCCCACGACCAGCGTTTTACGGCGCGAAACGGCACGTAAAAACTGCCGGACGCGAGGCCGCCCAGCCAGTGAAACACCACTCCGAGCCCGGGATTCGGTGTCATTCGTTCGCTCCCAAATGCAAAACCCGTATTGTACTGCCGGTGGCGCTATTCCAGGTAGAAAACTTCTTTCATCATGGCGAACCGCTCTCCTTGGCGCTGGTCCGGCACTGGTTCGAAAAGGCGGCTCATGAAAACCTGCCAGCGTTGATTGACGGGGTCGCGGTCGAGTTCGTCCCAGGCTTTTTCGAAGTCGTCGACGCGCAGGACGAGAATCAGTTCCTGCCCGCGGCGAAAAATGGAGTAGTCGGAGATCCCGACTTCTTTCAATTTGGCCAGCAGTTCGGGCCACACGCGCTGATGTTCGCGCTCGTATTCTTCGATGGCGTCTTGCTTGATGCGAAGTTTGAAGGCATAACGCGGCATGCGATTCTCCCACGATATGGTAGCGCCGGTACGGCGGTGAATTGGGCCACGTTATGATTATCTTGTGAGCTTCGGAAACTGGCCCGCATGAGCCCCGCCGCGCCCCGCCGCAAACTGCCGCCGTGGGTTTTGCAGGCCATGGGCTATTGCCTCTCGGCGGTGTGCCTCTTCGTGGCGCTCCACAAATATCAGTTCAACGAACTCATCCCCGCCATCCGGTCGCTCGACTGGTGGTGGGTTACGGCGGCGGTGCTGTGCGACCTCTCGGTCTACGTCGTACACGGAATCCGCTGGAACACGTTGCTCGAACCAGTGGCGAAATTGCGGCTCTGGCGCACGGTGCAGTCGATCTACATCGGCTTGTTCGCCAACGAAGTGCTGCCGCTGCGCGTGGGCGAGTTGATCCGCTGCTATCTGCTGTCGCACTGGACCGGGCTGAATCTTTCGGTGACATTCGCCTCGGCGGCGGTGGAGCGCGTGATCGATGGATGCTGGATGCTGACCGCCTTCCTCATCACCACGATTTTCGTGAAGAAGATTCCCCGCGATCTGACCATCCTGGTGCAACTGCTGGCGGGGCTGCTGCTGGTTTGCGTGATCGTCCTGGTTTGGATCATCAAGCACAAACACCACGCCCATATGGTGATTCGCGAGAGCAAGTGGGCCGCCGCTTTGCGCCACGTAGTGGAAGGCTTGCACCTGATGGGCAACCGCCGGACGCTCACGCGGACGGCGTTGATCAGCCTGGTATATCTGCTGCTGCAATATCTGACGGTTTACATGATGATGCGCGCCTATTTGCTGGACTATTCGTTCTGGGTTGCGGCTGGAGTGCTCACCATCGTGCGGTTGGCGACGGTGGTGCCAAACGCGCCCGGAAACATAGGGCTGATGAACATCGCCTGTATTACTGCCTTGCGTCTCTTCGACCTCGGCGATAACGACGCCAAGACTTTTTCGATCATTCTCTTTTTTGCTTCGACGCTGCCGCTGCTATTGGGAGGCGCGGTGGCGACCGCGCTCACCGGATCGAAGATCGGCGAGCTGCGCGATCGCGCCAGGCAGGGGCTCGAGGCCCACAACGCCAGCCCGCCGGCCAGAGGCTAGCACTGCCACCACATGATCGATTTCGCCGCGTCCCGACGCATTGCCCTGGCACGGCCTTGCCTCGGGATGGCCACTGCGAAGATTTTCACGCGGGGGCCTATTCATACCGCAAGGCATCAATCGGATTGATGCGCGAGGCTTTCACCGCCGGGTAGATTCCGAAGACGATGCCCACAAACACCGACACTCCGAACGCGATCACCACCGAGGCTGTGGTCACGATGGTCTTCCACTCCGCGGTCCGCGCGATGAGCCACGCCAGGAAGAACCCGAAGGCGATTCCCAACAGTCCGCCGCCCATCGAAATCAGCACCGACTCGGTGAGAAACTGGCGCACGATATCGAAGCGGCGCGCCCCGACAGACCGGCGGACGCCGATCTCGCGCGTCCGCTCCATGACCGTGGCCAGCACGATGTTCATGATGCCGATGCCGCCCACCAGCAGCGAGATGGCGGCAATGGCCACCATGACGTAAGTGAAGATGGTCTGGGTGCGCTTCTGCTGCGCCAGCAGAGCGGCGGGGATGGTCACCGAGTAATCCTGCACTTCGTGATGGGTCTGGTTCAAGACCGCGGTCACGACCTTGGCCACTTCGACGCTATCGGCATTCTCGCGCAGCCGCATTTCGATGCCGTCGAGATCGTCCTTCTGGCTGGCGCTGGAGTCCCAGAAGCGGTATTGGAAGGTGTTCAACGGGATGTAGATCAGGTTGTTGATATCCTGCATGGTGCCGCCGCTCGAACTGGCGCCGGCCATGAGTTGTTCGGCGAGCACACCCACCACTTCGAGCCAGGTGTCGTTGACCTTCACAAATTTTCCGACCGCGGGAGCGTATCCCAGAAGGTTCACCTTGGCCGTTTCGCCGAGAACGCAGACGGTGGCACTGCCATCGTCGTCGGCCTGGCTGAAGAAACTCCCCTCGGCCGCGTGCAGGCTGTGGATGGCCGCGTAGCTCGAGTTGACGCCGTACAATTCGGGCATATCCTTGGCGGGTTTCGGCAGCACCTGCGCCGGATGCATGGTGCGGCGCGCGGAGAGCAGCTCGATGGATTCGATGTTGGCGCGCAGAATACGCACGTCGCGCTCGGAAAGGCCGGGCGAGGACTTCCGCCGCTGCATGAACTCCTCGCGGCTGGCCGTGGGGCGGGCATCCACCAGCACGTTGCGCACGCCTAACTGCTCGATGAAGCGCAGCGACTCTTCCTTGGCGCCCGAGCCGATGGCGAGCATGCCGATCACCGATCCGACGCCGAATACGATTCCGAGCGCGGTCAGCAGCGTCCGCGTCTTCTGCGCGCGCAAGTTGCCCAGTGCCTGCCGGACGTCCTGCGAGAGGCGCGATGCGGCCCACACGACGAGGGCGATGACCACCAGCAGCACTACGGCCTGAACCCAGGTGATGGAGATCATTTCTGGAGGGCTTTCATGGCGCCGTTCTTATCGGCGGCCGCCGGCTTGTTCTGCTGCTCGGGGTTGGACATCGCCACCACTTCGCCTTCCTTAAGGCCGGAGATGACCACCTGGCTTTCGCCGCGAGTCACGAGTGTGACGTCGCGCGGCGTGAAACCCTGCGGCGTGCGCTGGTAGACGAAGCTTTTGCCGCCGTTTTCGAACAGCGCTTCGGAGGGAAGCCAGGTGGCGTTGTCGAGCACTTGAGTAGTGATCACCATATTAGAGGTCAGGCCGGGGTGCATGCCCGGAGCGCCTTCGTCGAGGGCGATGCGGCAATCGAAGTGACGGTCCCACGGCGAGCCGGTGGTGCCGCCCAGGCTTTTCACATGCCCGGAGAATGTCTTTCCCGGCAGCGCCACCAGGGTTACGGAGACTTTCTGCCCTTCCGAAAGATGGCCGCGGTCCAGTTCGCCGATATGGGCGGACACTTCCCAATCCTTCAGGTTCAGGATCTGCGCGATCGGCATGCCGCTGTAGACCGTGTCGCCCAACTGGATGGTAGGGAACGTCATGCCTTCATACCAGATGAACTGGTTGCGCGTGTTGTTCTGGAGGTTCACATAGCCGGAACTTTTGGCTTTCACCACCATGTTCTCGATGATCTTACGATTCATCTCCGCGGTTACCTTAGCCTTGTTCTGATTAGCCTGCTGAATCTTGATGGCGGCCTTTAAGTTGTCATTCTTATTCGTCAGGTTTTGTTTGGCCTGCGCCAGGCGCTTGCGGGCGGCCTCCAATGCGATCTCGTTCTCGCGCGCCTGGATGGCCGGGAGAACGGCGTTACTGCGCACGTTGAGCTCGGCCGTTTTTACGTCCGATTCCGCCTGGAGGAGCGCGTAGCTGTTTTCCTCGTCGCCGGCATCCGCCGCCGCCTGGGCCTGAATCACCTGCTGGTCGGCCTCGGCGAGGTCGGCTTCCGCTTCGCGAAGGTTATATTCCTGGAGCGTGGTATCGAACTCCACGACGGTATCGCCCTGGTTCACGAGCTCGCCCGGAGAGCGGAGGAAGGTGATGGCGGTGGAATCGGCGCCCAGCGGCGGCACCACGATCATCTCCGAGTTGCCGCCCTGCAACTCGCCGCGCGCGGTGACGTTGATACTCACCTTGCCGCGCCGGACCCTGGTGGTGGGCACCTCCACGCTGGTAGTCGCGGTAGCCACCCTGACCAGGCGCATCGCTCCCCAGGCGAGCGCGCCGAGGACGGCCAGCACCAGCACCGATACCAGAATGCGCGCCTTCATTTCCGGGGCATCTCCCTGGCGATATCCTGGAGCGCCACCACGGTACCGGCCGGGACGCCGGAGATGGCGATTTCGTCGGGATTGCGGGCTTCTACCTTCACACCCACAGCGCGGTAACCACCGGCGCGGCGGACATACACTACCGGCTGGCCGGACTTAGTAAACAGCGCCCTCGCGGGGATGCTGATGGCGTGCGGAATCTTGTTCACCACGATATCCATGCCGCCGTTCATGCTGGGACGCAGGCGCGGATCGGGATGCAGAATCTGCGCCGACGCCAGGAAACTGCGGGTGGGGGGAAATTCGCTGAGACTCACTTCGGCCAGCGGAGAAATCTGGCCGAGTTTCGCGGGTAACGTCAATTCCGGAAGGGCATCCAGCTTTACGAGAACGTCCTGGCCCACGGCGATGCGGCCGCGGTCGATTTCCTCGATTTTTCCAACCAGTTCGAGGGTGTTGACGTCGGGAATTTCACCCAGACCCATGCCCGACCAAACCGTATCGCCCACTTTATAAGGTTTGGCATCGCTGCTGCCGATCGAACCCTGGTAGTTCAACTGAAAAGTCAACAGCCCGGTACCGGGCGCTTTGATTTCCATCTGGGCGATGCGCGATTTGGCGAGATCGACGTCGGCTTTGGCCTGGTCGCGAAGACGCGTGAGAGACGCCAGCTTGCTCTGGTCGGCGGCGCGGTCCAGATCCACCTTGGCTTCTTCGGCTTTGAGCTTCTGTTCGGAGACCTTTTCGGTGATCTGCGCTTCCTGGCCGTCGATGGGACTCTTGAGCGACTTCATGGTGACATCGAGTTTGGCCGTTTCTACGGCGTACTGGGCATCGGAAAGATCGCTCTTATCCTGTTCGACGTTGATGCGATTCTGGGCCACAAATTGATCGAGCGAAGCCTGTGCCGATTGGAGAGACGCCTCTTTTTGCGCCAGTTGCTGCTGGGCCTGGCTGGAATCGAACCGGATAATAGGCTCGCCCTGCTTGATGGGCTCACCACCGGGCGCCATCCAGGCGATGCGGAGATTGGGGACCATGGGAGTGTAAAACCCCACCGAATGGCGGGGCTCCAGATCGCCGCGGCAGCGCACGATGACCAGAAATTCGCCCTGCCTCACTGGCATGGAGGGTACTTCCTCTCCGGTCTGGACATGCCGCAAGCGGGATACGCCCACGGCCGCGGCGCCGGCGGCAAGCAGCACGAGCCCCGCGATCACCCAGGGACGCAAGCGTCTGCGGCGCACCGCCGGAGACGCAGGGGATCGACCGGGCGCCACGGCCGGCGCGGCGGGACTCACGGGCGTGGGAGTCATTGGGCACTCGCTTTCGCGGGAGCGGAATCGAGCACCAGCGCCACGGAGAGATCGGGCAGGAGGCGGGGATCGTTGCGATCGATGCGAAACACCGCCAGAAAGGTCTTGATGGGGCTATCGAGCGCGGACGCGGCCACCGGGCTGGAGAATTCCAGGTGCGCGGGCAAGGCCAAATCGGGATAGGCGTCCGGGTAGACGGTGGCGCGCGTGCCGGGGACTATGGCGGCGATGTCGGGCTCGCCGACGCTCGACTTCACCAGCATTTCCGAGGGATCGAAGATGCTCACCAGGCCCATTCCGCGATAGAGCTGATCGCCTTCGCGGGCGTGGCCCCAGGAGTTGCCGCGATAAATGTTTTCCATGGCTACCATCCCCTCGAGGGGGGCGGTGACCTGGAGGCGCTGGATGTTGCTCTGCGCGCGCTCCATGGCCACTTTCTGGCGGTCGCGCTGGAGTTCCAGAATGCGCAGGGCGGCCTGGTCAGCCTGATCGTGCAGGGCGTTCGACTTTTTGAGGCTTTCGACGTGGAGCGCGGCGATGCGCGCCTTTTCCTCGTTGGTGAGGCGCTGGATTTCGCTCAATACCGGTCCTTTGCGCAATTCGATCTGGGCGGTGGCCAGGTCGGCTTCGGCCTGCCGCAAATCGGTGGCGCGCTTTTCGGCATCGGCGCGGTTCTGGGCGCGCTTCTGGTCGGCCTGGTGGCCGAGATCGTCGAACTTGGCATTGGCGTCGCGGGCGGTATCCATCTGGGTAGTGGCGTCGAAGCTGGCGATGAGGTCGCCCTTGGCTACGCTTGTGCCGTTGGGGACGATGTGGGTCAGCGTCATCTGATTGTACTGACCGGTGATCTGCGGGACCAGGATCTTAGTGGAGTGCACGGCCGCTACCACGCCGGTAAGCCGGATTTCGCGTTTGACTGCTTTGGGCTGGGAATCGGGCGTAGGTGAGGCCGCGCGCGTGGTGCCTGGCGGAAGGCTGCCGCAGGAAACCAGAGTGACGGCAACGAACACACCCGATGCTGTGGCCACGCTCCGAATCATGGCTTCCCGCTAAACTTAGACGCCGGAATGTTAAATGTGGTTGATAGTATTTTGCAGAAATTCTTTCCGGCATGGCGAAAAAGAGCGCAGGACTGCTGTTATTCCGGGATTCAAGGGCTGGGGTCGAGGTTTTGTTAGTTCACCCCGGCGGCCCGTTCTGGGCACGAAAGGACGAGGGAGCGTGGTCCATCCCGAAAGGAGAGTTCGAAGATGGGGAAGACCCTCTCGCCGCGGCCAAACGGGAGTTCGAAGAGGAAACGGGAACGCGGCCGGAAGGCGAATTTATGGCGCTCGGCGCCATCAAACAAGCTGGCGGCAAGGTGGTTCACGGGTGGGCGGTTCGCGGGGATTTCGATCCCGCCGGACTGAGGAGCAATACTTTCCGGATGGAGTGGCCGCCGCGTTCCGGAAAGCACGCGGAATTTCCCGAGGTGGACCGGGCGGAGTGGTTCGGTCTGGACGACGCGGGGAGGAAGATCGTGAAGGGGCAGGCGGCGTTTCTGGAGCGATTGGCGGAGCTGATTCGCGGCGGGGAATAAGGCGCGACGCGGCGCGCGCTGGTGCAATGGGGCAGAGCATTGAAATGCCGCTATGGTTTGATCGCCGCGGCGACGCCACCGCGAACGTCACGCCGATCGATTGCGGGCGGCCGGATGCCCGAAGGGCGCGAAGACGAATGGACGGCTTGCGCGCCGATCAAACCGTGTGTCGTCCGGGACCAAACTCGGCGGCGCCGCCGTGCTCATCCAGCAAGCGGATGCGGACCCCGTCCGGCACTTCGATTTCCGCCCCCTTCTGGCGACTGTAGTCGAGCGACAGGCTGCCGTGCGGAGTGGGGATGCTTACCTTTACCCATTCAAAGAGCTTCCAGTTGGGCCGCAACTCGCAGAGGCGGTAGCCGGGCTCGATCACGCGGAGGCCTAGGGTGCCGCGCATGGGCAGCGAGACGGCGGTCGCGCCGGTCCAGCCATGGTTCAGGCTAAGACCGTACGGACGCCCGTAGAAGGCCAATCGCTCCCGCGGTCCATCGTCCACGCGAATGTCTTCCACGAAGCGCGTGAAGCCATTGTCCAGCATCCAGCCCCAATTTTTCTTCAGGTAGTCGATCGCCTGGGGAAAGCGGCCGGCTTGGGTGTACGCGAGCAGCTCGTAATAAGCCTGCATGCTAATGTTGCGCGGCCGCCGGCGCGGGTTGTCATAGACCGCTTGGAACAGGCCGGCGGTCTTTCCTTGCGGGACCAGGCCGAGCAGGATACCCCAAGTCTGGGCGAACGTGGAAAGGCGTGCATCGCGCGCTCCGCTGCGATCGAGCCCGTTGATGAAGGCCCCCTGCGCGTCGTCCCAGAAGGCGGCTACGATGTTCGATCGAAGCCGCGCGGCGGCACCGGCGTAGCGGCCGGCAAGGGCCGCATCGCCCCATGCGCGCGCGAGCTGCGCGCCCGTCTCGAGGGAAAGCAGGATGAGCATCTGGCCATAGGTTGGCGTGCCCGCGCAATCGAGATCGGTGGCGCGTTTTTCGCCGCGGTCGCTTTTCCCGGCCCAATCGGGAAAGTACTCACCGAGGTAATCGACGCCCTGAACTCCCGGACCGCCCGGGCTGGTCTTCTTCGGGGAAAAGGCCCTGGCGGGGATGAAGCCTTGCTCGTCCTGCAAACGCATAAACAGGTCGAGCACCTCGGTCAGGTTGGCGCGGTAGCGCTCCGAAAACGACGCCTCCCCGCGCGTCAGGTAGTCCTGGCCAAAGCCCATCACGTAGTACATCAGCAGCTCGAATTCCCCAATGCGATCCAGGGCCGCGCCCGGAGGCGGGGTCTGAGTCAGCAGCGTGTTTCGCACCACGGCCGTGTCGAAGAACAGGCAATCCACGGCATCGAAATCGATATTCTGATCGAACAGCCACACCAGGCCGTCGCGTTTGATCCCGTCGAGAATCGTGGCATCGTGCATGCAAGCGTGGAGTGTGGCTGCTCCCACTTTCCAGATCTGGTTCAGGCGCGCGTCGCTCGATTCGAACCGGCCCCGGTATTCCACGGGATAGAAGCGGGCGTTCATATCCACGGCATCGATCCGGCAATTGCGGCTGGCGTGAAAGCGGACAAAACGGACCGTGCGTTCGGGAAGCGAGAAGGAGCGGGGGGCGGATTCGAGGCGCACCGGCTCGAGCGGCAACTGCTCGAACCTGGACTCATCTCCCTCGCTGGCTTCTTCGAAGGATTCACCTACCGTCACCGTCAGCTCGCCCGCTCCGGCGGCCGTGAACCCGACCACACCCAACTCGATCTCGTGAAAATCCAGCACCACTTCGCCGCCCTTGGCGAGGTCGTATCCACCGGCTTTTTCGCTCGCCAGGAAGAGGCGCGCGGCGGTACGGGGGAGCAGCCGTTTGTGGCCGTCGATTTCCTGATCGGGGAACCGCCCAGGCGAGCAAGGCCGTTCCGCGGCTTCGGCGGCGGTCCAGTGTTCGCCGTCGAGGCTGGCTTCCCAATCCGCGCCCGTGGCCACGCCCTCGCCTTCCAGGAGGAAACACGGGAGCGAGAGCATCATGTCTTGAATGACGAGGATCTCAACCGGACCGGCAGGCAGCACCCGATGATTCACCGTGATATCGCCTTCCCGTCCATTGACGCGGACGCGTGCGCGCCCTCGCGGCCATGCCCAACGCACCGGCGTATCGGCAGCGAGCCTGGTCCGGCGGCGAAACCAGGCGCCATACTCAGGCCGCTGGTAGAAGCCAGGATACCCAAGGTTCGCCACGCGTTCGAAGGCGGTGCGCGAAACTCTGGTGTGAAGGTGGTAGGCAAGCTGGCCCGGATGCCAGATCCAGCAGGCATTCCACGGCGCGGCCGGAGCCTGTGTTCTTACGGCAACCTGCTGGCGATCTTGTAATGCAGCCTGGGTTGCGGGCGGGAGCGCTGCGCCGCTTGCAAGGGCACCCAGCTTGAGCAATTCTCTTCGATCGAGCCTCGGCACGGATCCTCCCGATTGGCACTAAAATCTGGCGGAAAATCATTGCAGATGCGAATCACCGGAAACGCGAGCCTATGGTATCTCAGCACGGTCAGCGCACGGAACGATCTCCGACCGGGGGGCGCCATGCTACAACGGGCCAAGGGCGCGCCACCCACTTTCGACCTGTACCGCAATGCAAGCCTGGTGTCCAGCGAGGTGATCGGCACCGGTTTCGACGACTG
This sequence comes from Bryobacteraceae bacterium, assembly GCA_035509055.1. Lineage (GTDB taxonomy): Bacteria > Acidobacteriota > Terriglobia > Bryobacterales > Bryobacteraceae > PALSA-129. The sequence goes on along the minus strand of DATJMA010000024.1, from coordinate 2,590 downwards.
GCCGCGCGGGGACATGCAGGACGGCTGCGCCGGCGCCAGGACGCTTCCCGGCACAGCGGGTCCGGTGCAGACGATGGGCAATTCCCATGACGCGTTCCGGGGTTGAACCCACGATCGGCGAACTGCTTTCTCAGTCCAACGGCGGTTGACGTTGTTGACGAGCCATTCCCAGGTGCGGTTGGAAGCGACGCGGCGGGCGCTGGAAGAAATCGCGCTTTAGCGCTGGAGTGATTCCTGGCTAGCGATATTGTGGGGAGCATTTCGTGAGGTTTCGGCTGCATGACTCTGCTCAACCATAGTTGGTAACGTCGGTCATGATGCCGAAGGCGGCAGGAAGGACCGACATGGCCACAAATGCGCAGTTGGAGGTGCCGCGCGGTATGCAGCGAGTCGGCCGGGGATTCGAGCGCTGGCGGAGGTCTCACCGCGGACGGTTGCCGACTCCAGAAGGGTTGTGGGCGGCGGCGGCCGAAGCGGCACGCGAACACGGTGTTTTTCGGACCGCCAAGCTTCTGCGCTTGGAATACGGCAAGCTCAAATCGGATGGCGGAATCCGCCTCCGGCAGCCGGCTCGCCAGGCCCACCGCCGCGTAATATATGATGAGTCCTGCCTGGCCGAAAAGGATCGACTGCGGCCAGGCAAGACGAATCTCTCGAAATGCCTGTCAAACGGGCCTCTCAGAATGCGAAATCCGAAGACGTTTTCGGCCAGGAACGCAGACCGGCGAAAGTGTTTCGTGCTGGGCTGTACACCCGCGTCTCGACTAACGATCAGCAGACTCTGGCAATGCAGAACCGTGCCATGCGCGAGTTTGCTGCCCGGCGTGGCTGGGTCATCGCCTTGCAGGTCCGCGAGGTGAACTCCGGTGTCGCCCGGAGAGAAGCCCGTGAGAAACTGATCGAGGCGGCACGGCGACGGGAGATCGACGTGGTGCTCGTCTGGCGACTGGATCGCTGGGGCCGCTCGGTAACCGATCTGCTGGCGACGCTCCAAGAACTCGAACACCTCGGCGTCGGGTTCGTATCCCTGACCGAGGCGCTGGACCTGACCACCCCAGCCGGGCGCGCCATGGCTGGCCTGCTGGCGATCTTCGCCGAGTTCGAGCGAGAGATTCTCCGGGAACGGACCCGGGCTGGCTTGGCGCATGCACGGGCGAATGGAAAACGGCTTGGTCGGCCGGCAACCGCGGCTGTGCACGCGGCGGAAATCCGCAAACTGCATCGCTCCGGCATCAGCAAGTCCGAAATCGCTCGTCGGGTGCAGATCGGGCGTACTTCAGTCCGCCGAATCCTGGGAGCGAAGTCATGAAAAGACCCATGCGAGACGCTGTGCGGGAGGACCGCATCCACAACGAAGCTATCGTCGATGCCAGTCCAGATGAACAGGCCATGAGCTGGTATTACTACCTGGAAAACAAGATCGGGTTCCCGTTCCAGGGGAAGTGTGTCGCCGTGAACGATGTCTCGCCGCTCAGAAAAGGCGAGATCGTCGACGTTGTTCGCATGGCCGGTGAGGATTCCTGCGAGCATGACATGCTTGTGCAAATCCGTTGGCAGGGGCGGAAGATGGCCGTTCCTCTCGCACAACTGGACGCCATCGATCCAGACGAATCAACCAAGGAAGCTATCGGCGACTGGCATTACTGGGTCGCGCAGGGTTACTGTCTCTAATTTACGCACGGTTGCCGAAAACTCACGACGCCGGAGTGCCGCTGCCTTCGGTGTCTGCGCGCCTTGGCCACTCTCAATCCGCACGACGGCCGAGATATACAGTCACGCAATCCACGGGGCCGGCGACGAGGCGACCAAGAGGTGGGAGGAGTACCAACAGCGGAACCGCCTAATGGGGAACCCGCGCTCGAGTGAAGTGCAATAATCAGCACACAAATACGAAAAAGCGGCTACAGATGCTCGCTCCGAGCGTCTTCGTGGACCGCGACTAACTGCTTCGCGAGCATGTCCGACAGCAGTTCTTCCATCTGCGTCAGATCGATTCCTCCGTTCTGGAGGGCTTCATCCGCTCCTTCGAGTGCTCGGTAGTACGGCGGAATCTTCTTCCCTTCGGCGAGAAACCTTCCCTCATTTTCACGCTGAACCAAAACACAGTCTCATGGCGGAACCCTCCACCTGATCCCGATTAGCCGTTAATAACCACCCGGAACCCCACTGAGTGGTATCCCGCCTCCGGCCCGCGCGTCTCTTGGCGATACAGGCTGCGTGCGCTCGAAAGGTGCGCATACCAGGAGCCGCCGCGAATCACTTTGCACTTGCCGCGTTCGGCGGCGCGGTTCACCTCGTCCGCCTGGTCGCGGCTGGGTCCTTGCGGATTGCGGCCGGCGTCCGCGAGCTTGAAATAATCCCGCATGTACCAGTCGAGGCACCATTCCCAGGCATTGCCGGCCATGTCGAAGCAGCCATATGCACTCTTGCCCTGGGGGAACGCATCCAAGGGCGTCGTGAATCCGCCGCGGCCCACCAGGGCGCGATATTCGGCAGTCTCGGTGAAATCCCGCCAGCCCGGCGCCTGCCCGTCAGCCGTCACCTGCAGGCCGTATTTCCGCGCGCACAAGCCGTTGTAGTTGAGATTTCG